>NZ_JBJDPY010000022.1:0-114488 GCF_044903205.1 Streptomyces sp. NPDC029674
CAGCAGTGGCCGCACACCGACGACAAGCCGGTCACCAAGAAGGTGACGTACAAGAACCTCGGCAAGGACGACGTCACCCTGGACCTCACGGTGACCGCCACCGACCCCAAGGGCCGCCCCGCCCCGGCCGGGTTCTTCACCCTCGGCGCGAAGAAGGTCACCGTCCCCGCGGGCGGCACCGCCTCCGTCGACATGACCGCCGACACCAAGCTGGGCGGCACGGTCGACGGCGCGTACTCCGCGTACATCGAGGCCAAGGGCGGCGGCCAGTCCGTCCGCACCGCCGCCGCGGTCGACCGTGAGATCGAGCGGTACGACGTCACGCTGAAGACGATCGGCCGCGACGGCAGGCCCACCCCGCACCACGACTCGACGATGTCGGCCCTCACCGGCAAGGACAAGGGCCTCAACCTCTTCCCGCAGGGCACTACCACCAAGGTCCGGGTGGCCAAGGGAACTTACCTGCTGGACTGGTCGGTCCACGTCGACCCGGGCGACGCCGACAAGGGCACCGACTGGCTCGTCCAGCCCCGGCTGACCGTCGACAGGAACATGACCGTGACCCTCGACGCGCGCAAGGCGAAGCCCGTCGATATCACGGTCCCGGACCGTGACGCCAAGCTGGTGACGGGCGGACCTCGGTACATGTACAAGGGTTACGAATCCACTCCCACCAACACCTCGTTCAAGGGCCTGCGCACCGCCCACCTCGGCCCGCAGGTGCCCGAAGGCTTCGGTGAGCAGTGGCTCGGCACCTGGACGAAGGGTGCGGGCGCCCGCTACGACATGCTCGTCGGCGGCACGGTCAAGAAGCTGTCCACGGGCTGCACCAAGCACCTGAAGCGCGCGGACTTCGCCACCGTCAAGCTCCGCACGGGCGCCTCGGCCCCGGGGCGGTCGGGCTCCCTCTCCGTCGCCGGTTACCGTCCCGAGGCGGGCGGCATCTCGCACATCTTCACTCCCCGGAAACTGCCGCGCACCATGACGGCTCACGTGACGGCGCTCGGCGCCACGAAGTGGGGCATCGACTTCGATCAGTACGGCGACAGGGACGAGGAGGGCGAGCCGGTCCTGGAGGGCTACTACGAGATGGACCCGCGGACCTTCAAGGCGGGCCGCACGTACACGAAGACCTTCAATGTCGGCGTCTTCGGACCCGCCCTGAACGCCGCCGACATCGGCATCTTCCGCAAGGGCAACCGGCTGGGCGGCCGCATCCCCGTCGTCGCCGACGGCGAGGGCCACCCGGGCTGGAGCGCGTACTCCGCCGCGAAGTCGGCGCTCTACCGCGACGGCACGAAGATCGCCGAGAACGACGACCCGGTGTCCGGCGGTGAGACGTTCGAGGTTCCGGCGGGCGACGCCGAATACCGGCTGACGGCGTCGGTGCGGCGTGACCCGAAGGTGGCCACGGCCTCGTCACGCGTCGAGGCGTCCTGGACGTTCCGCTCGAAGAACACGGCGGGCCGCACCGAACTCCCCGCCTCCACGGCACGGTTCGCGCCGGAGCTCGACCTGGCGAGCCGCGCACCGGCGGGCGCCACCCAGTCCGTTCCGGTCACCGTGCAGGGCGCGGCGGCGGGCGCCGGCAACCTCAAGTCCCTTGCGGTGTACGTCTCGTACGACGGCGGCGGGACCTGGAAGAAGGTCACCGTCCGGGACGGCGAGGTCTCCGTGCGGAACCCGGCGAAGGACAAGGGCATCTCGCTCCGCGCCAGGATCACGGACAAGGACGGCAACAAGTCGTCGGTGTCCCTCTACGACGCCTACCTCGGCAAGTAGCGCACGAACGCACACCACGAAGCCCGGGATGGATTCACTTCACCCGGGCTTCGTCCAGCCCCGCCAGAATCCCGTCGACGGTCTCCTCGACCGTCGACTCCGTGCTGTCCAGCCAGAGTCCGACGCGCGGCGTCCGCTCGCGCAGGATCGCGTCGAGGCCCTCGACCGTCCACGCGCCGTAGCCCGTCTTGCCGCGGGCGGCCTCGCGGGCGGCGACCGCGTCGGGGCGCGGGGCGAGGACGACGACGTACACGGGGCGGGTGCGCAGGAGTTCCACGTACGCCTTCAGCTCCTCGCCCAGGATGACGTCCTGGACGACGGCGGTGAAGCCCGCGGCGGCGTATGTGTCGGCCGTCGATGCCGACAGGCGGTAGCGCAGGTGGAGTTGGGCCTCACTTTCGCTCCCGGCCTCGCCCTCGTACGGCACCCCGCCCGAGACGATCATGCGGCGGAAGACGTCACCCCGGACGTGCGCGGCCTTCGGCAGGCGCTCGGCCAGCGCCTGCGCGACCGTCGACTTGCCGGACGCCATGATGCCGGTGAGGACGACGACGGCGCCCTCGGGCAGCGTCATGTCGCCACCGCGGCCTGCGGGCGGATCGGGAGGCGGTTGACCGGGCGGCCCGTCGCCGCGCGGACCGCGGAGGCGATGGCCGCGGGGGACGTCACGACCGGGACCGCGCTGGCCGCCTTCGCGCCGAAGGGGGCCACGACGTCCCGCTCCTCGACCAGCTTCACGATGCGGATGTCGGGTGCGTCGAGGGCGGTCGGCAGGGCGTAACCCGTGAGGTCGGGGTGGCGGACGATGCCGCGCGGGGTGCGGAGGTTCTCCGTGAGCGCCGCGCCCACGCCCTGGGTGACGCCCGCCTCGATACGGGCCTTCAGCTGGGCGGGGTTGAGGATGCGGCCCACGTCCTGGGCGACGGCCAGCTCGACGACGCGGACCGAACCGATCTCGATGTCGACGTCCACCACCGCGCGGATCGCGCAGAATGCCATGCCCACGAAGGCGTCGCCCTGCCCGGCCTCGTCCAGCGGCTCGGTCGGGTGCGGGCGGCACTGGGCGGTGGCCCAGAGCTCCTTGCCCTCCAGGGCCTCGGTGACGGTCGTGGAGAGCACGCCGTCGTACGAGGTGATCTTGCCGTCGGTGATCTGGAGCAGCTCGGTGGACATGCCGAACTTGTGGGCGAGCGGCTGGAGGAGCTGGGTGCGGACCATCTTCGCCGCGCGTTCCACCGCGCCGCCCGACACCCACGTGTGGCGGCCGCGGCAGCTCGGGCCCGCCGGCGGCTGGTCCGTGTCGACGGGGGCGACCCGCACGTCCTCGATGCCGAGCGTCTCCTGGACGATCTGGCGGGCCAGCATGGTGAAGCCCTGGCCGGTCTCGACGGCCGCGCAGATCACCGTCGCCATGCCGTCGTGGACCTTCACGGTGGCCGTGGAGACCTCGTCCGTGCCCTCGGCGCCGAGGAGCTGGACCATGCCGAGGCCGTAGCCGACGCCCCGGCGGATGGCGGACGGTTCGCCCGCGCCCTCGGGGCCGCCGGGCAGCAGCCACTCGTCCTCGGGGGTGTCCTTGGGCAGCTCGGGGAGTGGGAAGTCCCTTACGGCGGCGAGGAGTTCGGCCACCGGGGCGGGGCACGTCACGGTCTGGCCGGTGGGCAGGATGTCGCCGGTCGCCATGGCGTTGCGCAGCCGCAGCTCGGCCGGGTCGATGCCCAGCTTCTTGGCGATCTTGTCCATCTGCGCCTCGTACGCGGCGCACACCTGGAGCGCGCCCTCGCCGCGGACGTGGCCGGAGGGCGGGTTGTTCGTGCGGACCGCCCAGCCCTCGATGAAAGCGTTCGGTACGACGTAGGGGCCGCAGGCGAAGGAGACCGCGGCGGCCAGCGCCTCCGACGACGTGTCCGCGTACGCGCCCGCGTCGAGCAGGATCTGCGCCTCCACCTTGACCAGGCGGCCCTCGGCGTCCGCGTGGTGGCGGTAGCGCAGGAGCGTGGGGTGGCGGTGGGCGTGGCTGAGGAAGGACTCCTCGCGCGTCACGGTGAGCTTGACCGGACAGCCGGTCCGCAACGCGAGCAGCCCGAGGGGGAGTTGGAAACCGGCGTCCTCGCGGTCGGCGGTCGCGCCCGGCACACCGGTGACGACCACCTTCACGTGCTCCGGGGTGAGGCCGTAGCAGGCGGCGGCGCGGTCGCGGTCGGCGTGCGGGTCGGTGGACGCGACGTACAGCTCCACTCCCCCGTCGGGGCGCGGCACCGCGAGACCCGCCTCCGCGCCGATCGGCGCCGGGTCCTGGCGGCCGATGCGGTACAACCCCTCGACGACGAGCTCGCCCGCCGCCTCCGGGTCGCCGTGCCGCAGCGGGATGTGCCGGATCAGGTTGCCGTCGGGGTGCAGCGGCTCGGCCTCGAAGGCCTTCTCCGGGTCGGTGACCGGTTCGAGCACCTCGTACTCGACGATGACGGCGGCGGCGGCCATTCGCGCGGTGTCGGGGTGGTCGGCGGCCACGGCGGCGATGGGCTCGCCGTGGTGGCGTACGACATCGGAGGCGAAGACCGGGCGGTCCGCGGTCCGGCGGCCGTGCAACGGCTCGCCCGGCACGTCCTCGTGCGTGACGACCGCGCGGACGCCCGGCATCTCGAGGGCGTGGCTGGTGTCGATGGAGACGATACGGGCGTGCGCGTGCGGGGAGCGCAGGACCGCCGCCCACAGCAGGCCCTCGGCCCACAGGTCGGCGGCGTAGGGGAAGGTCCCCTCCGTCTTCACCCGGGACTCCGCGGACGGCAGCGACGCGCCGATGCCGTGCGTCGGCTGCCCGGCCCCCGACGCGTCGGCGGCAGGCGTGGTCGCGATGCCGACTTCGGTGCTCACGCGTGGCCTCCGTCCTGGCCGTGGGGGCCGCCCTGGTGCGGTTCGTCGTACGCGGTCGGGTGGACGCCGCCGGCACCCGGGCCCGCCTGGTGCGGGATGCGGGCCGTGTCCAACTGCTCGTGCTGGTGCTGGTGCTGGTGCTCGTTCTGGTGCTGGTGCTCGTCCTGCGTCGAGGACTCCGCCGCGGCCGCGGACGTCGCCTCGCGTTCGGCCACCACCTCGCGTACGGCGTCGAGCACCCCGCGGTAGCCCGAGCACCGGCAGAGGTTGCCGCAGAGCGCGCGGCGGGCCTCCAGGTCGCTGGGGGCGGGGTTGCCCTCGAGGAGGTCGTGCACGGTCATGGCCATGCCCGGCACGCAGAAGCCGCACTGCACGGCTCCGCACGCGGCGAGCGCCCGCTGCACGTCGGAGGGCTGCCCGCCGGCGGCCAGGCCCTCGACGGTACGGACCTCGCTGCCCGCGGTGGTCGCGGCCGGCACCAGGCAGGACGCGACGAGACGCCCGTCCACCTGCACGTTGCAGGCACCGCACTCGCCCTGCGAGCAGCCGTCCTTGGCCCCGGCGAGGCCGAGCCGCTCCCGCAGGACGTAGAGCAGCGACTCGCCGATCCAGGCGTCGGTGACGGGCCGGTCGGTGCCGTTCACGCTGAGGACGTAGGAGACGAGGGGGTGGTCGTCGTGGAGGGGGTTGGGGGCGATGACGGGGGCGTCGGGCGCGTCGGGCGCGTCGGCTGCCTCCGACTCCGGTGCGTCGGGATCGACCGGGGCGTCGGGGGTGTCCGGGGAGTCCGAGGTGTCCGGGGTGTCCGGGGTGTCCGGGGTGTCCGGGGCCGCCTGTGCCGCTTCGTCCGTGTCACTGCCACCGGGCTCGTCCGCCTCAGCGGTCGCGTCGGTCTCGCCGGTCGTGATCGCCTCACCGGTTACGTCATCGGCCGCGGGCTCCGCGGCGGCGGCTTCGGCGTGCTCCTGGAGCGCGGCTTCGGGGGCGGCCTCGGTGACAGTCTCGGGGGCGGTCTCCGGCACCGCTTCGAGGTGGGTCTCCGGGGCGACTTCGGAGGTGAACTCCAGGGCCGCCTCGGGGGTGAACTCGGGCGCGGCTTCAGGGATGAAACCCCGAGCTGCCTCGGGGGTCCCCTCGTGCACGCCGACGTGCTCGGCGGCCGCCTCGAACTCGTCCGTCGGCTCCGACGACTCCAGGATGTCCGCGATCTCCGCCGCCTCGACCGCTTCCCTGGCGGCTTCGACGGCTTCCGCCGCTGCCTCGGCCGCTTCGGCCGCTTCGGCCGCCTCCGCGCCGGACTGCCCGGCGGGCGGCACGCTGATCGCCCGCAGCAGAGTCGTCTGCTCGAAACGGCTCTCCTGGGGCTCCTGCGGCGTCTCTTCACGGTGCTCTGCAGGAACGTGCTCGGCAGGGGCATGCACGGCCTCCTGCGGCTGCGTGCCCCAGGGCGCGCCGGCCCCCGCCCCCGTCGCCCACGGCGCGGGCGCGCCGCCGGGCAGGGTCGCGGGCGGCGTGCCGCCCCACTGTGCCGTCAGGGACGAGGCCGTGTACTCGCCGGACTCGTCCGGCAGATCACCGTCGGCGACGGGGATGGACCACTGCCCGGTGACATCGGAGGAAGCGGGGGGCGCGGCGGCCGCCTGCCCGTACTGGTGGCCGTACCCCCGATCGTGCCCCTGGTCGTGCCCCTGCTCGTACCCCTGGCCGTAGGCCTGCTGCTGCCCGTAGGTCTGCTGCTGCCCCGCGGCCTCCGGCGCCTCGCCGAAGCTCCACTGGCCGGTCGCGCGCGGGTCGTACGGGTGCGCCTCAGGGTGCACCTCCGGGTGTGCCCCCGGGTGCTCCTGGACCGTCCCGGCCTCGGGCCACCGCACCGCGCCCCCGCCGCCGGCCGCGCCCGTCACCTCGGGCGGCATGACCCAGGCGCCCGTGGCGGCGGGGTCGGTGGCGTCGGCGGTGGTGGGGGTGACCGTTATCTGCGGCGGTACGTAACCGTGGCCCGGGGCGGCGAGCGGGGCGTCCAGCATGCCCTCGGGGAGTTGCACGAACGCCGTGGCGTCGGAGTCGTACTCGCCCTGCGGGTGCGGCTGCCAGCCGCCGCCGTTGTGGGTGTTCTGGTCGTCGCTCACGACAGCGCCCTCCCCAGTGCTCGTCGGGCCAGCGCGGCGACGGTGCGCCGCAGGTGCAGTACGGCGGGCGCCAGCGGCTGTTCGGTGCCGTCGGCCGCCGGGGGGTGGTCCGGAATGCAGGCGGAGGCGACGTACTCCCCGAAGGCGGTGACCGCCTCGGGTACGAGGCTGCCGCGCTCGCCGTCCCAGTCGATCAGCGCGGCCACCCACTCCTCGGCCTCCAGCGGCCGCAGCGGCATCGGCGCGATGGCGCCGACCGCGCACCGCACGCCGCGCCGCGCCGGGTCGAGGACCAGCGCGACGGACGCCGTGGCCCGGCCGGGGCCGGTGCGTCCGGTCGCCTTGAGGAAGACCTGGGGGGCGTGCAGGAGCGGCACGCGCACGAAGCCGATGAGCTCGCCGGGGCGGAGCATCTCCATGCCGGCGAGGAGGTGCGAGACGGGGATCTCGCGGCGGACACCGCCGGGTCCCGCGATGATCAGGACGGCTTCGAGGGCGGCGAGGACGGGCAGCGCGTCGCCGGTCGGCGCGGCCGAGGCGATGTTGCCGCCGAGGGTGCCCGCGTTGCGGATCTGGGGCGGTCCCGCGGCGCGCGCGGCGGCGGCCAGGGCGGGGATCAGCGCGGCGAAGTCGGGGCGGCCCATGCGCGCGTGCGTGAGACCGGCGCCGAGCAGGGCGTGGCCGTCCTGGTACTGCCAGCCGCGGATCTCGCTGATGCGGCCGAGGCCGACGAGGGCGGCGGGCCGCAATTGTCCCGAGTTGACCGAGGCCATGAGGTCCGTGCCGCCGGCGACGGGCACGGCGGCGGGCATGGCGGCGAGCGCCGCCACGGCCTCGTCCAGCGTGGCGGGCAGCTTCACCGATTGCGGTGTCCGTGCCGCCTGCGGTGCGTGCGTGCTCAAAACCGGCTGCCCCTTCCCGATGTCCGGCCGCCTGCTCCACGTACATCCATCGCGCATGTGAAGTGCTCGCCGTTTCGCGACGTGTCACCGTTACGCCTGTTCCGCCGTACGGTACGTGCTCACAACCCGGACGTGGCAACTCTGGCACATCTTCCCCGGGCCCCGACGCGGGGGTCCGCTAGGAGGCATTCGTCCCCAGACCAGGGGGATATGCCGTTTTCGCACGGCTTCCGGCCGTCGTGTTCCCAGCGTTCCCGGCGGGCCGTGCCGCGCGCACGGACCGCCGGGAGCGGGCGCCCTGAAGCGGTCTCACACGTTCGGGGGCGGCCCATCGATCGGACGTCCGAGATCGCTGTTCTTCAGCCCTTCGGGGGCGGGTCGCTGCTGGTGCGGCAACGGGCCGCCCGGCGGGCGGTAGTCGACGCCGAGGGCGTCAAGTCGGGCGTAGTGCTCGGTCATTCGCCGCTCGAAGTCGGCGAAGTCCCGGTCGGCGGGTGCGGGCAGCTCGCGCCACGCCACCTCGCTGAAGGCCGCGAGGCGCGGGAACACCTGGTAGTCGACGCGCGCCTGGTTCTCCATCACCTCGGTCCAGACGTTGGCCTGGGTGCCGAGGACGCGGGCTGCCTCCTCCTCGGTGAGTTCGGCGGGGACGGGCTCGAAGCGGTAGACGTCCTCGAGGGTGCGGATGAAGCCGATGGGCATCGGCTCGTCGGGGCCGCCGTCCTGCCGGTGGTCCAAGTACACGTGCTGCTCGGGGCACATGATGACGTCGTGGCCGGATTTGGCCGCGGCGATGCCGCCCCGGTAGCCGCGCCAGGAGGAGACGGTGGCGCCCTCGGCGAGGCCGCCCTCCAGGATCTCGTCCCAGCCGATGAGGCGCCGCCCGCGGGCCGTGAGCCAGGCGTCGAAGTGCCGGATGAACCAGCTCTGGAGCCCGTCCTCGCCGTCCACCCCCAGCTCCTTGATACGGGCCTGCGCGGTGGCCGAGGCCTTCCACTGGTCCCTGGGGCACTCGTCGCCGCCCACGTGGATGAAGGTCGACGGGAAGAGGTCGAGGATCTCCTCGAAAACCCCTTCGTAAAAACGGAGTACGTCCTCGGTCGGGGCGAGGACGTTCTTGCTGACGCCCCAGGTGTCCCAGACGGCGAGCGCCTCGGTGTCGACGACGTCCGTGTTGCCCAGGTGCGGGTACGCGCTGATGGCGGCCTGCGAGTGGCCCGGGATGTCGATCTCCGGGACGACGGCGATGTGCAGGGAGTCCGCGTACGCGACGATCTCGCGGATGTCGTCCTGCGTGTAGTGGCCGCCGTGCGGGCGCTCCTCCCAGAGCGGCGAGGCGCGGTGGCCCCACTTGGAGCGGGCCCGCCACGAACCGGCCTCCGTCAGCTTCGGGTGGCGCTTGATCTCCACCCGCCAGCCCTGGTCGTCGGTGAGGTGGAAGTGGAAGACGTTGAGCTTGTGGGCGGCGAGCAGGTCGAGGTAGCGCAGGACGCCGTCCTTCGGCATGAAGTGCCGTGACACGTCGAGCATCATGCCGCGCCAGCCGAAGCGGGGGGCGTCCTCTACGACGCCCGCCGGGACGGGGTACTCGGTGCCGGGCGGCCGCACGCTCGCGCGGCGGAAGGCGTCCGGGCCGAGGAGCTGGCGCAGCGTCTGGGCGCCCCAGAAGACGCCGGCTCCCGCGCCGCCGCGGATCTCGACGCGGTCGCTGTCGACGGTGAGCCTGTACGCCTCCGGCTCCAGGGAGTCGTCGACGTACAGGGAGAGGGAGTTGGCCGCGCCCTCGGCGCCGTCGCGGAGCGGCAGGCCGAGCGCGGGGCCGAGCGCGGCGCGCAGCCACCGCTCGGTGGACCCGGTGCCGGGGCCGGCCCAGACGGTGGTGGACGCGTCGATGACGAAGGAAGAGCTCTGCGTGGCCTCGGCGCGTGCGGGCGCCGGGATGAGTTGCCCAAAGGTCATGGCGCACAAGGCTGTCACGCGATTGCACAACGCAAAAGGGGCGTTGCGGCAGGCGCAACGCCCCTCGGGCGAAGAGGTCTCACAACGGAACGAAAGGGGCGCCGCTTCGGCGCTACTTCTTGCCGCCCTTACCGTCCTTGCCGCCCTTGTCCTTGTCGCCGCCGGCGCCCATGGACTCGTAGATCTCCTTGCACATGGGACAGACGGGGTACTTCTTCGGATCGCGGCCGGGGACCCACACCTTGCCGCAGAGCGCGACGACGGGGGTGCCGTCGAGCGCGCTCGCCATGATCTTGTCCTTCTGGACGTAGTGCGCATAGCGCTCGTGGTCGCCGTCACCGTGCGACACCTGCGGCGTCGGCTCTACGAGGGTCCCCGTACCTGCCCCGCGCTCGGGCTCGGGCTCAAGAGTGCTCATAAGGGCCAAGGGTACTCACGCGCGCGCCGTCCCGGCAGCGGCCGTGCCTTCCGGGTGACCGTTCGTATTGTGCGGGCGCGCTGGGCCGGCCCCGTTGTGCCCTGCGGGCCGGCTGTGACTGGTCGCGTCGTATCGTGCGGGCCGGCTGTGGCTGGTCGCGTCGTATCGTGCGGGCCGGCTGTGGCTGGTCGCGCAGTTCCCCGCGCCCCTAAGTAAGACCGCTGCCCCCACCCGCCAGGCCAGCCACGGCTGACCAGGCCGGACGCGAGGCCGCACCCCGGACCACTTCAGGGGCGCGGGGAACTGCGCGACCAGCCCCCACCGGCCCGCAGGTAGACGGAGCCCCGGGCAGCGGACACATGGAGGACGAGCCCCGCCAGGGCCACCCCCGCCGCCGCCCACGGCAGCGCACGCGGCGCGAGCCCCGCCGCGAGGGCGAGCCCGGCGACGCCGGAGCCGACCGCGCTGCCCAGGTACAGGGCGGAGTTGTTGAGGGCAAGAGCAACCGTCCCCCGCTCCGCGCGCAACGCGAGGAGCCGGTGCTGCTGCGGGACCTGGAAGGCCCAGCCCGCCGCACCCCACACGACGAGCGCCGGATACGCGGCGGCCCCCAGCAGCGGCAGGACGGCGATCGCGACGGTCAGGGTCGAGACGATCCCCGTCACCAGGGCGACCACTCGCCCCGCCCGATCCACCAGCGGCCCCGCGACCACGCTGCCGAGCACCCCACCGATCCCCCACGCCCACAGATACGGCGCCACCTCCCCCTCCCCCACGCCGCCCGACGAGGCAAGCACCGGCGCGAGATACGTGTAGAGGCCGAGGCTCGCCACCGCGCCCAGGAAGGAGACGCCCACGATCGGCAGCACCTTGCGGTCGGCGAGCGCCCCGAGCCGCGCCCGCACCGGCACCGGCGGTTCGGCGGGCACCTCCGGCAGCCCCACCGCGAGGCCCAGCAGGGCGACCGCGCCGAGGCCCGTCACCAGCCACATCGTGGCCCGCCACGACGTGTGGCCGGCGAGCAGCACCCCCAGCGGCACCCCGAGCACCGTGCCCGAACTCATCCCGCCCATCACCAGCGCCAGCGCCCGCCCGCGCCGCTCCGGCCCCGCCAGCGAGGCGGCGGCCGCGGTGGACAGCGCCGAGTAGACCCCGGCGCCGGCACCGGCCACCGCGCGAGCGGCGAGCAGCACGGCGAGGCCGGGGGCGAGCGCGGTGAGCGCGTTGCCGAGCGTGAAGACGGCCAGCGCGGCGACGATCAGCAGGCGCGGCCGCACCCCGGACAGCAGCCCGGCGACGAGCGGCGCGCTCACCGCGTACGCGAGGGTGAAGACGGTGACCATCTGCCCGGCGAGCGAGACGGTCGTCCCGAGGTCGTCGGCGACCACCGGCAGCAGCCCCGCCATCACATAGGCGTCGAGCCCCAGCGTGAAGGCCCCCAACATCAACAGCCACACCTTGCGCACGGCTCCCACTCCCTCTTCTTCGCGGTTCAGCGGTTCAGCGGTTCAGGGAGGGAAACGTAGGGAGCCTCCGCATCCGGAGAGAAATGCCCGCGGCGCCCATTTATGCTCGGGCGGCATGAACCGAGTAACGGACGGGGTCGAGCTGCGCCACCTGCGGGGGTTCCTCGCCGTCGCCGACGAGCTGAGCTTCACGCACGCCGCCGCCGTCCTGCGCGTCGGCCAGCCCGCGCTGACGCGGACCGTGCGGGCGCTGGAGGACGCCCTCGGCACGCGCCTCCTGGAGCGGACCACACGGCGCGTCGAACTCACCGAGGCCGGCCGCCGGCTGCGCGACGAGCTGGCGCCGCTGCTGTCCCGGATCGACACCGCGCTGGGCGCCGCGGGCAGCGAGCCCCCGGTGCTGCGGCTCGGCTTCACCTCGCTGCTGCCCGAGGCCTGCGCCGAGCTCGTGCACGCCTTCAGGGCGGCGACGGGCGCGGGGGTGCGGCTTGTGCGGCGCGACGAGGCGCTGGCCGGGCTCATGTCGGGCGCGTGCGACGTCGCGGTCGTACGGGGCGACGTACCGCCCGGCGCGCCGGTCCGCACCCGCCTGCTGCTGCACGAGCCCCGCGTCGCCGTCGTCGCGCGCGGCGCCGCGGAGCTCGCGGGCCGCCGCGTCGTGGACTGGGCGGAGCTCGCGGAGCTGCCGCTGGTCGTGAACACCGTCACCGGCACGACCAGCCCCGACCTGTGGCCCTCGTCCCGCCGCCCGCGCCTCGCGTGCACCGCCGACAACTTCGACGAGTGGCTGGAGGCGGTCGCGGCGGGCCACGGGGTGGGCGTGGCGCCCGAGCCGGTGGCCCGCAGGTACTCCCACCCGGCCCTGCGCCACGTACGCCTGAAGAACGCCCCGCCCGTCGCCGTGCGCCTGGCGGTCCCGGCGAGGGACGCGCACCCGTTGGCCGAGCGGTACCTGCGCCACGCCGGAGAACGCGCCGACCAGCAGACCGGTCGGCGCACCGGTCAGTTCAGCGACGCGTCGTCCGGATAGGTCGCCACCATCGCGAGCTCGCTGCGCTGGCGCCGCAGCACCGCGCGCCACAGCCGCTCCGGGTCCGGCGACGACACGTCGCCGGGCTCGGACTCGACCACGTACCAGGCGCCCTCGGCCAGTTCCGTCTCCAGCTGGCCCGGGCCCCAGCCCGAGTAACCGGCGAAGATCCGCAGCGAGCCGAGGGCCGCGGCGAGGAGCTCCGGCGGGGCCTCCAGGTCGACGAGCCCGATCGCGCCGTGCACGCGCCGGAAGCCGACCGGGTCCCGTCTGCCGGCCCGGGAGCCCGGGGACGCCGTCTCGTCGCCGGGGATCACCGCGACGCCGAGCGCCGAGTCCAGCGAGACGGGTCCGCCCTGGAACACGACGCCGGGCGCGCCGGCGAGCTCTCCCCAGCCTTCGAGGATGTCGGCGACGTCCACCGGGGTGGGGCGGTTCAGGACCACGCCGAGCGAGCCCTCCTCGTCGTGGTCGAGGAGGAGCACCACCGCGCGGTCGAAGTTCGGGTCCGCCAGGGCCGGTGTGGCCACGAGCAGCCGCCCTGTGAGCGAGGACACCTCGGTCATGGTCCACATGATCCCGCATATTCGCCCGGCGCGGGGAGCCAATGCGCATACCGGAGTGCACCCAGCTCAGAGCCAGAAGCGGCCGGTGGGGCACCCGCGCGGGACGGTGACCAGGAGTGTCCGGTTACGTACGGTTCGTGTTGTCACGAACTCATGACCTGTTTTGCACGCCCTTGGCCTTACGGAAGGGGGGTACGCGGCCATTACCCTTGCCCTTTGGTCCCCCCGTCCATCCAATCGGAACGCGAGATTCATGACCGTCACCGACGATGTACTGCTTGTCCACGGCGGAACCCCGCTGGAGGGCGAGATCCGTGTCCGCGGCGCGAAGAACCTCGTGCCCAAGGCCATGGTCGCCGCGCTGCTCGGCAGCGCTCCGAGCCGGCTGCGCAATGTCCCCGACATCCGCGACGTACGCGTCGTGCGCGGCCTGCTGCAGCTGCACGGCGTGACGGTCCGCCCCGGCGAGGAGCCGGGCGAGCTCATCATGGACCCGTCGCACGTGGAGAGCGCGAATGTCGCGGACATCGACGCCCACGCGGGCTCGTCGCGCATTCCGATCCTGTTCTGCGGCCCGCTCCTGCACCGCCTCGGGCACGCCTTCATCCCCGGCCTCGGCGGCTGCGACATCGGCGGCCGGCCCATCGACTTCCACTTCGAGGTGCTCCGCCAGTTCGGCGCCACCATCGAGAAGCGCGAGGGCGGCCAGTACCTGGAGGCCCCGCAGCGCCTGCGCGGCACCAAGATCCGCCTGCCCTACCCGTCCGTGGGCGCCACCGAGCAGGTCCTGCTCACCGCCGTGCTCGCGGAGGGCGTGACCGAGCTCTCGAACGCCGCGGTGGAGCCGGAGATCGAGGACCTGATCTGCGTCCTGCAGAAAATGGGCGCGATCATCGCCATGGACACCGACAGGACCATACGGGTCACCGGTGTCGACAGCCTCGGCGGCTACAACCACCACGCCCTCTCGGACCGCCTGGAGGCCGCCTCCTGGGCGTCCGCCGCGCTGGCGACCGAAGGCAACATCTACGTCCGCGGCGCCCAGCAGCGCTCGATGATGACGTTCCTGAACACCTACCGGAAGGTGGGCGGTGCCTTCGAGATCGACGACGAGGGCATCCGCTTCTGGCACCCGGGCGGCTCGCTCGACGCGATCGCCCTGGAGACGGACGTCCACCCCGGTTTCCAGACCGACTGGCAGCAGCCGCTCGTCGTGGCGCTGACGCAGGCCTCGGGCCTCTCCATCGTCCACGAGACGGTCTACGAGTCCCGGCTCGGCTTCACCTCGGCGCTCAACCAGATGGGCGCGCACATCCAGCTCTACCGCGAGTGCCTGGGCGGCTCCGACTGCCGCTTCGGCCAGCGGAACTTCCTGCACTCGGCGGTCGTCAGCGGCCCCACGAAGCTGCAGGGCGCCGATCTGGTCATCCCTGACCTGCGCGGCGGCTTCTCGTACCTGATCGCGGCCCTCGCGGCGCAGGGCACGTCCCGCGTCCACGGCATCGACCTGATCAACCGCGGCTACGAGAACTTCATGGAGAAGCTCCAGGAGCTGGGCGCGAAGGTCGAACTGCCGAACAAGGCGGCGCTGTAGTAGCAGCCCGGCCGGCGTTTGAGGCCATCTTTTGACGGCACGCGAAGGGGGCGGCCACCCGAACCGGGTGGCCGCCCCCTTCAGCTGCTCCGGGCTACTTGCCCTTCGCCGCTTCCTTCAGCTTGGAACCAGCCGAAACCTTGACGCTGTAACCGGCCGGGATGTTGATCGGCTCACCGGTCTGCGGGTTGCGGGCGGTGCGAGCGGCACGGTGGGTGCGCTCGAAGGTCAGGAAGCCGGGGATGGTGACCTTCTCGTCGCCCTTGGCAACGATCTCGCCGACGGTCTCGGCGAACGCGGCCAGCACGGCGTCGGCGTCCTTGCGGGTCACCTCTGCGCGGTCGGCCAGCGCGGCCACCAGCTCACTGCGGTTCATGTTTGTACTCCCGTGTTCTTTTGCCGTTGAGGCGTGCCACGCGGCAGGGCCGCATGATGGGCACAGCGAAGACGATGCTGCCAGGGTCCTCGGACAGTCCCCGGACCCGGGTCTGACGTCCAGACCCTCGCGCCCGATTACGCATCCTGCCCCCACCTGCGGCGGGAAAGCCAATCCGGCGCCCTTGGGGGTCACACGAAAAGCGTCCGCCACCCCCGGAAATACGGGGGCAGGAGAGGGCTGGCTGCCAAGCCACCCTAGAGGGGGCCCGCGGGGCCCGGGTTCCGCGACGCGCCGGGTGCCTAGGCCGTGGCGCCTGTCACAGCGGCCCCCGCGGCCTTCGCGGCGGTGCGCACGGCACCGGCCACCGCACCTGCGACCTTGTCGTTGAAGACGCTGGGGATGATGTAGTTCCGGTTCAGCTCGTCCTCGGCGACGACGTCCGCGAGGGCGCCCGCGGCGGCCAGCATCATCTCCGTGTTGACCGTGCGCGACTGGGCGTCGAGCAGGCCGCGGAAGACGCCGGGAAAGACCAGCACGTTGTTGATCTGGTTCGGGAAGTCCGAGCGTCCCGTGGCCACAACTTCCGCCGTCTGCCGGGCGATTGCCGGGTCGACCTCGGGGTCCGGGTTCGCGAGCGCGAACACGATGGCGCCGTCGGCCATAGCGGCCACGTCGTCGCCGTTCAGCACGTTCGGAGCCGAGACGCCGATGAAAACGTCGGCGCCGACGACGGCCTCCTTGAGGGTGCCGGTGAGGCCCTCGGGGTTGGTGTTGTCGGCGATCCAGCGCAGCGGCGAGTCGGCGTCGTGGGAGACCAGGTCCTCGCGGTCGGCGTGCACGACGCCGTGGATGTCGGCCACGACGGCGTTCTTCACACCGGCGGCGAGCAGCAGCTTGAGGATGGCCGTGCCGGCCGCGCCGGCGCCCGACATGACCACGCGCACGTCGCCGATGCCCTTGCCCACCACGCGCAGGGCGTTGGTGAGGGCGGCGAGGACGACGATGGCGGTGCCGTGCTGGTCGTCGTGGAAGACCGGGATGTCGAGGGCCTCGCGCAGCCGGGCCTCGATCTCGAAGCAGCGCGGCGCGGAGATGTCCTCCAGGTTGATGCCCGCGAAGCCGGGGGCGATGGCCTTGACGATCTCGACGATGGCGTCGGTGTCCTGGGTGTCCAGGCAGAGCGGCCAGGCGTCGATGCCGGCGAAGCGCTTGAAGAGGGCCGCCTTGCCCTCCATGACGGGCAGCGCGGCCTTCGGGCCGATGTTGCCGAGACCCAGGACTGCCGAGCCGTCCGTTACGACCGCAACGGAGTTGCGCTTGATGGTGAGGCGGCGGGCGTCCTCGGGGTTCTCGGCGATCGCCATGCACACGCGGGCCACGCCCGGGGTGTAGATCATGGAGAGGTCGTCACGGTTGCGGATGGGGTGCTTGGACGCCATCTCGATCTTGCCGCCGAGGTGCATCAGGAACGTACGGTCGGAGACCTTGCCGAGGGTGACGCCCTCGATGGTGCGCAGCTGCTCGACGATCTCGTCGGCGTGCGTGGTGGAGGACGCCGCGATCGTCACGTCGATCCGCAGCATCTCGTGGCCGGAGGCCGTGACGTCGAGGCCGGTGACCGAACCCCCGGAGGACTCCACGGCCGTGGTGAGCTGGGAGACCGCTGTTCCGCTGGCGGGCACCTCCAGTCGGACCGTCATCGAGTAGGAGACGCTGGGCGCCGTTGCCATGGCGGACTTCCTCTGCTTTCACCTTGTAGCTCTTGCCGTCCGATGGTCGCACCTACCGCCGAGTACGTGGTAGCCGCCCCGGATTGAGAACGTTTTGTTCATCGGCCAGTGCGCTGCAGTTTCGGAAACTTGTTTCCACCATACGAGAAGTTGCCCGGAACGGAAAGAGGGACCGGAACGGAAAGAGGCCCACGTCACTGGGTGACGTGGGCCTCTCTCCTACGTTCATGACACCGACCCGCCATGCTCGCCTCGCGGCAAGTGGTCGCTCGTAGCGACGATGGTTGGGCCCGGGGGCTTGGATCGAGCCGGTGCCACATCCAAGGTAACAAACGAATCCCGGAAGGCAATTCCCGCCCCGAGAAGCCGCTGGGGTCAATCTCCGACTCCGAGCAGGGTCAATCTCTGAGCAGGTCCGGGACGCCGGCCCCGTCCGGCTCGTCGCGCTCCCCCGACAGGACCGTGAGCTGCTGCGTCGCGCGCGTCAGCGCCACGTACAGGACGCGCAGGCCCGCCGGGGACTCGTCCGCGATCTCCGCGGGCGAGACGACCAGCGTCGCGTCGTACTCGAGGCCCTTGGCCTCCAGGCTGCCCAGCGCCACCACCCGGTCGCCGAGCCCCGCGAGCCAGCGCGCCGCCTGCTCGCGCCGGTTCATCGCCACGACGACACCGACCGTGCCGTCCACCCGCTCCAGGAGCCGCGCCGCCTCCTCACGCACGGACGAGGCCAGGTCCTTCCCCCGTACGACGGCGAAGCGGGGCTCCACACCGGTCGAGCGGACCGCCGAGGGGGACTCGGCCCCCGGCATCGCGAGCGCGAGGACCCGGGCGGCCAGGTCGGCGATCTCGGCGGGGTTGCGGTAGTTGACGGTGAGGGTGAAGCGGCGGCGCGGGCGGGTGCCGAGCGCCTCGTCGCGCGCCTCGCCCGCCTCGTCCGGGTCGGACCAGGAGGACTGGGCCGGGTCGCCGACGACGGTCCAGGTGGCGTGCCGGCCGCGGCGGCCGACCATGCGCCACTGCATGGGCGTCAGGTCCTGCGCCTCGTCGACGATGACGTGCGCGTACTCGGTGCGCTCCGCCGCGAGGCGCTCGGCGCGCTCGCGCTGGGACTCCTCGCGCTGCGGCATCAGCTCCTCGAGGCCGGTCAGCAGGTCGAGGGGGTCGAGTTCACGCTTCTTCTTGGGGCGGTGCGGGGTGCCGAGGATCGCCTGGAGCTCGTCGAGCATCGCCACGTCGTGCACGGACAGGGCGTCGCGCCGCAGCGAGCGGGCGACCTTGCGGACCTCGCCGGGGTTCAGGATCCGGCGCGCCCAGCGGCCCAGGCGCCTCTCGTCGCCCATCGCGGCGAGCACGCCGCGCGGGGTGAGCTCCGGCCACCAGGCGTCGAGGAAGTGGATGAAGTCGTCCTCGGACGTGATGTCGTCGTCGAAGGAGGAGCGCAGCTCGGCGGCGAGCTCCGGGTCCGTGTGCCGTCCCGCGGCTCCCGACTGGGACCACAGGGCGTCGAGGAGGAGCTTGCGGGCGCGCGGGCGCAGCAGGTTGACGGGGGCGGTGCCGCCGAGCGCGTTGCGGCGGATGCGGTTCAGCTGGCCGGCGTCCAGTTCGAGGCGGCGGCCGAAGGCGACGACGCGGAGGCGGGTGGGGGCGCCGGTGGTCTGCGGTTCCGGGTCGTCGTCGCCGAAGGACAGCTGCTCGTCCTGTGGGGCCGGGGCGGCGGGAGTCTCCAGCGCCCCGCGCGCCGCCTTCCGCAGCACCTTCAGCATGCGCGAGGAGCCCTTGACCCTGGCCACCGCCGGGCTGTCGTACTCGGTCGCCTCCACGCCGTCCACCAGGGAGCCGACCGCGCGGATCGCGACCTGCCCCTCCTCGCCGAGGGACGGCAGCACGCCTTCCGTGTAGGCGACCAGGAGCGGGGTCGGGGAGACGATGAGGATGCCGCCCGCGTACCGGCGGCGGTCCTGGTACAGGAGGTACGCGGCCCGGTGCAGGGCCACCGCGGTCTTGCCGGTGCCGGGGCCGCCCTCCACGTACGTCACCGACGCGGCGGGCGCGCGGATCACCATGTCCTGCTCGGCCTGGATCGACGCCACGATGTCCCGCATCGAGTGGCTGCGGGCCTGGCCGAGCGCGGCCATCAGGGCGCCGTCGCCGATCACCGGGAGGTCCTCGCCGTCGAGGCGGGCGGTGAGCTCCGGGCGCATCAGGTCGTCCTCGACGCCGAGGACCTTGCGGCCCTTGGAGCGGATGACGCGGCGGCGCACCACCCGGCCCGGATCGACCGGCGTCGAGCGGTAGAAGGGCGCGGCGGCGGGCGCGCGCCAGTCGATGACCAGCGGGGAGTAGTCGGCGTCCAGGACGCCGATACGGCCGATGTGCAGGGTCTCCGCGATGTCGGCGTACTTGCCGTCCGCGTCCTCGCGCACCGCACCCTCAGCCGGTTCGACCGCCGTGTACGCGCCGTCGGGCCCCTTCTTGCCGTCCTTGCCCTGGAGCAGGTCGATACGGCCGAAGAGGAAGTCCTCGAACTCGTTGTTGAGCCGGTTGAGGTGCACGCCGGCCCGGAAGACCTGCGCGTCGCGCTCGGCGAGCGCGCCCGGCGTACCGACCTGGGAGCGCTGGGCAGCGTCGTTCATCAGGAACTCGGCCTCGTGGATCTTCTCCTCGAGACGTCGGTAGACCTGGTCGAGATGTTCTTGTTCGACGCTGATCTCGCGGTCGCGTACGTCGGCCACCGAGGCCCCTTTCACACCGTGCTGCTGCCCGTATTGAGCAGCCGTCCACCCTATGCGAAAGGGGCCCGCCCTGTGCACTCGTCTCGCGCGGCACTCGTCTCGCGCCCGGCGTGCGCTACACGTCGACCTTGACCAGCCGCTTCCCGTCGAACGTGGTCACCTCGAAGTGATCGATGTCGTTGCGGTCCATGGCCGCGCCGCCGTGCACGTACAGCGGGTTGCGCGCCCATTTGTTCGGGCTGTCCTTGATGCCGTATCCCCACTCGGGCACCGACCAGCTGCTGACGGTCTCCTTCTCGCCGTCCTTGCCGACCGCGACCAGGGAGCACTTGAGCGGTCCCTTGACGTTCTTCAGCTCCAGGACGGTGTGCGTGCCCCAGGGCTTCTTCTCCGTGCCGACCGTGGCGCTGACCTTGGTCGCCGGGTCGGTGGCGCGCGCCTTCTCGTCCATGTGGTGGAAGAAGGCGTCCTCGGCGGGGCTGGAGGGGTGCGGGTCGGCCACCACGCCCTTCGAGCCGGCGTCGTCACCGGCCACCGCGAGGACGACGAGCGGCCCGCCGACGATCAGCGCGACGGCCGCCGCGACCAGGTACAGGCCGCGCCTGCGCCCGTGCTCCCGCTTGGCGGTCACCTCCGCGAGGAGCCGCTCGGCGAGGCGGGGGCTCGGCCGGGCGGCGAGCTGCTCGCCGATCGCGGGCGCCCCGCGCGGACCGGGGAAGTCCGCGAGCGCCGCCAGCATCGGCTCCATGCCGGAGAGCTCGTCCAGCTGGCGCCGGCAGAACCCGCACCCGGCCAGGTGTTCCTCGAACCGCCTGGCGTCCGCGTCGTCCAGGACCCCGAGGGCGTAGGCGCCGACGGTCTCATGGAGCTCGTCGTCGTCCCGCCGCGCGCCGTGGTGGCTGTAGAACTCGGTCATGCCGTCACCCCCCGCTCCTCGAGCGCCAGCTTCATCGAGCGAAGCGCGTAGAACACCCGTGAACGGACCGTCCCGCTCGGTATGCCCAGCGTCTCGGCCGCCTCGTTGACCGTACGCCCTTTGAAGTAGGTCTCGACAAGTACCTCCCGGTGTGCGGGAGTCAGATCCTCCAGCGCGTCCGAGAGAGTCATCAGCCACAGTGCCCTGTCGATCTCGTCCTCCGCGGGGATGACCTCCAGCGGCGACGGGTCGACCTCCTGCGGCCGGGCCTGCCGGCTGCGGTGGCCGTCGATGACGATGCGCCGAGCGACCGTCACCAGCCAGGGGCGTACCGAACCGGTCGCTCTGTTGAGCTGACCGGCGTTCTTCCAGGCACGGATGAGCGTCTCCTGCACGACGTCCTCGGCACGCTGCCGGTCCCCCGCCACCAGCCTGAGCACGTAGGCGAGAAGTGCCCCCGCGTGCTCGCTGTAGAGGGCGCGCATCAGCTCCTCGTCCGGGCCCGGGGGCCGGCCGAGTCGATGGCGGTGCGGCTGCGGGCGCTCATCGGCCACGGCGGAATCCTTGCGCACGCGTACCTCCGGTGTCCGCCCTTTCGGCGGGTCGGGCGGGTCTCACGACGGAGGTACGTATGCGGGGTGGCGGGTGTTCAACGGGGGCGGGCCGGAGGTTTGAGTGACCTTCACTCGCGGCCGACCGCGGCCACCCTCCGGCGGTGCCGGGCCACCCGTTCGCGGTTGCCGCACACCTCGCTGGAGCACCAGCGGCGACGGCGGCCGCGGGACGTGTCGAGGTACACGATCGAGCAGTTGTCGCCCTCGCACTGACGGAGGAGGGCGCGGGCGACGGGGTCGGTGAGCAGGTCGACGGTGTCCCGGGCGACCGCGGCGACGAGCGCCGCGCAGCCGGGGTCGCCGCGCAGGACGCGGACCAGCGTGCCGTCGGCGGCGCGGATCGCGCACGGTGCCGGGGGCGGGGCGGCGGCCAGCGCGTTCACGCGGTCGAGGGCGACGGCGGCGGCAGCGCCTGCGAAAGGGGGACCGTCGATCTCGCCGCGCACCAACTGCCCTATGTGGTGGCGTAGTTCATGGAAGGCGGCGAGCCACTGCGGGCCCGCGCCGGGCAGGGGCACCCCCGCCGGTACGAGGCCCGTGCCCGCGAGCCAGGCGCGCAGCCGCTCCACCGAGTCGAGCCGTTCCACGGGGTGGTTCGTCGCCACGAGGTCCAGGCAGCTGCGCCCGGAGTCGAATCGCAGCTCGTACGGAGCCGGGGCCGTGCCCAACGCCATGCGCCTGTCACCGCCTTGGTGGGGGTCACCGGTGAGTGAATGCCGTTGCGTACCCCTACAGTGCACTCCCCCGGGCGGCTCCGGAACCCGGCGTACCAGGTTGTCCCCGACAACCCCCACCAGCGGCGGCGGGGGCCGCGCGCGGCTATCCCACGTACTTGGACCCCGACGCCGGGTCGATCGCCAGCCGGTAGCCCCGCTTGACCACCGTCTGGATCAGCTTCGGCGCGCCGAGGGCCGTGCGCAGGCGGGCCATCGCGGACTCCACCGCGTGCTCGTCGCGCCCCGCGCCCGGCAGCACGCGCAGCAGCTCGGCGCGGGCCACGACCCAGCCGGGGCGGCGGGCGAGCGCGGTCAGCAGGGCCATGCCGGCGGGCGGTACGGCGCGCAGCTCGTCGTCGACCAGGACGGCGTGGCCGCGGATCTCCACGCGGTGACCCGCGATGTGCAACGACCGTGCGCGGGCGGGGAGTTCCTGGCAGAGGAGCTGGACGAGAGGGCCGAGCCGGAAGCGTTCCGGCTGCACCGTGTCGACGCCGAGGGACTGCAGCGGCAGCGCGGTGACGGGCCCCACGCAGGCGGACAGCACGTCGTGGTGCAGGGCGCCGAGCAGCTCGGCGGTCATGCCCCGCTCCTCGGCGCGGGCGAGCAGCGACGCCGCGGCGGGCGCGCTGGTGAACGTGAGCGCGTCGACGCCCCGCCCGACGGTCGCGTCGAGCAGCCGGTCCACGGGGGTGAGGTCCTCCGGCGGCAGCCACCGGTAGACGGGCACCATGACGACCTCCGCGCCGCCGGCCCGCAACGCCTCGACGAAGCCGGGCAGCGGCTCCCCGTGCATCTGGAGGGCGACGCGCCGCCCGGCGACACCCTCGCCGAGCAGCCGGTCGAGGACCTCCGCCATGGACTCGGACGACGGCGACCACTCCTCGGTGAGCCCCGCGGCGCGCACCGCCCCCTTCACCTTCGGCCCGCGGGCGAGCAGTTCGACCCCGCGCAGACAGTGGATCAGCGCCTCCCCGTACCCCCAGCCGTCCGCGGCCTCGATCCAGCCGCGGAACCCGATGGCGGTGGTGGCGACCACGACGTCGGGCGCGTGGTCGATCAACTTCTTGGTGGCGGAGAGGAGTTCGCTGTCGTCGGCGAGCGGCACGATGCGCAGGGCGGGCGCGTGCAGCACGGTGGCGCCGCGCCGCTTGAGCAGCGCGCCGAGCTCGTCGGCGCGCCGGGCGGCGGTGACACCGACGGTGAACCCGGCGAGGGGCCCGTGCGCGGCCGACGCGTTCGGGCCGGGCCGGTTCGGGCCGGGGGGATTCGTTGGGGTGTGGTGCATAAATCGTCTCGTCTCGTCCCGCTAGTGACTCTCGTCCCGCTCGTAACTTTCGTCCCGCTCGTGGCCCTCGTTTCGCTCGCGGCTCGTGAACGGCGGAGGACCGAGCCTGTCAACGGCGCGTGACGGGCCCGGTTCGCTCCGATGTCCGCCGTGTTACGTCACACCTCGGCGTAGCTGAGGCGGGACTTCTCCTCGGTGTCGGCCGCGGGGGCCGTACGGGCGGCCGGCCGGCGAAGGTATACGGCCCAGGTGACGCCCGCGCACACCGCGTAGAAGAGGAGGAAGGCGACGTACGCGCCCGTGCCGGAACCCACCGTCTGGAAGGACTGCCGCAGCGCGAGGTTGATGCCGAGCCCGCCGAGCCCGCCGACGGCCCCGATGAGCCCCATGGCGGCCCCGGAGAGCCGCCGCCCCTGTGCTGCGGCGGCTTCCCCCACGAGCCCGCTCGCCTCCGCCTTCGCCTGGAAGATCCCGGGGATCATCTTGTACGTCGACCCGTTCCCGAGCCCGGTGAGGACGAACAGCGCGACGAACGCGCCGACGAACAGCGGCAGCGACTCCCGCACGGACGCGACCACGACGACACCGGTCGCCGCCCCCATCCCGAGGAAGTTCCCCAGGGTGATGCGCGCCCCGCCGAACCGGTCGGCGAGCCGCCCGCCGACGGGCCGGATCAGCGAGCCGAGCAGCGGCCCGATGAAGGTGAGCTGCGCGGCTTCGAGCGGCGTACGCCCGAACTGCGTCTGCAGGACGAGCCCGAAGGCGAACCCGTACCCGATGAACGACCCGAACGTCCCCACGTACAGGAACGACATGATCCACGTGTGCGCGTCCCGCGTGGCCGCCTTCACCGCGCCCGTGTCATTACGGACGGACGAAATGCTGTCCATGAACAGAAAGGCGCAGACGGCGGACACGACGATGAGCGGGATGTAGATCCCGAGCACCACCCGCGGCCCGCCACTCGCCCCGATGACGGCGAGCCCCACGAGCTGCACGACGGGCACGCCGATGTTGCCGCCCCCGGCGTTGAGCCCGAGCGCCCACCCCTTCTCCCGCAGCGGGAAGAACGAGTTGATGTTGGTCATGCTCGACGCGAAGTTGCCGCCGCCTACGCCGGTGAGCAGGGCACACAGCATGAACGTGGAGTACGACGTCCCCGGCTCCATGACCACGAACGCGGCGACGGTCGGCAGGAGCAGCAGGGAGGCCGCGATGACGGTCCAGTTACGCCCACCGAAGCGCGCGACGGCAAAGGTGTACGGCACGCGGACCACGGCCCCCACGAGGGTCGCCATCGACACGAGAAAGAACTTCCCGGCCGCGTCGATCCCGTACTCCGGCCCCATGAACAGCACCATCACGGACCACAGGCTCCACACGGAGAACCCGATGTGCTCCGACAACACGGAGAACGCCAGGTTCCGCCGGGCGACCCTCTCCCCTCCCTCCTCCTTCCAGAACGTCTCGTCCTCCGGGTCCCACCGCTCGATCCACATCACACGCCTCCAGAAGTAGTCCACGCACACCGGCCGACGCTCCCGAAGGTAGGGAGACCGCATTTCAGCCTTGTGCCGCACGGTGACCACCGGGGAACGTTGCTCTCACGGGGGGTGGGGTGGGGCGGTGAGGGGTGTGGCGCTCCGACCGGCGGTCACACTCGCGACGACAACGCGCAGCGCCCTCAGCCCAGATGCGTATCCCCCAGCGACACCAGCAGCCGGCGCAGCGCTCCGTCGAGGGCGGTGCGGTCCTCCGGGGGCAGGGCGGCGAGCATGCGTTCCTCGTTCGCGACGTGGTCGACCACCGCGCGGTCGACCAGGTCGCGGCCGGTCTCGGTGAGGCGGACGCGGATGGCGCGGCGGTCGTTGGGGTCCGGGTGGCGTTCGATCAGGCCCTTGCGTTCGAGTTTGTCGAGGCGGTTGGTGATGGCGCCGGAGGTCACCATGGCGGTCTTGAGGAGGCCGCCCGCGGTCAGTTCGTGCGGGGCACCGACGCGGCGCAGGGTGGCCAGGACGTCGAACTCCGCGAACTCCAGGCCGTACTCGGTGAAGACGCGCTTCATCCCCTTGCTCAGCAGGTGGTCGGCCCGCTTGATGCGGCCCACCAGCGCCATCGCGTCCAGGTGCGCGAGGTCCAGGTCGGGGCGCTCGCGACGCCATTGGGCACGCAGTTCGTCTATGGCGTCGTGGTCGGTCGCGTCCTCGGCTCCGGCTCCGGTCGCGACTTCAGCCACGTCGTCCGTCCTGCCTTCGGTCATGTCTCCGCTCCTCCTGCGTATGCGCCCGCCCGGTCGGCCGCCCGGCGCCCCGAAAGTCTCTCAACGTTCAGATACTTGACGTTCGCAGAGCTGGGCGCCATATTTATCTCAACGTTGAGAATAACAGCGTTGAGGGGAACGACGAGGGGAAGCGACATCATGGCCACCAACCGCAGCAGCACCACGCAGCGCACGGTCCGGAGTTCGACCAGCAGCCCGGCGCCCGGGCCTGCCGACGCCCCCCCTCCCTCCGCCAAGGCCGCCGCCGGCATCGCCGCACTCGCCGCCATCGGCCCGGCCACCTGGGGCACCACCTACGTAACGACCACCGAACTCCTGCCCCCGGACCGCCCCTTGCTCGCCGCCGCCCTGCGCGCGCTGCCCGCCGGGCTCATCCTGCTCGCGCTCACCCGGCGCCTGCCGAGCGGCGACTGGTGGTGGAAGGCGGCCGTGCTCGGCATCCTCAACTTCGGAGCGTTCTTCCCGCTCCTCTTCTTCGGCGCGTACCGGCTGCCCGGCGGTGTCGCCTCGACGATCAGCGCCGTCATGCCGCTGCTGGTCGCCGGGTTCGGGATCGGTGTGCTGAAGGTGCGGCCGACCGGTCGTACGCTGGCCGCCGGGCTCGTCGGTGTCGCGGGCGTCGCACTCCTCGTCCTGCGCGGCACCGCCGCTATCGACCTCGCGGGCATCGTCGCCATGCTGACGGCGACCACGCTGATGGCTCTCGCCGTGGTGCTCAGCAAGCGGTGGGGGCGTCCCGAGGGCGTCTCCCTGCTCGCCCTCACCGGCTGGCAGTTGACCGCGGGTGGGCTTGTCCTGGCGCCGATCGCCCTCACCGCCGAGGGCCTGCCGGACCACTTCACCGGCGCCAACCTCGCCGGGTACGCCTACCTCGGCATCATCGGCACGGCACTCGCGTACGCCCTGTGGTTCCGCGGCATCGAACGCCTGCCCGCCTCGTCGGTCTCGTTCCTCGGCCTGACCAACCCGGTCGTCGCCACGCTCGCCGGGCTGCTGCTCCTGGGGCAGACCCTGACCGTCTGGCAGCTGGGCGGCCTGGTACTCGTCCTGGCGAGCGTACTGCTCGGCCAGAGCCACCGCCGGCCACGCCGCGCGTGACCCAGCCGCTCACGCTCACACTCACGCCACACCCACGCCCGCCCGCCCGCACGCACGTCCTCAAGGAGCCGTCCCTATGCGCATCACCGTCTTCGGAGCAGCCGGTAACGCGGGCAGCCGCGTCGTCACCGAGGCCCTCTCCCGCGGCCACGAGGTCACCGCCGTCGTCCGCGACCCGGCCCGCTTCAGCGAGCTCCACCCGGACGCCGCCCACCGCACCGGCGACGCGGGAAACCCGGACCATGTCGCCGAGTTGAGCGCCGGCCAGGACCTCATAATCAACGCGACCAGACCCGCCCCCGGCCACGAACACGAGCACCCGGCCATCACCAAGGCCCTCCTGGCAGGCCTCGCCCGCGCCGACGGCGTACGCCTCATCGTCATCGGCGGCGCGGGCAGCCTGACGGTCCCCGGTACACAGGGGGTCCTCGCCATCGACGACCCGAGGTACGTCCCCACGGCCTGGCGCCACATCGCCGAGGCATCCAACGCCCAGTACGACGCACTCCGCACCGCCGACACGGACGTCCCCTGGACCTACCTCAGCCCCTCGGCCCTCTTCGAACCCGGCACCCGCACGGGCGAGTTCCGCACCGGCAAGGACGAACTACTGGTGGACGCGGACGGCACCTCGTCCATCTCCATGGAGGACTTCGCGATCGCCCTCCTGGACGAGGCGGAACATCCGGCCCACCACCGCGCCCGCTTCACCGTCGGATACTGAGATCCGGCTGTCGAACGAACGTCACTTACCGGCGAACTTCCAGCTCACCTGGGAGCCGTCCTCCTTCTCGGACCAGCGGACCTCGATGGACTTCGAGCCCTTCGGGATCAGGTAGGTCTCGCAGAGGACGTGGGTCTCGCCCTTCTTCCAGCCCTCGAGGTCCAGCTCGTCCTCGCAGCCCGGCGCGTCCTCGGCGGCGCCGATGAGCAGGCCGCCGCGGGTGCCGTCCGCGTAGATCTCCGTGGTGTCCTGGACGTCGGGGGTGTCCGTGAGCGGGGCGCCACCCTTGTGCGTGATCTTCATGTGGGCGGTCGCCGTGACCAGGCCCTTGGCCTGCTTCGGGTCCGAGACCAGCTTCTTGGTCTCGGCCTCCGTGCCCACGTCGACCTTCTGGGCGCCGACCTCGTACGTGACGGTGGCCTTGTCCTCCTTCACCTTGCCCGTGGTGGTCTCGCCGGCAGCCAGCGCCGACTCCTCCTTGGGCTTGTTCTGGGACGTGGAGGCGTCACGCTTCGGCTTGTCGGCCGACTTCTTGTCGTCGTCACCGCCGCCGCAGGCGGTCAGCGCGAGGGCGAGCACGGCGACGGGGGCGGCGACGCGCAGCGCCGTCTTCCTGTAGAGCAAAGCAATCTCCTGGCTCAGGTGGGGGGCCCGCCGCGCGGCGATCGTCCGGCGCGAGCGGCGGGAAGAGCCGTCAGCTTAGGAGTCGGCTACAGGGTGCGTCGAGATCGTTACGGTCATTCAGCGTCCAACTATTGGCAGTTGCAACGCCTGTCGTACGCATGTCTCAGATTCCCGTGCGCGCGGCGCCCCTGGGGTGGGCAGTTGTTCGCTGGAGCGAATCGCGCCGCCTCCGACACCCCCGCGCACGGCGAGCCACCACCGCCGAACGCCCGTATTTACGGCGGCATTTCAAGCCATTGCGGGCACCCCGTTGCACGTAACAGTCGCGCAACGCATTGGCCCGGTCAACGGTTCCCCGTCAGCTCCGGCTCATCAGGATGAGTGCAACTGCATGATGCGTGCGTCCGCGGCGGGGACCCACCCGTCCGACGGCTTCTCCAGCCACCCCTCTTCGGCCGCGAGCTCCGCAGCCGCTGTTCGCAGAGCGGTAACGCCCGGGTGAGACAGGCCTTTTCGCCACACCATCGAGACGGGGGACAGCGGGACGGGGTCGACGAGCGGCCGCAGCTCGGCTCCCGGCATGGCCGGGAAGTCGACGACGGCCAGGACCGGATGCCGATTCTTCGCCATGATCCGCTCGAACTCCTCGGCGCCGACGGCGAGCGGCGCGGGTGGCGCGATCTCGATGCCGCGCCCCTCGAAGAGCAGCCGGGCCAGGCCGGTCCACTCCAGAGTCTTCGGGTTGCCCGCCCCGGCGTAGACCGTCTCCCCCGCGAGTGCGACCAGTGGCACCGCGTCGAGCTCCGCCAGCGGGTGCCCGGCCGGCAGCAGCACCGCCATCGGCTCGTACCGCACCGGCTGCTGGTCGAGGCCGGCCCGCAGCGCCGGGTCGAGTCCGGCGAACCGGCCGAAGGAGACGTCGAGCCGCCCGGCGGCGATGTCGGCGGCCGAGCCGGTGAGGCCGCTCTCGAAGCGGGCCATCAGCTCGCACTCCGGGGCCAGTTCGCGGGCCCGCTCCAGGATGCGGCCGAAGACCAGGCCGGGGCTGTTCAGGTCGACCAGCAGCGGACGCGCCGCGCCCGTGACGGCGGCGAGCAGATCGTCCTGGGCCGCCAGGACGCGTCGCGCGTACGGCAGCAGCCGCTCACCGTCGGCGGTCAGCGTGACCTGCCGCGTCGTGCGCGCGAAGAGCTCGGCCCCCAACTCCCGCTCCAGTCGGCGTACGTCACGGCTCAGCGCCTGTTGCGCGACGTAGAGGCGGTTGGCCGCCCGGGTGAAGTGCAGCTCCTCCGCGACGGCGACGAAGGCGCGCAGCAGCCTGGGCTCCACGTCACGGCGCGCGACGGCGGGTACCTCACGGCGTACCCCTGGTACTGGTTCCTCAGTCACCGCAGGAACCTACAACGGAGACGCGTGAATCGGCACCCAACAGGTGTTGGACCCCGTCCGCCACCCCCGGCGAGGGTAACCACATGCCCCTCAACCCCTACGCCCGTCTCTTCGCGATACCCGGCGCCACCGCCTTCACCGTCGGCAACCTCATCGCCCGCCTCCCCATGGGCATGTTCAGCGTGAGCGCCGTCATCATGATCTCCGGCGCCCGCGGTTCGTACGCCCTGGCCGGCGCCGTCACCGCGACCGGCCTCGCGGCGACCGCCGTCGTGGCGCCCTGGACGGCACGCCTTGTCGACCGGCACGGCCAGGCGCGCGTCGCCGTGCCCGCCACCGTCGTCGCCGCGCTCGGCTCCCTCTCGCTGCTGCTGTGCGTGCGCTACGGAGCGCCCGACTGGACGCTGTTCGCGTCGTACGCCGCCACGGCCACGACCCCCAACACGGGCGGCATGTCCCGGGCCCGCTGGGCACACCTCCTCAAAGGTGACCAGCAGGCCGTGCATACCGCCAACTCCTTCGAACAGGCCGCCGACGAGCTCTGTTTCATGCTCGGCCCGGTCCTCGCCGCGTTCCTGTGCGGCTCGCTCTTCCCCCAGGCGGGCACCCTCATCGGTGTGGTCCTGCTGGTGACGGGCGTGCTCGTCTTCGCCGCCCAGCGGGCCACGGAACCGCCGCCCCAGGGGCGTACCGACTCATCCGCAAGGACGACATCGCTGCTCCGCGCGCGCGGGATGCCCGCCCTGCTGATCGGGTTCCTCGCCACGGGCGCCGTCTTCGGCTCCCTCGAAGTCGTCACCATCGCCTACGCGGACATGCAGGGGCACAAGGCCGCCGCGGGAGCGGTCCTCGCGCTCTAGGCAGCGGGTTCCTGCGTGGCGGGGCTCGTCTACGGAGCCTACGGAGCCGTGAAAGCGGGCGGCTCCCTCGGCCGCCGCCACCTGATGTGCGCCGCGGCGATGGCGGCGCTGATGGCGCTGCCGCTGCTCTCCGTAGTGGCCACCGGCTCGCTGATCGCCCTCTCCGGAGCGCTGCTCGTCGCCGGGATGGCGACGGCGCCCGCCATGGTCACCGCCATGACGCTCGTCCAGCACCGCACCCCCGAGGGGCGGCTGAACGAGGGCATGACCCTCGCCGTGACCGGCCTCCTCGGGGGCATCGCCTGCGGCGCGGCGGGCGGCGGCTGGGCGGTGGAGCACCTGGGCACCGCCGCGGGCTACGGAGTGCCGGTCGCCGCCGCCTGCTGCGCCCTGCTGCTCAGCAGCGCACAGGCTTGCGCCACGAACACTCCAGCTCGCCGCCGTCCCGCCCGGCAGCGCGCGTCGAACGCGGCTTGACCAGGACGGCCTTGTCCGCGGTCGAGGAGGCGAGGGTCACCATGATCGCGTCCTCGACGGGCTTCACCGAGGAGGCCAGGTGGTTGTTGAGGATGACGCTGAAGACCAGCTCGCGCCCGTCCTTGTCCTTGACGTAGCCGGAGAGGGCGGACGCGCCCGTCAGTGTCCCGGTCTTGGCGCGGACGTTGAGGGCCGCCGGAGTGCCGCACATCCGCGAGCGCAGGGTGCCGCCGACGGACTTGCCGGGGCCGCACGCCACCGGAAGGGACGCGTGCCAGTCGGCGAACCACGGCTCGTCCTTCACCGAACGCAGCAGCTTGACGTACTGCTCCGCCGCGGCGTTGTCCTTGCGCGAGAGCCCGGAACCGTCCACCTGGCGCAGCTTGCCCGGGTCGACGCCTGCGGTCTTCAGATAGCCGCTGATCGCCGCGATGCCGTCGCCCCAACTCCCGGGCCGCCCGGTCGCCTTGTGACCCATGGCCTTGGTGAGGCTCTCCGCGTGCATGTTGTTGGAGAGCTTCATGAACGGGATCATGAGGTCCTTGACCTTCATGGAGTCGTGCGAGGCGAGCCGCCGGGCGCCCGCGGGCGCGGCGATCCCCGCCCTGGTCGGGCCGCTCACCCGCACGCCGTGCGCGGCGAGCGCGTCCCTGAAGACGGCGGCCGCGTACCCGGTGGGCTCCCAGACGGTGACCCATTCCTTGGTGGTGCCCCCGCCGACCGGGACGGTGCCGCTGACGGTGATGGTGTTCTTGCCGTGCTGCCGCTCCACCGCGACGGTGTCGGCGCCGCCCTCCGCGACGGTGGTGGCGCGCAGATCGATGTCTACGTAGTCGGTCTTCGGCGTCACGCTGACGCGCGGCTTGTCGCCGGCCCGCGCGCCGGGTGCGACCTCGACGATGACCGTCCCGGTGTCGTAGTCCGTGTCGGGGGCGACGCTCAGGGCGCTGATCTGCGCCGCGTAGTACGCGGACTCGTCGTCGCCGCTCCACCCGTCGCCGATGCGTTTGCTGTCGAAGCGGGTGTCGTCGGCGATCAGACGCCCGGAGACCTGCCGGATCCCGGAGTCGGCGATCTTCGAGGCGAGCCGGTCGTAGTCCTTGGCGAGCGTCGTCGGGTCTCCTGTGCCGCGCAGGTACAGGTCTCCTTGGAGGACGGGACCGCGCCGCGGTGCCTTGGAGAGGACGTCGGTGGTGAACCGGTGGTCGGGGCCGAGGAGTTCCATGGCCGCGGCCGAGGTGAGCAGCTTGGTGTTGGAGGCGGGCATGAGGCGGCCGCTGGAGCGGTGCTGGTAGAGGATGTCGCCGGACGCGGAGTCGGCGACGACGACGCCGGCCACGCCGCCCTCCATGCGCGGGTCGCCCAGGATGGTGTCGATGGCCTCGGGGAGCCCCGACCGGTCGGCGTCCGCCCCGGCCGGTGAGCCGACGGCGAGCCCGGTCGCCGCGACGGCGAGCACGGCGGGCCAGATCCAGTGGCGCATACGGATGGTGACGCGTCTCACGGGTCTACTCATGACCCCGGAGCATGACAGCCCCCGGGGCATGACAGAAGCCCCCTGGCCGGAGGGCCAGAGGGCTTCAGCCTCACATGGGAATTGTGGAGATGGCGGGAATCGAACCCGCGTCCAACGGTGCAGAATCAGGGCTTCTCCGTGTGCAGTTCGCTGCGATTTTCTCGGCCCCGGCGATCACGCGAACAAGTCGCCGACGGGCCCAGTCACTGTTTGATTTCCTCCTAGGTCCCGTGACCGGGCCTAGAAGTTTAGTTCCCTAGCTGATGCCAGGATCCGGGTCGGGAACAGCCCCGGGCTGACACTTCGCAAGTCGCTACTTAGGCAGCGAGGGCGAAGGAATCGCGCTTGGTGTTGGCGATTATTTTTTGCGACATATGGTTTACGAGATCATTGCCGCTTCCTCGACACGCTTCCCCTGCTTCGACATCCGCTGTCGAAACCGATCATCCCCATGTTGATTTTTCAACTGGACCTTCCGAACCACTTCGCAGTGGCTCTTCGGTCCGTCCTGCCCCGTCACCAGCGGAGCACGACCCATCGTACGTGACCAACGCACGACGATGCCAGCCTATTCCTGCGGCCCTGCGACCGGCCGCTAGGCGATGCCCTGGCGCCGCCGCACCGCCGAGATCGCGCGGTTCGTCTCGCGCGTGTCCTGCTTCTCGCGGAGCGTCTGCCGCTTGTCGTACTCCTTCTTGCCCTTGGCGAGGGCGATCTCGACCTTGACCCGGCTGTCCTTGAAGTACAGGGCGAGGGGCACGATCGTGTGGCCCGTCTCCTTGGACTTCGACTCCAGCTTGTCGATCTCCGCCCGGTGCAGCAGGAGCTTGCGCTTCCGCGTGGCGGAGTGGTTGGTCCAGGTGCCCTGCACGTACTCCGGCACGTGGATGTTGTGCAGCCACGCCTCGCCGTGGTCGATGTGCACGAAGCCGTCCACCAGGGAGGCCCGGCCAAGACGCAGCGACTTGACCTCGGTGCCCATCAGCACCAGGCCGCACTCGTAGGTGTCCAGGATGTGGTAGTCGTGCCGCGCCTTCTTGTTCTGCGCGACCATCTTCCGGGCGGGGGCCTTCTCATTGGCCTTCGCGGCCTTGCGCTTTACCTTTTCCTTCGCCATAGTGCGGCCATTTTCGCACTACGAGGGGGGTCCGAGGCCAGTCAATACTGTCTCGGCCCGCTTCTCGGCCCCGTCCTCGGCCTCCAGGTCCGGCGTGATCCCCCGGCCGTCCACCGTCCGCCCCGAAGGGGTGCGGTAGTGGCCGACGGTCAGCTCGGCGACGGAGCCGTCGGGAAGCCGGCTCGGCATCTGGACCGAGCCCTTGCCGAAGGTCCTGGAGCCCACCACGACCGCGCGGCCGCGGTCCTGGAGAGCGCCCGTGAGGAGCTCGGCCGCGCTCATCGTGCCGCCGTCGACGAGCGCGACCACCGGTCTGCCCGTGTCGCCGCCCCGCTCGGCGTGCAGCGCCTTCTCCTCGCCCCGTACGTCGTACGTCGCGACCAGGCCGCCGTCGACCAGCGCGGACGCGGCGGTGACCGCCTCCGAGACGAGACCTCCGGAGTTCCCGCGCAGGTCGAGCATGATCCCGGCACCCTCGGGCGCCTCGCGCACCGCGGCCCGCACGGCCTCTCCGGAGTCCTTGGTGAACGCCGCGACCTTGATCAGGACGGCGCCGCTGGGCAGCCGGCTGACCGTGACGGGGTCCGTGGAGAGGTGCGCCCTGCGCACCGTCTCGTGCCACGCGCGCGTGCCGCGCTGCACACCGAGGGTGACCGGAGTGCCGGCGCGGTCGCCACGCAGCAGGGAGAGGACCTCCGTGACGGGACGGCCGGTGACGCGCCTGCCGTCCACGGAGCGCAGCCGGTCGCCCTCGCGGAGCCCGGCCCGGGCCGCGGGCCCGTCCTTCTGGACCCGGGAGACCTCGATGCGCCCGTCGGCCGCGCGCCGGGCCCACAGCCCGACGCCCGTGTAACCACCGCCGAGGGCCTTCTCGAACTCCTGGAACTCCCCCGGCGAGTACACCGACCCCCAGCGGTCCCCGCTGCGGCTGACGGCTTCCTCGGCGGCCTTCTTCGCGGACTTGCCGTCGGCCATGGCCTCCGCAGCGGCGTCGGCGGCCTCCTCGGCGGTGTCGTCGTCACGCTCCGGCGGAGGCAAGGCGTCCGAACGCACCGAAGGAGGAGGGGCATTTCGGCCGTCGTCCGCGGCGTCGCTCCAGGAGCCGGTGGCGGCCCCGGTGACGAGCACGCTCGCGAAGACCAATGTCAGGGTCGCCCCGCGGCGGATGCGGCGGGGCGCGGAGATCCGATCGGCGAACCGGTCGAGGCCTGACATGACGGTGAGTCTAGGACAACGAAGGGCGCCGTACGGTTGGTTGAACCGTACGACGCCCCCACACACTGGCGGCTCTTGTCACACCTTCAGGTACTTGCGCAACGCGAAGAACGCGGCAAGCGCGGGCATCAGAAGGCCGATCGCGAGCACCAGCGGCAGCTTGGTGAGGACCGCGTCCCAGCCGATGAAGTTGATCAGATTGATCTTCTCGGAGAGCTCGAGACCGTGGTCGATCATGAAGTACCGCCCGACCAGCAGCATTCCGCAGGCGAGCGCCCCGCCGATGAGGCCGGCGACGGCGGCCTCCATGATGAACGGCATCTGGATGTAGAAGCTGGACGCGCCGACCAGCCGCATGATGCCGGTCTCCCGTCTGCGGCTGAACGCCGAGACGCGCACGGTGTTCACGATCAGCATCAGCGCGACGACGAGCATCAGCGCCATCACCGCCACGGCCGCCCAGTTCATGCCGTTCAACAGCCCGAAGAGGTTGTCCAGATAGCCCTTCTGGTCCTGCACGGACTGCACGCCGTCACGCCCCGAGAAGGCGGTCGCGACCACCTGGTACTTCTCCGGGTCCTTCAGCTTGATGCGGTACGACTCCTGCATCTGGTCCGGCGTCAGGGAGCTGGACAGCGGGGAGTCGCCGAACTGCTCCTTGTAGTGCTTGTACGCCTCGTCCGCCGTCTCGTGCGTGACCTTGTCCACGACGGGCATCTTCTTCAGATCGCCGAGGATCTGGTCCTTCTGCTCGTTCGTGACGGCGCCCTTGGCGCACTTGGGGTCCTGCTCGGCGTCGGCCTTGTTGCACAGGAAGATCGAGACGTTGACCTTGTCGTACCAGTAGCCCTTCATCGTGCTCACCTGGTCGCGCATGAGCAGCGAACCGCCGAAGAGGGCGAGCGAAAGCGCTACGGAGACGATGACCGCGAAGGTCATCGTGAGATTCCGGCGGAGACCGACGCCGATCTCCGACAGGACGAACTGGGCGCGCATGGCGGCCTTTCAGTGGATCAGGTGGAACAGACAGCGGTCGGGCGAGACGGGTGTCAGTGCTGGTAGCCGTAGACGCCGCGCGACTGGTCGCGCACGAGACGGCCCTTCTCCAGCTCGATGACCCGCTTGCGCATCTGGTCCACGATCTGCTGGTCGTGGGTGGCCATCACGACGGTGGTGCCGGTCCGGTTGATCCGGTCGAGCAGCTTCATGATGCCGACGGACGTCTGCGGGTCGAGGTTGCCGGTCGGCTCGTCGGCGATGAGGAGCTTGGGGCGGTTGACGAACGCGCGCGCGATCGCCACGCGTTGCTGCTCACCGCCGGAGAGCTCGCCCGGCATCCGGTCCTCCTTGCCGCCGAGGCCCACGAGATCGAGGACCTGGGGCACGGACTTGCGGATCTCGCCGCGGGACTTGCCGATGACTTCCTGCGCGAAGGCGACGTTCTCGCCGACGGTCTTGTTGGGCAGCAGGCGGAAGTCCTGGAAGACGGTGCCCAGCTGGCGCCGCATGTGCGGCACCTTCCAGTTGGACAGGCGCGCGAGGTCCTTGCCGAGGACGTGCACCTGGCCGTGGCTGGTGCGCTCCTCGCGCAGGACGAGCCGCAGGAAAGTGGACTTTCCGGAGCCGGAGGATCCCACCAGGAAGACGAACTCGCCCTTCTCGATCTCGAGGGAGACGTCCCTGAGCGCTGGGCGGGTCTGCTTCGGGTAGGCCTTGGAGACGTTGTCGAATCGGATCACGGATGCACCACGGGTTGCCGGGGGTAGGTGAGCGTGACCATACGCGAAGGCGGTGTGCGAGCGCAGTCGGCGTCCTGAGTTGCGCGGATTGTCACGGTAGCACTGGGGGCGGAAACCGTGGTGAAGCGGTGGGCCGCGCCGAAATCCGCGGAAGCTGGCACAGTGGTAAGGGGAACGATTGGGTTCCCCCCAGCGTTGGGCAGGCTGAGACTGTGCGGGAGGAGAAGCGCATGACCCTGGATCGGTTGGTATGCGCGAACTGCGCAGCGCCCGTGAATGAAGGCCGCTGCCCCGTGTGCCGGGCCAATCGCGAGCGTCTGCAGCAGGAGGGGCCCTTCGCGGGGCTCAATCCCGCGGCACTGATAGCGCTGCTCGTCGTATTGATCGCGGCGGTCGTGCTGCTGGCGCAGCAGACCGCCTAGAAGCGCGGCCCCGCGGGGCGGCACACAGAGAGTCGCGAAGCGTCACGAAGCCGGCACGGACGGCGCGGAGACGACGCGGAAGGGCCCGGAGCTTCGTGAAGCTCCGGGCCCTTTTTCACGCGTACGTGGCGTGCTTCGTGCCTATGTGGCGTACTTCATGCCCACGTGGCGTACGGCACTGCCTCGGTCAGGCGGCGACGCCGCGGTTGCCGACGAGGCGCGGCAGGACGCGGAAGCCGATGCCGCCGGCGATCATCGTCGCGGCGCCGATCAGCAGGAACGTGGTCTCGGCGGCGCCGGTCTCGGCCAGCTCGCCCTTGTCGGCCGCCGGCTGGGCGTTGTTGCCGCCCTGCTCGACCGGCCGGGAGCCGGTGTCGGTCAGGCTGTCCTTGCCCTTGCCCTGCTCGACGGGGACGGAGCCGCCGGCGGGGTCGGTGTCGTTGCCGCCGTTGTCACCGCCGCCGTTGCCACCGCCGTTGCCGTTCTCGTCATCCGGGGTGGTGGGGTCGGTGGTGGGGTCCTCGGTCGGGATCTCCGGGTCCGTGGGCTCCTCGGTCGGAATCTCGGGGTCCGTCGGCTCCTCGGTGGGCTCCGTGGGCTCCTCGGTGGGCTCCGGCGGGTCGGTCGGGTCCTCGGGGTCCGGGTCCCCGGGGTTCGGGTCACCGGGGCCGTCCGGGCCGTCTGCGGGATCCAGGTCCACGTCCACGCCCACGCCGCTCTCGTCGGCGTGAGCGCCGGCGCCCACACCGCCGAGCTCGACACCGACGTCGAGGGCCGAAGCGGCACCCGCGGCGGTCAGCGAGGCACCGGCGGCGATCACCGCGCCGGCAGCTATTCGCGCGACACGGATCCGCGTCTTCTTCGTCATCTGGTTGCTACCCCCAGTAGCTGAATCGTCAGTGAGGCAGCGTCCGGGGCTGCGTTCGCCGGGGGCGTTCGATCAGGCATCACCATCAGCCTTCGGCCCCCACGGATCCCACGCGCCCCAGAAATACGCACGCCGCGCGCTAGCCTTTCCACTTTTCACAGCAGCGTCAAGGTCGTTGCGGGCGCGATGTCCGAAATTGGGGGAGTTGACCGTCGTACGGACATCTGACTGTGACGCAAAAGGCAACTGCCGCCCTTGGGGCAGCAGTTGCCTTGTCGATAAAGCCGTTTCCGGCGCTATTTACTTCTCCTGCTGCTTGCGCCAGCGAATTCCGGCTTCCAGGAAACCGTCGATCTCGCCATTGAAAACGGACTCCGGGTTGCCGACCTCGAACTCCGTCCGCAGGTCCTTCACCATCTGGTACGGGTGCAGGACGTACGAACGCATCTGGTTGCCCCAGGAGTTGCCGCCGTCACCCTTGAGGGCGTTCATCTTCGCCTGCTCCTCCTGGCGGCGGCGCTCGAGGAGCTTCGCCTGGAGGACGTTCATCGCGGTCGCCTTGTTCTGGATCTGCGAGCGCTCGTTCTGACAGGAGACGACGATGCCGGTCGGCAGGTGGGTCAGGCGGACCGCGGAGTCGGTCGTGTTGACGCCCTGGCCGCCCGGGCCGGAGGAGCGGTACACGTCGACGCGCAACTCGCTCTCGTCGATCTCGATGTGGTCGGTCTGCTCGACCACCGGGAGGATCTCGACGCCGGCGAAGGAGGTCTGGCGGCGGCCCTGGTTGTCGAAGGGCGAGATGCGGACGAGGCGGTGGGTGCCCTGCTCCACGGAGAGCGTGCCGTACGCGTACGGGACGTTCACCGCGAAGGTGGTCGACTTGATGCCGGCCTCTTCCGCGTACGACGTCTCGTACAGCTCCGTCTTGTAGCCGTGGCGCTCCGCCCAGCGCAGGTACATCCGCTGGAGCTTCTCCGCGAAGTCGGAGGCGTCGACGCCGCCGGCCTCCGCGCGGATGGTGACGACGGCCTCACGGGCGTCGTACTCCCCGGAGAGGAGGGTCCTGACCTCCATCTCGTCCAGCGCCTTCTTGACGGCGGTGAGCTCGGACTCGGCCTCGGCACGGGTGTCCGAGTCGTCCTCCTCCTCGGCCATCTCGAACAGCACGCTGAGGTCGTCGATGCGCCCGCGGAGCGCCTCGGCCTTCCTCACCTCCGCCTGGAGGTGGCTCAGCTTGCTGGTGATCTTCTGCGCCGCATCCGGGTCGTCCCACAGGGACGGCGCGGCCGCCTGCTCCTCGAGCACGGCGATATCGGCCCTCATGCTGTCGAGGTCCAGGACGGCCTCGATCGACTCCATGGTCGAGGAGAGGGACTTGAGCTCTTCGGAAACATCGACGACTGCCACGACTCCAGCGTAACGGCTGCGGCAAGTGCCCCGGTCCCGGCGGGGCGCCGGGGTCTCTTCCGCCGCCCTGCCCCTCGTGCCCGGCTTGTCGCCGGGGGCGCTGTCCTGTCCCGGTCGCCCGTGGGGCGCTGTCCTGTCCCGGTCGCCCGTGGGGCGCTGTCCCTGTCCCGCCGCTTCGCGGCGGACACCTCCCACCCACCCACCCGTGCACCCCGCACCGCAACGGGCCGTAGGAACGGCCAGCCCCTCCCTTCCGCAGACCGGTAGGGCGCCCTCGCCCACCTGCCCGTTCCCCCCACACCACAACGGGCCGCAGGGGCGGGGGCCGCTGGCGGGACAGGGGCGGGCGCGTCGGCCCGGGCGGGCTTCCTGCACGACGCGGTGCGGGGTGCACGGGTGGGTGGGTGGGAGGCAGCCGCCGCGCAGCGGCGGGACAGGGACAGCCCCCACCGGCGCAACGCCGACGCACACGCCGGCCCAGGCGGGCTACCCGCACGACTCGGTGCGGGGCAAACGGGCGGGCGGGTGGGAAGCATCCGCCGCGCAGCGGCGGGACAGGGACAGCCCCCGCCGGCGGGACGCCGACGCACACGCCAGCCCGGGCGGGCTACCCGCACGACTCGGTGCGGGGTGCACGGGTGGGTGGGAGGGAGGCAACCGCCGCGCAGCGGCGGGACAGGAACGGCCCCCACCGGCGGAACGCTGACGCACACGCCGGCCCGGGCGGGCTACCCGCACGGCTCGGTGCGGGGCGAACGGGTGGGTGGGTGGGAGGCATCCGCCGCGCAGCGGCGGGACAGGGGCAGCCCCCACCGGCGGGACGCCGACGCACACGCCGGCCCGGGCGGGCTACCCGCACGACTCGGTGCGGGGCAAACGGGCGGGCGGGTGGGAGGCATCCGCCGCGCAGCGGCGGGACAGGGGCAGCCCCCACCGGCGGGCGCGGCGGTCTTCGGTGGCGGGTGGGCGGGTGCGTCAGGGCGTCGGGGGGGCCGAGTTGTTGCTGTCGGGGGCGGTGGGGGCATCGTCGTCGCCGGACGTGGCCGCCCATGTGCCGAGGCCTGCCGCAGCGGCCAGGAGCGCGCCCACCACGCCCAGCGTGATCCTGCGCCGGCGGGTCGAGGAGCGGTGTTTGGCGGAGCCGGGGCGGGCCGCGCCTGCGGCGCGGGGGGCGCGGGCCGTGCCGCGGGCGCCACCGGCCAGCTCGTCGGGGCCGGGGACCCGCATGGACGTGTGGGTGTCGCGGTTGGAGTCGGCGGACGCAGAGCCGGGGACGAGGGGGACCGCGCCCCGCCGGGGAGCCGCCTCCCGGGGTTCGGAGGAGGGAGGCAGGGCGGAGGCGGAAGTCTCGTGGGGCTCCTCCGTCCCGGAGGACTCCGTGTCCGGTTCGTCGACGTCCAGCGGCGGCATCCCCGCGACCAGCGGAAGCAGCTCCCGCAGGCGCGCGGCGAGCTCGGAGGCGCGCAGCCGGGACGCGGGCGCCTTGGCCAGGCACTGGACGAGGAGCTGCCAGAGCTCCTCGGGGATGCCGGGGAGGGGGACCACCGTCTCGGTGACGTGGCGGCGCAGGACCGCGCCGGGGTGGCCGCCGCCGAAGGGGGTGAAGCCGGCGAGGAGTTCGTAGAGGACCGTGGCGAGGGCGTAGATGTCGACGGCCGCGCGCGGGGGCAGGCCTTCGATGATCTCGGGGGCGAGGTAGTCCGGCGTACCGATGATCTTCGTCGCGCGGGTCCTGCGCGGGGAGTCGATCAGCTTGGCGACGCCGAAGTCCGTGAGGAGGGCGGGGTGGGCGCCGCCGGGGCCGAGGGGGCCCTGCATGTCCAGGAGGACGTTCTCGGGCTTGACGTCGCGGTGCACGATGCCCGCGGCGTGCGCGGCGGCGAGGCCGTCCGCGACGTCCGCGACGATGGCGACGGCGGCTTCGGGGGCCATGCGCCGCTCACGCTCCAGGCGGGTGCGCAGGTCCGTGCCGCGGACGAGGTCCATGACGAGGGCGAGGTCGTTGCCGTCGACGACCAGGTCGTGGACGCCCACCACGCGCGCGTGGTCGAGGCTGAGGAGAGCCGTGCGCTCCTGGACGAAGCGGCCGACGAGCTCCTGGTCGGACGCCAGGTCCTCGCGCAGCAGCTTGATGGCGACGGGACCCTCGGGCCCCTCACCGAGCCACACCGTGCCGGCGCTGCCACGGCCCAGGATCTGGTGGGCGGTGTACCGGCTGCCGATCTTGCGCGTCAAGACTGCTCCTACGGATGCGTGTTGGCGACAAAACTACGCGGCCTTGCCGCCAACCTTCACTCCGGGAGCGGATTTCACTCTGCAGATGTCGACAAATCCACAGAACCGCCTGAGCGCGCGCTACTTGCCGCCGATCTTGCCCATCCAGTCGCTGACCGTGTTGTACCAGTCCGTCAGCTGCTCCCAGTACCCCTTCGTCGTACCGATCCAGTCCTGGAGCGGGCTGAACTCCCAGATCAGCCAGCTCGCCACGAAGAGGATGACGATCGTGAAGAGGCAGCCCTTGAGGCAGCCGAGACCCGGGATCTTCATCGGGTTGGCGCTGCGCTGCCTGGGCTGACGCGGCTCGCGCGGCTCCCGCGCGGGACGCGGGGCGGGCTGCTGGGGCGGCGGCGCCTGCGGGGGCGCCGCGTACTGCTGCGGCTGGTGCTGGGGCTGGTGCTGCTGGGGCGCGGGCGCGTACTGCTGGCCCTGGCCGCGCTGGTTGCGCTGGCCGCGCTGCTGCTGCGGCGCGTACTGCTGGGGGTGCTGCTGCTGCGGCGGCTGCTGCTGGGGCCGGGCCACCTGGCGCTGGGGACGGCGGCGCAGCGGGTCCTGCTCGGGGTCCAGGTACGCCTGGTACTGGGTCTGTTCGTTGCGGTCGCGGGCCGCGGCCATCTGGCTCTGCCAGGGGTGCGGGTCGTTCGGGTCCGCCCCGGGGCCGTTCGGCGGGACCGGCGGCATGACGGCCGTCGGGTCGGCGTTGCCGCCGCGGTTCGGCAGCACGGACGTCGGGTCGGCGTCCGGGGAGCCGGGGGTGTGGCCGCCGGTGCTCTGCATGACGCTGGTCGCGGCGTTCGGGTCGTACGATCCCGCGTTGCTCGGCAGCACCTGGGTGGGGTCGGCCGCGCCAGGGGTCTGAGGGACGTGGGCCGGCGAGGGGTCCGGCATGAGGAGCGCGCCCACGCCCTCCGCGGCGGCGATCTGCGCCGGGGTGGAGTGCACGCCGACGCCCTCGGCGACGGCGCGCAGGCCGCGGGCGAGGTTCTCGGCGCTGGGGCGGCGGTCCGGGTTCTTGTCGAGGCAGCGCTCGATGACCGTCCACAGCGGGTCGGGGACGGTCGAGGGGCGGCGCGGCTCGGCGCTGAGGTGCTGGTGCAGGACTTCGAGGGCGGAGCCGCCGGCGAACGGCGGGCGGCCGGTGACGAGCTCGTACAGCAGGATGCCCGCGCCGTAGATGTCCACGGCGCTGGTCTGCGGGCGGCCCTCGGCGGACTCCGGCGCGACGTACGCGGGCGTGCCGACGAATTCGTGGGTGCGGGTCAGGCCCGGGGAGTCCGCGAGGCGTGCGATGCCGAAGTCGGTGAGCATCGGGTGCATGCCGTGGGCGTCCTGCTTGAGGAGGACGTTGGCGGGCTTCAGGTCGCGGTGCACGACGCCGTCGGCGTGGCTCGCGGCGAGCGCGTCGGCGATCTGGGCGGTCAGCAGGGCCGCGGCGACCGGCGTGAACGGGCCGTTCTCGCGCAGGTAGCGGTGCAGGTCGGGGCCGTCGACGAGGTCCATGACCAGGGCGAGGAGGTCGCCCTCGACGACCAGGTCACGCGTGCGGACGATGTTCTCGTGCGTGAGCCTGAGCAGGACGGACCGCTCTCTGAGGAAGCGCATCACGACGTCCGCGTCGTTGGCGAGCTCTTCCTTGAGGACCTTGATCGCGACCGTCTCGCCGGGCTGGCCGGGAACGGCCGCCTCGGCGCCCGCGGTCTCCCGCTGGCGGGCTCGCCAGACGGTGCCCGTGGCGCCGCGCCCGAGCGGCTCCTCGAGCAGGTACTTGCTGCCTACCGGCCGCACGTCATGCGCTCCCTGCTGGTCTGGCTGGTCCCGTCCGGACGCTGGTCCTGTCCGGGGGTCTGTCCGAAGGTGACACGAAGATGTTCCGTCCCACTGTAGTGCCGTCGAACTGGGCACCGGCCGGTCGGATTCCTCTCGGCCTTTTCTTTCCGGGGCGTTCCGGATCGCTGTTCGGTGGAAAGACGCTCGCCCGTGGCCATTGGTTGCCGAGTGGTCCCGAATTGACCTTCTTCGAAGAACCCCCGCACTTATACGCAACGGTCCAAGCAGGCACTTTTCCGAGCAGAGCCGACCAATCAAGATCACTTACAGGTGGCCGCCGGGCGTGTTGTCAGCGGCAGGTGCGAGGATGCCTCCAGTACTGGCCGACGTGCCCGTGTGCGGTGGGGGGAATCACAGCGCGTGTCCCCGTGCCGGGCGCCCAGCGCAGAAGGGACCGCTGACGGCGATGCAGATCCGGCTGACCGTCCTCGGGCCGCGCAGCGGCCAGCCCGAGCAGCAAGGCCGCCCCCCGGCGGGGACCGGGGCGCACGGCGCGTGTGACGTCCTGGTCACCGCCCCCGCGGGGACCGCGCTCGCCGCGGTGGTCTCCGGTCTCGCCACGACCGTGGCGGGCAGCGAGGCCCCCCTCGTGCTGTACGCGGGCCCGGACCGCCTTGACGCCCAGCGCTGCACGCTCGGCGAGCCCCCCTTGATCGACGGCGCGGTGCTCTCGCTGGGCGCCCCCGCCGAGCCGGGTCCCGAACTGTCCGCGGCGGCCGCCCAGTTGCACGTGGTGGCGGGGCCCGACGCGGGCGGTGTCCATCTGCTGCACGGCGGCCAGATCCGGGTGGGCCGCTCCGCGGAGGCGGACGTGCCGCTGGACGACCCGGACGTCTCCCGGCTGCACTGCGCGGTCACGCTCGACGCGGACGGCCGCGTCACGGTCGCGGACCTGCGCTCGACGAACGGCACATCGGTGGACGGCAGGGAGATCACCGACCGCCCGGTCCGGCTCTCCCCCGGCTCCCTCCTGCGCATCGGCGAGTCCGCGCTCCGCCTGACGGACGGCAGGGGCGGCCCGGTGCCCGGCGCGGGCGGCGCGCTCGCGACGGCCCCGGACGGCGAGGGCCACGTGCGCGTGCGGCCCGCCGGAGCGCCGCCGCCCACCCTCGGAGAGGCGGCCCCGGCGGCCACCGCCACCCACCACGCGTACGGCTCGGCGGGCTGGGGCGCCGCGGGCGGCACCGGCAGCGAAGGGGCGTACGGGGCACCGGGGGCGTACGGCACGTCGGGGGCGTACGGCGCGCAGGGAACGTACGAGAACCGGCCAGCGCCCGGACCCGGCGCGCACGGGACGCACGGGGCGCCCGCCGGCTCCGACGCGCCCCTCGTGCCGCACCAGGGCGGCGCCCCCGACGCCGAGCAGTCCCGCACCGGGACCCCCGCGCGCGGGACGACCGTGCCGCGCGGCCTGCGCAGGCGCGGCGGCCTCTCCGCCTGGGCCCGGCGGCTGGCCGGGGGCCGGGACGGCGGCCGGACGCCCGATGCGTACGACGTGTACGACGGACCCGAAGCACCCGAGGAGTACGAGGACCAGGAGGACCGGTACGGGGCGTTCGCGGACGCCGGCCTCGGCGCCACCGGCGGCGGGCCCCTGGAGCTCTCCCCCGAGGACCTCGCCATAACCGCCGCTGCCCGAACGCCCGAGTCGTGGCCGGATCCCGCCACCCTGCTGCTCACCGCGCTCGGCCCAGGTCCCCGCCTCTGGGAGCGCGGCACCGGCCACCCCGAGGCGCTCGCGGTGCGGCTCGGCACGGTCGACCGGACGCTGCCCGGCGCCGACGGGCGGGACGAGCTGCTGCCCGCCGTGCCCGTCACGGTCGGCCTGCGGGAGGCGGGCTCGCTGGGGCTCGCCGGCCCCCGTGACCGGCTGACCGGCCTGGCCAGGGCGGTCGTCGCCCAGCTCGCCGCGCTGCACTCGCCGGACTCCCTGGAGATCGTGCTGATCAGCACGGACCGGGCGCGTCCGGTGGCCGAGCGCACCGCCGAGTGGGCCTGGCTCGGCTGGCTGCCCCATCTGCGGCCCACGCACGGCCAGGACTGCCGGCTCCTCCTCGCCTACGACCGCGACCAGGCGGTGGCCCGCACGGACGAGCTGATCCGCCGCCTCGACGACCGCATCGCCGACGGCGGTGCGTACGGCGCGGAAGGACCGGAGGCCGGTGCCCGTACGGTCGTCGTGGTCGACGGCGACCCCGGTGCCGCCGGGCTGCGCGAGGCCACCGTCCGGCTCGCCGGCGACGGAGCGCGCGCCGGGATCCACGTCGTGTGCCTCGCCGAGACCGTCGCGGCCTCACCCGCCTCCCCTGTCCTGGACACGTACGAAGCCGCCTGTGCGGTGACGCCGGCCTTCCGCGCGTGCGGTGCCGCCGCGCTCCTCAGCGGTGACGTGGCGACCGCGCTGCGGCTGATGCGGACGGCGGGCGGGCGCCCCGCGGGGCACGGCACCGTCGCCGCCGTGGACGCCGTGTCGGCGGCCTGGGCCGAGCGGTTCGCTCGGGCGCTGGCGCCGCTGCGGACGGACGGCACGGCCGGTGAGGGGCACGCGCGCGTGTCCGCGCCGCTGCCCCAGTCGGCGCGGCTGCTCGACGAGTTGGGGCTCGCCAGGGCCACGCCCGCCTCGCTGATGGCGCGGTGGGCGGCGGCCGCCGACGACCCCGAGGCGCTCGGCGGGCGCGCCGTGGCGGTGCTCGGCGCGGGTCCGCGCGGGCCGGTCGTCGCGGATCTCGCCGCCGACGGGCCGCATCTGCTCGTGGAGGGCCCGGCGGGCAGCGGCCGTACGGAGCTGCTGCGTTCCGTCGCCGCCTCGCTGGCGGCCGCCGAGCGCCCCGACCGGCTCGGCATCGTGCTCGTCGACGGGCGGAACGGTGTCGGAGCGGCCGGAGCGGGCGGTACCGCGGGCCGGCAGGGCACGGGGCTCGGTGTCTGTACGGATCTGCCGCACGTCACCACGCACCTCGTGGCCAATGACCCGGTCCGCATGCGGGAGTTCGCCCAGTCCCTGGCCGCCGAGCTGAAGCGCAGGTCCGAGCTGCTCGGCAGGCTCGAGTTCACCGAGTGGCACACGCAGCGGGAGGTGGCGGGGCGGATGGTGACGCAGCGCTCGCAGCCGTCCGCCGCCGCGTCCTCCGTGGCCGCCTCCTCGCCGCCCTCCGCGGCCGCTTCCGGGGTGGCGCAGGGGCTCGACGGCGACCTCGACCCGCCGCCCAGCGCCACGATGCGGCTGCGGCCCGCCGCGGCGCGGCAGCGCGTGGAGCCGGGGCCGCCGCTGCCCCGGCTCGTGGTCCTCGTCGACGACTTCGACGCGCTGCTCTCCCCCGCCCTCGGCTCGCCCGGCCGGCCCGCGGCCGGTTCGGTCGTCCGCGCACTGGAGGCCGTGGCGCGGGACGGGGAGCGGCTCGGGGTGCATCTGGTGGCGACGACGGGGCGCAGCGAGCGGATGCCGGAGACGGAGCTCGGGCAGCGGGCGTCGTTGCGGGTGGTCCTCGACGCGGTCGCTTCGGGGCCGGAGGAGCCTGCGCCCGGCCGGGGTGAGCTCCGCTCCCCGGACGGGCGGGCCACGGCCTTCCAGGCGGGCCGGGTGACGGGGCGGATTCCCCGTACGGCGACGTTGCGGCCCACGGTGGTTCCGCTGGAGTGGGAGCGGATGGGGGACCCGCCTGCCCGCAGGCCCGTGCGCGAGCTGGGGAACGGGCCGACGGACCTGGCCCTGCTGGCCAGTGCGCTGGAGCGGGCGGCGCGGTCCGTCTCGGCGGACCAGGTGCCGTCCTTGCTGTGACGGGGCTGCGACGGGGTGGACGCTTCTAAACCTCATGACGCCACGTCACAAGGCCATTACGATCAGCGAGTTGACAGCGCAGGCCATCTTGCCGCCCCTCCCCGCGCGGGCGTAGACCAGACCGCAGGGACTCGCCAGGGAAGAGAACGGGGCAGTGATGCGCAGCACTCTTCGTACACGCAGGGCACCGCTACATCGGCGTACCACCGCCAAGATCGCCTCAGCCGTCGTCGCGAGCGCGCTCGCCCTCACCGTCACCGCGTGCGGCGGTGACGACAGCGGTGACGGTGACAAGGACTCGGAGGGCGGCAAGGACACCGGGAGCACGCTCCAATTGCCGAAGCTGGACGGGGAGGACGTCTCCGTGGCCGCCGTGTGGGGCGGCGCGGAGCGCAAGGTGTTCCTGAAGGTTCTGGACGAGTTCGAGAAGAGGACCGGCGCGAAGGTCTCCTTCGTGCCCGCGCAGGACCCGATCATCAGCTTCCTGGAGTCGAAGGTGGCGGGCGGGGCGCCGCCGGACGTCGCGATGCTGCCGCAGGTCGGCGCGATCGAGCAGGCCGTGGAGAACAAGTGGGCCAAGCCGGTCGGGGCCGAGGCCCAGAAGCAGCTCGACAAGAACTACGCCAAGGGCTGGCAGGAGCTGGGAGCCGTCGACGGCAAGCAGTACGGCGTGTACTTCAAGGCGGCCAACAAGTCCCTCGTCTGGTACAACACGCGGGTCTTCGAGAACGCGGGCGTCGAGGTCCCCAAGACCTGGGACGAGTTCATGGAGACCTCCCAGACCATCTACGACTCCGGTGTGCCGCCGGTATCGGTGGCGGGCGCGGAGGCGTGGACGCTCACCGACTGGTTCGAGAACATCTACCTCTCGCAGGCGGGCCCGGAGAAGTACGACCAGCTCGCGCAGCACGAGATCAAGTGGACGGACCCGTCCGTCAAGGACGCGCTGACCACGCTCGGTGAGCTGTTCGGGAAGAAGGGGTTCGTGGCGGGCGGCGCGGACGGCGCGCTGCAGACCGAGTTCCCGGCGTCCGTGAAGCAGACCTTCCGGGGCGGCGACCAGCCCAAGGCGGGCATGGTCTTCGAGGGCGACATGGTGTCCCTCGCCATCTCGGAGACCAAGGCGAAGGTGGGGACGGACGCGAAGGTGTTCCCCTTCCCGTCGGTCGGTGACGAGTCCCCCGCCGTGGTCGGCGGTGACGCCGCCGTCGCGCTGAAGGACAGCAAGGGCGCGCAGGCGCTGCTGACCTTCCTCGGCTCGCCGGACGCGGCGAAGATCTGGGCGGAGGCGGGCGGCTTCATCTCGCCGAACAAGAACCTGGACATGTCGGCGTACCCGAACGACGTGCAGCGCGACATCGCCAAGGCCCTGGTCGCGGCCGGCGACGACATCCGCTTCGACATGTCCGACCAGGCCCCGCAGTCCTTCGGCGGCACCCCGGGCAAGGGCGAGTGGAAGGCGCTGCAGGACTTCCTGAAGAACCCGAAGGACGTCACCGGCACGCAGCAGGTCCTGGAGACGGCCGCCGCCAAGGCCTACAAGGACTGACGCGGTGGCGTCCGCGAACGCCGGGGGCACCCCGAAGGTGGCGCCCCCGGCACCGACCTCGCGCAAGAGCGTGACCGGCACCCGCAAGACCGTGGCGGTGCTGTTCCTGCTGCCCGCCCTGGTGCTGCTCGGCGCGCTCGTCCTCTACCCCATCGGGTACTCGTTGTTCCGCAGCTTCTTCGACAAGTCGGGCGGCTTCACGGCGTTCGGCAACTACGAGACGCTGTTCACCGACGACAGCATCGTGACCGCCATCAAGAACAACGCGATCTGGCTGGTGGTGGCGCCCACCGTGGCGACCGCGCTCGGCCTGATCTTCGCCGTGCTCACCGAACGGGTGCGCTGGGGCACGGCGTTCAAGCTCGTCATCTTCATGCCGATGGCGATCTCCATGCTCGCCGCGGGCATCATCTTCCGGCTCGTGTACGAGTCCGATCCCGACCGGGGCGTGGCCAACGCGGTCGCGGTGAGCGTGCACGACACGTTCGCCGAGGCGTCGGCGTTCCCACAGGCGCATCCCAGCATGAACTCGCCCCTCAAATCGGGCGGTGGCGGCGCCTTCGTCACGAAGGAGCCGGTCGAGGCGGGCAAGCCGGTGGTCCTGCCGCTGACGGGTGTGCCGCCGAACGAGATGCCGGACGACGCGAAGGCCGCGAAGCCGGCGCAGGCCGACCCGGACCGGGTCACCGGCACGGCCTGGCAGGACTTCACGCGCGGCAAGGGCCGGGGCGAGCCGAACGCCCCGGACTCCTCGGAGTTCGGGTACGCGGGCATCAAGATCGAGGCCGTCAAGGACGGCGAGGTGGTGGCGTCCACGGAGGCGGCGGCGGACGGTACGTTCGCGCTGCCCAAGGAGGCCGACGGGGCACAGCTCCGCTACCCGGCGTCCAACTTCCGCGAGGCGTACAACGGCGTCGACTGGCTCGGCCCGAGCCTCATCACGCCCGCGATCATCGGCTCCTATCTGTGGATGTGGGCCGGGTTCGCGATGGTCCTGATCGCGGCGGGCCTGGCGAGCGTGCCGCGTGAGCTCCTGGAGGCGGCGCGCGTGGACGGCGCCAACGAGTGGCAGGTGTTCCGCCGGGTGACGGTGCCGCTGCTCGCGCCCGTCCTCGCGGTAGTGCTGGTCACGCTCATGATCAACGTACTGAAGATCTTCGACCTGGTCTTCGTGATCCCGCCGGGCTCGTCGAAGGACGAGGCGAACGTACTGGCGGTCCAGCTGTACAACTCGGCGTTCGGGGACCGGGACGCGGGCGTGGCGAGCGCGATCGCCGTCCTGCTCTTCCTGCTGGTGATTCCGGTGATGCTCATCAACATCCGGCGGATGAGGCGGGAGGCACAGCGGTGACGACGCAGACTGAGACCGTCAAGGCCAAGCAGTCCCTGGGTGCGCGCATCGCCTCCGCGCTGGGCGGCACCGCGCTGCGCGTCTTCCTCGTGCTGGTCGGCCTGTTCTGGCTGGTGCCGGCGGTCGGACTGCTGATCGGCTCGCTGCGGACGCCCGCCGACATGAGCGAGAGCGGCTGGTGGAAGGTCTTCAGCGCGCCCTCGCAGATGACGCTGGAGAACTACTCCAACCTCCTCGAGGACGATACGATCACCGACTCGATCCTGGCCAGCGTCATGATCACGGTGCCGGCGACGCTGCTCGTCGTGGTGATCGGGGCGCTCGCCGGGTACGCGTTCGCGTGGATGGAGTTCCCCGGCCGCGACTGGTGGTTCATCGGTGTGGTGGGGCTGCTCGTCGTCCCCGTGCAGGTGGCGCTCCTGCCGGTCTCCAAGCTCTTCGGTGAGATCGGCATCTTCGAGACGACGATCGGCGTGATCCTCTTCCACGTGGCGTTCGGCCTGCCGTTCGCCATCTTCCTGCTGCGGAACTTCTTCGCGGAGATCCCGCGCGAGCTCCTGGAGGCGGCGCGGCTCGACGGCGCGGGTGAGATGCGGCTGTTCCTGCGGGTCGTGATGCCGCTGGGCGCGCCCGCGATCGCCTCGCTCGGCATCTTCCAGTTCCTCTGGGTCTGGAACGACATGCTGATCGCGCTGATCTTCGCGGACTCGCAGAATCCGCCGATCACGGTCGCGCTCCAGCAGCAGGTGCGGTTCTTCGGCGACAACGTGCAGATCCTGGCGCCGGGCGCGTTCATCTCGATGGTGATTCCGCTGGCGGTCTTCTTCGCCTTCCAGCGGCAGTTCGTCTCCGGGGTGATGGCGGGGGCGGTGAAGTAGGGGTACGAGGGGCGTGAGGTGACCCGTCCGGCCTCCGCGAGAATGGCGTAGCTGCGCGAGAGGTCCCGGACATAAGCGGTCAGAGTGGACAGATGCACCGCTTGAGCCTTACGCCCCGCCGCCGCCCCGGACCGCCTCCTCCTGCCGTACGGCGCCTGCTCGCCACCGCACGTACGGTCCGCTTCCGCCTGGAGCGGGCCGCGGCGGGGCGGCAGCGCGGTCCCGCCGCGGGTGCGGGGGCGCCGCTGCTGGTGCCCGTGCATTTCTCGCTGCGGGACAGCCGGACCCTCAACCTCGCGCTGCGTGCGGAAGGCGCCCTCGGCGGGGCGGGTGGCGCTCGCCTCGTGATGTCGCGGGGGCCGCGCAGGATCGTCGTGCCGCTCGTCCGGGAGACGCGGCTCGGTGACGTTCCCCTGCTGACGGCCACGGTGACGCTGCGCGGGATGGGGGACGGCGTGTGGCGGGTCGCCGTCGAGGCGCGGGGGGCCGACGGCCGCGTACGCCGGCACGGTCTTGCACCCGCCGCGACGGGCACCCCCACGACACGGCGGGACCCACCACCCGCGACGGGCACCCCCACCACACCGCTGAACCCACCGCCCGCGACCCCCACCGTCCCCCACGCCCCCGACCCCCTGACCGGCACGCTCGTCCGGATCGTCAGGGCCCGGAGTGGGCGGGCGGTGCTGCAGGCGACGCGGTCGCGGGCGCGGGCGGAGCTGGTGCGGTTCGTGCCGTCCGGGGACGGGATCACGGTGCACGGGAGGCTCGTCGCGGGGAGCCGAGCCGGACGATCCGAACGCCCCCAGCGCCCCGAGCGCCCCGAGCGCCCCGAGCGCTCCGAGCGCTCCGGACGACCCGAGCGCCCCGGACGCCCCGAAGAGACGGACGCCGTGGCCGTGCGGCGGCGGGACGGGGTCGTCGTGCCGGCCGATGTGTCATGGCGGGGGGACGCGTTCACGCTGCGCGTGCCGCTCGGTGCGATGGCCGGGGTGGACGCCGGGCAGTGGGTGTGGGACTTCCGGGTGGGGCGGCTGCCCCTCGGCCGGTGGCTGAGCGACGTGCGCGACCCGTCCGCCGCCTACCCCACCCCGTTCCGCGTCTTCGCGCTGCCGGACGGCACGCTCGTCCGCGCCCACGCCCACTTCACCAGGACCGGCGCCTTCGCGGTGACGTGCTGGGACATCACCGCCGAGGCCACCCGGAAGCCCGGCGCGACACCGGAGCCCGCCACCGTGACGGAGTCCGCCGTTCCGGGGCCCGAGGTCACGCGCGAGTTCGCGGAGGAGACATCATGAAGATCACGTACCTGCTCGGGTGGGGCGACGAGATGGGCGGCACCGAGCTCGCCACGTACACCCAGGCGCGGCACCTCGCCGAGCGTCCCGGCGTCGAGGTCGAGGTGATCTCCGTCTTCCGTACCCGTGCCGAACCCTTCTTCGCGGAGGCGCGCGGGCTGCCCGTGCGGCACCTCGTGGACCGCACCGTGACGCCCGAACACCCCGTGCGGGACAGTGAGTTGGACGATGCCGCGTGCCGGACGCTCGCCGCGTTGCCCAGTGAGCTGATCAGGCCCGCCTGGGAGGGCGCCTTCGACCGGCTGTCCGACGTCGAGATGACCGCCGCGCTCGGCTCGCTCGACACCGACGTGCTGGTCACGACGACGCCCGCGCTGCTCGCCGCCGCCGTGGCGCTCGTGCCCGCGCGGGTCGTCACCGTCCACCAGGAGCACCGCCCCACCCAGCGCCGCGGCCCCTCCGGCGAGCCCCTGCTGCTGCACGCGCCGCGCCTGGACGCGCTGGTCACGCTGACCGAACGCTCCCGGGACTGGATCGCGGAGTCGCTTGGCGCCACCGCTCCCGAGCTAGCCGTCATCCCGAACGCCGTGCCCGACGGCTTCCGGCCGCGCGCGGACGGCGAGAGCAAGGTCATCGTGATGGCGGCGCGGCTGACCGGCGAGAAGCGCGTCGACCACGCCGTCCGGGCGTTCGCGCAGGTCGCCGACGCGCACCCGGAGTGGAAGCTGCGGATCTTCGGCGGCGGCCACCGCGAGCGGCAGCTGCGCCGGCTGGTCGACGGGTTCGGCCTGCACGACCGGGTGGAGCTCCTCGGGCCCTGCCGGGACATGGCCGCCGAGTGGGCCAAGGCGGGGCTGAGCCTGATGACGGCGGGCCACAACGAGGCGTTCCCGCTGGTGCTGCTCGAAGCGCTCGCCGCCGGGGTGCCGGTCGTCGCGTACGACGTGCTGACGGGGCCCGCCGAGATCGTGCGGCACCGCGTCGACGGGCTCCTCGTACCCCCCGGCCAGGTCGATGAACTCGCCATCGCCATGGGTGAGTTGATGGCGGACGACCAGACGCGGCGTGCGTACGCTGAGGCCGCGCGCGAAGGCGTCTACGCCCGCTTCTCCTCCGCGGACGTCACCGCGCGCTGGGAGGAGCTGTACACGCGGCTCGTCGCGGGACGCGACAGGACCGGACGGCTGCGCGGGCGCGCGGACCGGGTGGCGCTCGGTGTCGCGTCCGGCGGCGGCGCCTTCCGGCCGACCGCCCCGCACACCTACGACGCCGCGGCCGCCGCCGACGAGCACGCCCGCGAGGACGAGATCCTCGCGGCGGACGGCACGGGCCGCGTCATCCGCTCGGTGGGCCGACTCGCCGAGCGGCGCGACGACGTCCTCGCGCCGCGCATGGCCGACTGGAACCTGGAGCTCGCCGCGGACGCCCTGGCGGCGCAGGACGTCCCGTACGTCGTCGTGCGCACCACCAACGGCACCGCCCACACGCTGGCCGTGGCGGAGGACGACCGGGGCCGCGCGCTGAAGGCGCTCGCGGGGGCGCTGCGCGGGCAGCCGGTCTACGCCGAGCTGGTCAACCCGCGTGACGCGGCGCCCGGCGCCGTCCTCGCCGAACGGCTCGACTCCATCGGCGAGTTGGCGGGTGTCAGGCTGTTCAAGCCGGTGACCACGACCACGCTGTCGCTGCGGCACGGCGCGGGGCTCGCCTGCACGGTGGGCTTCTGGACGCGGACACCCGACGGTTCCTTCCGGGCCCCGTTCGGCGCGACGCTGGCGGGCGCCGAGCTGCCCTCGCTCACCCCGACGGCGACGCTGCGCGTGGCCGGCCGCGCGTATCCGTCGCTGGACGTGTTCACCGAACTCCTCGTCAAGGACGTCGACTTCCCCGTCGACGCGGTCTACACCTGGGTCGACGACTCGGACCCCGAGTGGCGCGCCCGCCGCGACGCGACGCTCGGCGGCGGCGGCACGTCGGCCGACAACGGGGCGGTGCGCTTCCGCAACCGCGACGAGCTCCGCTTCAGCCTGCGCTCCCTCGCGATGTACGCGCCGTGGATCCGGCACGTGTACCTCGTCACGGCCGGTCAGGTCCCGCCCTGGCTCGACCGGGACCACCCGGGCCTGACCGTCGTCGACCACCGCGACCTGTTCGCCGACCCCGACGCCTGCCTGCCGACCTTCAACTCGCACTCCATCGAGTCCCAGCTGCACCGCATCGAGGGCCTGTCGGAGCACTTCCTCTACTTCAACGACGACATGTTCCTGGGCCGCCCCACCAACCCGGACACCTTCTTCCTCAGCAACGGCCTCGCCCGCTTCTTCTGGTCGTCCGCGTCCGTGCCCGCGCTCCCGGTCACGGAGGCCGACGAGGGCTATCTCGCGGCGGCGAAGAACAACCGCGAGCTGCTGCGCCGCGAGTTCGGCAGGACGACGACGCACACCTTCTTCCACGTGCCGTACGCGCTGCGCCGCAGCATCCTCCAGGAGATCACCGAACGCTTCCCCGAGCAGCTGGCGGCCACCGCCCGCAGCCGCTTCCGCTCCCGCGACGACTTCTCGCTCGTCTCGTCGCTGCACCACCACTACGCGTACCTCACCGGGCGCGCGGTGCCCGGCGGCATCTCGTACGACTTCGTCGACATCGGCGACCGGGCGGACCACGCGCGGCTCGGGCGGCTGCTGCAGAACCGCGACAGGACCGCGTTCTGCATCGGGGAGTCCCCCGACGGCGGGGTGACGGACGAGGAGATGGCGCTCGCCATCCGGTCGTTCCTGACGGCGTACTTCCCGGTGCGCTCCCCCTACGAGCTCTGAGCCGCGCCGCCCTACGAGCTGGCCCCGGAGAGGAAGAGCCGCCGGACCACGCGTTCGGCGGCCTGCCCGTCGTCGTAGGGGCAGAAGCGCTCCCGGAACGCGCTCCGCAGCGCCGTCGTCTCCGCCGTGTCCCAGCCGCCGTACCGGAACAGTCCGGCCAGCTCGTCCTCCGTCGTGGCGACGGCGCCCGGTGTCTCGCCGGGGCGCCCGGAGAGCAGGTCGAAGTAGGTGCCGCGGGCCAGGCGGTAGGCCTGCCAGTCGGGGGCGTAGGTGACGATGGGGCGGTCCAGGCAGGCGTAGTCGAACATCAGCGACGAGTAGTCGGTGACGAGGGCGTCGGCGGCCAGGCACAGCTCCTCGACGTGCGGGTGCCCGGTGACGTCAACGAGCTGCGGGTGGCTCTCCGCGGCCAGGCCGGTGTCGGCGCCGTAGAAGTAGTGGGCGCGCACGAGCACGACGTACGACGGGCCGAGCGTCTCGGCGAAGCGGCGCAGGTCGAGGCGGGGCAGGAAGCCCTTCTGGTAGTCGCGGTGGGTGGGCGCGTACAGCAGCACGGTCCGCCCGTCGTCGACGCCCAACTGCGCGCGGATCCGCGCCACTTCCTCGTCGCCCGCCGTGAAGTAGACGTCGTTGCGCGGGTAGCCCGCCTCCAGGGGCTGGTAGGCGACGGACGGGTAGACGCGCTCCCAGACCTCCGTGGAGTGCGGGTTCGAGGAGAGGCTGAAGTCCCACTGGTCGGTGTGGTCGAGGACCTTCTGGAAGCTGATGCCGTGCGTGCCGGCGGGGTAGCGGCGCTGGTCGAGGCCCATCGTCTTGAGCGGGGTGCCGTGGTGGGTCTGGAGGTAGACCTGGCCGGGGCGTTTGGTGAAGCCGCCGGGGAAGCTGGAGTTGTTGACGAGGTACGTCGCGGTGGCCATCGTCTGCCAGTAGCGCCGGGAGCCCTCGATGACGTACTCGACGCCGGGCGGCACCCGGTGCTTGTTGCGGCTGGAGACGACCCATACGCCCCGGACGTGCGGGGCGAGTTCGCGGGCCTTGGCGTGGATGGCGGCCGGGTTGCAGGAGACGCCGCGGTTCCAGTAGGCGCCGTAGACCGCGAGGTGCGGGTCGAGGGGGCGGCGCAGGTCGGCGCGGTAGGCGGCGCGCATGGCGCGGGCGCGCAGCTTCTTCTTCTGCCGCCGCAGCTGCCGGGTGACACGCAGCCGCCGCGTCTCGGCCTTGCGCAGGCCTTCGTAGGCGGCGAACGAGGCGGTGGCGAGGGCCTTGCCCTCGGGGGTCAGCGGCGCGGTGCCCGCGGGCGCGTACGCCCGGTGGATGCGGGAGGCCTCGCGGAAGAAGTCGCGCCGGTCGCCCTGCCGGATGCGTCCTGGGTCGTCGAGGACGGCGAGGAGGTGGGCGGCGGCGTGCGGCAGGAGCCGGGCGCGCTGCTCGGGTCCGGCGTCGGCGAGCAGCTGCTCGTACCGTCCGGCGAGGGCGAAGTGCGCGCGGCCCGGCGTCTTGGCGAAGCTGCCGGCCCGCCGCTCGCGCCAGCGCACGCAGGGCCGCTCGAGGACGGCGACGCGGTCGCCCGCGCGCAGGGCCGCGGTGTGGACCGGCACCACGTCCTCGTACGCGCCGGAGGAGAAGGCGAGCTCCTGTTCGCGCCAGAAGTCGCGCCGGAAGACGCGGTTCCAGGCGGCGGGGGTGACGGCGAGGGGGTCGCCGGTGAGGTCGTCGCCGCCGGGGCGGACGTTCTCCCACCAGTCGACGCGGTCGTGGCCGCAGAGCAGGACGTCGGGGTCGCCGGCGGCGGTGAGTGCCGCGTCGACGGCCGTGAGGGCGCCGGGGAGCAGCAGGTCGTCGCCGTCGAGGAAGAGGAGGTGGTCGCCGGTGGCGCGGTCGGCGCCGGTGTTGCGGGCGGGGCCGGGGCCCACCCGGTCGGGGAGGCGGACGAGTTGCGTGCGCGGGTCGCGCTCGGCGTACTCCGCGGCGATCGCGGCGGAGGCGTCGGGGGACGCGTCGTCGACGACGATCAGCTCCAGGTCGCCGAAGGACTGGGTGAGTACCGAGTCCAGGCATGCGCGCAGGTATCCCTGGACGCGGTGGACGGGGACGACTACGGAGAAGCGCGTCATGGGCACCGACCGTAGCCAGCGGGACACCGCCTGTCGAAGACCGAGGGTCACTCGTTGGGGTGATCGAGTGCAGAGACCTTGACCGTCGTGAGACGCGAGCGGGCAAAGGGGACGAATATGCCGTTATCCCCACCGAAAGGCCGGTTCGCGTGCAGCCCCGTCTCAGCGTCGTCGTACCCATCTACAACGTCGAGGAGTTTCTGGAGGAGTGCCTGGAGTCGATCGCCGGGCAGACCATGGACGGCCCTGGCCTGCTGGGCGGCCCCGAGGCGCGCGGCGGTCTGGAGTGCATCCTCGTCGACGACGGTTCGACGGACGGCAGCCCCCGCATCGCCCGCGAGTTCGCCGCCAGGGACCCCCGCTTCATCTACGTACGCCAGCGCAACGCCGGCCTGAGCGCCGCCCGCAACACCGGGGTGCGCAAGGCTTCGCCCACCGCCGAGTTCCTCACCTTCGTCGACAGTGACGACGTCGTGCCGCACGACGCGTACGGACGGATGATCGCGAGCCTCGACGCCACCGGCTCCGACTTCGCGAGCGGCAACGTCTGGCGGCTCACCGAGCGCGGGCGCTCCCAGGCCTGGCAGTACAAGTGGCTGACCGAGGCGCGCACGAGCACCCACATCTCCGAGGACCTCGACCTGCTCTCCGACCGCGTGGCCTGGAACAAGGTGTTCCGCCGCGCCTTCTGGGACCGGCACCGCTTCACCTTTCCCGAGGGCAAGCTCTACGAGGACACCCCCGTGATGATCCCGGCGCACTTCCTCGCCGGGTCCGTGGACGTGCTCAGCGACCACGTCTACTACTGGCGGGTCCGCGAGGGCTCCATCACCCGGCGCCGCACCGACGTCAAGGGCGTCCGCGACCGGATCGCGGCCTGCGCGCACGTCAGCGGGTTCCTCGCCCGGCACGCGCCGGAGATGAAGAAGACGTACGACGCGTCCTGCCTGCGCGACGACTTCGTGTACTTCCTGGAGGGGCTGCCGATGGGCGGGCCCGAGTACCGTTCGGCGTTCCTCACGGACACGGCCGCGTTCCTGCGCCGCGCCGACCCTGACGTGCTCGCCGCGCTCCCCGTCGACCTGCGCGTCAAGTGGCAGCTCGTCCGCGAGGCGCGCACCGCCGAACTCATCGAACTGCTCGCCTTCGAGCGGGCCAACGGCACGGCGTTCCACGTGCGCGGGAAGGTGCGGCGCCGCGCCGCCTTCCCCGGCGTCGGCCCGCTGCCCGAGAAGGTGACGCGCCTCGGCCGGGGCGAACTCCCGGTGGTGGCACGGGTGAGCGAGTCGCGGTGGGACGCCGAAGGGAAGCTGCGGATCAGCGGATACGCGTACGTCCGCAACCTGGAGGCGACCCGCCCCGGGCACTCCGTGAAGGCGGGCCTGCTCAAGGCCGCGCACAGCAGACGGCAGATCCGCCGCGTGCCGACGCGGACCGTCACCGCTCCGCAGGCCACCGAGAAGTCCCGGCAGCGGCTGCACTGCTACGACCTGTCGGGCTTCGAGATGACCGTCGACCCCGAGCAGCTCAAGACCGGCGGCCGCTGGCGGCCCGGGAACTGGCTGTTCGGCGTGGTCGTCGCGGGCCACGGCACGGTGCGGCGGGCGGCCGTGCGGTCTGCCGAGGGAGCGTCCACCCAGTCCGTGGTGCGGGAGCTCGGCGACGGGCTCAGGCTCGTCCTCGGCTTCAGCAAGGGGCGGCTCGTGCTGCGCATCCAGGAGTACGCCGCGCGCGTGGACGCCCACCGGCGCGACGGGGACGACGTGGTGCTGACGGGCATCCTGCCGGGCCGCGCCCGCCCCGCCGCGCTCCGCCTCACCCACGCCCCCACGCAGACGGACTTCGACTATCCGGTACGGCTCACCGGCGACCGCTTCGAAGTACGCGTCCGCCTCGCCGACCTGGAAGGCGTGCCGCCCACCCCGCACCGCGCGCCCAAGGGCGTCGAGCCGCCGCACGGCGAGCGCTGGCAGGCCAACCTCGTCCTGCCCGACGGCACCCTGAAGTCCCTGGCCGCCGCCCTCGGCCTGCCCCCGGGCCGGTACGCCTCCGGCGCGGGCCGCGAACTGTGCGCCACCGCCAACGACCGGGGCGGCCTCGTCGTCGAGCTGACCCGGCAGCCGATCGCCGACCGCGTCACGTGGCACCGGGACGGCACGCTGACGGTGGAGGGCTCGGCGTCCGCGACCGGCTGGACCGCCCCCGAGCTGGTGCTGCGCCACAGCGGCCGCGACGAGGAGCTGACGGCCACCGCCGAACACACCGGCGACCGCTTCCGCGCGGTGCTCGCACCGGGCGGCGGAGCGCTCCGCGAGGGCCGCTGGTACGCGTTCCTGCGCGACGGCACAGGCCCCGAGGACGGGGTACCGGTACGGCTGCTCGCGTCCGCGTCCGCCACGCTGCCCCTCCACCACACCGTCGAAGGACGGGAGTTCACCGTCGACCGGCGATTCGGCGACCGGCTGCTCGTCGAGGCGGGCTCGGTGCTCTCGCGCTCCGAACGCGGCGCGTACCGGCGGCACCGGCTGCGCACCGGCCACTACCCGAGCCGCCGCCGGCTGCCGCTGACCGACGCCGTCCTGTACTTCGACGGGGACTCGCCGCGCGCCGTCCACGAGGAGCTGGTGCGGCGCGGCGCCGACGTCGAGCACCTGTGGGTCACGCACGACCAGCAGACCCACGTCCCGGCCGGCGCGAAGGGCGTCGAGGAGCACAGCGCCGACTGGTACGAGGCGCTGGCCCGCTGCCGCCGCATCGTCACCGCCGGTCACCTGCCGGACTTCTTCGAGCGCCGCGAGGGCCAGACCGTCGTCCAGACCTGGAACGGCGCCCCGCTCAAACGCATCGGCACCGACCTGACCGACACCCTCTACGCCGACCACGGCCACCTCGACGCCCTGCCGAAGCTGTCCCGCCAGTGGGACGTCCTCGTCTCGCCGAACCGCTTCTCCACCCCCCACCTGGGCCGCGCCCTCGCCTACGACGGCGAGGTCCTGGAGGCGGGCTCGCCCCGCAACGACGTGCTGTTCGGCGACGACCGGCAGAAGGTCGCCGAGCGGGTCCGCCGCGAGCTCGGCATCGACCCGGGCAAACGCGTCGTGCTGTACGCGCCGACGTACCGGGACCATCTCGCGTACTCCCCCGGCCGGTTCCGCTACGAGCCCGCGCTGGACTTCCGCGCGGCCGAGTCCGTGCTCGGCGACGACCACGTCCTGCTCGTCCGCAAGCACCCGCTGACGGCGGGCCGGCTGCCGGGCGCCCGCGCACCCTTCGTGCGCGACGTGTCCGCGCACCCGCGCGCCGCCGAACTCCTGCTGCTCGCCGACGTCCTGGTGACGGACTACTCCTCGCTGATGTTCGACTTCGCGCACACCGGGCGCCCGATGCTGTTCCACGCGTACGACCTGGAGCACTACCGCGACACGGTGCGCGGCTTCTACCTCGACTTCGAGACCAGCGCCCCGGGCCCGCTGCTCGCCTCCACCGGCGAGGTCGTCGAGGCGCTGCGCGACCTGGACGCGATCTCGGCGCGGCACACGGACGCGTACACGGCGTTCCGCGAGGCCTACTGCGACCTGGACGACGGGCGCGCCGCGGCCCGCGTGGCGGAGAGGCTGATGCGGTGAGCGGGGCGCTGCTGACCCGCAGGACCTTCCACGGCGCGACGGCACTCGGCGGCGGCCGGCGCCGGCGCCCCAGCCCTTACGTCGTCGTGGGCGGGCTGTTCTGGCTGGTGATGTCGCTGGCGTACTGGCGGGTCCCGATGTGCTGCGACTTCGGCCAGCACGCGGCGGTCGTCGAGCGCCTGAAGGAGAACCTCCTGCACCCCGCCCACCCGATGGCGGACCTGCCGGGCGACGGCAGCGCGTACTACTCGCCGTACGCCGTCGCGCAGGGCGTGTTCGCCAAGGTCACGGGGCTCGCGGGCTGGGAGGTCGTCAAGCTGGCGGGGCCGCTGAACCTCGTCGTCCTGCTCACCGGCATCGGCCGATTCGTCCGCGTCCTGACGCCCCGCCCGTGGGCGCCGGTCCTCGCCCTGTTCGCGATGGTCCTGCTGTGGGGCACGCGGTCGGCGTGGTGGAGCGGCTACCTGGGCCTGATGTCGATGACGGGGAACCTCGGCTATCCGTCGACGTTCGCGATCGGCCTGACCTTCTGGGCGTGGGCCTGGGCGGGCACGCTCGTCCACCGCGTGGGGCGCTCCTGGTGGCCGTACGCCGGCCTCGGTGTCCTGTGCGGGCTGATCCTGCTCATCCACCCCATCTCGTCGGTGGCGGCGGTGATCGGCGTCGTCGCGTTCGCGGCGTCCGGCCGCACGGTGTGGCGCCGGGCGTGGCAGTGGGCGGCGACCGCCCTCACCGCGGTGGCCGTCGCCTCGGTCTGGCCGTACTTCAGCGTCTTCTCCCTGGTCGGGGACGAATCCGTCGACTGGATCCACCGCCAGCTCTACACGGAGATGCCCCAGCGCTTCTGGCTGGCCCTGCTCGGCCTGCCCGCCCTGTGGCTCCGCTTCCGCAGGGATCGCAGGGATCCCCTGGTCCTCATGTTCGCCCTGGACTGCGCGGTCGTCGCGTACGGCTGGGTCAGCGGCCACTACACCTACGGCCGCATCCTCGGTCTGACCCTCGTCCCGCTCCAGTTCGCCCTGGCCGTCGAGCTGGTGGCGCCCCGCTCCTGGGGGTGGCGGCGCGGCGCGCTCGCCGGGGCCGCGGCCCTCGGCGCCTGCGTCGGGTTCTTCCAGATCCAGGCGGGCGCCGTCGTGCCCCGCGCCCTGGACCCGGTCGGCTTCGAACAGCCGCCGCGCTGGCCCGGCTACGGATGGGCGGTCAGCCACATGCGCAAGGGCGACGTCCTCCTGTCGGACGGCTACCGCCCCACCCGCTCCATTCCCGGATACGGAGTCAACCTCGTCGCCCCCGCCTGGCCGGACGCCTCACTCGACGAGGACGTGCGCCAGCACCGCCTTGCGGCCGTGCGCGCCTATCTGTCCCCCGACTCCACGCGCGCCGAGCGCGCGGCGATCGTCCGCCGCTACCAGGTGCGGTGGCTGCTGCTGTCGCCCGGCCAACGGGTCCCGCGCGAGGCGGTGGTGGTCGGCTGGAGCCCACGGACCGGTGAGGTGCTCGCGCGGGTCGGCGGTGCGAGGTCCTCGTACGGGGGCGGGGGCGGGGGCGCTCCCGCGAATGCCCCCCTAATCGGATAATTACGAGAAACGCCTAACATTTCCCCTGTGGACCGCAACCTGCCTCATCCGATTGCCCAGAACACCCCTGCCACTAACCACCCGTCCGACTCCCTCGACTCCCTCGTCTCTGTCGTCGTGATCGGCTACAACGACGCGGCCCACGTCGCGGACGCGGTGCGCTCCGCGCTGGCGCAGGGTCCCGTCGTCCGCGAGGTGATCGCGGTCGACGACTGCTCCACGGACGGCAGCGGCGAGATCCTGGCCGCGCTCGCCGCCGCCGACCGGCGCGTCCGGGTCATCCGCCGGGACACCAACAGCGGCGGCTGCGGCACCCCCCGCAACGACGGGATCGACGCCGCCGCCGCGCCCTATGTGATGTTCCTCGACAGCGACGACGTGCTGCCGCCCGGCGCGGCCACCGCACTGCTCGCCGCCTCCCGGAAGCACGGCACGGAGGTCGCGTCCGGGCTGTGCGTGCGCCGCGAACTGCCCTCGGGGCGCGAGGTGCCGTGGCAGCCCGAGCTCTACACCCGGGCCCGGCTCGTCGCCCGCCCCGAGCTGCGCACCCGTCTGGTCCACGACACGCTCTGCGTCAACAAGCTCTACCGCACGGACTTCCTGCGCGAGCACGGCATCCGCTTTCCCGAAGGCCGGTTCATCTACGAGGACTTCGTCTTCACCGCGCGCGTCCTCGCCGCCGCGCCCCGCATCGCGCTCGTCCCCGACACGGTCTACGTCTGGCACGTGCGGCGCGCCGCCGCCAAGCTGTCGATCTCCCTGGACCGCTCGGGAATCGCCAACTGGCAGGCCCGCATGGAGGCGCACCGCCAGTCCGTGGAGATCCTGCGGGACGCGCGCGGCACCGGCGGCAAGCGGCTCGCGCGGGCGGCCCGCGCCAAGTTCGTCGACCACGGCCTGCGCATGTACACGCGTGAACTGCCGGCGCGCGGCAAGGAGTACCGGCGCGAGTGGTGGGCCCTCACGCGCGCCTACCTGGCGACGTTCGACGCCGCCGACCTCGACGCGGCGCCCGCGCCGGGCCGGGTCATCGCCCGCGTCATCCTCGCCTCCGAGGAGCCGCGCGACCTGACGCGCCTGAAGCAGGTGGCGGCGCGCCCGGCCCGGCTCGCGCCGCCGTACGCGAGGGCCGCCGACGCGACGCCGGTCTGGGCCGAGGACCTGCCCCAGGTCACTCTGGAGCACCTGCTCGTACGTCCCCTGCGGCTGCTGCCCATCGCGGTCGACGGCGAGCTGCGCCCCGGCGCGGGCGGTTCGCGGCTGACGCTGCGGGTGCACGAGCTGTACGGGCGGGTGGCCGCCGCGGGCCCGGCCACGGTCGACGTCGAACTCGTCGACCGGCAGGGCGGGCGGCCCGGGCTGCGCCGGACGGCGGCGTTCGGTCCGGAGCGGCCCGGCGGCACGTGGGACGCCACGGTCCTGCTCGACCTCGGCTCGCTGGCCGACGGCGTGTGGGACGTACGGCTGCGGCTGCTCTTCGACGACGGGACGGCCCGCGAGACGACCGCGCACGCCGTCGCGGGCCCCGGTCTGCTGCGCCGCACGGTGGTGCCGAGCCGGCGGCGCGGGGTGCTGCTCGTCCAGCCGTACGCCACGCAGGCGGGGAACCTCTCGGTGCGGCTCGCGCCCGGTGTGCGGGGCGTGGCGGGGGTCGCGAAGCGGCGCCTGGGGCGGCTGCTGGGCTCGGTCCGGAGCGCCGTGCGGCACTGACAGCTCGCCGCCGGGGCGCTGACGCGTCCCCGACACCGCCTCTGCGACACTGCACCTCCACGCATCACACTCGCGACAAGACGGGACAAGACGACCATGACCTGGCTGATCACCGGCGGCGCCGGATACATCGGGGCGCACGTCGTCCGCGCCATGACGGAGGCGGGCGAGCGGGCCGTGGTCTACGACGACCTGTCCACCGGCGTCGCCGAGCGCGTCCCCGCCGGCGTGCCGCTGGTGGTCGGCTCGGTCCTCGACGGCGAGCGGCTGACCAGCGCCTTCGCGGAGCACGGGGTCACCGGCATCGTGCACCTGGCGGGGAAGAAGCAGGTCGGCGAGTCCGTCGAGCGGCCGCTGCACTACTACCGCGAGAACGTGGAGGGCCTGCGGGTCCTCCTCGACGCGGCGGTCTCGTCGGGCGTCGCCCACTTCGTCTTCTCGTCCTCCGCGTCGGTGTACGGCATGCCCGACGTCGACCTCGTCACCGAGGAGACGCCGTGCCTGCCGATGAGCCCGTACGGCGAGACGAAGCTGGCCGGCGAGTGGCTGGTCCGCGCGGTGGGCCGGGCGCACGGCCTGACGACGGCGTCCCTGCGCTACTTCAACGTGGCGGGCGCGGCGGCTCCCGAGCTCGCCGACACCGGCGTCTTCAACCTCGTCCCGATGGTCTTCGAGAAGCTCACCGACGGCGAGGCGCCCCGCGTCTTCGGGGCGGACTACCCCACCCCCGACGGCACCTGCGTACGCGACTACATCCACGTCGTCGACATCGCCGAGGCCCACGTGGCGACGGCCCGCCGGCTCGCGTCGTCCGCGCCCGGCACGGATTTTGTTTTCAATGTCGGGCGTGGGGAGGGGGTTTCGGTCCGTGAGATGACGGATCTCATCAACGCGGTTACGGGATACGACACCCCTGCCGAGGTCACCTCCCGCCGCCCCGGCGACCCGGCCCGCGTGGTCGCCTCTGCCGACCGCATCGCCGCCGAACTCGGCTGGTCCGCCAAGCGCGATGTCCGCGACATGGTCGCGTCGGCGTGGGCGGGGTGGGTACGGCTGCATCCCGGGGCGGGTCGGGGACGTTGATGGTTGCCGGGGCCGCCCGGATTTTGCGGAGTGTGGCGGTTCCGGGCCGGCAGTAAAGGGCGCTCCTGCGTCGCGTCGGCTGCGCCGATTCCGCTTCGCTCCACCCTTGACTGCCGTCCCTCCACCGCACGTTGACTTTGACCCGGACGGCCAGGGGTGGGGTCTACGGGGACCTGGGGATGGGGCATTCCCTTTCGCTGCCGGGTGCGGACCGGCCCAACGTGGGCGCGGGTCACGGTCGAGGCGCCGCTCCCGGCTTCGCCGCTCAGGTCATCGGCTCTCGCGGCCGGGTGCGGGCCGGCTCGACGTGGGTGTGGGCCCCGGGGACCTACTTTCGTAAAGTTGCGAATTGGGTAGGCGCGCGCCCCCCTGTCACCCCCGTGCGACCCGGCGCTCCCTCACAGCGCTCGCAGGGCCGCCGCCGTGGCTGACGTCAGGCCGGGCAGGTAGCCCTTGGGGACATCCGCCCGGACCACCACCGAACGCCAGTAGAGCGGGCCGGAGATCAGGTCCAGTGCCAGGGCCTCGTCGGCGTCCTCGCGGATTTCGCCACGGGCCACGGCCGCCCGCACGATGCCGCTCGCCACGCCGTGCTGGCCCTCTCGCAGCGCCTTCTGCAGGGCCTCGGCGATCTCGGGGTTGCGGGCCGCCTCGGCCTGGAGGTCGGGGATGACCTGCGAGGCGACGGGGTGGCGCAGGGCGCGCGAGGTCACCTCGTAGAGGAGTCGTAGGTCGCCTTCCAGGGAGCCCGTGTCGGGGGCGGGCAGGCCCTGGACCGCTATGGCCGAGACCAGGTCCAGGACCAGGTGCAGCTTGGAGCGCCAGCGGCGGTAGACCGCGGTTTTGCCGACGCCCGCCCGGCGGGCGATGCCCTCGATCGACATGCGGGCGTAGCCGACCGAGGCCAGCTCCTCGAATACTGCCGCCCGGATCGCCTCGGTCACGTCCTCGCGGAGCACGGCCGCTCCGGCGGGCGCCCTGCGGCGCGGCTGTTCACCCTGTGGCCTGCTCGTGGTCATGGAGCAAGCATAGAGCGTTACGACGATACGGTTGCGTTCCGACGTTGCGTCGTTCTAGTGTCAGCGTTGCGACGATACGGGCCCGTCCCGACGTACGCCGCACTCTCCTCCGCCTCCCCCGAGCGAAAGCGACGGTCGTGAGTCAGGTTCTCGATGCAGCCCCGCCGCCCCCCGCCACGGCGACCTCCCCCTCCCCCGCCGAGCTGGCCGAGCGGTACGGCCTCAGCGTCAGCGGCGCCCGGCCCTCCCTGCCCGCCTACGTGCGGCAGCTGTGGCAGCGCCGGCACTTCATCACCGCCTTCGCGACCGCCAAGCTGACCGCCCAGTACAGCCAGGCCAAGCTGGGCCAGCTCTGGCAGGTGATGACGCCGCTCCTGAACGCGGCGGTCTACTACTTCATCTTCGGCGTGCTGATGAACACCAAGCGCGACGTCGAGGACTACGTACCGTTCCTCGTCACCGGGGTCTTCGTCTTCACCTTCACGCAGGCGTCGGTGATGGCGGGCACCCGCGCGATCTCCGGCAGCCTCGGCCTGGTCCGCGCCCTGCACTTCCCGCGGGCCTCGCTGCCCATCTCGTACTGCCTGCAACAGCTCCAGCAGCTGCTGTTCTCCATGTGCCCGCTGCTGGTGATCCTGCTCTGCTTCGGCGTGCCGCCCACCCCCGCCTGGCTCCTGGTGGTCCCGGTCCTCGCGCTGCAGTTCACGTTCAACACCGGCCTGGCGCTCGTCATGGCGCGGCTCGGCAGCAAGACGCCGGACATCGCGCAGCTGATGCCGTTCGTGCTGCGGACCTGGATGTACGCGTCCGGGGTGATGTGGAGCATCGACGCGGTCCTGGCCGACCGCCACCTGCCGCACGCGGTGACCGTGCTCCTGGAGTGCAACCCGGCGGCCGTCTACATCGACCTGATGCGGTTCGCGCTGATCGACACCTTCCACCACGACCAGCTTCCGCACCTCGTGTGGGCCTGGGCCGTCGGCTGGGCACTGCTCGCCGGGGTCGGCGGGTTCATCTACTTCTGGAAGGCAGAGGAGACGTACGGCCGTGGCTGAGACCGGAACCGGGGACGACAGCGCCCCCACTGTGATCGTCGACGCCGTCGACATCGTCTACCGCGTGCACGGCGCGGGCGCCACGGCGGGCCGCGGCGCCGCGACCGCCGCGCTCGGCCGGATCCTGAAGCGGTCGGGTGACTCGGGCGTACGCAAGGTGCACGCCGTCAGGAACGTGTCCTTCACCGCGTACAAGGGCGAGGCCATCGGCCTCATCGGCACCAACGGCTCGGGCAAGTCCACGCTGCTCAAGGCGGTCGCCGGGCTCCTCCCCGTCGAGCGCGGCCGCATCTTCACCGACGGCCAGCCGTCCCTGCTCGGCGTGAACGCGGCCCTGATGAACGACCTGACCGGCGAGCGCAACGTCCACCTCGGCGGCCTCGCGATGGGCATGTCCCGCGAGCAGGTCAAGGAGCGCTACCAGGAGATCGTCGACTTCTCCGGGATCAACGAGAAGGGCGACTTCATCACGCTGCCCATGCGGACGTATTCATCGGGCATGGCGGCACGGCTCCGGTTCTCCATCGGCTCCGCCAAGGACCATGACGTTCTGCTGATCGACGAGGCCCTCGCCACCGGGGACCGCTCCTTCCAGAAGCGGTCCGAAGCCCGCATCCGCGAGCTGCGCAAGCGCGCGGGCACGGTCTTCCTGGTCAGCCACAACAACAAGTCGATCCGCGACACCTGCGACCGCGTGCTGTGGCTGGAGCGCGGCGAGCTGCGCATGGACGGTCCCACGGAGGACGTACTGAAGGAGTACGAGCGGTTCACGGGAGGCAAGGGGTGACCTGAGCCCTCAAGGTCGTATCCCTTTTGTCTGACCAATACGCCCATCCTTACACTTAGGGAGCGTTTAGCAACAGAAGGAGTGCGCGTGCAGCCACGGCTGAGTGTTGTCGTCCCCGTCTACAACGTCGAGCTCTACCTCGACGAGTGCCTGGAGTCCCTGGCGGCACAGACGTTCACGGACTTCGAAGTGATCATGGTCGACGACGGGTCGACGGACGGCAGCGCGGCCATCGCCGAGGCCTTCGCGGCGGCCGACCCGCGGTTCCGGCTGATATCCCAGGAGAACAAGGGCCTGGGCGCGGCGCGCAACACGGGTGTGCGGGAGATGTCCCCCGACAGCGAGTACCTCGCGTTCGTGGACAGTGACGACACCCTGCCGGCGACGGCGTACGCGCTGCTGATCGAGACGCTCGACGAGACCGGCTCGGACTTCGCGGCGGGCAACGTGACGCGCTTCCGCTCCGCCGGGCACGTCCAGTCGCCCGTGCACCGCGTGCCCTTCGCGACGACCAGGCTGCGTACGCACGTCTCGAAGTTCCGCCCGCTGCTGACCGACCGCACCGCGTGGAACAAGGTCTACCGCCGCTCCTTCTGGGAGCGGCACCAGCTGGCGTACCCCGAGGCCATGCTCTACGAGGACGCGCCCGTCAGCGTTCCCGCGCACTACCTCGCCGAGTCCGTGGACGTGCTGAGCGAGCCGATCTACAACTGGCGCGAGCGGGAGATCGGCGAGCGCTCCATCACGCAGAACCGCACCAACCCGCAGGGCCTCATCGACCGGGTGAAGTCGATCCGCATGGTCCGCGAGTTCATGCTCGCCCGCGTCGACGGCGATCCGATGTACGCCGAGCACCTGAAGGTCTACGACAACAACGCGCTCGCCGAGGAGATCCCCCTCTTCTGGAAGGTGCTCCCCGGCTCCGACGCCGCCTACCAGGAGGCGTTCCTGGAGCACGTGGGCCGCCTCGTCCGCGAGATCGGCCAGGACGCGGTGCGCGCGCTGCACGTCCCGCACAAGCTGAAGCTGTACCTGACCGTGCACCGGCGCATGGACGAGCTGATCGCCCTGCTGGAGTTCGAGAAGGAGCACCCCGGCTCGATCCCCGTCACCGGGACGCTGCACCCGAAGGCCGACTACCCCTTCCTCGACCCGGCCTCCCCCGTCCCCGACGCCGTCCTGCGTCTCGACCCGGAGCTGCGGCTGCGCAGCCGCCTCGACGAGGCCGCCTGGCACGACGGCAAGCTGTGGCTGTCCGGCTGGGCGTTCCCGCGCCAGCTCGGCGCCGAGTCGCGGAGCAAGGCGCTCAAGTCCCTCATCCTGAAGGAGAAGGGCAGCCGCCGCACGGTCCTCGTGCCCGCCCGCAGCCACCTCGACCCGGAGGCGACGGTGGCGTCCGGCGCGGAGTTCCGGCACGCGGACTGGGCGGGCTTCGGCGCCCTTGTGAACCCCTCGCGCCTGCGCCACCGCGGCAAGTGGGTCGACGGCCTGTGGTACGTGCGGATCGCCGTCGCCGGCACCGGCTCGACGCCGCGGCGCGGCCCGCTGTACGGCGCGGGCACGGGGTCCGGCCAGACGCCGCCCGCGCACTGGGTCACGGAGGACGTCCGCGTCGCCCCGCAGATCCAGGACGGCGAGCTCGCCATCCGCGTGGAGACGGCACACGCCCGCGCTCTCGAGGTCCGCGCCGAGGGCCCCGACCTCCTCGTACGCGGCATCCTGCGCACCGCCCCCGACGGCGAACCCCGCCTCCGCATGCGCCACCGCGAATCCGGCACGATCCTGACGGCGCCGCTGGCCCTCGACGTCCCGAAGGACGGCCGCGTCCCGTTCACGGCCCGCGTGAACACGACCTCCCTCACGGACGTCCGCGAGGACCACGAACGCCTCCGCCCCACCCAGGCGGAACGCTCGATCGCCCGCTGGGACATGTCGGTGGAGGTCGTATCCGCTACGGGCGAGTCCACCCGCCTCGCCCTCATCCTGGACGACCGCGAGGGCTTCTCGGGCGCCCAGTTCGCGCAGGGGGACACCGGTAGAACGGTCTACGCAAGGCGCAGCCCGGGAGGCTACCTCCAGCTCTGCGACCAGCCCGTCCAGCCCCTGGTCGACCACGTCTCCGTGGGCCCCGACGGCACCGTCACCCTCACCGGCAGCTACCCCGCACAGGGCACCCACGACCTGGAGCTGGTCCTCCGCCAGACCTGGTCGGGCCACGAGTACACGTTCCCGGCGAAGGCGGCCGACGGCCGGTTCGAGGCGAGGTTCCTGCCCGCCCCCACCCACGCCTACGCGGGCGCGACCCCCCTCCGCGCCGGCTTCTGGTGGCCCTCCATCCAGAAGCCCGACGGCTCCCGCACCGCCGTCCAGCTCGCCCCGCCCGCCCACGCCGGCCTCCCCCTGGAGGCCAAGGCCCACGGCAAGCGGGTCGAGCTCCAGGCCCGCCAGTACGACCAGCTCGCGCTGATGGCCCACTCCGAGCTGCGCCCCGACGAGCGCAGCCGGCACCGCCAGACCCGGCTGCGCACCGAGGCCTACCCGGCCGCCCGCCACGAGCCGCTGCGCGAGGCCGTCCTCTACGACGTCTTCGGCGGCCGCATGTACGGCGACTCGCCGCGCGCCATCCACGAGGAGATGGTCCGCCGCGGCCTGCCGGTGGAGCACCTGTGGGTCGTCAAGGACGGCCAGTGCGAGGTCCCGGCCACCGCGAAGGCGGTCCGCGTGCACAGCCCCGAGTACTACGAGGCGATGGCCCGCTCCCGCTACATCATCGGCAACACGCACTTCCCGCGCTGGCTGGAGCGCCGCGAGGGCCAGCAGATCATCCAGACCTGGCACGGCACCCCGCTGAAGCGGATCGGCTTCGACTTCGACAACGACCACTTCGCGAGCACCCAGTACCTCATGGACCTGGACCGCGAGCGCCACCAGTGGACGATGCTGCTCTCCCCCAACCGGTTCAGCACACCGATCATGCGCAGCGCGTTCCGGTTCGGCGGCGACGTGGACGGCGAGCTCCTGGAAGCGGGCTACCCGCGCAACGACGTGCTGCTCGCCCCCGACCGCGCCGAGCGCGCCGAGAAGGTGCGCCGCGTCCTCGGCCTGCCCGAGGGCAAGAAGGTCGTCCTGTACGCGCCGACGTGGCGCGAGGACAAGCAGCGCCACCGCGGCGGCTTCCTCCTCGACCTGCGCATCGACCTGGAGAAGGCGCGGCACGAGCTGGGCGACGACCACGTCCTGCTGGTCCGCCCGCACGCCCACATCGTGGAGCCGGTACCGGGCGCGGGCGACGGCTTCGTGTGGGACGTGGCGAGCTACCCGGACATCATGGACCTGCTCCTGATCGCCGACGTCCTCGTCACCGACTACTCCTCGGTGATGTTCGACTTCGCCGTGACGGGCCGCCCGATGCTGTTCTTCACGTACGACCTCGGGCATTACCGGGACCGCCTGCGCGGCTTCTACTTCGACTTCGAGAAGCGCGCGCCGGGGCCGCTGCTGCCCACCTCCGACGAGCTGATCGCCGCGCTGCGCGACCTCGACGCGGTGAGTGAGCCGTACGCGGCGGCGTACGACGAGTTCCGCGCCGAATTCTGCGACCTGGACGACGGCGGGGCCTCGCGCCGCGTCGTCGACCGGATGCTCGCCCACCGAGGGACGGCCACCTCATGAGCACGGGCCACCGCATGAGCACACACGAGGGGGACACCGCGATGCCGAACGCGCCGCAGCTGAGCGTCATCGTGCACGGCCGCAACGTACAAGGGCATCTGGGTGCCTGCCTGGACGGTCTGACCGCGCAGGTGTCGCCCGGCGTCGAGGTGATCGTCGCCGCGGTGGGCGCCTCCGCGCAGGCCGCCGCGGCGGGCAGGACCGGCGTGACCGTCGTACCGCTGCCCGAGGGCACGGGTGACGGCGCGGCCCGCGCCGCGGGCGCCGAGCGGGCGGCGGGCCGGTGGCTGCACTTCGTGCACAGCAAGGACAGCGTGCCGACGGGCGCCCCGCGTGCGGTCGCCGACCGCACGGCCGACCTGCCGGAAGGCGTGGACGGCGTGGACGTTCTCGTCGTCGACCACGTCCGCTCGACGTGGCGGCACCAGGGCATGCCGAGCCCCGACGGCAAGCACCTCGCCAAGCAGGGCCGCCGCGACCTGCCGCTGCGCGACTGCCCGAACCTCCTGAAGGTCACCCCGCTGCTCGGCACCCGCGTCCTGCGGGCCGACTTCTGGCGGGCGCACCGCGACGAACTGGCCGTCGACGACGAGACGTTCGCCGCGTACGCCGCGTTGCTCCTCGCAGGGCGGGTCGCGGCGCTCGACCAAGTGGCGCTCAACGTACGGGAGTTGCGCACGGAGAGCCTGCCCACGGGACGCCCCGAGGAGCGGTACGGCGTCATCGACCGGTACGAGTCGCTGCTGCGGCTCGCCACCGGCCTCGCCCTGCCGACGGCACCCCGCGCCGCGCTCTACGACGTGATGGTCGGCGACTGCCTGCGCATCGTCGCCCGCGAGCAGCTGCCCGACCCGGTGCGCAGGGAGTTCTTCCACCGCGCGTCGAAGGCCGCGGCGGCGTGGCGGCCCAAGGGCCATCAGCACCCGGGCGGCCTCGAAGGCGTGCGGCGCCGCCTCCTCGAAGAGGACGCGTACACCAAATACCGCACGTTCCAGACGGCGAACCAGCAGCGGCGCAAGCTCAGGTCGGCGGTCGTCTCGCGCAAGCACAAGGTGGGGCTCAAGGTCCGCGACCTGCGCTACCGCCGGGCCCTCGACCGCCCCGTCGACCCCGACCTCGCCGTCTTCACGGCGTACTGGGACCGCGGCGTGGCCTGCAACCCGGCCGCGATCGCCGCGAAGCTCGCCGAACTCGCCCCGCACATCCACCCGGTGTGGGTCGTCTCGGCCGCCAACGTGCCGCTGCTGCCGCCCGGCACCGACCACATCGTGCCCGGCACGCCCCGCTACTGGGAGGTGATGGCGCGCGCCAAGTACCTGGTGAACAACGTCAACTTCCCCAACGCGATCGTGAAGCGGCCCGACGCGATCCACCTCCAGACCCACCACGGCACGCCCCTCAAGCGCATGGGCCTGGACCAGCTCGACTACCCGGCCGCGTCCAAGGGCCTCAACTTCCACAGCCTCCTGGCCCGCGTCGACAAGTGGGACTACAGCGTCTCCGCCAACGGCCACTCCACCGAGATGTGGGAGCGCGCCTACCCCTCCAACTACACGTCGCTGGACTACGGTTACCCGCGCAACGACGTCTTCTACAGCGCCACGGCCGCCGACATCCGCGCGATCCGCGAGAAGCTCGGCATCGCGCCCGGCAAGCGCGCGATCCTCTACGCGCCCACCCACCGCGACTACGAGGCGGCCTGGACCCCGCGCCTCGACCTCGCGACCCTCGCCGACCGGCTCGGCGAGGACACGGTGCTCCTGGTCCGCGGCCACTACTTCTACGGCGGCGCGGCCTCCCCGCTGGCCGGGCTGCGCAAGAGCGGCCGGGTCATCGACGTGTCGTCGTACGACCCGGTGGAGGAGCTGGCGCTCGCGGCGGACGCGCTGATCACCGACTACTCGTCGATCATGTTCGACTACGCCAACCTCGACCGTCCCATCGTCATCTACGCCGACGACTGGGAGACGTACGCGACGACGCGCGGCGTCTACTTCGACCTCATGGCGGAGGCCCCCGGCAAGGTGGCGCGCACGCAGGACGAACTGACGGAGCTCCTCACCTCCGACGCCTGGCGCGACGAGACGGCCGCCAAGGCGCGGCGCGCCTTCCGCCTCCGCTTCTGCGAGTACGACGACGGGCGCGCGGCCGAACGTGTCGTACGCCGTGTCTTCCTCGGCGAGAGCGAGGACTCCCTGCCGCCCGTGACCCCGGTCGACGAGCGCACCCCCGCCCCGACGCCCGAGGAGGCGACGCAGCGATGACTCCGACTCCTGACGTGACGGTCACCGTGATCGTCTACAACGACGCGGAACGCCTGCCGCGCGCGGTGGCGTCCCTGCGCCGCCAGACGCACGAGAACATCGAGATCGTCATCAGCGACGACCACTCGACGGACGACACGCCGGAGGTCGCCCGCCGGCTGGCGGCGGAGGACGACCGCGTCACGTACCTCCGGCTGCCCGAGAACAGCGGCGGATGCAGCGCGCCGCGCAACCGCGCCCTGGACATCGCGCGCTCCCCGTACCTGATGTTCCTGGACAGCGACGACGAACTCCCTGAGCGAGCGGTCGAGTTGCTGCTCGCCGCGCACCGCGAACGGGAGGTGGACTTCGTGATGGGCGCGGTGGAGCGGGTCCGTGTCGACACGGGCCGCACGTCCACATGGATGGCGCACCTGGTGGCGGAGCGCCGCACGGTGGAGGGCATCGAGGCGGAACCGGCCCTCTTCTTCGAGCACTTGTCGACCAGCAAGATGTACCGCCGCGAGTTCCTGGACCGGAACGGGCTGCGCTTCCCAGAGGGCATCCACTACGAGGACCAGCTGTTCTCCGCGCAGGCGTACTGCCTCGCGAAGTCCTTCACGGTGATCCCCGACCCCGTCTACCGCTGGTACATCGCCCCCTACGAGGCGGCGGAATCGGCGTCGATCTCCAACCAGCGGCACAAGCTGACGAACGTCCGCGACCGCGTCCACGTCCAGCGCCTCATAGACGACTTCATGGAGACGAGCGGACACACGGCCGCGCTCCGGGAGGCCAAGGACTACAAGTTCCTCAAGCACGACTTCCGGATGTACGCGGGTGACCTGCCGTTCCGCGACGAGGAGTGGCTGACGGGCTTCGCGGACATCGTCAACCCGTACCTGGCGGAGCTGTCCCCCGGCGCGTACGCCCGCCTGCCCCGCGCCGAACGGGTCGTACTCCAACTGGTCCGCGACGGCCGGCTCACGGAGGCCCAGCTGGCGGCACGCGGCCTCGGCCACGGCGTCGCGCCCCGCGAGACGTCCGTCGACTCCTCCGGCCGCGTCTACTGGGGCCCGTACGTCCCCGAGTCGGAGCAGTCCCGCACCGAGCTCGACCTGACCGACCAGGGCCTGGACTCCCGGCCCTTCCCGAGCGCGCAGTTCCGCCACGAGATAACGCGCGTGGAGCGCGGTCCGGCCGCCACCGTCACCCTCTCCGTCCGCACCTACGACCCGGGCCTGCGCCTCCCGGTCGGCCCCCAGGTGGCGACGCTCCTCCTGGCGCCCGGCCGCCGCCGCATGAAGACGCCCTTCCGCCTGGACCCCGTCCGCCCCGGCGTCTTCGAAGGCACGGTGCGTCTTGACCTGGCGGCGGCCCCGCTCCCCCTCAACGGCTTCGAGGGCGCACGCCACCCGGTCCTGCAACTCACGTCCGGCCAACTCCGCAACACGTCCCTGCTCCTGGCCCCCCTCACCTTCCCCACGCTCAGGGCCCGCGTCGACTACCGCGGCGGGACGCTCCCCCATGAGGTCACCGTGGAACCGGAGGGCCGCGCCTCGGGCCGCCTCCAACTCCGCTGGACCCCGGTGGGCGTCACCTCACGGGTCATACGCCCCCTGGCCCGCAAGGCAGCCACAAAAACCGGCACCCGCCTCCGCAGGGCGGCCCACCTGGCCGGCACCTTGACCCGCTGAGTCCCGGGGGCCCCGGCCCCACGCCACACGGGGGCGTCCCTCCCGGGGGGGGCGCCCCGGCCCTCACCTCACCGCTCCCCCACAGACACCGCCCCCTCCCCACCTCACCGCCACCCACGCGGGGACCGCCCCCCTCCCCACCTCACCGCCACCCACGCCGGGGACCGCCCCCTCCCCACCCACCCGCCCCCGCCTACCCGTAGCGCGCCCGAGGCGCCGGCACGAAAGCAGCCGGCCCGGCATCGAAGAAGGCACCGCCCTCCCCCAGCCGGCCGCCTCCCATCCCCCAACGCCCCTTCCCCACCTCATCGCCCCCGCGCAGGCACCGCCCTCTCCCCACCCACCCGCCCCCACCACCCTGTAGTCGGGGCGGCCCCCGCGCCGCGCCGCGCCAGGCACCCCACCCCATCAACCCCATCCCGTCGCCCGCCTACCCCACCCCTTCGACCCCGCAGCTCGTCTTGAAGACCAGCCACACCGTCTTGCCGGGAACGTGTGGGACGACACCGAAGTCGTCCCCCAGAGCCCTCGCGAGGAACAGCCCCCGACCACCCTCCGCATCGGCATCGGCATCGGCATCGGGACACGGCACCTCCGGGCACCCGCTGCCACTGTCACGGACCTCGATCCGGACGAGAGCGCCATCGCGGACCATCCGCACGCTGAATTCCCGCCCCGGCGGAACGCCGTACAGCACCGCATTCGTGGCGAGTTCCGAAACGCAGACCCGTATGTCGTCCAGCCGATCAGCGACTCCCCACTCCGTGAGGGTCTCGACGGCGAAGGCCCGCGCGGCACGCACCGATTCGCGGGCGCGGGGAAATCGTCGTTGCCGTGACAGGTGCACGGTGAACCACCGCCTTGGTCCTAGGCTGTACGATCGCGCGAAACGTACCGCTATTCACAAAAAGCGGCAAGGTGAGACCATGGCTGCCACGGCGTGTGATTCGCTTAACGTGTAAGGCGGCAAGGTCACCTCTCACCGGCCACGCAGGAGGACACCGTGAGCGACGGCGACAGCACGTGGGTCAGCACCTCGATGCCGTACCTGAAGCCCCGCGGAGAGGGGCAACCCGACGCCTGGGGAGCGGAGGCCGCCGCCCGCGGAGGCAAAGGCACCCAGCGCATCGTCCACGCCGGTGAGGTGCCCGCGCCGGACACCGTGGCGGACCTGCTCGGGCTGACCGCCGGAGATCCCGTCGTCGTACGCCGCCGCGTCATCGAACTCGACGGCGAACCCTGCGAACTGACGGACACCTACTACCCCGTCACCATCGCCCGCGGCACGCCCCTCGCCGAGACGGGCAAGATCCGCGGCGGGGCCGTGACGCTCCTCGCCGGACTCGGCCACACCGGCGTACGCGTCCGTGAAGACGTGACAGCCCGGATGCCCGATGCCGGCGAACGGGAAGCCCTGCGCCTGGGCCCGGACGAACCGGTCCTCCGGCTGAACAGGGTGACGCTGGACGGCGAAGGCAGGCCGATCCAGGCCGACATGATGCTCATGCCCGCACACCGACAGCAGTTGCGCTACGAGATCAGGATCGGATGACAGTGCCCTACACCGACGACGGCGCCGCCGCCGACCGACGCTCTCTGCACGAGCGGATCGCCGCTGACCTCCGCGACGAGATCACGAGCGGCGACCTCGCTCCAGGCGCCGCCCTGCCGTCGACCGCTCAGCTCAAGACCCGTTTCGACGCCTCCAACGCGACCATCCAGAAGGCGCTCCAGGTACTCAAGGACGAACGCCTCGTCGTCGGGCGGGCGGGAGCCTCCGTCACGGTCCGCGAGCATCGCCAGCGGACCATGCGACCCGCCTCCTACATGGCCCCGGCCCCACCGGGAGCGCCCTACCGCTGGCTCACCGAGGCGACGAAGCACGGCACGACGGCCCACAGCACCCTGCTGGACGTGGCAGAGGTCCGGCCACCCGCCGACGTCTCGGCCGCCCTGGACCTCACCGAGGGCGGAACAGCCATGCTCCGTCACCAAATTCTCTCCATCGATGACGAGCCGGTCGAACTGGTCAAGTCGTACTACCCGTTGGAGATCGCCGAAGGCACCGCCATCACGAGCAGGAGGAAAATCAAGGGCGGCACCCCGGCCCTCCTCGCCGAACTCGGTTTCCCTCCGCGCCTGAGCGTGGACCGCGTGTCCGCCAGGGTCCCCACCCAGGAACAGTTCCACGCCCTGAACCTCCCCGGCGACCTGCCCGTCCTCCGCACCCTGCGCGTCGTCTACAGCGACGCGGACCGCCCCATCGAGGCCACGGTCATGGTGAAGGCGGGCCACCTCTACGAGTTGCAGTACGAGTTCAGTCCTGAGTGACACGCCTCGCGCCCCGCCCTCAAGAACCCACCACCCGCGTTCCCGCCCCCACTCCCGGCGCGTCGGCCCACCGGTCGATGCGCCGCGCGAGGTCCCGCAGCCGGGGGTCCGACGGGGGCACCGCGATGTGGAAGTGGGATTCGTTCGGGGTGCGGAACGTTCCGCCCCAGGCCAGCACCCCTCCGCACTCCGCGAGGATGTCGCGGACCACGGCGAGCTGGGGCGCGAAGAGGCCGCCGCTCGCTCCCGGCGGGTACCAGCCGGGGCGGATCGCGAGTGCCGTGCCCGAGGCGTGGTTGGTCGAGGGGCCCCGCAGGGCGCGGGACGGTGGGATGAAGCCCGTGACCTCGTTCGGCCTCAGCGTGTCGATCTCGTAGTGGTAGCGGCGTACGACGTGGATCAGGACGGTCGACACGTCGCCGAGGCGCAGGGCTACGGCGAGCGGGCTGCCGGGTACCTGTCGCGTCCAGATGGCGCCGGCGCGGTCGGCGGCTTCCTCCATGGGCCAGCCGTTCTCGCTGAGGCGGCCCCCGGGGAGGGTGGGAGGGGCGACGGCCGGCTCCGTCGTAGCGGCCGCCGACCCTGCCGGGAGCACCGGGAGCGCCGGCGCCGCGAGACCGGCCCCCGTACGCAGAACCGAACGCCGCGGCACAGCAGAAGAAGCAGACATGTTCAGCCTCACCGGTCCCGCAGCGGCGCATGGTACTTCTCGAACACCCGGTACAGGCCCAGCAGCGCGGTCCCGTACCCCTGCGCGCTCTGGTCGGTGCCGTTGTAGCGGGCGAGCGTGCGTCTGCTGTCCTCCTCGTCCGTGTCGAGGCCGGGGCGTGCGGCGCCGATCTCGTGGGCGCCCTCGATGAGGACCAGCGGAACGGTGGTCATGTTGTAGACCGTGTCTTCGCGGAGCCGTTGCCAGACGGCCCACAGGTCGCTCTCCTTGGTCGCGTCCATGATGGTTCCGGCGATCACGCCTTCGCGGATGGCGTGGTTGCGGGCCCGGATCGCGGTCTTCGCGAAGATCTGGCCGGGTCCGGTGCTGCTGTCGTTCTTGGTGCTCGCCCCGCCCTTGTAGTGATCGATGACGAGTTCGTCGGCCAGACCGTCGGCGGTGTTCATCGCCCGCAGTTCCCACATCAGCGGGCACTGGATCAGCGCTTTGCGCACCCGCAGGTTCCGGGCGAGCCGGGTGAGGAGCCAGTCGTAGTCCATGAGGATGTCGAAACACTCCGTCGTCGTCCGCACGCTGAACGCCAGACCGCCGCTGCCGCCCTCTTCGGGAACCTTCATCACGTTCACGAAGTACGACTGGACGTCCGCCAGCATCGCGTTCCGCTGGGCCTTGTCGAAGCTGACGTCGAGGCCGTCCGAGAACTGGCCCATGCCGTAGCTGTCCTGGCCGTTGTCGCGGCCGGAGACGATGTTGTTGTCGATTTCGATGTGGCCGCTGCCGGAGCCGACCTTGATGGTGGAGATCTGGTCGAAGGCCCAGTCGTCCGGCAGTGGATAGCCGAGGTTTCCCGAGAAGCCGGTCGACATTCCGCTGACGAAGCTCGCCGAGGTGAATCCGGCCGCGCGTACGCGGCTGCACACGTTGCGAGGCCCGTAGATGCCGACCTCGTATTCGGGGCCGTGCTCGCTCATCGTGTCCCTGATCGCGCGGAAGTGCGGCAGGATCCGTTCCGTCACCTGATGGTCGAGCGCGTCGAAGTCCACGGCGAAGTAGATGCGGGTGCCCGCCTTGTATCCGTAATGGCGGGCCCGTTCGACGGCGTGCAGGGCGTCGGCGATTCCGGCGCTCCTGCTGAAGTAGCTCGCCTCCCCGCCGTTGGTCTGGTAGATCGGGAATGTCCGCAGCCCGTTCGCGGCCGTGACCTGCAGCTCGTCCGGCCGGATCTGCTTGTTGAGCGTCGATCCCGCGTAGTTCGCCAGATAGCGCCCCACGATCCGGTAACCCGCGTTCCGCAGCGCCTGCGCCCGTGCGGCCGTGACCTCGGTGACGCAGTCGCAGGCGGTCCCCTTGCGCTCGTAATCCCCGGTGGAGACAAGCAGGGAGGCCCAGGTCGGAAAGTCGCCCCGCCCATTGGCCGGAAGCTTCACGAAGTTCTGGAACTGTCTGACGCTGTCCCCGATCCGGGCGTCGAACCGGTCGGTGAAGGGCACCCCTGCCCGCCGGTTGAAAATCATGGCCGCGGTGAACAGACTCACCCAGGTGCCCGCCGAACCCGGTCCCACCGAGTTGTTCCGCAGCCCGTCACGGGTGGCGGGGCCGAACGCCCCGGTCGCGGTCTCGTCACCCATCCCCATTTCGAATTGGATGGCGTAGATCAGCGCTTTCTGCACGTCCCTGGAGAAATTGCCGTCGCAGGGAATGATGAAGAAGTTCTGGCGGCCCACATACCGGCCGTTGAGCCACTGCTGGATGGTGCGGATCTGGTCGGTGCCACCGGATACGACGGTGTACGCGTCCATCGTGAGCAGCGCCTTGAACACCTTCGGCGTGACCCCGTCCCCGGGGTACACGGCGCTCACGCCCATGTTCTGCTTCACCCGGGTCACGGACGCCGCCACCCGCGGGTTGTAGGTGCCCTCGAGCTCACCGCCGTCGTAACCCTTGCAGTACAGGGCGGACTGCACGACGCGGTAGACGGCCTCGTGCCGGGTGTGCACGTCGATGACCGGGAACCGTGAGCGGAGGGCGGCGAGGGTCGCCGGACCGAAACTGTCGGTGAGCGTGCTGAGCCCCAGCTCGTGCTGGAGCACGCGGGTCAGCGCGTACATCACCGTCCAGCTCGTCCTGCCGTTCTCCTCGACGTCGGGGATGCCGTCGACGGCGTAGCTGTTGATGAACCTCTGCGCCTTCAGAACCATCTCGTCGGCCATATACGCATACACGCCCTTTCCTGTGCCCGCGCCCGCGCCTGTCGCGAATCGTCCTCCGGCGTGCTCTCTCCGGGCTGCTGGATCGACGTGAAGACACTCAAATGGCCCCCGTAGGAGGGCTTTCCGCTTCGGGGCTCGGGCCGGAGGGAAAGGCTGCGGCATGCGCCTCCGCAACCTCTCGCTCGCCCTCGCCCTCGCCGTGGGATCAGCCGTCCTGCCCATGGCATCGCCCGCACAGTCCGCCGCCGCCGGTTACGGACGCTGTCCGAGCGGCAGCTACTGCCTCTTCGAAGACCCGGACGGCAACGGCCGCATGGTCGCCTTCCGCGCCGGCTCCATGGACCTGCGGCAGCAGGACATGGACAACAAGGCATCCTCGTACGCCAACAACAGCGGCGGGATGTGGTGCGTCTTCGACGACTACCGGTACGGGCAGGCGCACATCTCACACGGGGCGCTCAACGGGCAGCGCGACAATTACGGCGAGATCAGCGACCTCGCCAGCTCCACCCGGGCGGGCAACATGCAGACCGGCTGCCGCTGAACGACGGTGGAACGAGGGCGAACTCAGCCCGCATCGCACAGAGCTCAGCCCCGCACCTCGTAGAGCACCTGCCCCTTCGGCCCGGACGATCCCGTCCTGCGCAGGGCGGGGTCGTCCGGACGCAGCCCCCCGTCCCCCGGGTACTGCACGACCCACCGCACCCCGTACCTCCGCAGCACGTCCAGCCGCTCCGCCCGTGTAGTCCCCGGCGCGAAATAGTCCCGCACCGCCGCCAACCGCTCCTCCTGGTCCGGCAGGAAGAAGTCGGGGTAACCGGGAGCCACCGTGTAGGGCCCGTACGCCGGGATCTGGCGGGCCGGGAAGGTCTTGGCCAGGACCACGTCGCCGTACCGCACCTTCGGTGTGAGCCAGTGGTAACCGGGCCACGGTGCCTTGTACTTGGCGGCCACCGGCCCGGGGAGGGAAGCCTTCGGCAGGACGTAGCCCAGCGTGCCCGCCTGCGTCCACGCGCCGGCCAGCAGGGCCGCACCCAGCACGACCGCGAAGGCGCGCCGCGCCGCCACCCGTGCCGTCGGCTCGAAGGCCTCCAGCGCGGCCGCCAGTTGGGCCGGTATCAGGGCCGCGGGCAGCACCCGGCCCCACGAGTAGTGGCCGGTCAGGCCGCCCGCCGCGAACATCGTCGCGCCGAGGGCGAAGAAGATGACCAGCGGGTCCCGGTGGTCCCGCCGCAGGCGCGACGCGAGCGCCGCCACGCCCAGCAGGGCCAGGCCGAAGTGCGGAAGCAGGTCCCGGTAGAGGGAGCGGTGGATGTCCTCCAGGCCGCCGCCCGCCTCGAAGAGGTCGAAGAAGGAGTAGTACGGCCAGGCCGCCAGCGCCACAAGCCCCAGGCCCAGGCCACCCGCCAGCCGCGTCAGCACCGCCCGCGTCAGCCACGGCCGCGCGCCCAGCACCATCGCCAGCGCCCCGAACGACGCGACCACACCCGTGAACTGGTGGCTCAGCAGCGTCACCGCCCACAGCGCCCCCAGGCCCAGAAAGGCCGGCCACCCCGCCCCGTCCCCGCGCAGCGCCTTCCGCAGCAGCGCCCACAGGTGGAAGGACAGCCCGAGCGCGAACGTACTCGGGTAGGACACCGTCAGGGCAAGGGAGTTGAGGCCGAGGAAGCCGCTCCAGTTGAAGAGTCCGGGGCCCCAGAGCAGGAGCAGGCAGAGCAGGGCCAGCGGCGGTGCGCCCCGCCGGGGGCTCAGTGTGCGTACGAAGTGCCAGACCCCCGTGGCCAGCAGTCCAAGGCCCGCCAGCGCGGCCACCCGCAGCACCACGAACGTGCCGAGGCCGGTCGCCTTGGCCAGGCAGCCGAGCAGCAGCATCCAGGGCGAGTAGTACGGGCTCGGGGTGTCGGCGTCGACCAGCGGGTTGCCGGGGTGGGCCAGGTCGTGGCGCAGGCGCTCGATCGTCGCCGCGTGGATGCCGAGGTCGCCCGCCCAGGGCAGGCGCACGATCACGAGGAGGAGCAGGGCGAGGAGGAGGGCCGCCGTGATCCAGACGACCCGTCGTACGACCGCGTTAGTGGCGACGCGCATCGTGCTGGAAGACCCACGTCCGGTACACCAGGAAGCGGAACGCCGACGCCAGGACGATCGACAGCGCCTTGGCGATGTTCGAGCCGAGCGGGCCGCTCATGTCCGCCCCGTGGTACGCCGCGTAGAACAGGACACTTTCCATCGCCACGCCGACCCCGCTGAACGCGAAGAAGAGCGCGATCTGCCGCTTGGTGCGCGAGGCGCGGTCGCGGTAGGCGAAGAAGCGGAAGCCCAGGTAGTTCGTGCCCATGGCGACGCAGCTGGCCAGCACCGTCGCCGTCATCGGGCCGGAGGCGAGCCCGTGCAGCAGCAGGTTGAAGACGACGAGGTTCACGGCGACGCCGCTGCCGCCGACCAGGCCGAACTTCACGACCTCCAGGAACAGCCCGCGCAGCCGGGTGAGGGAGAGCCGAGGGGCGGGGGCCGGGGCAGGCGGCGCGGGACTCTGCGCGGGCACCGCGGGTGCCGGCGCCTCGTGCAGGGTGGGCACACTCATCCCCGTACCTCCGAGTTCCGTACCCCCGCGCCCCGCGCCCCCGCTCTCCCGTCCAGCCGCAGCTTCCACGGCATGACGACCGACTCGAGCTGCACCATCAGGTTCATCTTCGACTCGCCGACCGTGCGGTCCTCGAAGTGGATCGGGACCTCCATGACGCCGAAGCCTCGGCGCAGCGCCCGGTACTTCATCTCGACCTGGAAGCTGTAGCCCGCGCTGTCCACGGAGGCGAGGTCGATGGCGCGCAGGGCGTCGGCGCGCCACAGGTTGAAGCCGCCGGTGATGTCGCGGACGCGGGTCCCGAGGATGGTGCCGGCGTACGCGTTGGCCCAGCGGGAGAGCAGCTTGCGGTGGGCGCCCCACGCGTCGGAGAGCGTGCCGCCCTGGACGTACCGGCTGCCGACGACGACGCCGGCGTCCGTGGCGAGGGCGACGCCGAGCAGTTCGGCGGCCTTCTCCACGGGGTGGCTGCCGTCGGCGTCCATCTGGAGGACGTAGTGCGCGCCCTCGGCGACGGCCTTCGCCATGCCCGCCGCGTAGGCGCGGCCGAGGCCGTCCTTCTCGGTGCGGTGCAGGACGGTCATGCGGGCGCTGCCGTACCGCTCGGCGAAGCGTTCGGCGACCTCGCCGGTGCCGTCAGGGCTGGAGTCGTCGACGACGAGGAGGCGCAGGCCGGGCAGGGGGAGCGCCATCAGGGCCTCGGCCATGCCGGGCAGGTTGCCCGCTTCGTTGTACGTCGGCATGACGACGGTCAGCGGGGTCGCGGCCCACTCCTCGGGCAGCCGGGCGGCGAGGCTTTCGGAGAGGTTCTCCGACATGTCCTGAGGGAGGTTCACAGTCATGGCTCAAGCCCTTCCATGGTCGGAGACGCCGTCGGTGATGCCGTCGGTCAGCCGTCGGACAGCCGTCGGCAGCCATCAGACAATCTCACCCACCTTAGACCAAATGTCTGAATTAATGGCTTATGGCGAATCTCATCACCCATTCCGCGCCCCAGAGGCAACCAATCACCCCACGATGCGCTCCGCGGTGCGCGAAGGGATACGCATAGAGGTACGAGAAAAGGGCGCCCGGAGCCGAAACGGCCCCGGGCGCCCTTGCCTCCCCTACCAGAGATCACGAGTGCGTGCGCAGCAACGTCCTCATCGTCCGCATGGCCACCGAGAGGTTCGCCAGGTCGAACGCGTCCGAGCTCTGGATCTCCTCCAGCGTCGTCCGCGCCCGGCTCAGGATGGGGGCGTTCTTCTCCTCCCACGCCTTGAAGCGCTCCTCCGGCGTCGACGTGCCGTTGCCGACGGCGAGGACGTCCGACGTCAGCGCGGCGTGCGCGGCGTACAGGTCCTCGCGGATCGAGGCGCGCGCCATGGACTGCCAGCGGTCGGCCCGCGGCAGCTCGATGATGCGGTCCATGAGCTGGGTGATGCGGAGCCGGTCGGCGAGGTCGTAGTAGACCTCGGCGACGGCCATCGGCTCCTTGCCCGTCCGCTCGGCGACGGCGACGATGTCGAGCGCCGGGAAGGCGGACGAGAACCCGGCGACACGGCGCGCCAGCTCCTCGGGCACGCCCGCCCCGGTCAGCTCGTCGCGGATGCCCTCGTACCACTCCAGGTCGGAGCCGCGCAGGAGCTGCGGCAGGTCGGCCCAGACCTCGGCGACGCCCTTGCTGAAGAAGTCGATCGTCTCGGCGAGCTGGAGCGGCTGCGGCCGGTTGTTGAGCAGCCAGCGCGAGCCGCGCTCGACGAGGCGCCGCGAGTGCAGCCGGACCCGGGTCTGGACGTCGGCGGCCACGACGTTGTCGAGTGCCTCGACCGCGTCCCAGACCTCGCTCAGGCCGAAGATCTCGCGGGCGGCGAGCTGCGCCCGCACGATCTCCTCGAGCGAGGCGCCCGTCTCCTCGCGGAGCCGGTGCAGGAAGGTCGAACCACCGGTGTTCACCGTGTCGTTGACGAGCACGGTCGTGATGATCTCGCGGCGCAGCGCGTGCCCGTCGACCTGCTCGGGGAACTTCTCGTGCAGGGCCTTCGGGAAGTACGCGTGCAGCAGCCGGCGCAGGTACGCGTCGTCGGGCAGCGTCGTCTGGATCAGCTCGTCCGCGGCCGTGATCTTCGTGTAGGCGAGGAGCACGGCGAGCTCGGGCTGGGAGAGGCCGCGGCCGGAGTTGAGGAGCTCGCGGATCTGCCGGTCGTTGGGCAGGAACTCCAGGCCCCGGTCGAGGTGGCCCTGCTTGCCGAGCCTGCGCATGAACCGCTGGTGGGCGTGGAGCAGGGACGACGACTGGGCGACGGCGTTGGCGAGCGCGGTGTTCTGCGCGTAGTTGTTGCGGAGCACCAGCTGGCCGACCTCGTCGGTCATTTCGGCGAGCAGCTTGTTGCGCTGCTTGACCGTCATGTCGCCGTTGGCCACCACCGCGTTGAGCAGGATCTTGATGTTCACCTCGTGGTCGGAGGTGTCCACGCCCGCGCTGTTGTCGATGGCGTCGGTGTTGATGCGGCCGCCGGCGCGCGCGAACTCGATGCGGCCCAGCTGGGTGAGGCCGAGGTTGCCGCCCTCGCCGACGACCTTGACGCGCAGCTCCTGGCCGTCCACGCGGATCGCGTCGTTGGCCTTGTCGCCGACGTCGGCGTTGGACTCGGCCGACGACTTCACGTACGTACCGATGCCGCCGTTCCACAGCAGGTCGACCGGCGCCTGGAGGATGGCCTTCATCAGGTCGGCCGGGGTCATCTTGGCGATCTTGCCCTCGATGCCGAGGGCCTCGCGGATGTGGGCGTTGAGCTGGATCGCCTTGGCGCTGCGCGGGAAGATCCCGCCGCCCGTGGAGAGCAGCTCCTTGCTGTAGTCCGCCCAGGAGGAGCGGGGCAGCTCGAAGAGGCGGCGGCGCTCGGCGTACGAGGTCGCGGCGTCCGGCTTCGGGTCGATGAAGATGTGCCGGTGGTCGAATGCGGCGACGAGCCGAATGTGCTCGGAGAGCAGCATGCCGTTGCCGAACACGTCACCGGACATGTCTCCGACGCCCACGACCGTGAAGTCCTCGGACTGGGTGTCGCAGCCCAGCTCCCGGAAGTGCCGCTTGACGGACTCCCAGGCGCCGCGGGCGGTGATGCCCATGCCCTTGTGGTCGTAGCCCGCCGAACCGCCGGAGGCGAAGGCGTCGCCCAGCCAGAAGTTGTACGACTCGGCGACCTGGTTGGCGATGTCGGAGAACGTCGCCGTGCCCTTGTCGGCCGCGACGACGAGGTACGTGTCGTCCTCGTCGTGGCGCACCACGTCGGCCGGCGGCACGACCTCGCCCGCCACCAGGTTGTCGGTGATGTCGAGCAGCGCCGAGATGAACGTCTTGTAGCAGGCGACGCCCTCCGCCAGCCACGCGTCCCGGTCCACCGAGGGGTCGGGCAGCTGCTTGGCGACGAAGCCGCCCTTGGCGCCGACGGGCACGATGACGGTGTTCTTCACCATCTGCGCCTTCACCAGGCCGAGGATCTCCGTACGGAAGTCCTCGCGCCGGTCGGACCAGCGCAGACCGCCGCGCGCGACCTTGCCGAAGCGCAGGTGGACGCCCTCGACACGCGGCGAGTACACCCAGATCTCGTACGCGGGGCGGGGCGCCGGCAGGTCGGGGATGGCCTGCGGGTCGAACTTCATGGAGACGTAGTTGTGCGGCTTCCCGCCCTCGCTCTCCTGGAAGAAGTTGGTCCGCAGGGTCGCCTTGATGACGGTGAGGAAGGACCGCAGGATCCGGTCCTCGTCCAGGGAGGCCACCTGGTCGAGCGCGCCGTCCAGCTCCTCCAGGAGCCCGTCGGTCAGCTCGGTCCCGGCGCGCTGGCGGTCCGGCGACATCCGCGCCTCGAAGAGCGAGACGAGCAGCCGCGTGGTGTGGACGTTGTTGCGGAGGGTGTCCTCCATGTAGTCCTGGCTGAACGTCGAACCGGCCTGGCGCAGGTACTTCGCGTAGGCCCGCAGGACCATCGCCTGGCGCCAGTTGAGCCCGGCGCGCAGGACCAGCGAGTTGAACCCGTCGACCTCGGCGGCGCCGGTCCAGGCGGCGGCGAAGGCCTCCTGGAAGCGCTCGCGGCCGTCGTCGCCCAGGTAGTCGCCGTTGCCGTTCGGGGACTTGGGCATGCGCAGCCCGAAGTCGTAGATCCACGCGTGCGTACGGTCCGCGCAGCGCAGCTCGTACGGACGCTCGTCGGTGACCTCGACGCCGAGGCGCTGCAGCACGGGCAGCACGGCGGAGAGGGAGACCTGCTCGCCGGAGCGGTAGATCTTGAAGCGGCGCTCACCGGGAGCGGCGCCGACGGGCTCGTACAGGGAGAGCGCGAAGTCCTTGTCGTCGTGGCCGAGCTGCTCCAGGTGCTGGAGGTCGGCGACGGCGGCGCGCGGCGTGTGGTCGGCCTTGTAGCCCTCGGGGAAGGCGCTGCCGTACCGGCGCAGGAGTTCGGCGGCGCGCTCCTCGCCGCACTCGGCGGTCAGCGCCTCGGCGAAGCCGTCGGCCCAGGAGCGGGCGGCGTCGACGAGCCGTCCCTCGATGCGCTCGACGTCGGCGTCGGAGAGGTCGGGGACCTCGCCGCCCTTGGGCACGCGCACCACGAAGTGGATGCGGGAGAGGATCGACTCCGTGTTCCAGGCGGTGAAGTCGACGCTGGCGCCGTTCAGCTCCTCCTTGAGGATGTCGATGATCCGCAGCCGGACGCCGGTGGTGTAGCGGTCGCGCGGCAGGTAGACGAGCGCGGAGTAGTAGCGCCCGTACTCGTCCTTGCGCAGGTAGAGCCGCAGCCGCCGCCGCTCCTGGAGGTACAGGACGCTGGTGACGATGGAGCGCAGCTCGTCCGCCGGGGTCTGGAAGAGCTCGTCGCGCGGGTACGTCTCCAGGATCTGGAGCAGGTCACGGCCGTCGTGGCTGTTGGCGGAGAACCCGGCGCCCTTCAGGACCTCCGCGACCTTGCGGCGGATGACGGGCACCCGGCGCACGGACTCCGTGTACGCGGCGGACGAGAAGAGCCCGAGGAAGCGCCGCTCCCCCACGACGTTGCCCTCGGCGTCGAACTTCTTCACGCCGACGTAGTCGAGGTAGGACGGGCGGTGGACGGTGGCGCGGCTGTTGGCCTTCGTCAGGACCAGGAGGCGGTGCTCGCGGGCCTTGGCGCGCGCGTCGGCGGGCAGCCGGTTGAAGGACGGGCTCACCGGGTGGTGGTCGTCGCTGTCGTGCTTCGGGTCGGCGCGCAGGATGCCGAGGCCGGTGCCGGGGACGGCGGCGAGGGAGTCGTCGTCCGTGAGGTCGTACTCACGGAAGCCCAGGAACGTGAAGTGGTTGTCGGCGAGCCAGCGCAGCAGCTCGCGGGCCTCCTCGACCTCCTGGTCGGGCAGGTCGCCGGCGGTCGGCTCGGCGGGCAGCTCGTCCGCGATGCGCAGCGCGGCGTCGCGCATCTTCTCCCAGTCCTCGACGGTCTCCCGCACATCGCTGAGGATCCGCAGCAGGTCGGCGGTGATCTGCTTCAGGTCGGCACGGTCCGTCTCGCGGTCCATCTCGACGTGGATCCACGACTCGACGAGCGCGTCGTGCGGCCGCTCGCCCGCGGCGCCCTGGGGCAGCACCTCGAGGAGCTTGCCGGTCACGTCACGGCGCACGATGACCTGCGGGTGGATCACGACATGGATGCCGCGCCCCTGCCGGGAGAGCTCGTTGGTGACGGAGTCGACGAGGAAGGGCATGTCGTCGGTGACCACCTCGACGACGGAGTGGCTGCAGGTCCAGCCGTTCTCCTCGACCGTCGGGGTGTGGACCCGCACGTTGGCCGTCCCCTGGGGACGGTTCTCGGCGAGCCGGTAGTGCGAGAAGGCGGCGCCGAAGACGTCGACCGGGTCGCGGTCGGCCAGGTCCTCGGGGGCCGTGTGCAGGTAGTAGCGCTGGAGGAACGCGAGAGCCGCGTCCTGATCGGGCGTGGCCTCGCTCGTCGTCCCAGTCGGTGCGCCGCTCGGTAGGCGCCCTCCGGCCGGGCTGTTCTCAGCTACCCGGGCGGCCCGCGCGAGCAGCTCGGCCTTGGCTTCGTCCAGCTTGGTCTGCATTGTCCTCTGACTCCTGTCGCGCGCCGTTGCGTGACGTAGAAGGAAGTGATGTGCCGTAACGCCGCGGCACGGGGTCTCCGGCCGGATTCGACGTTATGCCGCGGTGCGGGAAGAGCGGTCGGCTTTCCGCCATTTTCAGCGGTTCCACTGACGGATGGCATGCCCGGCCGGGTCGGCCGCACCGCGAAGAAGCGTCAGCGAGGTCCCGGGCACGGTTGTCCACCGTGTTCCCCGGGCGCAGAGCGGGGGCGTCCATGCCCCCGCGGGATATCGCGCTGATCACGGGTCAAGGCTATCGCTCTCCGCCCGGAACCCGTCATGAGCCGTATGTGTACAAAAGCAGGGGTCGAACTTTGACACTCTGCACAGTGACCCCGGCCGCCACCCCTCTTGGCAAACGGCCACCGCGCGGGCACGTTGGCGGGAGGGGCCGGCCGACAACGGCGGCAGCCCTCGTCCGAGGGGAGCGCACCAAGATGGCAGCCAAGATCCTGCTGGTGACCGGCGACGCGGCCGAGTCACTCGAAGTCCTCTACCCCTACCAGCGGCTGCGCGAGGAGGGCTACGACGTCCACATCGCCGCCCCCGCCCGCAAGAAGCTGCAGTTCGTGGTCCACGACTTCGAGCCGGGCTTCGACACGTACACGGAAAAGCCGGGGTACACCTGGCCCGCGGACCTCGCCTTCGCCGAGGTGGATCCCGGCCAGTACGTCGCGCTGGTGATCCCGGGCGGCCGGGCCCCGGAGTACCTGCGCAACGACCCGGAGCTCCGCAAGATCCTCAAGTCCTTCTTCGACGCGGACAAGCCGGTGGCGCAGATCTGCCACGGCCCGCTCCTGACCGCCGCGATCGGCGGCCTGAGCGGCCGCAGGGTCACGGCGTACCCGGCGCTGGAGCTGGACATGCAGGCGGCGGGGGCCACCTTCCAGGACGCGGAGGCGGTGGTGGACGGCACGCTGGTCTCGGCCCGCGCGTGGCCGGACCACTCGCGGTGGATGCGGGAGTTCCTCACGGTGCTGCGGGCTAAGGCGCCGGTCACCTGATACGGAGGGCGGTCCTCCGCCAGGGTCCGTGTGGTCCCGTGCCATGACCCACGCTCATAGGTATGCGTGGCGGCCACATCGGTATGCGGATCCTTCGGCATACCGATGCCGGGAGGAGTACGCACCCAACAGACTCGGTGGTGCGCCGCTCACGGGGGCGCGCGAGGCGGGCGGGGTGCCGGCAGTGCCTGGTCAACTCCCCACGGCTGTCGTGGCTCGGCACCCTCCCGCTCCACCACACCCCGTGAGCGGCCGGCGGACGCCTGCCCTCGTCGGCGAGGGCAGGCGTCCCACCCAGGGGTCCACGGCGTCCGGAGCTACCCGACTTCGGCGGCCCCCGCGATCTCCGTACGGGACCCCACCCCGAGCTTCGCCAGGATGTGCTCCACGTGCGCGTCCGCGGTCCGCTTGGAGATGACCAGCCGCTCGGCGATCTCCCGGTTCGAAAGCCCCTGGGCGACCAGCTCGGCGACCTCCCGCTCCCGCCGCGTCAGCACGTCGCCCCCGCCGCGCCGCACCGCCCCGGCCGGGGCCCGCTGCCCCGGCGCCCGCCCCGGCACGTCCGCGTCGGCCCGCACCGCCTCCAGCACCTGCCGCCCGGTCAGCCGCGCCCCCACCGCGTGCCACCGGTCGAACTGCTTGCCGCCCAACGCCTCCCGCACCGACTTGCGCGCCGCCTCCTGCTGCTCCAGCAGCGACGGCAGCATGCCGATCGGATCGCCGCCGAGCCGCCGCGCGTTCTCCGCGTACCCGAACAGCCAGGCGGCCCGCACCTGCCGCCCCTCCCGCGCGGACGCCCACGCGAGCCCGTGGCAGCACATCGCGGCGACGAGGATCTCGTCGACCTCGCTCGCCGCCTCCAGCCCCCGGCACATCGACGCGACCCCCGCGGCCCGCTCCCCCGCGAGCCACCGCACCAGCCCCTGCACCATCAGCGTCGACCCGTAGACCTGCCGCTCCCCGACCCCTTCCAGCAGGTCGAGGCCCTGCGCGCACAGCTCGAGGGCGCCGTCCGTGTCCCCCAGGACGGCTTGCAGGAGACCGGCCTCGTAACTCATCACCACGAGGCCCAGCCGGTTGTCGCTCTCGACCATCCGCCGCCGCACGTCCGCGAGCGCCGCCAGTCCCGCCTCGTCCCCGCACAGCGCCGCGAGCCCGTGCGCGTACGCCTCGGCGAACTGCGCGACCTCGTCGTCGCCCGCCCGCTCCGCGCACTCCCGCGCGAGCGCCATCCGCTCGACGGCCGTCGCGAGATCCGCGGTCCAGACGCCGAAGGCACCGGTCGCCAGCAGCCCCCACGCCCGCGCCGAGCAGTCCTCGGCCACGCGCTCCAGACCCTTCTCGATCCAGTACGCGCCTTCGGAGAGCGTCCCGGAGGCCCGCCAGTGCGGCCACAGCCGGGCCGCGAGGCGCAGCCCCTCCCGCTCCCGCCCCGGGGTCCCGTACGCGTACTCCAGCGCGGCCCGCAGCCCGGCCATCTCCGCGCGCACGGCCCGGTGCAGTTCGGGCTGCGCGGCGGTCAGGAACCCGTCCTCGAAGCGCCGCCCCAAATCCCGGTAGTACGCGAAGTGCCGCGCCCGCAGCGCCGCGCCCGCGTCACCCTCCACGGCGGCGAGCCGCTCGGCCCCGTACTCCCGCAAGGTGTCGAGCAGCCGGTAGCGGTTCCCGGACTCCCCGAGCCGCTGCACCACGGACTTGTCGACGAGCCCGATCAGCTGGGCGAGGACCTCGCCCACGGGCAGCGACTCGTCGCCACACACCTGCTCGGCCGCCACCAGCTCGAAGGACCCGGCGAAGACCGACAGCCTGGCCCACAGCAACTGCTCGGCGGGCGTGCAGAGTTCATGCGACCAGTCGATGGCGGTACGCAACGTCTGATGCCGCGAGAGAGCGGTGCGCCGTCCCCCGGTCAGCACCTGGAACCGGTCGTCGAGCCGCGCCACGAGCTCCTCGATGGAGACGGCCCGCAACCGCACCGCCGCGAGCTCGAGAGCGAGCGGAATGCAGTCGAGCCGGTGCACCAGGGCCAGCAGCCGCTCCCGGTGCACGTCGTCCGCCCGGAACCCGGGCACGACGGCGGCGGCCCGCTGCGCGAACAGCTCCACCGCGTCGTCCGGCGCGAGCGGCGGGACGGGACAGCAGTGCTCCCCCGGCACGTCCAGCGGCTGTCTGCTGGTCGCGAGCACACAGACGTCGGCGGCCTCGCGCAGCAGGATGTCGGAGAGCATCGCGCAGGCGTCGACGAGGTGCTCACAGGTGTCGAGCACGATGAGCAGCCGCCGCCCCTGCAGATGCGCGACGACCGCGTCGAGCGGCGCCATCCCCGGCTGCTCCGGCAGTTCGAGGACCGCGGCGAGCGTGGCGGGGATCAGCTCCGGATCCTTCAGGGCCGACAGCTCGGCCAGCCACACCCCATCCGGAAACCGCTCCCCCAGCCCGGCGGCGGCCCGCAGCGCGGTACGGCTCTTTCCGACACCGCCCGGCCCGACCAGCGTGACGAGGCGCGCGTACGCGAAAGCCGCCTGCACGCGCGCCAGTTCGTCCACCCGCCCGACGAACGAGGTCAACTCGGCGGGCAGTTGCCCGCCCCGCCGCTGCCCGAAGCCGAAACCCATCGCGTTACCGCCCCCGTCACGTCGTCCCGCCAGGCCGAGGATCCCACCTCAGCGTACGCAGTCCGACGCGGAGCGTGAACGGAATCTCCGCAACCGCCCTCAGGCGACGAGCCGTTCGGCCTCCTCGACAGCCTCCGCGAGACTGTCGACGACGGGCACTCCGGCGAGCTCCAGGCTGGCCCGGCTGTGCGAGCCACCGGTGTAGAGGACGGCCCGCGCCCCCACGTGCGCGGCGGCGACGGCGTCATCGACGGCGTCCCCGATGACCACCACACGCGTGACGTCGAGACGCTCTTCGAGAGCGTCGAGGTGCCGCACCATCCGCTCGGCCTTGCCGGCGTGCGATTCGTCGGTACGCCCGTCGATCCGTACGAAGTACTCGTGGATCCCGTGCCGGCGCACGATCGGGAGCAGCCGCTCGTGCGGGGCGAGCGACAGCAGGGACTGCGTACGTCCGTCGGCCCGCCGCGCGGCCAGCAGCTCGGAGGCGCCCTCGGCAAGGCCGCAGGCCTCGGCCCGCGCCCAGTAGTGCTTGTGGAAGACGGTGTCCATGACCCGCCACTCGGCCTCGGTGGGCATCCGCCCCATCAGCCGCTCGTAGAACCGGGGAATCGGCACGCAGTACAGATCGCGATACCGCTCCAACGTGATCGACTCGAGCCCGAGCTCCGCGAAGGAGGCGTTCGTGGCCTCGATCACCGCATGGATGTCATGCAGCAGCGTCCCGTTCCAGTCCCACACGATATGCGCCCCGCGCAGCAGCTTCCCCATGCGGAAAACCTACCCTTCCGCACGGGCGTCCGACCGCGAGCGTCCGGGCGGCAGCCCCGCAGGACAGGTCCTAGGCGATCAACCCGGGAATCTCCTGCGTCGCGAACCAGAGCAGCTCATGGTCCTCGGCCCCGTCCACCACGAACCGCGCGTCGTCGTCCCCCTGGTCCGCCGCGCCCAACGCCTCGACCGCGGCCCGCACGTCCGCCTCCGCGTCGTCCGCGTCCACGTGCACGGCCGCCACCTTCCCCAGCGGCAGCGCCCCGCCGATCCGCACCTCGCCGAGCGCCGCCTGGTCGAGCGCGCGGTCCGGGTCGGCGACGGCCGCTCCGTCCGGCACATCCGCGGCGAGAACGACCCGGCGCCGCGCGGCGCCGGCCTCCACCGCGATCATCCGCAGCGACGCCGCCGCCGCCCGGTTCAGCGCCGCGTACTCGAGCTCCTCGATGTCGTCCGAGACGTACCACTCCCGCAGGGCGGGCGTGACGGCGTAGGCGACGAGCGGTCCGGGCCCCAGCTCCCCCGCCTTGTACGCCTCGGCGAGCCGGGGCAAGGTCACAGGAACGTAGACACGCATAGGGCTGACCGCTTTCATCCATGTCCGCGGCACGCGGACTTCGTGGTCGTGGAAGACCTTCAGGATACGTCCGGGACTCCCCCGGGAGTCCCCCATCGAGCTCTCCCGACGACCCCCGATGCGGTCAACATGCCTACGGAACCTCACCCACCGCAGCCCCGCCGCCCCACGGCCCCCGAGCCCGCGCTCCCCCCGGATAGGTGAATCCCAGGGCCGGCCCCCGCACAGCCCCGCCCCCTTGCCCCGACCGCCTCGGCCCCCGTACAAGATCCCCCAACGAAAAGTTACTCCCCGGTACCAAGTGGCCGGCCGGACTCCGCGGCGAAACGAGAGGCACCCCCATGCACAAGGTGATGACCAGGCCCCGCCCCCGCCCGGCAGCCACCCGCCCGCCGACCCGGAGGGACTCCCGCCGCCCCTCGGCCCGCGAACGCCGCCCCGGCACGATCCCCGCCCAGCCGCCCCCGCACCCCACCGAGCTCTTCGCGGAACGCCTGCTCCTGGTCCTCAGCGGCCAGCGCCCGGTCCACTGGGTGGCCCGGCACATCGCCAACACGGCCTTCGACGACCTGGCCCGGCTGGCCGAGCGCGGGCCGCTCCGCACGGACGGCCACCGCCCCACGATCCGCCGGATCGGCCACTACCAGCCGCAGCCCGAGACGTACGAGGTGTTCGCCCGCATCGCGACGGGCCCACGGCTGCGGGCGCTGGCGTTCCGCCTGACGCTGGGAGCGGACCGCAGGTGGCGCTGCACGGCGGTGGAAACAGAACACTGAGACCAAAACCGGAGGGGCCGGGCAAAAGCCCGGCCCCTCCGCTCAGGGCCATCCGACCCCTCTGCTCACGTCACAGGACAGCGACACCGCTACTTCTTGCGGCGACGCCCGCCCTTCTGGGCCTTGCGCCGCTCCGCCCGGGTCATCCCGTCCGCCTCGGACCGGACCTCGGAGCCGTCCGTGGTGAAGTCGCCCTCGTCGACGCCGCCCTCGGCGTTCGGCGCCTGGAAGTGCAGGCGGTCGGGCCGCTGCGGTGCCTCCAGACCCTTGGCGTGGATCTCCGGCCGGGTGGCCGGGGCCCCCGCGGGCACCGCGTCCTGCGCGCCGTCCTTCGTCAGGGAAGGCGCCGCGTCCTCGACGGGGACCTCCTCGACCTGCTGCTCGACCTGGACCTCCAGGTTGAACAGGTAGCCGACGGACTCTTCCTTGATGCCGTCCATCATGGCGTTGAACATGTCGAAGCCCTCGCGCTGGTACTCGACCAGCGGGTCCTTCTGCGCCATGGCACGGAGGCCGATGCCCTCCTGGAGGTAGTCCATCTCGTAGAGGTGCTCGCGCCACTTGCGGTCGAGGACCGAGAGGACGACGCGGCGCTCCAGCTCACGCATGATGTCGGAGCCGAGCTGCGCCTCACGGGCCGCGTACTGCTCGTGGATGTCTTCCTTGATGGCCTCGGAGATGAACTCGGCGGTGAGGCCCGCGCGGTCGCCCGCGTCCTCCTCGAGCTCCTCGACGGTGACCTTGACGGGGTAGAGCTGCTTGAAGGCGCCCCACAGCCGGTCCAGGTCCCACTCCTCGGCGAAGCCCTCGGCGGTCTCCGCGGCGATGTACGCGTCGATCGTGTCGTCCATGAAGTGCGTGATCTGGTCCTGCAGATCCTCGCCCTCCAGGACGCGGCGGCGCTCTCCGTAGATGACCTCGCGCTGCCGGTTGAGGACCTCGTCGTACTTGAGGACGTTCTTACGCGTCTCGAAGTTCTGCTGCTCGACCTGCGACTGCGCGGAGGCGATCGCGCGGGTCACCATCTTGTTCTCGATCGGCACGTCGTCCGGCACGTTCGCCATGGACATCACGCGCTCGACCATCTGGGCCTTGAAGAGACGCATCAGGTCGTCGCCGAGCGACAGGTAGAACCGGGACTCGCCCGGGTCGCCCTGACGGCCGGAGCGACCGCGCAGCTGGTTGTCGATACGGCGCGACTCGTGCCGCTCGGTACCGAGGACGTAGAGCCCGCCGAGCTCCTTGACCTCTTCGAACTCGGCCTTGACGGCCCGCTCGGCCTTCTCCATGGCGGCGGGCAGCGCCGCGGCCCACTCCTCGGGGTGCTCGACGGGGTCGAGGCCGCGCTGGCGCAGCTCCGCCTCGGCGAGGTCGTCGGGGTTGCCGCCGAGCTTGATGTCGGTGCCTCGGCCGGCCATGTTCGTGGCAACGGTGACGGCGCCCTTGCGGCCGGCCTGAGCGACGATCGTCGCCTCACGGTCGTGCTGCTTGGCGTTGAGCACCTCGTGCTGGACGCCGCGCTTCGACAGCTGCTGCGAGAGGTACTCCGACTTCTCCACGGAGGTGGTGCCGACCAGGATCGGCTGCCCCTTCTCGTGCTTCTCCGCGATGTCGTCGACGACGGCGGCGAACTTCGCGACCTCGGTGCGGTAGATCAGGTCGGACTGGTCGGCGCGGACCATCGGCCGGTTCGTCGGGATCGGCACGACGCCCAGCTTGTAGATCTGGTGGAACTCGGCGGCCTCGGTCATGGCCGTACCGGTCATGCCGGAGAGGCCGCTGTCGTAGCCCTCGCGCTTGTAGAGGCGGAAGAAGTTCTGGAGGGTGATGGTGGCGAGGGTCTGGTTCTCGTCCTTGATGTCCACCCCTTCCTTCGCCTCGATCGCCTGGTGCATGCCCTCGTTGTAGCGGCGGCCGGCGAGGATACGGCCGGTGTGCTCGTCGACGATCATGACTTCGCCGTCGATGACGACGTAGTCCTTGTCCTTCTTGAAGAGTTCCTTGGCCTTGATGGCGTTGTTGAGGTAGCCGACCAGGGGGGTGTTCACCGACTCGTAGAGGTTGTCGATGCCCAGCCAGTCCTCGACCTTGCTCACGCCGGACTCGTGGATGGCGACGGTGCGCTTCTTCTCGTCGACCTCGTAGTCCCCGGTCTCCTCGATGCCCTTGAGGGGGTTCCCGGGCTCGCCCTTGGTGAGGCGGGTGACCAGCTTGGCGAAGTCGCCGTACCACTTGGTGGCCTGGTCGGCGGGGCCGGAGATGATCAGCGGCGTACGGGCCTCGTCGACGAGGATCGAGTCGACCTCGTCGACGATCGCGAAGTTGTGGCCGCGCTGCACCAACTCGTCCTTCGACCACGCCATGTTGTCGCGCAGGTAGTCGAAGCCGAATTCGTTGTTCGTGCCGTACGTGATGTCGCAGTTGTACTGCTCGCGGCGCTGGGCCGGCGTCATGTTGGCCAGGATGCAGCCGACGCTCAGGCCCAGGAACTTGTGGACACGACCCATCATCTCGGAGTCGCGCTCGGCCAGGTAGTCGTTGACCGTGATCAGGTGGACGCCCTTGCCGGAGAGGGCGTTCAGATAAGCGGGCAGGGTGCCGACGAGGGTCTTGCCCTCACCGGTCTTCATCTCCGCGACATAGCCCATGTGCAGCGCGGCGCCGCCCATCATCTGGACGTCGTAGTGGCGCTGGCCCAGGACGCGCTTGGCGGCCTCGCGGACCGTCGCGAAGGCCTCGGGCAGGAGGTCGTCGAGCGTCTCGCCGTCGGCGTATCGCTCCTTGTACTCCTCGGTAAGCGCGCGCAGCTCGGCGTCGGAGAGGCTGACGAAGTCCTCTTCGATGGAGTTGACCTGGTCCGCGATGCGGTGCAGCTTGCGCAGGATCTTGCCTTCGCCTGCACGCATGATCTTCGAGAGGACGGACACGGGGGTTGGTCTCCTTGCCGGTCGGGCCTGGCATGGTCGGTTTTACTCGTCGGGCAACGGCCATCGTATGCGAGGACCGGGCCGCGCCGGGAGGTGTGCCATGACGTCAACGGACGAGGGGCGCCGAAGGTGCCGGGCCGGTCACCGGAACGGTGATCGCGAAAGGCGGCAAATCGCTGGATCCCCGCGGTCCGTCCCAGCAGAATCGTTTGATGGAGCCCGTCACCCTCACCACCGAACGTCTGTACCTGCGCGTCTTCATCCCCGAGGACGTCGACGAGACCTACGCGGCCTGTCAGGACCCGGACATCCAGCGCTGGACCACCATCCCGTCGCCGTACGCGCGCGTGGACGCCGAGAGTTTCGTGCGCACCATGGTTCCCGAGGGCTGGCGCAACGACTCCGAGTACACCTTCGCCGTACGTCCTCTGGCGGGCGGCCCCCTGCTCGCCGCCGCCAGCCTGCACCACCCGCGCTCGGGCACCTGGGAGGTCGGCTACTGGACGGCCAAGGAGCACCGGGGCCGCGGCTACATGCGGGAGGCCGTGCTCGGTCTCGCCCGCTGGGCCTTCACGGACCTGCGCTGCACCCGCCTGGAGTGGCGCGCGGAGGTCGGCAACACCGGCTCGCGGGCCGTCGTGGAGAAGGCCGGCTTCACCGTGGAGGGCGTGCACCGCGCGGGGCTGCTCAACAAGGAGACGCTCCGTGACTGCTGGGTCGGCGCGCTGCTCCCCTCGGACCTCGGCATGCCGTCACCGCACCCGTACCTGCCCGCGAGGGCGTGAGGGTCCACTGTCAGTGGCGCCCCCTATCTTCGAACCATGACGAGCCTGCCGAGCCCCGCCATCGAACTCTCCGCCGACGAGGCCCGCCGCATCGCCCTGCGCGCCCAGGGCTTCCTGGGAGCCCCCGACCGCAGATCCGGGGTGCGGGGCGTGCTGCGCCACCTCGGCGCGGTCCAGCTCGACACGATCTCGGTCCTGGCCCGCTCGCACGAACTGATTCCGTACGCACGGCTCGGCGCCGTCGGCCGCGACACCGTCGAAGCGGCGTACTGGACGGATACGCACGCCTTCGAATACTGGTCGCACGCCGCGTGCATCCTCCCCATCGAGGAGTGGCCGCACTTCGCCTTCCGCCGCCGCGCCTACCGCACCCGCCCCCAGTGGCACCACGACCTGCCCGCCGGTGCGTACGACCAGGTCATCAAGCAGCTCCGCGCCGAAGGCCCGCTCACCGCGACGGAGTTGGGCGGCGCGAAGAACAAGGGCGAGTGGTGGGACTGGTCCGAGTCGAAGATCGCCGTCGAGCGGGCGCTGATGCACGGCGAGGTGGTGTGCACGGAGCGCCGCTCCTGGAAGCGGGTGTACGACCTGGCGGAGCGCGCCGTCCCGGACGCGCTGCTCCACGACGACCTGTCCGACGCGGCGTGTCTGCGCCGGCTGGTCCGCCTTGCCGGTGAGGCGCTGGGCGTCGGCACGCGTGCGGACATCGCCGACTACCACCGGCTCAAGGGCGAGCAGTTCGACGCGGTGGTCGCGGATTCGGGTCTGGTGCCGGTGACGGTCCAGGGCTGGTCCAAGCCCGCCTGGGCGGACCCGAAGGCCCTGGAGACGACGCCGCGCGGCCGGCACCGGACGACGCTCCTGTCCCCCTTCGACTCCCTCGTCTGGGAGCGGGCGCGCACCGAGCGGATCTTCGGCTTCACCCACCGCCTGGAGGCGTACGTGCCGAAGCCGAAGCGGATCCACGGCTATTTCGCGATGCCGCTGCTCGCGGGCGGCAGGCTCCTCGGCCGGGTCGACCCCGCGCGCGAGGGCAGCACCCTGGTCGCCAAGCAGGTCACGCTCGACACCCCGAAGGCGGTGGCCCCGATGGCTCAGGCGCTGCTGGAGGCTGCGTCCTGGGTGGGCTGCGACGCGGTGCGGGTGGAGCGGGTGAACCGCCCGGAACTGACCGCCGAGCTGGTGGCGGCGCTCACCTGATCTCGAGGATCTTCTCCCGCATCGCGTAGACGACGGCCTCCATCCTGGAGTGCAGCTGCAGCTTCTCCAGGATGTTGCGCACGTGGTTCTTCACGGTGTTCTCGGAGATGAACAACTCCTTGGCGATGTCACGGTTGTTCATCCCGGTGGCGACCAGCTTGAGCACTTCGAGCTCCCGGTCGGTCAGCCGGGGCGCGGGGACGAGCCGCCGCTCGTCGGTGCGCTGGATCATCGACTTGAACTCGGTGAGCAGCTTGGACGCCATCGAGGGGCTGATCTGCGACTGTCCGTCGGCGACCGCGCGGATCGCCGTCGCCACCTCGTCCGTGGAGATCTCCTTGAGGAGATAGCCGGTGGCGCCCGCCTTGATGGCGTCGTAGAGGTCGGCTTCCTCGTCGCTGATCGTCAGCATGATGATTTTGGCGCTGGGCGCCACCTCCTTGATGGAGGTGCACGCCTCGATGCCGCCGCGCTTCGGCATGCGGACGTCCATGAGCACGATGTCGGGCAGCAGATCGGCGGCCTTGTCCACCGCCTCCGCGCCGTCGCCCGCCTCGCCGACGACCTGGATGTCCTCCTCGGCGGCGAGGACGATCTCTAGGCCGCGGCGGAAGAGGGCGTGGTCATCCACCACAAGGACCCTGATGGGCTCCTTGCGTGGGGCGCCCGCGTCCGTGCCGATGCCGATGCCGTCGCCGGCACCCTGGTGACGCATCGGTCCGAAGCTGTCCGCCATCGTTCCTCCCCCATGAAGGCCGCGGCCTGTTGTGCTTCTGCTGCGCCAACGCCAGGCGGCAGCACACCGGTTGACCGGCTCGCCCATGATTTCATGCCCGGCGCCGGTGCGGCGCGCGCACTGGGCGCACGGTGGTGCCCCTGGGGGCGCACAGGCGCTCCAGGGGCACCACCTCGGCTGTCGGGGGGCGGTGGTCAGCCGCCGAGGGCTCCGCCTCCGCCGCCCGTCTCGGCCTTGGCGACCATGGGGTCGGTGTTGAGCCGGATGACGCCGTAGTCGTAGGCGTGCCGTCGGTAGACGACGCTGGGTTCCTTGGTCTCGGAGTCGACGAACAGATAGAAGTCGTGGCCGACCAGTTCCATCTCGTAGAGCGCCTGGTCGAGCGACATGGGTGCCGCGACGTGCGTCTTCTCGCGGACCACGAGGGGGCCTTCGCCCTGGATCTCCAGGGAGCCGATCTTCTTGACCGGCACGCCGTCCGGCTCTTCGTCGCGTGCGATGGAGCCGTCCCCGTTGAAGTGCGCCGCGTCCGGGACCCGCTCGGCGACCTCGGCGGCGGAGAGCCTGCCGGTGCCGCGGCGGTTGTGGCGCTTCTCGTGCTGCTTGCGCAGGCGCGCGTCGAGCTTGGCGGTGGCCAGGTCGAGCGCCGCGTAGGGGTCGGCTGCCGAGGCCTCGGCGCGGATCACGGGTCCGCGTCCGCGGACGGTGATCTCCACACGGTCGGAACGGTCGGCCTGACGCGGGTTGGTTTCCTTGGACACCTCGACGTCGAGGCTGATCACCTTGCCGTCGAGCTTCTGGATCTTGTCCAGCTTCAGCTTCTCGGCCACGTGCTTGCGGAACCGCTCGGGCACCTCGGTCTTGCGGCCCTTGACGACGATGTCCACGCAGAACTCCGTTCCCGGATCGCTCCGCTTCAGTGGCGGAGCATCTCCCTTTTGCACCAGACCCCGGTGACTCCCGGAGCCTCGGACTCGGTGACTTCCACCTCCTCCTCCCCCGTGGGCAAGATCTCCACCCCACCGGCCAGGGTGATTGCGAAACCCGCAGACCAGCGCGCGGACCACACAGACCGGCATTCATTCCGATATGCGAGGGACGGCGTCCGCCATTCCTCACAACCGAACATATCTCGCCCGGACGGATGTCGTCACCCTCTACTGCGACGTACCTCCATTCAGGTGTAACGACCCTCTCATCACCTGCAACGATGCAGATTCTCGGTCAGTTCCGGTTTATTTCGAAAGAATGTGGCGACGCGGCGACAACGGCCGCGCGGACCGTGTTCTCGCAGCCCAATTCCGGCCTTCGTACAACCCCCGTTCCCGGCTCTCGTAGGGCCTTCGCTCCCGCGTTCCCTTCCGTGCGCACGGCACGTAATGCCCGGGCGGCCTCCGCCAATGAGGCGCCGGTCGTCATCAGGTCGTCCACGACCACGACCCGGCCGCCTTGCGCCAGCAGCCGGCCGCCCCCGGCGGTCACCTCCAGGGCGCCCGACAGATTGGCCTGCCGGTGCCGGGAGTCGAGCCCCGACTGGTCGGCCACCGCACGGCGCTGCCGCAGCACCGCGAGCACCCGCGCCGGGATTCCCGCCCGCCGCAGCTCACCCGCCGCGGCCAGAGCGATCCGCCGCACCGGGTCGTGCCCGCGGGCCCGCACCGCCGCCCACGCCGACGGCACAGGCACGAGCGACAACGGCATCACCCGCCCCTGTGGTCCATCCTGTGTGCCGCCTACCCACGTTCGCGCCCCCATATCACCGGACACCCGGGTTTCGGCCCGCAGAACGGCACACACGGCTCCGGCGAGCGCCGATCCCAGCGGCGCCGCGAGCCCCAGTGCGCCGCGCTCCTTGTGGGCGAGCAGCATGGCCCGCACGGCGTCCTCGTACGGCGCCGCGGCGTACACGGCAGGCAGCCCGCCCGGCTCCGGATCAGGCCGCACCCGGCACGGCACCGACCCGCACAGGGCCCCGCGGCACTCGTCGCAGAGCACCGTCCGTGGCTCCCCGCAGCCCTCGCACTCGGCCGGCAGCACCAGATCGGTGAGGTCCCGCCACCACCCCCGCATGCCCCCCACTGTGCCAAGGCGGGGACCGCCCGGCCACCCCTGTGGATAACCTGGTCAATCCCCTGTGGGCAACTGCCCACCAGTGACAGCACACGGCCCGCGCCGGCTCACCCCGGCAGGCCCGCGCCAGTGACAGCGAGCGGCCCGCGCCGGCTCAACCCGACCCGGCGGGCCGGCGCCGACTCACCCCGGATAGACCGGCGCCCTGCCTTCCTTCACCACCGTCTGCCACTGCGAGCCCGTCGGCAGCCGCACGATCCCGTCGTCCGAGTGCGCCACCAGCGGCTGCCGCTCGTCCTCCGAGGCGGCGATCTCCTTGACGCCGGTCAGGCCGGGCAGCGCGGTGCCCGGAAGCACCGAGCCGTCGCACTGGACGTACCGGATCTGCTGCACCCCGCCGGTCTCCCTGCCGACCACCACGAGGCGGCTGCCGCCCGCCCAGGACATGGCCGTGACCTCTTCCATCCGCGGCGCCGCGGGCGTGGGGTCGAGGACCGAGATCTCAGGCCGCTCCCCGTCCCCCTCACTCCGCTCGGCGCGGCCGATCCACAGGGACGTCTTGCCGTCCTTCTCCACGAGGAAGGCGATGCGCACGCCGTCGGCCGACACCCGCACCTCCTGGACGCGTCCGTCCAGCGCGGGCACCTCGACCTCGACCGGCTCGCCCGCCCCCTGGTCGAGCCAGAGCAGCCGCGGCCGCTTCGGGTCGCGGTCGGCCACCCACAGGTTGCCCCTGCCGTCCCAACTCGGCGTGGAGAGGCGGTCCTCCTCCGCCTTGGCCTTGCTGCGCAGCTGCGCCTTGCCGATCGCGTCGTCCGACAGCAGCGACCCCGTGTACAGCGACTTGCCGTCGAGGGAAACCCCGGCCGCGCGCTGCTCGTCGCGCGAGACCGCCGCCGAGCGCAACGGCTGCTCACCGGTGCCGAGGAGGCCCGTCACCGGCTCCGGGTCCGCCGCGCTCCCGGAGTTGGCGGACATCCGGACCAGCCGGCGCTTCTCGTCGACGAAGTACTGGTAGTCGGGGCGGTCGGCGCTGCGGTGGGCCGCGACGGTCTCGGCACGCTCCTGGCTCAGCACACAGAGCATCGAGCCGTTGGAACGCTGCAACGTCACCTGCTCGACCCCCGAAGGCGTCAAGTCCTGCAAGGTGAACAGCATTTGCGCCGCCATCTCCTTGCACCTCGTCTGCCCGGCGCCGTCCGACTTGCTGTTCAGCTGTACGGTCAGCCGGTTCTGGTCGTCGAGCGTCAGCGATTTGTCGGGGTCCTTGAGCTCCGTACCGCTCGGGAAGCTCGAGAGCACCACCTGCCGGAGCCAGTTGGTCGGCCCCTTCAGCAGCGTCTTCACCGTCTGCGTCAGCGGGTCTATCCGCTGCCGGATGTAGACGGGGTCCGCGACGAGTCCCGTCCGGCCGCTCACGCCCGCTCCCGCGGGACCGGCGAAGTAGTACTTGTTGACGGGCCGGTAGATCCGCTGGAAGTCCGACTCCCCGAGCACCACGCCCGGCGGCGGCTGGTCGATGCGCCACTCGTTACCGCCCGGGCCGCCGTCCTGGCTGAGGTGCACGGACTGGCTGTACGCGCCGTCCTCGGGGCGGTACGCGTGCTGGTCGTCCACCCGCGCGACCTGATGACCGGTCAGGGTGTAGCGGCGGCTGCCCTCACCCTCGTTCGCCGCGTTGCCCGCGTCCGTGTTCGGACCGTCGGCGAGCACCGTCGTGGACTGCTCCGGGTTCCACTCCCGCGACGCCTTCTTGGTCAGATACTTGCGCGCCATCGCGAACTGCGGGTCGTCGCTGGTCAGCGCCTCCAGGAAGCCCTGCACGATCTCGATGGCCCGGGCGCCCTCGCGCGGCGGCATCGCGTAGACACGGACCTGGGACTGCGAGTCCGGACGCTGCGAGGTGTCGACGGACTTCAGGTTCCCGCTGTCCGGCATCGAGGCGCACCCGGCGAGGAGCGCGCCGCAACTGCCCAGCAGCAGTCCGGTGCGCAGCGGACGCCTGCGGCCCGCACGGCGGCCGCGCCCGGCGGGTTCAGCGCCCACGCGTGTTCTCCTCTTCCCTCTCCGACTCCCCGGCACCGTCACCACTGACGCCACCCGGGCCACTCGCACCACCGGACTCGCTCGGCGTCTCGTCGTCGGGCTGTCGGCGCGGCACGACCCGCGATCCGTTGCCCGGCAGCGCTGTCGGGTCCACGGGCCCGGTGTGCAGCAGCCGCGGGGGTATGGGCCCCTTCGCGGGCACGGGCGGCGGGACCCTCTCGGACGTCGCGGCGGACGCCTGCGCGGGGACCGTGGCCAGCTTGTTCCCACCCGCGAGGGGCAGCCCGGCGTCGTTCAGACCGCGGTGGCGCCGCGAATCGTCGGGCTCCAGCGGTATCGGCGAACCCCGCAGCGGCTCGTCCGCCGTCCTCGGCAGCGTGAGCCGGAACTGCGAACCCCCGCCCGGTTCGCCCCACGCCTGCAGCCAGCCGCCGTGCAGCCGCGCGTCCTCCAGGGCGATGGAGAGGCCGAGGCCCGTACCACCGGTCGTCCGCGCGCGTGCCGGGTCCGCCCGCCAGAAGCGGCTGAACACCCGGGTCGCCTCGCCCGGCTTGAGGCCCACTCCGTAGTCCCGCACCGCGACGGCGACCGCGCCGCCGGCGGCGGCGAGCCGCACCACGACGTCCTTGCCCTCACCGTGCTCCACGGCGTTGACGACGAGATTGCGCAGCACCCGCTCCACCCGTCGGGCGTCTGCCTCGGCGACCACCGGCTGCTGGTCGCCGATGACCCGTATGTGCGTGCCCTTGCGCTCGGCGAGCGGCTCCGCGCCGCCGACGACCCGGCGTACGACCTCACGGAGGTCTATCGCCTCGGCCTCCAGCGCGGCCGCCCCCGCGTCGAACCTGCTGATCTCCAGCAGATCGGCGAGCAGCGACTCGAAACGGTCCAGCTGGTCGGCGAGCAGCTCCGCAGACCGCGCGGTCACCGGATCGAAGTCCACCCGCGCCTCGTGAATCACATCGGCGGCCATCCGCACCGTCGTCAACGGCGTACGCAGCTCGTGCGAGACGTCGGACACGAACCGCCGCTGCATCCGCGACAGCTCCTCCAGCTGCTGGATCTTCAGCTGGAGGTTCTGCGCCATCTTGTTGAAGGCCTCGCCGAGCCGTGCGATGTCGTCCTCTCCGGTGACCTTCATACGTTCCTGAAGGCGCCCGGCGGACAGCCGCTCGGCGATGCCCGCGGCCATCCGGACCGGCGTGACGACCTGACGCACCACCAGCCAGGCGATGGCGCCGAGCAGCACCACGACGAAGAGCCCGGCGGTCGCGAGGGTCGTCCTGACCAGGTTCAGCGACTCCTCCTCCTGCGTCAGCGGGAAGAGGTAGTACAGCTGGTACGGATCGCCGTTGAGGTCGTTCAGCCGCTTGCCGATCACCAACGCGGACTGCGGCTCACGGCCGTCGTCGTACACGACCCGCGTATTGGCCTGGTAGACACCGGTGCCGTCGTCGACCTGACGGCGGAGCTCCTCGGGCACGCTCAGTATCGGCTCGACGCCGCCCGAGGCCCTCGACCCGCGCACACTTCCGGAGTCGCCCGCGGAGGTGGGGCTCAGCGTCACCACGGCGAAGGCGTTCTGCCCGCCGCTGGAGAGCTGCTCGACGAGGTCGGACATCCACACGGCGGCGTTACGCCCGTCCACGGTGCTGCCGTCCTGCCCCTGACCCTGTCCGGTGCTCTGCCGCGCCGCGTTGACGCTGTCCTGCGCGGCCCTGAAGCCACCGTCGGCCTGGCTCTGCGACGCCTTCACCTTGGCCTTGAGCAGGCCGTTGTTCACCGAGCTCATGACGGCGAAGCCGAGCATGAGGACCACGCCGAGCGACATCAGCAGGGTCGTGACGACGACCTTCAGCTGGATGTTGCGCCGCCACAGCCGCACGGCGGGCAGCAGCGGGCGGCGCACCCAGCGGACGAAAAGGCGGAGCACAGGGCTGCCCTGCACCCCGCCCTGCAACAGCATCCCGCCGTCGACGAGCCGCCCGAACCGGGACGCGCGACGCGCCGGTCCAGTCCGCCCCGGGCGAGCCCCCGGACCGCCGGGCGCCGAGGTGGAACTGTCCCGGGACACGTCAGCTCGGTCCGGCCTTGTAACCGACACCACGGACGGTCACCACGATCTCCGGCCGCTCGGGATCCCGCTCGACCTTGGACCGCAGCCGCTGGACGTGCACGTTCACCAGACGGGTGTCCGCCGCGTGCCGGTAGCCCCAGACCTGCTCGAGGAGCACCTCACGTGTGAACACCTGCCACGGCTTGCGCGCCAGCGCGACCAGCAGGTCGAACTCCAGCGGGGTCAGCGCGATCGACTGCCCGTCCCGCTTCACGGAGTGCCCGGCCACATCGATGACCAGGTCACCGATGGCCAGCTGCTCCGGCGCCGGCTCCTCCGACCTCCGCAGCCGCGCCCGGATCCGGGCCACGAGCTCCTTCGGCTTGAACGGCTTGACGATGTAGTCATCGGCCCCGGACTCCAGGCCCACCACCACATCCACCGTGTCGCTCTTGGCCGTGAGCATGACGATCGGCACCCCGGACTCCGCCCTGATCAGGCGGCACACCTCGATGCCATCACGCCCCGGCAACATCAAATCGAGCAGTACAAGATCAGGCTTCGCCTCCCTGAAAGCGGCCAGCGCCTTGTCGCCATCAGCTACGAACGACGGCTCAAAACCTTCACCACGCAGCACAATCCCGAGCATCTCGGCCAGTGCGGTGTCGTCGTCGACGACAAGGACTCGTCCCTTCATGCCTGACATCATCCCATTAGCTAATCGTTACCTGGCGTGACCTGGCACACAGCTCGGCAAGGCCCTCTGCTGTCACAGGTGACAGAACGCCCTCTTCCGTGACGATCGCCGTCACCAACTCCGGCGGCGTCACGTCGAACGCGGGGTTGTACGCCTGGGTCCCCAGGGGTGCCACCGGAATCCCGCCTCCCGCTTCCATCCCGGCCACCGGCACATGCGGCGCCGTGACCTCCGTCACCTCATGCCCGGCCCGCTGCTCCACCTCGATGGACGCCCCGTCCGGGGTCTCCGGGTCGACCGTCGTCACCGGCGCCACCACGATGAACGGCACATGGTGATATCGAGCCAGCACGGCCAGCGGATAGCTCCCCACCTTGTTCGCCACCGAACCGTCGGCCGCGATGCGGTCCGCACCGACCAGCACGGCATCCACCTCCCCCGCCGCGAACAGCGAACCCGCCGCACTGTCCGTGAGCAAGGTGTACGCCATTCCGTTCCGCGCCGCCTCATACGCGGTGAGCCTGGCCCCCTGCAGCAGCGGCCGCGTCTCGTCCACCCACAGCCTGCGCAGACTGCCTTCCCGGTGCGCCTTGAGCGCCACCGCGAACGCCGTGCCCTCCCCTCCGGAGACCAGCGCCCCCGTGTTGCAGTGCGTCAGGATGCGGTGCCCGCCACCGGGCAGCATCTCGTCGAGCAGCGCCAGACCGTGCGCCGCCATCCTGGTGCTGGCCTCGGCGTCCTCGGCGTGCAACGCCCGCGCCGCCCCGAGCGCGGCATCCGCGGCCTGCCGGGCATCGGCCCCGCCCGCGACCGCGGCACGGTACGCGGCATGGGCCCGGCGCACTCCGTACGCGAGGTTCACCGCGGTGGGCCGCGCCCCCGCCAGCGACCCCGCCGCCTCGTCCACGTCGAAGCCCCGTGCCGCGGCGAGCGCGACGCCGTACGCCCCCGCGATGCCCAGCAGGGGCGCCCCGCGTACCGCGAGCGTCCGGATCGCCTCCACCAGAGCCGGTGCGTCCGTGCACACCAGCTCGCTCTCCTCGCCCGGCAGCCTGGTCTGGTCGAGGACGACCAGCACGGGGCCTTCGGGTGGGTCGTCCCAACGGATCGCGGGAACCCGCGAGATCTCGGTCGGCCGTATGTCCTCGCTGGATTGCGCGTACTGATCAGCCATCCGCCCAGTCTGCCCCGTACCCGACGGACAATTGAAGGTGTACAGCCGCTACGGCGCCCGGTCACCCCGTGCCCGCACCGTGGCACGATGGCTGGCAACCTGCCGCCGCACCCGCGGACGGGCACCTTGAAGGAGCGACGATGAACGACACTCCGGGCTGGGCCTCGCCCGGATCTGCCCCCTCCGACGGACAGGACTCCGGCAAGCCGGACGCCGCCGAGCCCGCCGACGACAGCGGCCGCAGCGCCCCGTCCAAGTGGTCCAAGGAGCAGCCGCCGCCCGCCCAGTGGTCCCCGCCCAGCACCCCCGCCCCGGGCGGGACACCGCCGCCACCGCCCGCGCCGCCCGGCCAGGGCGGCGGCTGGGGCTGGGGCAACCAGCCCCCCGGCGGTCCCGCCGGTCCCGCCGGCCCCGGCGGGCCGGGCGCTCCGGGCGGCCCCGGCGGCTACCGGGGCTGGGGAGCCTGGCAGGGCCCGCCGCCCGCCGCCAAGCCCGGCGTCATCCCGCTCCGCCCGCTCGGCGTCGGCGAGATCCTCGACGGCGCCGTGTCGACCATGCGGGCCCACTGGCGCACGGTCCTCGGCATCTCCCTGACCGTGGCCGTGCTCACGGAGATCGTCGTCGTCCTCCTCCAGGGACTCGTCCTGAACGAGTCCGTCGACACCGAGGCCCTCGACGACCCGAGCGCGACCGTCGGCGAACTGACCCGCGCCATGGGCGACACAATGCTCAGCTCCGGAGTGGTCCTCGCGATCACCCTGCTCGGCACGATCGTCGCGACCGCCCTGCTCACCATGGTCACCAGCCGCGCGGTGCTCGGTAAGTCGGTCACCGCCACGGAGGCCTGGCGGGACGCCCGCCCCCAGCTGGCCAAGCTGGTCGGCCTGACCCTGCTCATCCCGCTCATCGGCGCCGCGATCGTCTTCGCCGGCATCCTGCCCGGCCTGCTGATCGCGCTGGCCGGCGGGTCCGACGCCGGAGCCGGCCTGGCCGTACTCGGCGGCCTCGGCGCGGGCGTCGTCGCCATCTGGGTCGTCGTCCGCCTCTCCCTCGCCTCCCCCGCGCTCATGCTGGAGAAGCAGGGCATCAAGAAGTCCCTGATCCGCTCCACCAAGCTGGTCCGCGGCTCCTGGTGGCGGGTCTTCGGCATCCAGCTGCTCGCCGCGATCATCGCGAACGTCGTGGCGTCGATCATCGTCATCCCGTTCACGTTCATCGCCGGCGCGGTCAGCGGCGAAGGCGTCACCGGCTTCCTCGACAGCACCGGCGAACTGGGCTGGACGTTCCTGATCGTCAGCGGCGTCGGCTCGGTCATCGGCTCCATGCTGACGTTCCCGATCACGGCCGGGGTCACCGTCCTCCTCTACATCGACCAGCGGATCCGCCGCGAGGCCCTCGACCTCGAACTCGCCCGCGCCGCCGGCCTCCCCGGCCACGGCCCCACCCCGTCCGGCACAGCGGGGAGCTGATGCGGTGACCGCGGCGGGGGCAGTACTCAGCGAGGCAGTACTCAGAGCGCTCGGAGGGGCACCGCTCCTGCCGCGCACCGGCGACGAGCCACCGGTGACGATCCCGCGCGATCCCGCGCGGGAGGCGGCCGAACGCGAACTGTCCAAGCCGATGTACCACGAGAACGACCCCAGCCTCTTCCAGCGCGCCCTGAACCGCTTCTGGGGCTGGGTCGACGACCTGTTCTCCGCCGCCTCGGGAGTCACCCCGGGCGGCGGACTCGGGCTCCTGGTCATCGTGCTCGCGGTCGTACTCGTGATCGGCGCCCTGTGGTGGCGCCTGGGCACCCCGCACCGCGCTCCCACCTCCGCCCCGGCTCTCTTCGACGACCGCCCCCGCAGCGCCGCCGAACACCGCGCGGCCTCCGAGGCACACGCCGCCCAGGCCCACTGGAACCAGGCCGTACAGGAACGCATGCGCGCCGTCGTCCGCGCCCTGGAGGAACGCGCGCTCCTCGACCCCCGCCCCGGCCGCACCGCCGACGAAGCCGCAGCGGAGGCGGGCCGCACCCTCCCCGCCCACACCGGCCGACTCCGCTCCGCCGCCCGCGACTTCGACGACGTCACATACGGCGGCCGCACCGCCGACGAAGCCGCGTACCTCCGCCTGGCCGAGCTCGACCGGGACCTGGAGAACACCAGACCGGCCCTGACCAGCACCGCCCACACCACACCGAGCAGCAACTCCCAGGGGGCCGCCGAATGACCGGCCCCACCCCCGCCGCCGAGCCGCCCCGGCCCGCCCCGCCCACCGCCACGGAACAGCCGCAGCCCGACCCGCCGTCTAGCGCGGCCCCGACCTCGCTCTCCCTCACGCCCCGCCGGCTCTGGACCCGCTCCCGAGGCATCGTCCTCGCCCTGGTCGTCCTCCTGGCGGCGGCCGTCGTCATCGCCGCGGTCCGCTCCGGCGCCCAGCACGGCCGTCTCGACCCGCGCTCCGCCGACTCCCACGGCAGCCGGGCCGTCGCCGAACTCCTCGCCGACCGAGGCGTGTCCACCCGCGTGGTCACCAGCACCGAAGAGGCCCGGTCGGCGGCCGGCCCGGACACGACCCTCCTCGTGGCCAACCCCGACGTACTCACCGACCGCCAGCGCTCCGGCCTGCACGCCTCCACCGAGGACTCCGGCGGCCGCACCGTGCTCGTCGCCCCCGGCACCCCGTCGATCGGCACCCTCGCCCCCGGGGTCACCGCGGACGCCACGACCAGCACCGACTCCACGCTCCCCGCCGGCTGCCCGCTCCCCGAGGCCCGCCGCGCCGGCACCGCCGACATGGGCGGCATCCGCTACGACACCCTCGCTCCCGACGCCGAGGCCTGCTACCTCAGCGACGGCCTGCCCAGCCTTCTGCATCTCCCCGCCCCCCGCGGAAAGGGCGACACCGTCGTCCTCGGCGCCCCCGACATCCTCTACAACGACCGTCTCGACGAGCACGGCAACGCGTCGCTCGCCCTGCAACTCCTCGGTTCACGCCCCCACTTGGTCTGGTACCTCCCCTCCCTCTCCGACGACGCGGCGGCCACCGACTCCGAACGCCGCGGCTTCTTCGACCTGATCCCCTCCGGCTGGCTCTGGGGCACCCTGCAGCTCTTCATCGCCGCCGCACTCGCCGCCCTGTGGCGTGCCCGCCGCTTCGGCCCCCTCGTCGCCGAACGCCTCCCCGTCGCCATCCGCGCCTCCGAAGCCGTCGAAGGCCGCGCACGCCTCTACCGCAAGGCCAACGCCCGCGACCGCGCGGCCGCGGCCCTACGCACCGCCGCCCGCGACCGCGTCGCCCCCCTCGTCGGCGTATCCCCCGCCCAGGCGCACGCACCCGAGACCCTGATCCCCGCACTCGCCACCCGCCTGCGCACCCCCGGCCAAGACCCGCACTCCCTCCTCTTCGGCCCACCCCCCGGCAACGACGCAGCACTCATCGCCCTCGCCGACCAACTCGACGCCCTCGAAAGTGAGGTACGCCACTCATGATGGACCCGACCACTGACAACGGGCCCTCAGCGGACACCGGGCCCGCCGGAGACCCCGGCGACGCACGCGCTTCCCTCGAAGCCCTGCGCACCGAGATCTCCAAGGCCGTGGTCGGCCAGGACTCCGCCGTCACCGGCCTCGTCGTCGCCCTCCTCTGCCGCGGCCACGTCCTGCTCGAAGGAGTCCCCGGGGTAGCCAAGACACTGCTCGTCCGCGCCCTCGCATCCAGCCTCGAACTGGACACCAAACGCGTCCAGTTCACCCCCGACCTGATGCCGAGCGACATCACCGGCTCCCTCGTCTACGACGCCCGCACCACCGAGTTCTCCTTCCAGCCGGGCCCCGTCTTCACCAACCTCCTCCTGGCCGACGAAATCAACCGCACCCCGCCCAAGACCCAGTCCTCGCTCCTCGAAGCGATGGAAGAACGTCAGGTCACGGTCGACGGCACCCCCCGCGCCCTCCCCGAGCCCTTCCTCGTCGCGGCCACCCAGAACCCGGTCGAGTACGAAGGCACGTACCCCCTCCCCGAAGCCCAACTGGACCGCTTCCTCCTCAAACTGACGATCCCTCTCCCCTCCCGCCAGGACGAGATCGCCGTCCTCACCCGGCACGCGGAAGGCTTCAATCCCCGCGACCTGCACGCCGCCGGCGTACGCCCCGTGGCAGGCGCCGCCGACCTGGAAGCCGCCCGGGCAGCCGTCGCCAAGACGTCCATCTCCCCCGAGATCACCGCGTACGTCGTCGACATCTGCCGCGCCACCCGCGAATCCCCGTCCCTCACCCTCGGCGTCTCTCCCCGGGGCGCGACGGCGCTGCTCTCCACGGCCCGCGCCTGGGCCTGGCTCACCGGCCGCGACTACGTCATCCCCGACGACGTGAAGGCCCTCGCCCTGCCCACCCTCCGCCACCGGATCCAACTCCGCCCGGAAGCCGAGATGGAGGGCGTCACCGCCGACTCCGTCATCAACGCGATCCTCGCCCACGTCCCGGTCCCCCGCTGATGGCCCTCACCGGACGCACCGCCCTCCTGGCAGCCCTGGGAACCCTCCCCGTAGGACTCTGGGACCCCAGCTGGACCGGCATCCTCGCCGTCAACACCCCACTGGCCCTGGCCTGCGCCTGCGACTTCGCCCTGGCCGCCCCCGTACGCCGGCTCGGCCTGACCCGCTCCGGCGACACCTCCGTACGCCTGGGCGAATCCGCCGACATCGAGCTGACCGTCACGAACCCCTCCGGCCGCCCCCTGCGCGCCGAGGTCCGCGACGCCTGGCCCCCGAGCAGCCGACAGCCCGGCACGGACGTCACCGCGTCCCGGCACCCCCTCACCGTCCCGGCCGGCGAACGCCGCCGCCTCACGACACACCTGCGCCCCGCCCGCCGAGGCGACCACCAAGCCGACCGCGTGACCATCCGCTCGTACGGCCCCCTCGGCCTCTTCACCCGCCAAGGCAGCCACAAAGTCCCCTGGACCGTGCGCGTCCTGCCCCCTTTCACCAGCCGGAAGCACCTCCCCTCCAAGCTGGCCCGCCTACGCGAACTCGACGGCCGCACCAGCGTGCTCACCCGCGGCCAGGGCACCGAATTCGACAGCCTCCGCGATTACGTTCCGGGGGATGACACCCGCTCCATCGACTGGCGCGCCACCGCCCGCCAGTCAAGCGTCGCCGTCCGCACCTGGCGCCCGGAACGCGACCGCCACATCCTGCTGGTCCTCGACACCGGCCGCACCTCGGCCGGCCGGGTCGGCGACGCCCCACGCCTCGACGCCTCCATGGACGCCGCCCTCCTCCTCGCCGCCCTCGCCTCCCGCGCCGGCGACCGCGTGGACCTCCTCGCCTACGACCGCCGGGTACGCGCCCTGGTCCAGGGACGCTCAGCAAGGGACGTCCTGCCTTCCCTGGTCAACGCCCTGGCCACACTCGAGCCCGAACTGGTCGAAACGGACTCCCGGGGCCTGACCTCGACGGCCCTCCGCACCGCACCGCGCAGCTCCCTGATCGTGCTGCTCACCGGCCTCGACGCCACCCCGATCGAAGAGGGCCTGCTCCCGGTACTTTCCCGCCTCACCAAGCGCCACAAGGTCCTGGTGGCATCGGTGGCCGACCCTCACATCCAGAAAATGGCCACCTCTCGCGGAACAACAGAGGCGGTGTACGACGCCGCAGCCGCGGCCCAGGCCCAGTCGGAACGCCATCGCACAGCGGAACAACTCCGCCGCCGCGGCGTCACGGTCGTGGACGCCACCCCCAAGAATCTCGCGTCTGCATTGGCCGACGCCTACCTCTCCCTCAAAGCAGCCGGCCGCCTGTAAGCAACGAAAGGCCGAGGGAAAGGAATATAAGTCCAGAAACGCAAAAAAGCCTCGGCCCCAGACATTGTCTGGGGCCGAGGCTTTATCAAGTAAAGTTCGGCGGCGTCCTACTCTCCCACAGGGTCCCCCCTGCAGTACCATCGGCGCTATGAGGCTTAGCTTCCGGGTTCGGAATGTAACCGGGCGT
>NZ_JBJDPY010000023.1:0-112886 GCF_044903205.1 Streptomyces sp. NPDC029674
GAATGCATCGGCTGCGGCGCCTGCGTCGCCGCCTGCCCCAACGGCTCCGCCATGCTCTTCACCTCCGCCAAGGTCAACCACCTCAACGTGCTCCCCCAAGGCGCCCCCGAGCGGGAGACGCGGGTCCTGGACATGGTCGCGCAGATGGACGCCGAAGGCTTCGGCGGCTGCACCCTCACCGGCGAATGCGCCACCGCCTGCCCCAAGGGCATCCCGCTGTTCTCCATCACCGGCATGAACAAGGAATGGCTGCGGGCGAACCGCAAGGAGAAAAAGGCCGCTTCGTAATCCTGAGGACGAGCCGAGAGTCGTCAGCGGGGCCGGGAGCATTCCCGGCCCCGTTCTGTCTGTCCGGCCGGCCGCGTTGTCCGCTCTGCGCCACCGAAACGGCTTCTTCCTGATGATCGCTTGCCTGCGCCCGCCCCGCCCGAAACCATGGAAGAACGCTGTTCCGATGCCCTGTGTATTAGTGCCGACGTTGAGGAAGTCCGTGCGCCATGCGCTTTCCACGCTCTGCTGACCTGCTCTTCGGCCAACTCGGTTCCGCCGCCGAGAAGGCCGGCCTTCCCTGGGGTACGGACCACGAATCGATCGCGGTCACCGTGAAGGACGGCGGCTTCCCTCTCTCCGAACTGGCCGGGGCCGCACGGCGCCTCGCGGAGTCCGCGGTCTCCGCCGGGCTGAAGGAGGACGACTGGTGCGTGGTGCGGCTCGACCAGCCGCTCGACATCCTGGTCGCGGTGGCCGGACTCACGGCCGTGGGCGTGGTCCCGGTGCTGCTCAGCGCCAAGCTCGACGTGGCGTCGGCCGCGGCGGCCCTCGAGCCGGTCACCGTGCCGCTGCACCTGCTCATCACACAGCGGCGGGCGGCGGAGGTGCCCCGCCTGTCGGCCGCGGGGGCCACGAGCCTCGTCTGGGAGGACCTCGTCTCCGACCCGCGCGTCGGCACCGAGGCCCGGGTGCCGGCGCACGGCGTCGAGCGGGCCCCGGACGCGCCGTACCTGGTCACGCACACCTCCGGCACCACCGGGGTGCCCAAGCTGGCCGTACACACCCGCAACAGCTTCTACCAGCAGTCCGTCATCCAGGCCCGGATACTGCGCACCCTCAGCCTGCGCGGCTACCTCGCGGCCGCGATCTCCCCGGTGCACGTGCGGACGCTCTCCGGACTGCTCAGCGCGCTGCGGCTCAGGCTGAACGTGCTGCTCCTCGCCAGCGAGGAACCCGACGTCGTCGCCGGGCAGTTGGAGCGCTGGCGGCCGCACTACCTGGAGACGCACCCCAATACGTTCGTACGCTGGGAAGAGCTCGCCGACACCGGGGTGCTCTCCTCGGTCCGCCTGTTCCTCGGCACCTTCGACGCCATGCACCCGCCGACCATGGAGCGGCTGCTCGCCGGCTCACGCCGCAGGATGCCGCTCTTCGCCGAGGTGTACGCACAGTCCGAACTCGGCCCCGTCGCCTTCAGAATGAAGCGCAGACGCGGCGGCCGCAGGGAATCCGTCGAATCGGAACTGGCCGGCCACCGCGTGGGAAGGTCCCTGCCCGGATACAGCCGCATCCGCATCGTCGACGAGGCGGGAAATCCGCTCGGCGCGAATCAGCCGGGCCGTATACAGGTGCGCTCCAAGGGATTCTTCGCGGGCTATCTGAACTTTCCGGAAAAATTCGAGGAGAACCGGGCGGACGGCGGCTGGTGGGATTCCGGCGACTGGGGGACCAAGAGCCGGTTCGGTAATCTCCGGCTGCTGGACCGGCAGGTGGAACGGCTCGACCAGGCAGCGAGCGGAATCGCCCTCGAGGACGTCCTGCTGGGCCGGCTGCCGGAAGCCGTCGAGATCGTCGTCCTGGAGACCCACGGCGCCCTGGTGCCCGTCGTCGCCACGCGGACGGGGATGGCGGTGCCGTCCCAGCGCTGGGCGCAGGCGGTCGACGGGCTCCCGGAGCTGGCGTCACCCCGGCACGCGTCCTGGAGCGCGATCCCCAGGACCGCCACCGGGAAGGTGCGCCGGGAGCTCCTGCGTCAGCAACTCGGCTTCCAGGCCGAGTAGTTCAATGATTCCTATAGAGATGGTTGGCCATGTTGGAGAAGAAGGTCGTACTGCGGGCCGAGGACGTACGACGGGAGTTCACGAGTGGTGACACGACCGTGGAGGCCCTCAAAGGGTGCAGTATCGAGGTGAGTTCGGGCGAACTGGTCGCCATCGTCGGCAAGAGCGGCAGCGGCAAGTCGACCTTCGCCAACATCCTCTCGGGACTGGACCGCCCGACCTCCGGGACCGTCACCCTCATGGGCCGCGACCTGGCGGAGCTCGACGAGACCGAGGCGGCCCGGATGCGGGCCGAGGAGATCGGGTTCGTCCTGCAGAAGGACAACCTCGTACCGTCGCTGACCATCGCCGAGAACGTGGCCGCGCCGCTGGTCATGGGCGGCATGAAGCTCAGTGCCGCCCTGGAGAAGGCCCACCGCGCGCTGGAGGAGGTCGGGCTCGCGCAGCGGGCGGAGCAGTGGCCGGCCCAGGTGTCCGGTGGTGAGGCCCAGCGGGCGGCCGTCGCGCGTGCCTGCGTCAGCGAGCCGGTCATCGTCTTCGCCGACGAGCCCACGGGCGCGCTCGACGAGGAGAACGGCAAGCAGGTCCAGGAGATCTTCCGCAAGCTCGTGCTGACCACGGGTGCCGCGGGCGTCATCATCACCCACGACCTCGACCTGGCCGCGGAGGCCGACGTGGTGGTCACCATCGCCAACGGCGTCGTGGTCGGCACCGAGAGGAAGGCGTGATGGCGCTCGACCCCTACCGCCTCGTCTCCCGCTCGCTCAGCCGCAGCTGGCGCCGGAGTCCCGCCCGGATGGCGTCGGCCGTCGCCGCGGGCATCGGCGGTGTCCTCCTGACGACGGCGATGCTCCTCGTCTCCTTCTCGGTCCTGGACGCGATCAAGGGCGCCTCCATCGGCGGCATCCGTGAGAACGTCGTGGCGGTGGAGGCCAGGGCCCCCGGCGGCCTCACCGAGGGCGTGGCCACCCGCGCCGAGCAGGAGACCGGCGTCAAGGCCTCCCGCGTCTCGGTGATCAGCACCCGGGCCTCGCACCCCGGCCAGGACAGCGACCCCGTCATCGTCTTCGGCATCGACCAGCGTCTCGCGTCGCTCACCGACGACGGCCTGGCACGCCAGATCGAGCGCAGCACGCTCGGCGCCGACGAGGTCTTCCTGACCGAGAAGTGGGCCGACGACCACGGCCTGAAGAAGGGCGACAAGGTCTCCGTCACCTCGCCCCAGGGCGTGCAGAAGTGGCGGATCGCCGCCCTTCTGAAGGGTGACGTGGCCAACCAGGGCGCCGTGGTGATCGCGCCGCAGCCCACGGTGGCCACCGCGTTCGACCGGGGCAGCCACAGCGACGTGCTCCTCTTCGACGGCAAGGGCAAGGACCGGGCCGGCCTGGAGGCCGCCGCCGAGAAGGCGGTCGCGGGGGCGGCGGACATCAAGAAGCCGTCGGAGGTGCTCTCCGGCTACAGCAAGACGTTCCGCACCTCGCTGACGATCCTCGGCATGTTCGCCGCGATCGCGGTCATCACCGCGGCCGTCGTGCTCCTCCTGACCTGGCGCCTCGCGCTGGACGACGCCCGCACGACGCTCGCGCGGATGCGGCTGATCGGCGTACGGACCCGTCATCTCATGTTCGGCTCGGCCGCCGTCATGGTGCCGCTGCTCCTCGGGACGTACGTCGTCGGCGCGGGCCTCGGCATCTGGGTCGGGTCCATGCTGAGCACGTTCACCAAGCAGATCACCGATCTGACCCAGCAGGCCGTCACGCCGGGCCTGCCCTGGCAGGGGCCCGTCATCGGCTCGTTCATCGCCGTCGTCGTGATGTTCGCGGTGGCGTGGCTGTCCGGTGTCCGGCGCTTCACCAAGATCAGCGCCATCGAGGCGGTCACCGGCCGGGACCGGATAGCCCTGCTGCCGGGCGGCGTGCGCCGTCCGCTGATCGGCGGGCTCGGCGCCCTGGCCGTGGGCGTGCTGCTCGTGGTCTTCGGCGGCCCCATGGTCAAGTCCGGCAGCCTGCTGTTCCTGTTCGTCGGCGCGGCGCTGCTGAGCGTGGCGCTGCCCGTGGTCATCGGCACCGTCCTGCGCAAGGGAGAACCCGGCCCCGTGCGGCTCGCGGCGGCCCGGCAGCTCCAGCTCGGCTGGCGGCGCAACGCCGCGCTGGCCATCACCTTCACCGTGGCCATCGTGGCGTCGCTGTCCATGGCCGGCGTCTCCAGCAGCATCAAGGACGAGGTCGCGGGCTCCGTGGAGCGCTGGACCCAGGGAGAGCTCTACGTGCAGGCCGCCGAGGTCGGGCACAACCTGCAGAACGAGAAGTTCCCCGTCTCCATGGAGAAGGAGCTGCACCAAGTCGACGGCGTGTCCGCGGTGACGTCGTTCACCTACGCGAGCGTGACGCACGAGGACCGCAAGGTCCAGGTGTGGAACTGGGGCAAGGGCGACTCCGAGAAGCTCACCCGGCTGAAGACGACCGAGGGCGACCCCGACTTCGTCCGTACGCTCAAGGACGACGAGATCGCCATCTCGTCCAACTTCTCCCGTACGCAGAAGCTGGACGTCGGCGACACCATGGACATGCCCCTGCCCTCGGGGCACCGCGAGGTCCGGGTGAAATCGGTGCTTGACGATTCCGCCTCCGATGGGGGCATGATCGTCGCGGGCAGCGGCCTCTACCGCGAACTGACCGCCTCGCAGGGTGTGTACGAGTACTACATCGGCGTCGAGGACGGCGCCGACGTCGCCACCGTGAAGAAGGCGCTCGAGCAGAAGATCGGCGAGCGCTACCCCGAGGCGGTCGTGCTCGACCAGCAGGGGATGCGGGACGCGTTCGCGGGCATCACGGCCCGGCTCGTCAGCTCCTTCGAGGCCTTCGCCTACGTCATGTTCGTGCTCGCCGTTCTGGTCGGCGGCGCCACCCTCGCCTCCGGCCTGGTGGAGCGGCAGCGGGCCCTGGGTCTGACCAGGCTCGCCGGCGCCACCCGGCGCATGATCAACCGTCAACTCGTACTGGAATCCGTCGCCGTGGCGGCCGGCAGCTGGCTGGTCGCCCTGCCGGTCGGCATCCTCGCCATCCCGGGGATGATCGACGCCCAGTCCGGCCAGAGCGGCCTCGTGCCGCCGCTGAGCGTGCCGCTGGTGCTCAGCGTCATCAGCCTCCCGCTGGTGATCCTGTGCATGCTGCTCGCCCTCGCGGTGGGCAACCCCCGCCGCGCCAACCCGCCGTTGCGCGTCCTGCTCGCTCAGGAGTGACGACGGCTTCCCCATCCACGCGGGTGCTCCGCACCGCGGAGCACCCGCCCCCAGGAGATCGGAAGCAGCACAATGATCCATGGAAAAGAGCGCCGGATGCGGCGCCTGCTCGGAGCCGACGGCCGCACCCTCCTCATCGCCGTCGACCACGCGCTGACCACGGGAGGCGCCGGCGGCCTCTCCCGGATGAGCGAAGTCCTCGACTCGGTGGTCGAGGGCGGCGCCGACGGTGTGGTCGTACACCGCGGTTCCGCCGCCCACTCCATGCCGCTGCAGCGCGGCACGGCCATGATCGTGCACCTGTCCGGCAACACCCGGCTGAGCCCCGGCGGCGAGCTGAAGACCCGGGTGTGCGACCCGGAGTCCGCGGTCGCGCTCGGCGCCGACGCGGTCTCCGTCCACGTCACCTTCGGCGGCGGGCACCAGGAGGACCGGGCGGCCCTGGCCGACCTCGCCAAGGTCGCCGCCAGCTGCGACCGGCTCGGCATGCCGCTGCTCGTCATGACGTACGCGGCGGGGAACTACGAGACGGAGCCGCAGCGCGCCGAGGCCGTGATCCACGCCGGCCGCGCCGTCGCGGAGCTGGGCGCGGACATCGTCAAGACCGCGCACCCGGGCGACGAGTACGTCGCCGAGCTCGCGGCGACCATCGAGGTGCCCGTGGTGATCGCCGGCGGCGAGGCGGACGGCAGCTGGGACTCGTTCGTCCTCTCCGCGAAGGACGCGATCGGCCATGGGATCGCCGGACTCTGCGTGGGCCGCCGGGTGTTCGGCAGCCCCGACCCCGCCGACGCGGTGGCGCGGCTGCGTGCCGTCATCCACGGCGAGCAGCTCGCCGTCTGACCGAGCCCCCCTCCCCTTCCCCCGCGGCTCCCCCCACCCCCCTCCCCCCACGAACTCTGACCCTGAGACACCCCTGTCTCTTTGCAGTCGCTTTATTATCAAAAAGGGAGTTTTTCCATGTCATCGACGCCGCCGCAGACGGCCCTCTGGGTCGACGCCACCACGCTCACCCCGGCCGAGACACCCGACGCCCTCGCCTACCTCCGCTCCTCCGCGGCCTCCTACCTGGTCATGCGGTACGACCAGTTCGCGGAGTGGCAGCCCATCGACCGCCTCCGCACGGCCCTCCTCGTGGGCCCCGAGGACGAGTCGCTCGCGGAGCAGATAGCCGCCGACGAGCGCATCGGCATGGTCGTCGCCCGCACCCCCGCCGCCCTCCCCGTGGCCAGGGCGCTGGCCGGCCCCCGCGGTGTCGGCGTGCGCTGCGAGATCGTCGACGGCGACACGATGAACGAGGCCGCCGACCTGTCCGGCAAGGTGGACGTCGTCCTCGCCGTGTTCGCGGACGAGACCAACATTCCGCTGGAGCTGCTGCTCGCCAAGGCGCAGAGCACCAAGACCGACGTGGTCAAGCAGCTCCTCAACACGGCCGAGGCGCACACCGTGGCCGGCGTCCTGGAGTCCGGCCCGGCCGGCCTCATGGTCTCCGCCGAGCACCTGACGGCCGTGGACCTGGTCACCCAGGTCGTGAAGGAGCACGGTCAGGTGCGCAAGGACCTGGTCGAGCTGGAGGTGCTGCGCGCGGAGCCGATCGGCATGGGCCACCGCGGCTGCATCGACACGACGACCCTGTTCGGCGAGGACGAGGGGATGATCATCGGCTCCACGTCGTCCGGCGGCATCCTGGTCTGCGCCGAGGTGCACTACCTGCCGTACATGAAGCTCCGGCCGTTCCGTGTCAACGCCGGCGCCGTCCACTCGTACGTCTTCGGCGCGGAGGACACCGCGTACATCTCCGACCTCGAGGCGGGCGAGCGCGCCCACGCGGTCGCCGCCGACGGCACCTTCCGCGAGGTGGGCATCGGTCGGATCAAGACCGAGGTGCGTCCGCTGCGGCTGATCGAGGCCCGGCACGGGGACGTCACGGTCAACGTCATCCTCCAGGACGACTGGCACGTCCGCGTCATGGGCGGCGACGGCAAGCCGAAGAACCTGACGGACGTCACCCCGGGCAGCACGCTGCTCGGACTCGTCACCGAGCCGGGGCGCCACGTCGGCATCAAGGTGTCCGAGCACATCGATGAGCACTGAGGCCGACACCACCGGCGCGCGGCAGCACCGTCCGCAGCGCTCCCCCGCGACGGTCGCACGGGCCTTCGTGCGGCTGTCCAAGGTGACCGTCTATCAGCACTTCTTCCCCTGGGCACTGGCCTTCGCCCTGCTGAGCGGGGAGGCGCTGGAGCGGTCGGGTGCGGCGCTCGCCCTGGTCTGCTTCCTGATCGCGTCCGCGGCGATCGTGGCCTGCACCTCCGCGGTGGACGACATCATCGGGTACGCGAACGGCAGCGACGCCGCGAACTACCAGGAGGGCGACCTCGGCCGGGACATCCGGCGCAAGCCGCTCCTGAACAAGGCCATCACGGTGCCGGAGGCGAAGGCGTTCGCCGTGGTCACCGCGGTCGTGGCGCTGCTCACGGGAGCGGCCGGGTTCACGGCTCTGGGCTGGGACGTGCCGGTCGAGTCGGTGCTCGTCTTCGTCGCGGTGGCGGTCTGTTCCGTCCAGTACTCCGGCGGCTTCAAGTTCAGCTTCCGCACCGGTGGTTCGGAGACGATGCTGGGCCTCGTCACCGCCGGTGGCCTGATCTTTCCCTACGTGGCGCTGGAGCGCGCGTGGTCGACGGCGGCGGTGCTCGAATCGCTGATCATGGGCCTCTGGCTGGTGATGGTGATCTCGTACTCCAACGTCAACGACAAGGAGGGCGACGCCGCCGTCGGCCGCAAGACCCTGGCGGTGGTGAGCGGTCCGCGGGTCTTCAAGGGCGCCATGGTGGTGTTCTTCGTCGCGGACGTCGCCCTGCTCGCCGGTCTGCTTGCCGTGCCGGAGATGCCGTGGTGGGGGGCGCTGACCCTGCTGCCGGCGGTGGCGCTCCACGCGTCCCAGCTCTGGTTCGGGGTGGGGCACGACAACTGGCTCAAGGCCCGGTTGTGCGGCTTCATCGCCTATGACCTGGGGTTCCTGGGGCTGCTCGCCCCGACACTCAGCATGTCCTGACGGGCCGCGGCCCGCCCGGCCGACCGTCCCACTTCTTTCATCGGTATGCCCGCTTCAAGGGTCTGGGGGAATCATGGCCGTCGATACCGACGCCACTCATGTCCATCTGTCCGTACCACTCGACGAAGCCGTCCGGGAGGCGCTCGCCGACGTCGAGGACGCGTCCGCGCTGAGCCGCTTCCCGCGCGGTGTGCTGGAGCGGCTCGGCAAGCTCGGCGTGCTGCGGCGCCGCTGGCAGGGGCCCTTCCCCGGGGACGTCGTCTTCGGCGCGCGGCTCGCGGAGGAGGTCGCCCGGCACGCGCCGACCGGTGTCGCCGTCGGGGTGAGCCTGCACACGGAGTCTGTCCTGTCGCTGCTGCACCGTTTCGCCGGCGACTCCGAGTACCTCATCGACCTGCGCGAACGAGCCCTGGACGGCACGGCGATCGGCGCCCTGGCCGCCAGTGAGCCGACCGGTGGCAGCGATCTGTCGGCGATCAGGACGCTGGCCATCCCCACCGAGGGAGGCTGGTGCGTCAGGGGCAGCAAGAAGTACGTGTCCCTCGGCGCGGTGGGCGACTTCGTGATCGTGCTGTGCCGGATCGCGAAGGAGGACGGGACGCCCACCGAGCGGCTCGCCACCGTAGTGGTGCCGCTGGACGAGGCGACCGTCGTACGCGAACACGAGAAGCTGGGCACCCACGCACTGGACACCGTCGCCGTCGAGTTCCGCGACGTCGTCGTGCCGGCCGACGCCATGCTGGGCAGGCCCGGACTCGGCCTCGCGAACGTCAGCTACGGCCTGACCTTCGAGCGCCTCGCCGTCGGCGCGCAGGTCGTCGGCGCGGTGAGCCGGGCGCTGGCGCTGGCCGTCGAACACAGCGAGCGGCGCGAGCAGTTCGGCGCCCCGCTCCGCTCCCACCAGCACATCGAGTTCAAGCTCGCCGACGTGCTCGTGGAGATCGAGGTGCTGCGGGCCGCGGTGCACGAGGTGGCCCGCCAGACGATGGACACGCCGATGGGCCGTCCCCTGGTGGCCAGGGTCGCCGCGGTGAAGGTGCACGCGGCCCGGTGCGCGGAGCGGCTCGTCAGCGAGTGCATGCAGGTCTTCGGCGGCGCCGGGTACCTCACGCAGGAGACGCCGCTGGGCCAGATCTGGCGGGACATCCGTCTCGCGCGCATCGGCGGCGGCACCGACGAGATGATGCTCGCCCTGGTCGCCGGTGAACTCACGGGCGCAGCCGACGAGTACAGCTCCGTCGTCAGGATCTCGTCGTGAGCGGGGCGGGCGCGGAGCAGGAGCGTCCGTACGGCAACGGCTGGTCGTCGTATCCCGGCGGCCGGCAGGCGGGTCCCCCGCAGACGCGCGGCATGCGGATCCTCGTGGCGGGGCTCACCGGGCAGGTCGGCCAGGGTCTCCTGGAGGCGTGCCGGGAGGCCGGCGACGAGGCACCCGAAGTGATCGCCCTGGTACGGCGCCGCCCACGGGCGCCGCAGGTCTTCGGGCCCGCGGTGACCCAGCAGGTGGTCGGTGACGTGTGCGGCCCGGGGTGGGGGCTCGGCGAGGCCGGGCTCGAAGCCCTCGGCCGCATCGACGCGGTGATCAACCTGGCGGGCGCCACGGACTGGACGGCCAGCCACGCCGTACTGGACCGGGTCAACGTCCTCGGGGCCGCACACGGTTTGGACGTCGCCCAGCAGCTGTCCGAGCGCCTCGGAGCGGCGGTTCCCTACCTCTACGCCGGCTCCGTCTTCGTCGCGGGGCTGACCGAGGGGCGGGTCACCGAGGACCTGCTGACGCCGGAGTCCGACCGTACGCCGTACGAGCTGAGCAAGTGGACCGCTGAGCGGTCCCTCATGACCCGGGCCCGCCACGACGGCCACCCGGTCCTCGTGGCCCGCATCGGCGGCGTCGTCGGCAACTCGGCGACCGGGCGCACCACCCGGCGCAGTTCGCTGTACCAGCTCGTCTCCCGGCGCGACGAGGACAAGGCGCTGCGGGTGCTGCCCGCCCAGCGCGGCGCCCGGGTCGACACGCTGCCGCGCGACGTGATCGGCGAGAGCCTGCTGCGCGTCCTGGCGCACGGCAGGACGACGGCCTTCGTGGCCTGGCGGTCCGGCGTCGTCGCCCAGGTGGCCGCGGGCGAGCGGGCACCGACCCTCGCGGCGATCCTCGCCCAGCTCGAGTCCGTGGACGAGGGGTCGCGCTACCACGTGCCCCGGCTCGTCCCGGTCTCCCTGCGGACGCTGGAGACGGTCACCCGCGTGGGCACCCGCTACGTGCGCTGGAGCAGGCAGGCCGGCAACCGGCTGCACGGGCTGCGCTACACCTCCGTCAACCGGGTCTTCGAGCGCGGCCGGCTCGCCGGGCTGACCGGTGGCTGGCTGCCCGCCGTCCCGCTGGAGACGGTCCTGCGCGTCACCTTCGATCTCGCGGAGCGTCCCGTCGACGCTCCCACCGCAGAGCTGCCCCTGGGGAGGTTCCAGTGAAGGTCCTCGTAGTAGGAGCCGGCGGCTACCTGGGGTTCTGGGTGACCCGGCTGCTCAAGGAGGCCGGTGCCGAGGTCGTCGAGCTGAACCGGCGGGGCGTGGCGCACCACGGCGAAGCCGTCGTCGGCGACGTCCTCTCGACCAGGCTGGGCCTCGGCCCGGAGGCGCTCGACAGGCTCGCCGACGTGGAGGCCGTGGTCTCCTGCTTCGGCTCCGTCGACTGGGAGGCCGACCCCTCGGCCATCGTCAACCTGCACCTCAACGGCACCCGCAACGTCCTCAACACCGCGGCGGCCCTGCCCTCCGTGCGCCGGGTGGTCCACACGTCGTCGCTCCTCGCCCTCGGCCGCGCCGAGGGAACGGTCGGCAACCGTGAACTGTCGGTGGGCCAGACGTTCCGCAACTGGTACGAGTACGCGAAGTACCGGGCGGAGGCGGTGGCCCGGCGCGAACAGCGGGTGCCGGTGAGCATCGTGCGCTTCGGGCCGCTGCTCGGCCCGGCCCCGGCCGAGCTGGTGCCGCTGACGGGCGGGCCGCTCCAGGCGCTGCCGCAGCTGCTCCAGGGGATGCCACTGCTGCTCGAACGCTCCGGCCGGTTCCCCGTGTACGCCGGTGACGTCGCCGTGGCCGGACAGGTGATCACGGATCTCGTGCACGCCGCCGAGCCGCCCGCCGTCTGCACGTACTACGACCCGGCCCGCCCGACGCTGGCCCGGATCCTGCACGAACTCTGCCTGCCCTACGGCACCGTGCCGCGGATCGTCCAGGGCGGCCGGCGCGCGCGGGTGGCGCAGCGGTTCGCCGCCCGCCGGCTCGGACTCACCGAGGAGAGCCTGGAGTACACCGCTCCGCTGCCGGACCTCGACCCCGCCGTGCTGGACACGCTGCCCCGGCCGGTGCGGGCGGAACGGCCCGGGTACCTCGCGGCGACCGCCGAGACCCTGCGCGAGGCAGGGCGCGTGTTGTCCCCTGTTTCGGAAGTGAGCACGTCATGACCGCTGTTGTCCCCGAAGCCGCCGACGAGAGTGTCGAGGAGAGCGGACAGGCCCCGTTCACCCGGGTCGACACGGGCGTCCACCCCACGCTGCGCGTCTACTCGGCGGGCAACTTCGGCGAGGTGGCCCCCGAGCGGCTCTCCCCCATGTCCTGGTCGCTCGTCGGCCGGCCGATGGAGCTCGGCACCCGCCGGTTCATCGGCCGGGTCCTGGGCAAGCCGCGCTGGACCACGGGATCGACGTACATCTTCACCGGCTATCTGGGCCTGCGCCCCTACCACAACCTGACGGCGTACTGCCATGTCGCCGACGAGGTGGCGCTGACCGAGCCCGAGGACGTCACCGAGGCGTACTTCGAAGGCGTCACGCCCCCGCCGCCCAGCGACGTCGAGCGCGTCATGGGCTGGAGCAAGGTCATGGTCGGCCCGCGCATGCTCAACGAGCTGCTGCGGCTGCGCACGCGCAACGCCAAGCTGGAACAGCACGTGTTCGCCTTCGAGCAGGACGTGCGCGAGGCCCGCGAGAACGGCATCGAGTGGCGGCTCGGCGAGTTCGCGGCCCGGGGCAAGAAGCTCCTGGAGATCGCCTGGGAGGTGCACATCACGTGCACCTCGGGCGCGGTGGCCGCGGAGGTCATCCGGCGCAAGGTGACCGACAGGCTGGTGCCGCAGGCCCACGCGGTCGCCGGCTGGCTCCGCGAGCCCTCCGAGCTGCCGTGGACCCGCCTGTTCGGCCTGAAGGGCATGAAGAGCGGGCCCTCCGAATTCCTGGACAAGGTCTTCTACGAGGTCGCCGACGACCACCTGCCCTGGGCGGACTACGCGATCCGGCCGATGGCCCAGCCCGCGGAGGGCGGCGAGAGCGTCTCGGACGTCAGCCCGCGCGAGGCCCTGATCGGCATGCGGTCCGCGCTGCGCGGCCGGGCTGTGGACGCCTCGGTGCTGTTCCTCGGCGACATGATGTCGGTCCGCGAACAGAGCAAGTCGCTCGCGATGCGGCTGCTCCACGTGCACCGCACGCTCGTCCGCGAGCTGGCCCGGGCCCGCGGGGTCGCCGACGCGGACTGGCCGTACCTGTCGATGGACGAACTCAGCGGTGCCGCCGTGCCGGGGCCCGCCGAGATCGAACTGCGGCGGGAGTCGTGCGCGGAGGCGCTCGCACTGGCCATGCCCGACTACCTCGACCTGCGCCCCGGCGCGTCGTCCGCCACCGCCCCCAAGCGGCGCCCCGCGGGCGTCTCGCCGGGCGTCTGCGAGGGGCCGGTCATCGGCATCGAGGACATGCCGACCGAGGAGGGCGCCGTCCTCGTCTGCGAGAGCGCCGACGCGAACATCATGCCCATCCTGCCCTTCGTCGGCGCCGTGGTGACGGCCCGCGGCAGTCAGTACTCCCACGTGGCCATCCTCTGCCGCGAGATGGGGGTGCCCGCGGTGGTCTCGCACCCGCTGGCCACCCAGCTCACGCCGGGGCGCCGCGTCCATGTGAACGGTGATACAGGAGAAGTGAGGACCCTTGACTGAGAACGTTGTGACCCCCGCAGCAGTGGCGACCCCCGCCGCAGAGGACCGGCTGAGCACCGAGGCGATCGTGCGCGTCCTCGAGGACGCCGTCGCCGCCGACCGGCCCCGCCGGGACCTCCGGCTCACCGACTCCATCAGCCAGGACATCCGCCTTGACTCGCTGGCGCTCCTCGAAGTGCTCACCCGGGTCGAGGAGGCCTTCGACATCGAGCTGATCGACGCCCCCGAGATCTACTCGGCGGCCACGGTCGAGGACCTCGTCGCCGTGGTCCGGGCGCGGGCCGCCCAGGCGGCCACCACATCGACGGCGGAGAGGCCCTGATGCGCGATCTGACGAGCTGGCTGCTCGACCCACGCCCCGACGCCGGCATCAACTACTTCGACGGCAAGCGCTGGACCCGCACCGCCTACCCCGAGTTCACCGACGAGGTGCTCGCGAGCGCCGCCGTGCTTCGCGGCAAGGGGCTGGGCGCGGGCGACCGGATAGCCCTGGTCCTGCACTCGGGCCCGGCGTTCGCCCGGTACTTCTTCGCGGCCATCGCCATCGGCGCCACGCCGACCCCGCTGGCCCCCAAGGGCTACCAGGGGCCGATGGACTACGCGACGTTCGTGGCACAGCGGTTCGAGGCGCTGAACCCCACGGGCGTGGTCGGTGAGGGCGACATCCTCGCCCTGCTCGCCGGTCTCCCCGTCCCCCAGGACGGGGTGCGGCCGGTGTGCGTGGACGCCGCCGAGCCGCTGCCCGACGGCGGCGACCGCACGCGGGCCGTCCTCGCCAAGGACGACCTCGCGCTCATCCAGTTCACCTCGGGCTCCTCCAGCGCCCCGCGCGGGGTGACGCTGACCAGCGGGGCGGTGCTCGCCCAGGTCGACCTGTTGCAGGACAAGTACGCCATCGACGACGCCTGTGCCTTCGGGTCCTGGCTCCCCGTCCACCACGACATGGGCCTCATCGGCCTGTTCGTGACCCCGGTGGTCCTCGGCTGCGAGCTGTGGCTGATGCGCCCCGAGCATTTCGTGCGCAGCCCGCTGGAATGGCTGCGCATCTTCGGTGAGCACCGGGGCACCCACGCCGCGATCCCCAACTTCGCGCTGGAGCGCGTGCTGCGCCGGGTGCGCCCGGAGCACCTGGAGGGCATGGACTTCTCCCGGTGGAAGGCGCTCATCGTCGGCTCCGACCGGGTCAGTATGCCGATGCTCGAAGCGTTCCACGAGCTGCTCGCGCCGTTCGGCCTGCCGCCCCACGGCCTCTCCCCGTCGTACGGGATGGCCGAGGCGACGCTGGCCGTCTCCGGTGTGGGCGTCGGCCAGGAGCCGCACGAACTCCTCGTCAGGTCCCCGGAGTTCAGCCCCGGGCACCCGGTGGACATCGTGGAGCGCCGGATGCTCACCGACACCCGGCCGCGCCCCGAGGGGCTGCACAGCATCGTGTCCTGCGGCACCGAACTGTTCGGCGCGGACATCATGGTCACCGGGGAGGACGGGCACGCCCTGCCCGACGGGCACGTGGGCGAGCTCCTGGTGCGCTCCCCGGCCCTCTCCGAGGGGTACTTCGGCGCGCCCCCGGAGGACGAGCGGTTCACCACCGGCGGGTACCGCACCGGGGACCTCGGCTTCCGCCTGGAGGAAGAGGTCTACGTCCTCGGCCGCCTGGGCGACTCGGTCAAGGTGCACGGCCGGTACGTGACCGCCGAGGACGTGGAGCTGGCCCTCAGCCGGGCCTTCGGCCTGCCGCAGGACAAGGTCACGGTCGTCCTGAACTCGCAGAGCGGAACTCCCGTCACCCTGACGACGGTGCAGCGCGGCGCGAAGGACGTGGACGAGGAGCGGTTCGCCGGCGTCCTCGAACCGTTCGGGCTGAGCGTCGGCCGGGCGCTGCTCCTGCACGTGGGCGCGCTCGCCGTGCCGCGGACCACCAGCGGCAAGCCCCAGCGCGGCAAGATGTGGCGCTCGTTCGCCGCCGGTGACATGGAGGGCACCGTCCTGTACCGGGGGGCCGACTTCCCGTACACGCTGGTGGCGGACGCCGAGTCCGGCCGGTCCCGCGTCCGGACGGCCGCACCGGAGCCCGCGGCCGAACTCGGCGGCAAGGGACGCCACTTGCGGCTGATGTCGGAGCGCGGGCTGCCGGTGCCGCCGTTCCGCGTCTTCGACTCCGTGGAGACGGCCGCCGGGGTCGAGGACGAGGCGGTGCGGGCCGTCCTGGCCGAGCTGACCGACGCCGCGCTCGACACGATGGCGGCGCCCGCCGGCACGGTCGCCTTCGCGGTCCGCTCCAGCCCGCCCCGCAGCATGCCGGGGATGATGGACACCCTCCTCGGCATCGGGCTCGGCCCGGACGACGTTGACCCGTTGTCCCGCCGCCTGGGCTCCGCGCGGGCCGCCTGGGACGTACTGGTCACCCAGGCACGGCACCTGTGCCGGTACGTCGGCGGCGCGGACCCCGCCCGGCTCGTCGAGGCGGAGAGCGCGCAGGACGCCCCGCAGCGCTTCGAGCGGCTGTGCGCCCTGTACCGCGACCTGACCGGCCAGGAGTACCCCACCGACCCGGCGGCGCAGGTCAGGGTCGCCCTGGAGGCGGTGCGCGAGTCGTGGGACTCCGCCCGGGCCCGCGAGTACCGCAGGGTCAACCGGATCCCCGAGGCGCCGGGCCCCGCCGTCGTGGTGCAGGCGCTCTCCTACGGCATGGCCGACGGCGTCTCCGGCAGCGGTGTCGTCTTCAGCCACAACCCGGTCAACGGCGACCCCGGCCTGTTCGGCGAGTACCTGGCAGGCAGCACCGGTGAGGACCTGGTGTCGGGCACCCGGACGCCGATGCCGATCGCGGTGCTCAAGGACCGTGACGACGTGGTGTTCGGGCAGCTGTCCCGCATGGTCACCGAGCTGCACCACGCCCTGGAGGCGATGGTCGAGGTCGAGTTCGTGGTCGAGCGCGGCCGGCTCTGGCTGGTCCAGGTGCGGGCCGCCGCGGCCGCGCCGCACGTGCTCAACCGCGTCACCAGGACCATGTGGCAGGACGGCCGCATCGAGGCCGCCCGTGCGCTGGCCCGGCTCGACGTCGACGCGCTGTTCACGCCGCTGCCCGCGGCGGTCACCGGCGACCACGGCGAGCCGTTCGCGGTGGGCCTCTCCGCCTGCGCCGGTGTCGGGTACGGACGGCTCGTCAGGAGCGCCGAGGAGGTGCTGGAGCACCCGCCGGGGCACACGGTGCTGCTGCGGCCCGCGACGGAGCCCGAGGACTTCGTGGGGATGAGCCAGGCGGCCGCGCTGGTCACGCTGACGGGCGGCGGCACCTCCCACGCGGCGGTGGTGGCACGGGAGTTGAACGTGCCGACCGTGGTGGGCGTCCAGCTCTCCCCCGCCGGCACGAGCGCCCTGCTTGGCGAGCGCGACGACCCGGCCACCGGGGACGAGGACCTGCCCGAGGTGACGGTGTGCGGCACCACCGGACGCGTGTGGTGGGGCAGGCTGCCCGCCACGGTGCCGAGCCCGGACAGCACGGGCGCCGAGGAGCTGCTGCGCGAGTCCGCCTGCACCACCGTCGTCTGCCTCGCTGCGGACTCGGACGGCGGCGGGGGTCCCGTGCTGCTCGACGCGGCCACGGACGCCCCGCTCGCCCTGGCCGTCCCCGGGGGACAGAACGCGTCCCACTCGCCGAAGGCACCGGAGCGTGCCGTGCGGTGCGCGACGACGCAGGATCTCGCGGGTCTTGCCGACGGCACGCTGGTGGTGACCGGGGTCGCGGCGGTGGCCGAGGAGTGGACCGGGCGGGGCGGCCGGACCGCCTATCTGCATCCCCCCGTGGACGCGGAGCGCCCGTGGCGCACGGTGCCGCTCTCCGTGCCGCCGGCGTTCCTCGTCCTCTCCGACGCCGCGCAGGTGTCGCACGCCGAGTGGTCGCTCGCGGTGGCGTGGGCGAGGCGCACGTGACCGCTGCGGACACCGGCGCCGAGGTGCGGGACCTGCGGACCCAATTCCTCGCGGTGCGGGCGCTCCTGTCCGGCGTACCGGAACAGGACCTCGACCTGCCCACCCCCGCCGTGGGGTGGGCGGTCAGGGACCAGATCGCGCACCTGGCCGACACCGAGGAAGTGGCGGCGGACACCGTACTCGGCGGGCCGCGGACCTTCGCCGAAGCGGTACGCCCGTACCGCGACGCCGAGGAGTTCACGGCCGCCGGTGTCACCCGCGCGAAGGGCATGGGCAGGGACGCCCTCCTGGAGTGGCTGGAGCGGGGGCAGGACGCCACCCTGGCCGCGCTGGAGAGCGTGGGGCCCGACGCCCGCGTGCCCTGGGCCCTCGGTCTCTCCGCCCGGGACTTCGCACGGGCGCGGCTGATGGAGAGCTGGGCCCACGCCTGGGACCTGGAGCGGGCGCTCGGGCTGCCCGAGGCGGAGGTCCCGGCACCGCAGGCCCGGCACGTGGCCTCCCTGGGCTTCGACACCCTGCCCTTCGCGCTGCGCCGGGCCCGGGTGCGGCCGCCCGGCGGCCGCACGCTCCGCCTCGACCTGGACGCGGGCCCGCTCGGCCGGTGGACCTTCGGCCCCGCCGACGCCACCGACCGCGTGACCGGGCCCGCCGGGGCGTGGCTGAAGACGGCGACCCGGCGTGACCTGCCCGCGGCCCGGCAACACCTGCGGGCCGACGGGCCGTTGGCGGAGCTGGCCGTCGCGCACGCCAAGGCATTCCTCTAGAAAGCACGACGCACGAAGGACGAGCACCATGACGAATTCTCTGCACCTGCCCGACGCCGTCGACGAGACGTCGGCCGAGCCCGGGACACGCGTGCTGCACGCGCTGCACGTGGCGGGCTGGCTGTCCACGGAGCGGTTCGAGGCCTGGGGCGCGGCGGACGCCGAGCCGGCGCTGAGCCGCCTCCAGGACGAAGGACTGGTCCGCCTCGTGAAGAGCCCCCGGGGGGAGATGTACGGGCTCACGCCGGACGGTACGAAGCGGGCGACGGACCAGCTGACCGCATGGCGGGGCGCCGCCGCCCCCGAGGAGGTCACCCGGGCCGTCTCGGCCCTGGCCGGTTTCGAGGCGCACGACCCGGCGCTGAAGCGCCTGGTGACGGACTATCAGCGCGACCCCGACGGCATCGGCGAGCGCCTCGCGGCGTTCGACCAGGACGCCGCGGGCGCCGTCGACGCCGTGGGCGCCGCGCATCCGCTGTGGGAGAGCTACCCGGGCCGGCTGCGGGCCGCGCTCGAGCGGGTGCGGGGCGGCGACCTGACCTATGTGACCTCACCGCTGGTCGAGAGCTACCACACGGTGTGGCACCTGGCCCACCGCGATATGCGGGTGCTGTGCGCGGGCTTGACGTGACGGGTGCATCGCTCGCTCCCGAGGGCTCCGGCGGCGCGCACAAGCAGGTGTGCGTCGTCGGGGCCGGGCCGCGCGGGCTCTCCGTGCTGGAGCGGCTGCTGGCCCGGGAGCGGCACGACCCGGCACACGCCTCCCTGACCGTGCACCTGGTGGATCCGGGTGAACCGGGCGCGGGCACCGTCTGGCGCACCGACCAGTCACCGGAACTCCTGATGAACACCGTGGCGTCGCAGATCACCCTGTACACCGACGAGAGCTGCGACATCCACGGCCCGGTGGAGCCCGGACCGAGCCTGTACGAGTGGGCGGTACGGGTGGCGGCGGGCGACGGCGAGGGCTTCGACGGCCCGACGCGTGCCGCCGCCGCGGAGCTGGGCCCCGACAGCTACCCGACCCGTGCCCTGTACGGCCGCTATCTGCGCGACGCGTTCCGGCGGGTGGTGAGCCGGGCCCCGGAGCACGTGACCGTCGAGTCGCACCGGACGCGGGCCGTGGCGCTCATGGACAACGACGGCACGCAGAGCGTCTGTCTGGAGGACGGATCCTGGCTGGGCGGCCTGGACGCGGTGGTGCTCGCCCAGGGGCACACCCCGGTGCGCCCGCTGCCGAGGGAGCTGCGCACGGCGTACCTGGCACGGAGCCTCGGCCTCACCCATCTGCCCCCGGCGAACCCGGCGGACGCCGACCTCGGCGCCGTCAGGCCCGGCGAGAACGTGCTGCTGCGCGGCCTCGGGCTGTGCTTCTTCGACTATCTGGCGCTGCTGACCACGGGCCGCGGCGGCACGTTCGGCCAGGAGCGCGGACGGCTGGTGTACCGGCCGTCGGGCCGCGAGCCGCGAATGTACGTCAGCTCCCGGCGCGGTCTGCCGTACCACGCGCGCGGCGAGAACCAGAAGGGAGTCTCCGAGCGGCACCGGCCGGGACTGCTCACCCCCGAAGTGATCGCGGGCATACGGGAGCGGGCCGCGCGGGGCGAGCCCGTGCGGTTCGGCGAGGAGCTGTGGCCGCTCATCGCGGCCGAGGTGGAGAGCGTCTACTACGGAACCCTTCTCCGGGAGTGCGGGCGCGGCACCGAGGAAGCCGCGTTCGTCGACCGTTACCTGACGGTCGGCGCCGCGGAGCGGGAGGCGCTGCTCGACGCCTTCGGCATCCGGGAGCGGCTGTCCTGGGACCGGCTCGCCCGGCCGTACCGGGATTGCGAGTTCGACGGCCGTGCCGCGTTCGGCGCCTGGGCGCGCGCGTACCTGGAGCGGGATGTCGCCGAGGCCCGCAAGGGAAACCGTGAAGGACCGCTGAAGGCGGCGCTCGACGTGCTGCGCGACCTGCGCAACGAGGTGCGTCTGGCCGTGGACCACTCGGGCCTCGAGGGCGGCTCCTACCGGCGCGAACTGCGCGGGTGGTACACGCCGTTCAACGGCTTCCTGTCCATCGGGCCGCCGGTCTCCCGGATCGAGGAGCTCATCGCCCTGATGGACGCGGGGATCGTCGAACTGGTCGGCCCCGACGCCGAGATGCGGATCGAGGGCTCCGGGCCGGAGGCCGCGTTCACCGCGCGTTCGGCGCTGGTGCCGGGGCCGCCGGTGCGGGCCCGGGTGCTCATCGAGGCCCGGCTTCCTGAGCCCGACCTGCGCCGCAGCGCGGACCCCCTCATGTCGTACCTGCTCGGCTCCGGCCAGGCCACGTCGTACCGGATACCGGAGGACGAGGGCGGCGGTTACGACACGGGCGGCCTCGCGGTGACGGAGCGTCCGTACCACGTGGTGGACGCCGACGGGCACGCCCATCCGCGCCGGTTCGCCTACGGGATCCCCACCGAGGGCGTCCACTGGGTGACCGCGGCCGGCATCCGGCCGGGGGTGGCCTCGGTGACCCTCGCGGACTCCGATGCCATCGCGGGCGCCGTGCACGCCCTCACGCCGGCCGCGGCGCCGGCGGCCGACGGCTCGTACCAGTCGACCGGAGTACTCGCGTGAGCGACACCAGCCCCGCCCTGCCGTCCCTCGACGAGCCGCGGACGGAGGAAGACGCGGGGTTGCTCTCTCCCGTACGGGCCGGTACCCCGGTCGAAGCCGTGGTGGCCGACCGGGCCTGGCTCCAGGCGATGCTGGACGCCGAGGCGGCCCTGGCCCGTGCCCAGGCCCGCCTCGGCACGGTTCCGGAGCGTGCCGCGCGGATCATCACCGACGCCGCCCGCGCCGAACGCCTCGACCTGCGCGCCCTGTCCGTCGCCGCCCGCGAGGCCGCCAATCCCGTCGTCGGCCTCGTCCCCGCCTTCACCCGGGTGGTGGCCGCGGTCGACGAGGAGGCCGCCGAGTACGTCCATCGCGGCTCGACCAGCCAGGACATCCTGGACACCGCCGCGATGCTGGTCGCCGACCGGGCGCTGCGGCTGATCCTGGACTCCCTCGGGGCGACCGCTCAGGCGCTCGCCCGCCTCGCCGGGGAACACCGGGACACGGTGCTGCCGGGACGCACGCTCGTGCTGCACGCCGTCCCGACCACCTTCGGCCTGAAGGCCGCCGGCTGGCACCGGCTGGTCGTGGACGCGCGGGACCGGCTCGCCCGGGTGCGCGAGAGCGGACTTCCCGTGTCGCTGGGAGGCGCCGCGGGGACGCTCGCCGGATACCTGGAGTATGCGGGCCCGCACGCCGCCGGCACCGACTACGCGCGGCGGCTGACCGAGGCGTTCGCCGAGGAGACCGGCCTGGCGTGCCCCGTGCTGCCATGGCACGCGCTGCGCACCCCGGTCGCCGATCTCGCGGCCGCCCTCGCCTTCACCACGGGGGCGCTCGGCAAACTGGCCGTCGACGTACAGACGCTGACCAGGACGGAGATCGGCGAGCTGACCGAACCCGCCGTCGCCGGGCGGGGCAGCTCCTCGGCCATGCCGCACAAGCGCAACCCCGTCCTGGCCACGCTGATCCGCAGCGCGGCCCTCCAAGTCCCCGCGCTGGCGGGCGGCTTGACGCAGCTGATGCTGGGCGAGGACGAGCGCTCCGCGGGCGCCTGGCACGCGGAGTGGCAGCCGCTGCGCGAATGCCTGCGGCTGACGGGCGGCGCCGCGTGGACGGCGCGGGAGCTGGCCGAGGGACTTCAGGTGCACCCGCGGCGCATGCGCGAGAACCTGGAGCTGACCGGCGGCCAGGTCGTCTCCGAGCGGGTCACCGCGGTGCTCGCGCCCCGGCTCGGCAAGGCGGCGGCCCGGCGGCTCCTCACGGAGGCCGCGGACCGGGCACGGCGCACCGGAGAACCCCTCGCGAAGGCTCTCGACGAGCTCGCGGCCACGGGGCTGACGGCCGGCGAACTGGCCGGGTTGTGCGATCCGGCCCGCTACACCGGCGCGGCGGCGGCCCTCGTCGACGCGGCGCTGCGGGACGCCAACCAGCCGCCCGACAAGGTGATTTGACCCTTCGCTGGCCGCCCGGTGACAGCCAGTGTCGTCTTGCTGCCATGCGGTTGTTCCGCGACCCGGGTGCCGGAAGCATGGCTGAAAGTGATCCCGTGCCCCACCCCCACCGCGATCTTCCCGCGTGACACCCGGGGTGGGCGGGGCCGACGTATTCCCGGAGGGGTACCCCATGCAGTTCATGATTCTCGCCCGCTACACGCAGGACGTCGTCAAGACCATCCTCGAGGACCCGCAGGCGGTCATCGCCCGTGACGAGCACGCGTTCAAGTTCTACGGAGCGCTCGGCGGCACGGTCGTCAACTACTGGTTCACCCGCGACATCGAGTACAACTTCGCGGTCGTCGTGGACTTCCCGGACGCCGAGGCCGCGCACGCGGCGGTGCTGACCGGCTACTCCACCGGTGCCTTCGAGGAGGGCAAGGTCATCCCGCTGGCGTCGCCGGAGGAGATGGTCGGCGCCCTCAAGCGGGCCGCCCCCGCGGTCGAGCTGTTCTTCCCCCCGCAGCCCACCACGGCCGACTGACACATTTCCCGAGGTTCTGAGAGAGGCAGACGTGAGCGGTATATCCCAGCCAGTGCCATCGGCCCTGTCGGCCCGTACCTTGGTGGACCTCCTCAGGGCACGCGCCACCGAGAACGGCCGGCAGACGGCTTTCACCTTCCTTGCCGACGGCACTCAGGTGACGGAGGAACTGACCTTCGCCGACCTGGACCTGCGCGCCCGGGCCCTCGCTGCCCGGCTCCAGGAGATCGCGGACCCCGGCGACCGCGTGCTCATGCTCTGCCCCTCGGGACCCGAGTTCGCCGTGGCCTTCTACGGCTGCCTGTACGCGGGCATGGTGGCGGTGCCCGCCTATCCCCCGCGCTCCGACAAGCACGCGGCCCGTCTCTACGCGGTCGCCGAGGACTGCGGTGCCGCGGTGATCGCGGCGCCGGCGGCGCTGCACGACCGGTCGGCCGCCGGGAGCGCCCTCTCCGCGCGCTGGATCGCCACCGATTCCGTGCCCCTCGCGGCCGCCGAGGCCTGGCGTGCTCCGGACGGGGACGCCGCCCAACTGGCCTTCCTGCAGTACACGTCGGGCTCCACGGGCGCCCCCAAGGGCGTGATGCTCAGCCACGCCAACCTGCTGCACAACCTGGGCATGATGGCCCACGCGATGGACCACGCCGAACAGCCGGTGCTGGTCTCCTGGCTCCCGCTCTTCCACGACATGGGCCTGATCGCCAACCTGCTGCTCTCCCTGTACTGGGGCGCCCGGCTCGTCTACATGCCGCCCGAGGCGTTCCTCCAGGACCCGGTCCGCTGGCTGCGCGCCCTGTCCGAGTTCGGCGGCACCTTCTCCTGCGCCCCCAACTTCGCCTACGAGCTGTGCGTGCGCCGCACCCGGCCGGAGGACCGCGCGGGCCTCGACCTGAGCCGCTGGCGCGTCGCCCTCAACGCCGCCGAGCCGATCCGCGCCGACACCCTGGAGCGCTTCGCCGGGCTGTACGCGGACCACGGCTTCCGCACCGGCTCCTGGTACCCGGCCTACGGCCTCGCCGAGAACTCCGTCTTCGTGACCTCCGGTTACGCCGGTGAGGGCGCGACGGTGCACCACCTGGACGGTGCGCGGCTCGAACAGGACAGGGCCGTCGCGGCGGAGCCCGGCGCCACCGGGACGCGTGCGGTGCTCGCCTGCGGGCGCGCGCACCTCGACCAGGAACTGCTGATCGTCGATCCGGAGACCCGGCAGCCGCTGCCGACGGGAGCCGTCGGCGAGATCTGGCTGCGCGGACCCAGCGCGGGAAGCGGCTACTGGCAGCGCCCCGAGGAGAGCCGCGCCGCCTTCGGCAACCGGCTCGCCGGCGAGGAGCCGGACGCCCTGCCCTGGCTCGCGACGGGCGACAAGGCTTTCCTGGACGCCGACGGGCAGTTGTGCATCACGGGGCGCATCAAGGACCTGATCATCGTCCGCGGACGCAACCTGTATCCGCAGGACCTCGAGCGCACCGTCGAGGACGTGGACCCCGCCTTCCGGCCCGGCTGCACGGCCGCCTTCGCCGTCGACTCGGACGGTCAGGAGCGGGTCGTGGTCGTGCAGGAGGTGCGCCACCAGGACATCGACGCAGTCGACGCCGACGCCCTCGGAGCCGCCGCGGCCGCTGTCCTCGCGGCCGAGCACGAGGTGACGCTGGACGCCCTCGTCCTGCTCCGCACCCGTGCCATCCCCAAGACCTCCAGCGGCAAGATCGCCCGGCGCGCCGCCAGGAACGGCTATCTGGACGGCTCCCTGGACACCGTCGGTGTCTGGCGGGCGTCCCGGCGGCCGACACCCTCGCGCCGACCCGCCGCGACGGTCCCGACGGTCCCGACGGCAGAGGCTGCCGGTACGCGGTACCTCGACGCGGTGATCGCGGCCATCGCCGAGCACCTGGAGGTGGCCCCCGAGGACATCTCGCCCAGCGCCAACTTCGTGGAGTACGGCCTGGACTCCGCCTCCACGGTGGCCATTTCGGGGGCTCTCCAGCGCACCCTCGGACGGCGGCTGCCCGCCGGTCTCCTCTTCCAGTTCCAGAGCGCCGAGGACGTCGCACGGCACCTCGCCGGGGACGCCGCCGAGGTCGCGGCGGACGCGGCTCCCGCGGCACAGCCCGACGAGCCGATCGCCGTGGTGGGCATGGCCTGCCGGTTCCCCGGCGCCGAGGACACGGAGGCGTACTGGCGCCTCGTGCGGGACGGCGGTGACGCCATCGTGGAGGTACCGGCCGACCGCTGGGACGCCGCCGCGCTCTACGACCCCGAGCTGCGCACGCCGGGCGCCATCAGCACCCGGTGGGGCGGCTTCCTCCCCCAGGTCGACGGTTTCGAACCGGAGTTCTTCGGCATCGCGCCGACCGAGGCCGCCGCCATGGACCCGCAGCACCGGCTGCTCCTCGAAGTGGCGTGGGAGGCCCTGGAGAACGCCGCGATCCACCCCGACACCCTCGCGGGCAGCGCCACCGGCGTGTACGTCGGCATCAGCAACAACGACTACTCCCGCCTGACGGCCGGCGCCGGCTCCGCCCTCGACGCCTACTACGGCACGGGCAACGCGCTGAGTGTCGCCGCCGCCCGCCTCTCCTACCTGTGGGACCTGCGCGGCCCCAGCCTGGCGGTCGACACCGCCTGCTCCTCGTCCCTGCTGGCGGTCCACCAGGCGTGCGAGTCGCTGCGCCGCGGGGAGACGACGCTGGCCCTCGCCGCCGGTGTCAACCTCATCCTGTCGCCGGAGCTGACGGCGGTCTTCTCCCGCGCCAACATGATGGCGGCGGACGGCCGCTGCAAGGTCTTCGACGAGCGCGCCGACGGGTACGTACGGTCCGAGGGCTGCGGGGTCGTCGTCCTCAAGCCGCTGTCCCGGGCGCGCGAGGACGGCGACGAGATCCTGGCCGTCATCCCCGGCTCGGCCGCGAACCAGGACGGCCGGTCCAACGGACTGACCGCGCCGCACGGCCAGGCGCAGGTGGACGTCGTCCGCAAGGCGTGGGCGGCGGCGGGGCTCGACCGCGACCGGCTCGGCTACCTCGAGGCGCACGGCACCGGCACCGCGCTCGGCGACCCCATCGAGTTCGAGTCGCTGACCGAGGCGCTGCGCGACGGCCGGGGCGAGGACGTCCCGCCGTGCCACGTCGGCTCGGTGAAGGCGAACATCGGGCACACCGAGTCCGCCGCGGGCATCGCCGGCCTCATCAAGGTGGTGCTCGCCCTGCGGCACGCCACCATCCCTGGCCAGATCCACCTCACGCGGCTCAACCCGCACATCGCGGACCTCGACTCGCCGCTGACGGTGCCCACCACCGCACAGGAGTGGCCGGCGGACCGGCGGACCGCGGGGGTCAGCGCCTTCGGGTTCGGCGGCACCAATGTGCACGTGGTCGTCGGCGAGGCGCCCGGCACGGAGCTCCCGGAGGCACCTGCGGACGGCCAACAGGCCGCCGCCGAGCCGGTGTTGCTGTCGGCGCGGACGCCCGAGGCGCTGCGCGGGCTGGCCCGGCGCTACGCGGACGTCCTGGACGGCTCGACGGCCTCCTTGGCGGACATCGCCCACACCACGTCCACCGCCCGGACCGTCTGGCCGCACCGGCTCGCGGTGACCGCGTCCGGCGTGGCGGAGGCCCGGGAGACCCTGGCGCGCTTCGCCGGGACCGGACGTCCGGCGCCCGACGCGGCGCTGGGCCGCGCTCCCCACCGCCGCGCCCCGCTCGCCTTCCTCTTCACAGGGCAGGGGGCGCAGCGCCCCGGGATGGGTGTCGAGCTGTACCGCGATCACGCGGCGTACCGCGAGGCGTTCGACGAGTGCGCCCGCGTGGTCGAGCGGCACTTCGGGTGGGATCTGCGCGCGGTGGTCGGCGACGCCGACGCGCTGGCGCGGACCGAGTACGCCCAGCCTGCGATCTTCGCGGTGGAGTACTCCCTGGCCGCGCTCTGGCGCTCGTTCGGAGTGGTGCCGGACCTGATGTTCGGGCACAGCGTCGGCGAGTACGTCGCCGCGTGTCTGGCCGGGGTGTTCGAGCCGGCGGACGCGCTGTTCCTGCTCGGTACGCGGGCCCGCCTCACGCAGATGCTGCCGACCGGCGGGGCGATGCGCGCCGTGCGGGCCGGGGAGGCCGTCGTCCGTGAGGTGCTCGCGCCCTACGCCGACCGGGCCGCCGTGGCCGCGGTCAACGGAGCGGACGAGACGGTGATCTCCGGGTCGGAAGAGGCGCTGGACGCCGTCTGCGCGCTGCTGCGCGAGCGCGGCCACCAGTCCACCGCGATCCGTACCTCGCACGCCTTCCACTCCCCGCTCCTCGACCCGGTGCTCGACGAGTTCCGCGAGGCGCTGAACGACGTGACGCTGCACCGGCCCCGGCTGCCGCTGGTGTCCTCGGTGACGGGCCGGCGGGAGGACGAGCTGTTCACCGGCCCCGAGTACTGGGTGGACCAGCTGCGTCAGGCCGTCCGCTATGCCGACGGGGTCGCGGCCCTGGTGGAGGCCGGCTGCGCCACCGGGGTGGAGATCGGCCCCGACGCAGTCCTCGCGCCGCTGGCCCGGCGGATCACCAAGGGGACCGGGGACGTTCTGTGGGTGTCGTCGCTGCGGGGCGGCAGGCCGGAGGAGCAGTCCCTGACCCGGGCGCTGGGCGCCGTGTGGAGCGCGGGCACCGAAGTGGACTGGACGGCCGTGCGCCACGGGCGCGGGGGCCGCAGGCGGCCGCTGCCGTCCGCGCCCTTCCAGCGCCGCCGGTTCTGGCTGCCCGACCAGGTGGCGCCCGAGCAGGTGGCGCCCGAGCAGGTGGCGCCCGCCGCGGACGCCGGGCACAGCACCTGGCACCCGCTCCTGGGCCGGCCGCTGCCTCCGACGGCGGCGGAGCCGCGACGCCACGTGTGGCAACGGGTGCTCGCCCAGGGGCAGGTGGCGGTCCTCGACGACCACCGCATCCAGGGACGGGTCGTCGCGCCCGGCACCAGCTACATCGAGCTGGCCCTCGCCGCCGCCCGCGAACTGGACCCCGAGGGGCGCTACGTCCTTCACGACGTGCGCTACCAGAGCATGCTCAGCGTTCCGCACGACGGGGCGCGCGTGGTGCAGGTCGCCCTCCACCGGCGTTCCGACGGGGCGCTGTCCTTCACCGTGCACAGCAGGGACGAGACCGGTGGCGCCGAGTGGACCGAGCACGCCGGCGCGCGGCTGGTCCGCGCCGGTGACGGGCCGGCCGCCATCACGACCGACGCGGAGGGCGCGGCATGAAGTTCAGTCTGATGTTTTTCGCCAGCGACGAGAACGCGCTGGCCGGGGCGGACCGTTACGACCTGCTGGTGCGCAGCGCGCGCTTCGGCGACGAGCACGGCTTCCACAGCGTGTGGGTGCCGGAGCGGCACTTCACGCCGCTCGGCTCGCTCTACCCCAACCCCGCGCTGCTGCACGCGGCCCTCGCCCGGGAGACCCGGCGCATCGGGCTGCGGGCGGGCAGCGTGGTGGCGCCGCTGCACGATCCGCTGCGCACGGCGGAGGAGTGGGCCGTCGTCGACCATCTGTCGGGCGGCCGGGTGGGCATCTCGCTGGCCTCCGGCTGGAACCCGGACGACTTCGCGTTCTTCCCCGAGCGCTACGCCACCCGCAACGCCTATCTGGAGGAGGCGATCCCGACCCTGCGCGCCCTGTGGCGGGGCGAGCAGGTGCCGGCGACCAGCGGTACAGGAGCGCCCATCCGGGTCCGCACGTATCCGCGTCCGCTCCAGCCCGAGCTGCCGCTGTGGCTGACCGCGGCCAGCTCGCCCGAGAGCTTCGCCAGGGCCGGCCGCGTCGGCGCGAACCTGCTGACGCACCTGCTGGACCAGGGCGTCGAAGGGCTCGCCGAGAACATCACCCGGTACCGGGCCGCCCGCGCCGAGGCCGGTTTCGATCCGGCCGAGGGGTGCGTCACCGTCATGCTGCACACGTTCGTCGGCGAGGACGCGGACACGGCCGTGCGGCAGGCGAAGGACCCGTACTGCACGTATCTGAAGGGGAACCTGGGGCTGCTCAAGGGGCTGGCCCGCAGCCGTGGGCACGGTGACGACGTCGACATCAGCGCGCTGCCCGACGAGGAGCTGACCCGCTTCGTCTCCTTCCTGTACGACCGGTTCGCCGCCGAGCGGTCGCTGATCGGCTCGCCGGAGTCCTGTCTGCCGCTGGTCGAGCGGCTCGCGGAGGCCGGGGCCGACGAACTGGCCTGTCTGCTGGACTTCGGGCCCGCCCCCGACGAGGTGCTCGGCGGGCTGCCGCAGCTGGACCGGCTGCGGGACGCCGCGGAGCACGTCACGGTACGGCCCGTCGACGGCGCGCCCGCGCCCGTTGCGGCCTCCCAGGCGCCGGTGACCGTCGGGGACGACGACGCCGAGACGGTCCTCGCCCGTTCGCTCACCGAGGTCGACGTGGCGGAGTTCTTCGCCCGGATCGAGGCCGCCGGTGCCTTCTACGGGCCCGCCATGCGGTGCCTGGAGAACGTGTGGGTCGGCGAACGCGAGGTGCTCGGGCGGCTCTCGGTGCCCGAGGGCCCGGCGGAGCAGGCGTACGAGTTCCATCCGGCGCTGCTCGACAACGCGTTCCTGCTGCTCGGCGCGTTGGCCCCCGGCGCGCTCGACGGCTCGGAGGCCCTCGCCCTGCCCAGCGGAGTGGGGACCTTCGAGACCCTGCGCCCGCTCACTGGCACGGTCCACTCCCACGTGGTGCGCACGCCCACGGCGGAGGGTTCGGGCGAACTCGTCGCCGACGTACGCCTCTTCGACGACGCGGGCACGGTCGCCCGCGCCCGGGGGCTGCGCATGCGCCTGGTGGAGGCGGACGGCGACCACGCGGACGCGGGCGCGGAGCTCTGCTACCGCACGGAGTGGACCGCGGTGTCCGAGCCCGCCCCCACCGAGCTGAGCCCGGGCCGCTGGCTGGTCCTCGCCGACGCCCACGGGTACGGCGACACGCTCGCCGACGGGCTGCGGGCGTCGGGTCACACGGTGGAAGTGGTCCGCGCGAGCGGCGTACCGGACGCCACGGCGATCCGGCGCGCCCTGTACCGAGCGGTCGCGGAGGGCCCGCTGCACGGCGTGGCCCTGCTGTGGCCGCTGGACGTCCCCGAGGCCGGCGCCCCGACGACCGAGGCGGTGGAGGACGCCCAGCGCCACGGCAGCGAGGCGGCGCTCGCCCTGACCCGGGCCGCCCTCGAACTGGACGACCCCACCCGCTGCGGGCGGCTGTGGGTGGTGACCCAGGGGGCGCAGCCCGCCCAGGACGACGTCACCGAGCGGGGTGTGCTCCAGGCGCCCGTCTGGGGGCTCGGCAGGGTCCTCGCGGTGGAGCAGCCCGACATCTGGGGCGGCCTGGTCGACCTGGACCCGGCGGGGACCGCGGACCGCGCGACCGCCGGGCGGCTGACCTCCGTGCTGCTCGCGCCGCGTGACGGCGCGGCGGACCAACTGGCCCTGCGCGGCGACCGGTTGCTCTCCCCTCGGCTGGTACGCGACACCGTGCTGGCCCGGCCCGCCGATCCGCTGCCGCAGCTCGACCCGGCCGGCACCTATCTGCTCACCGGCGGTCTCGGCGACCTCGGGCTCGCCATCGCCGGGCGCATGGTGCGGCGCGGCGCCCGCCACCTGGTCCTGACCAGCAGGCGCGGCGTGACCACCGACACCCAGCGTGCGGCGGTGGACGAGCTGACCTCGCTGGGGGCGCGGGTCACCACCCTGGCGGTGGACGTGGCGTCCGCGGCGGCGGTCCGGGCCCTGCCGGAGCAGCTCGCGCTGCTCGGGCTGCCGGACGTGGTCGGTGTGGTGCATCTGGCCGGTGTGGTGGACGGGGCGCTCCTCGCCGACCTGGAGCTGGGGCAGCTGCGCGACGTCGCGGCGCCCAAGGTCGCCGGGTCGTGGAACCTGCACAGCGTCTTCGGCGACGCGCGGCTGTTCGTGCTGGTCTCGGCGCTGCCCGCCGTCTTCGGCCCGATCGGTGTGGGCGCCGCCAACTACGCGGCCGCCAACGCGTTCCTCGACGCGCTCGCCCAGCACCGGCGCACCCGGGGCGCGGCCGGTACGGCGCTCGGTTACGGCCCGTGGAACGATGTGGGCCTCGCCGTCCGCGAGAAGGGCCTGGAGCAGCTCGCCCGGGTGGGCGTGGGCAGCATGCGCCCGGCCGAGGCGCTGGAGGTGTTCGACCGCGTCCTCGACAAGAACCCCCGGCAGACCACGGTGGCGAGGATCGGCTGGTCCGGCGTCTTCGAGGCCTTCCCGACGGCCCGGCACAACCAGCAGTTCGCCGCTTTCCTCGACGAGGCGGGCGACAGCGGGACGACCGAGCTGCTGCACAAGTGCGCGGGGGCCGACGCCCAGGAGCGCGCCGGCATCGTCGGCGGCTATCTGACGGAACGCCTCGCCGCGGTCCTCGGCCTCGACCCGCACATCGACCCGCAGCAGCCCGTCACCGAGCTGGGGCTCGACTCGCTGATGTCCCTGGACATCCGCAATCGCATCAAGAACGACCTCGGAGTCGTCGTCCCGATCGTGCGCTTCCTGGAAGGCGCCTCCATCGAGGAGCTGACCGAGTACGTGCTCGAACAGCTCGCCGGGGTGCTCGACGAACTGGACGACCACGCGGAACGAGAGGAAATCACGCTGTGAGCAGGGGGCAGGAGGACGCGCAGGCGTTCCAGGAACTCACCGATCTGCTGCGGGACGTGGAGGCCGCGCGGATACGGCTGACGGCGGAGGACGGCGAGCTGCGCGTGTCGGCGGCGAAAGGGGCGCTGACCGCGGAGCTCCGCGACCGGCTGGTCGCCCACAAGCCCGGCCTGCTCGCGCATCTCACCGCGCAGGCCCGGGCGGCCGGGCCGGTGCCCGCGCTGCCCCGCGACGGCCGTACGTTCCCGCTCTCCCCGGGGCAGGAGGCGCTCTGGGTCCTCGACCAGCTGGAGGGGCACCAGCCGACGTATGTGATCAGCGGCGTCATCCGGCTCGAAGGACCGCTGCGCCACGAGGTCCTGGAGTCGTGCCTCTCCCAGCTGGCGAACCGGCACGAGGCCCTGCGCACCGCCTTCCGGGTCGGGCCCGACGGCAACCCCCGGCAGACCGTCCTCGACCCCGCTCCGCTGCCCGTGGAGCGCGTGGACCTGACCGGACTGCCGTCCGGGGAGCGGGAGGAGGAGCTCACCCGGATCGCCCGCGAGACCGGGCGCGAGCGCTTCGACCTGGCGGTGGGACGGCTGTTGCGCGCCGTTCTCGTGACCACGGCGCCGCAGGAGGCGTATCTCGTCCTGGCGGTGCACCACATCGCCGCGGACGCCGCTTCGCTCTCGGTGCTCTTCCGCGAGCTGTTCGTCCTGTACGAGGCCGACGCCGAGCCCTCCGCGCTGGCGCCGCTCTCCCTGCACTACGCGGACGTCACCGAGTGGCAGCGGAACAGCCTCTCCCCCTTGGGCGAACACCAGCAGCTCGCTTACTGGAAGCGGCAGTTGGAGGGCGTGCCGCCCCTCCTGGAGCTGCCCACGGACCGGCCGCGGCCGCTGCGCCAGTCGTTCGACGGCGACACCGTCGACTTCACCGTCGACGCGCGGCTGACGGCCCGGCTGAACGAGGTGGCCGCCCGGGCCCGCGTCACGCCGTACGTGGTGCTCCTGACCTGCTGGGCCGCCGCGCTTGCCCGGTGCGCACGGACCGACGAGCTGGTCATCGGGACGCCGGTCGGCAACCGGGACCAGCCGCAGGCGGCGTCCCTGGTGGGCTTCTTCGTCAAGACGCTGCCGCTGCGGGTCGACCTGACCGCCGCCGCCACGTTCGAGGAGCTCCTCGGGCACGTCCAGCGCACCTTCCTGGAGGGCATCGAGCACCTGGACGTACCGTTCCAGCGCATCGTCGCCGAGACCGCTCCGCAGCGGTCCCTGAGCCACACGCCGGTGTTCCAGGCGATGCTCACGTACTTCGAGACGCCGCTGGACGCGACCGAGACGGGCGGTGTCGCGGTCTCCCGGGCGGACGTGCACAACGGCACCGCCAAGTTCGACCTGACGCTCTTCGCGGAGAACCGGGGCGACAGCCTCGCCTGTTCGCTGGAGTACGCGCGGGACCTCTTCGACCCCGCCACGGCGCGCGGCCTTGCCGATGCCTTCCGGCAGCTCCTCGGCTCGGCGCTCGACGGCCCCGGGGCCGACGTCGCCCGGCTGCCGCTGCTCTCCCCGGCCGGGCAGCGCGCCGCCGTCGAGGCCGGCCTGGGCGCGGAGCGGGCCGTCGACCTGGACCGGCCCGTGCACCGGTACGTCGCCGAGCAGGCCGCGCTGCGCCCCGACGCCGTCGCGGTGGAACGGGCGGGCGAGTCGCTGACGTACGCCGAACTGGAGCGGGAGAGCAGCAAGCTGGCCGCGGTGCTGCGGGACCGCGGTGTGCGCCGGGGCACCCTGGTCGGCCTCTACACGCAGCGGTCGCCGCGCCAGGTGATCGCGGTGCTCGCGATCCTGAAGGCCGACGCCGCCTTCCTGCCGCTCGACCCGGACCACCCGGCCGACCGCACCCGTCAAATGCTCGACGAGGCGGGCCCGGACATCGTCATCGCCGACGCGCCCCTCGACATCGGGCCGGACGCGGAGAGGGTCCTGCTGCGACTCGACGAGCTGGACTGGTCCACCGCGCCGGTCGACGCGATCGCTCCGACGACCGGCCGGGACGACCTGATCTACGTGATCTACACGTCCGGGTCCACGGGCAGGCCCAAGGGCATCGCCATGCGGCACGGCGCCATCGCCAACCTCCTCGCCTGGCAGACCGCGGCCTTCCCCTTCGCCCCCGACGACCGCGTCCTCCAGTTCAGCCCGCTGCACTTCGACATCTGCATGATGGAGATGTTCGGCACGTGGGCCGCGGGCGGCACCGTCGTCCTGGTCGACGCCGAGACGCGCCGCGACGCGATGCGGCTCCTGCCGTACGTGCGGGAGGAGGGCATCACCCGCCTCTTCCTGCCGTACGTGGCACTGCAGCAGCTCGCCGAGGTGGCCCACGCGCGCGGCGGCGGGTGGCCGGAGCGGCTGCGCGAGGTGTTCAGCGCGGGCGAACAGCTCCAGGTCACCGAGGAGTTGCGGGACTTCTTCCGGCACACGGGGGCGGTCCTTCACAACCAGTACGGGCCCTCCGAGGCGCACGTCATCACCTCGTACACGCTCCGGGGCACCCCCGACGAGTGGGAGCACCTGCCCCCCGTGGGCACCCCCGTCGACAACGTGCGGATACGCGTGCTCGACCCGCACGGCGCCCCCGTCCCGCCCGGCGTCGCCGGTGAAGTACACGTGGCCGGGCCCTGTCTGGCCCGGGGCTACCTCCACCGGCAGGACCTGACGGACAAGGCGTTCGTCGAGGACCCCTTCGCCCCGGGCGAGCGCATGTACCGCACCGGAGACCTCGCACGGCTGCGCGCCGACGGTGTCCTGGAGCACCTCGGGCGCGTGGACCACCAGGTCAAGGTGCGGGGTTTCCGGGTGGAGCCCGGCGAGGTGTCGGCGGCGCTCCTGAGCCATCCGGCGGTCAGGGAGGCCGTGGTGGAGGCGCGCGGGAGCGGCGCGGCCCAGGCGCTCATCGCCTGGGTGGTGGCGGACAGCGGGCCGCCGGCCGCGGCGGAGCTGCGACGGCACTGTCTGGACCGGCTGCCCGAGTACATGGTGCCCACGGTCTTCGTGCCGATGGACGCCCTGCCGCTGACCGTCGCGGGCAAGGTGGCCCGCTCGCTGCTGCCCGAGCCCGAGCGGCAGCCGACCGAGGGACGCGAGCCCGAGACGGCGCTGGAGAAGTCGGTGGCCGCCGTCTTCGCGGACATCCTCGGCCTCGACCGGGTGGGCCGCGACGACGACTTCTTCCAGTCCGGCGGCCATTCGCTGGCCGCCACCCGGGCCGCCCTGCGGCTGAGCGAGGAGCACGGCGTCGACATCACCGCGCGTGCCGTGTTCGCACGGCCCACCGTGGCGGCGCTCGCCGAGCGGCTGGAAGTCCTGCTGTGGGCCGCCGAGCCGCACGTGCCCGCCGGTGCGGGTGACGAATGGGAAGAGGGAGAGCTGTGACCACGCCCGCCGAACTGCTCGGGGAGCTTCGTGCCCGCGAGATCCGCCTGTGGGAGGAGGAGGGGCGGCTGCGCTTCAGCGCCCCCGCCGGTGCCCTCGACGGCCAGCTGCGCGCCCGCGTGTCCGCGCACCGCGACGCGCTGATCGCGCTGTTGCGGGAGGCGCGCGGCGAGCGCGTCGGCGACCGGCCCGCGATCACCCCGGTCGACGCCGAACACGACCGGCTGCCGCTCTCCTTCGGGCAGCAGCGGATGTGGGTCATGTCCGAGATGCTGCCGGAGAGCGGCGGCGCCGCCTACGTGCTGTCCGGCCGGATCAGGCTGGAGGGCGAGGCGGGCCCCGGCGAGTGGCAGGCGCTGCGCCAGGCCTTCACCGACCTCGTGGCACGGCACGAGGCCCTGCGCACCGCCGTCCGCGCCGGGGACGGCGGACCGGTGGCCGTCCTGGCCGACACGTACGAAGTACCGTTCACTGAACAGGACTTGCCGCCCGGCCGGACGGTCGAGGAGGTGGCGGCGGAGGAGGCGCGCCGCCCCTTCGACATCGGCCGGGCACCGCTGGTGCGCGCGGCCCTCGTGCACGAGCGACCGGGTCTGACGCATCTGCTGCTCTCGGTGCACCACATCGCCGCCGACGCCTGGTCGCTCGGCATCCTCTACCGGGACCTGGCCGCGCTCTACGCGGCGCGCACCGGCAGCGCCGACACCCCGCCGCTGCCCGAACTGACGGTGCGGTACGCCGACTACGCCGCGTGGCAGCGGCAGCACCTCACCCCCGAAGCGCTCGGCCCCGAGCTGGAGTACTGGCGCAAGGAGCTCGACGGCGCCCCCGGCCTGCTCGAACTGCCCGCCGACAGGACCCGGCCCGCGGTGCAGTCCTACCGCGGCGACTCGGTCCCCTTCCACCTGCCCGCCGCGCTCATGGAGCGGGTACGGGAGCTCGCGCACCGGTACGGCTGCACGCCCTACATGGTGCTGCTCGCGTCCTGGTCGGCGCTCCTCGCGCGCCTCGGCGGAGCCGAAGACGTACCGCTGGGCACGCCGGTGGCCGGGCGGCTCCGCCCCGAAGTGGAGCCGCTGATCGGCTTCTTCGTGAACACGCTGGTCATGCGGGTGAACGCGGGCGGCGAGCCGACCTTCGACGAGCTGCTGCGGCGGGTCCGTGCGACGGCGCTCGGCGCCTTCGACCACCAGGACCTGCCCTTCGAACAGCTCGTCGAGGAGCTGCAGCCGGAGCGCACCCTCAGCTACAGCCCGCTCTTCCAGCACATGTTCATCCTGCAGAACGCGACGACGGAGAGCTTCCGGCTCCCCGGGTTCGACGCGCGCCTCGAAGAGGTGCACACGGGCACCGCCAAGTTCGACACGACGCTGATCGTGGAGGAGGGCCCCGACGGTCTGCGCGGCGTCCTCGAATTCGCGACCGACCTGTACGACGCGGCGACCGCGCGGCGCTGGCTGGACCACTGGAGCACGCTGCTCGACGCCGCCGTCACCGCCCCCGGGACGCCCCTCTCCGAGCTGCCGCTGCTCGGCGCGGACGACCGGAAGCTGCTCCTGGAGCGGTGGAACGACACCGCCCTGGACGTCGACGCCACGACGGTGCACTCACTGGTGGAGCGGCAGGCCGTACGGACCCCGGAGCAGCCCGCGATCGTGCAGGGCGACACCGTGGTGACGTACGCGGACCTCGACGCGCAGGCGGACCGGCTCGCCGCGCTGCTGCGCGGGCACGGCGCCGAGCCGGGCGCCCTGGTCGGACTCTGTCTGCCGCGCACCCCCGAGCTGGTCGTCGCGCTGCTCGCGGTCCTCAAGTCCGGTGCCGCCTATGTGCCGTTGGACCCGGCCGCGCCCGCCGAGCGCAACGCGTACATCCTGGGCGACGCCGGGGCCCGCCTCCTGCTGACGGAGTCCGCGCTGCGCCCCGGTGTCAGCTGCCCCGAGCACACGGAGATCCTGTGCCTCGACGAGCTCAGCGAAAGCGAGCTCGGCGCCGGGGCGACCTCCGGGCCGTCCGACGGCGGCGCCCGCCCCGAGGACCTCGCCTACGCCATCTACACCTCCGGCTCGACCGGCCGCCCCAAGGGCGTCATGGTCGAGCACCGCAACGTCGTCAACTTCTGCGCCGCCATGACGGACGAGTTCGGCGCCGACGGCGTGGGAACGTGGCTGGGCGTCACCACGGTCTCCTTCGACATCTCCGTCCTCGAACTGGTGTGGACGCTGACGCAGGGTTCGACGGTGGTGCTTCAGGCCGATCCGCCGCGGTCCGCCGCGCGCCGGCCGGGCAGGGTCGCGGACCTCAGCCTGTTCTACTTCTCCAGCGCCACGGAGACCGAGGGGCAGGCGCGGCCCGGTGCCTACCGGCTGCTCCTTGAGGGCGCCAGGTTCGCCGACACCCACGGGTTCGAGGCGGTCTGGACGCCGGAGCGGCACTTCCACGCGTTCGGCGGCATCTACCCGAACCCGGCGGTGACGGGCGCGGCGGTCGCCGCGGTGACCGAGCGGGTGGCCGTGCGCGCGGGCAGCGTGGTCCTGCCGCTGCACCATCCGCTGCGGGTCGCCGAGGAGTGGGCGGTCGTGGACAACCTCTCCGGGGGCCGGGCGGGCGTCTCCATAGCGTCCGGCTGGCAGGCCGACGACTTCGTGCTCGCCCCGGAGAACTACGCCGAACGCAAGCAGGTCATGCTGGACGGCATCGGCACCCTGCGGTCCCTGTGGCGGGGCGAGGCGGTGGAGCTGCCCAACGGCACGGGCAAGAAGACGGCCGTCCGGTCGCTGCCCCGGCCCGTGCAGCGGGAACTGCCGGTCTGGGTCACGGCGGCGGGCAGCGAGGAGACGTTCCGCGCGGCCGGCGAGTCCGGGGCCAACCTGCTGACCCACCTCCTGAACCAGGACCTCGACCGGCTCCAGGAGAAGATCGCCCTCTACCGCAGCGCCAGGGCCCAGGCGGGCCACGAGGGCCCGGGGCGGGTCACGCTCATGGTCCACACGTTCGTCGGCGACGACCCGGAGCTGATCAAGGAGACCGTCCGCGGCCCGTTCCGCGACTACCTCTCCTCGTCGCTGGGGCTGATCGGCAACCTCGCCCGCAGCCTCGGGCTCGGCGACGACCTGCGGAACCTCCCCGAGGACGACCTGCGAACGCTCCTCGACCACGCCTTCGAGCGGTACTACGACACCGCCGCGCTGTTCGGCACGCCCGAGCGGACCGCCGAACTCCTCGACGGCATCGCCGACACCGGCGTCAACGAGGTCGCCTGCCTCATCGACTTCGGCGTGGACGACGACGCGGTGCTCGACGCGCTGCCCATGCTGGACCGCGCCCGCGCCCTGCACGCGGACCGCAACACGGCCCCCGCTCTCACCGTGCCGGAACTCATCGAGCGGCACGGCGTGACCAAGCTGCAGTGCACCCCCTCCCAGGCCGCCATGATCCTCGACGAGCCGGGCGGCCCGTCGGCGCTCGCACGCCTCGACCTGCTGCTGCTCGGCGGCGAGGAGCTGCCGCGGGGACTCGCCGAGCGGGTCACGGCGGTGACCGGGGCCCGGCTGCACAACATGTACGGGCCGACCGAGACGACCATCTGGTCCAGCACCCACCGGGTGGACGACACGGGCACGGTCTTCATCGGACGGCCCATCGCCAACACCGCCCTGCGCGTCCTGGACCGGCACGGCGCCCCGACACCGATCGGCGTCCCGGGCGAGCTGCACATCGCGGGCGCCGGAGTGGCCCGCGGCTATCTGGGGCGGCCCGAGCTGACGGAGGAACGGTTCCTGCCCGACCCGTGGGCGACCGCCCCGGGCGCCCGCCTCTACCGGACGGGCGACCTGGCCAGATACCGCCCCGACGGCACCCTGGAGTTCATCGGCCGCACCGACCACCAGGTCAAGGTGCGCGGGTACCGCATCGAACTGGGCGAGATCGAGGCCGCCCTCGGGTCGCACGCCGATGTGGCGCAGGCGGCCGCGACGGTGCACGGGACGGGCGTGGAGCGGCAGATCGCCGGTTACGTGGTGGCCCGCCCCGGGACGGAGCTCGATGAGGCGGCGCTGCGCGGCCACATCGCCGGGCGACTGCCCGGATACATGGTCCCGGCGACCTTGCAGGTCCTCGCGGAGCTGCCGTACACGCCCAACGGCAAGATCGACAGGAAGGCGCTGCCCGCGCCGGCCCGCCCGTCCCGGTCCGAAGAGGGCTGGACGGCGCCGAGCAGCCTCACGGAGATGCGGCTCGCGGTGCTGTGGGGCGAGGTGCTCGGCGAGGCCTCCGTGGGCGCCCATGACAACTTCTTCCGGCTCGGCGGCAATTCGGTGCTCGCCGTGGCGCTGCTGGCGCGGATCGAGAAGGAGTTCGGGCGGCGCCTGTCCATGGCGGACCTCTTCCAGGGGCCGACGGTCGCCGAGCTCGCGGCGAGCCTGGTGCGGGGCGGCGACACGGCCCGCAGGTCCCTGATCCGGCTGCGGCCCGGCGGGCACGAACCGCTGTACCTCTTCCCGGGCGCGGGCGGCAACCTCATGTACTTCCACGAGCTGGTCAGCGGCCTGCCGGAGCGGTTCGCCGTGTACGGGCTGCAGCCGAACTTCACCGAGGACGTCGACACCGGCTCCCTGGTGCGGCAACTGGCCGACCAGTACCTGCCGTTGGTGCTCGGCGAGCAGCCGTCGGGGCCGTTCCGGTTCGTCGGCCACTCCTTCGGCGGGCATGTCGCGATGGAGCTGGCCCGCCGGCTGCGGGACGTGGGCCGGCAGGTCTCGCTCGTGGGCCTGCTGGACACGGCCGCGCCGCTGCCCGAGCGCCACGCGTACTTCGAGGACTGGGACCAGTCGGCCTGGCTGGTGGCGCTGGCCGGCGTCTTCGGCCGCCTCTTCGGCCACGCCCCGGAGATCACCGAGGAGGACCTCGTCGGCCTCACCGACGAGGAGCAGGTCGACCGGCTGCGGCAGGCGCTCAGGCAACAAGGCGTGCTGCCGCCCGAGTTGGACGACGACGTGCAGCTCCGCGGCTTCATCCGCACCTACATCGCCGACCAGCGCAGCCTACACACCCCCTCGGAGCCGTACGACGGTGTCCTGACGTTCTTCCGGGCCGCCGAACTGCACGACGACAACGTGCCGCCACCGGCCCTGTCGTGGCTCCTCGACGACCCCGCACGCGGCTGGGACCGGTTCACCACCCGCCCCGTGGTCGTCCAGGAGGTCCCCGGAGACCACCTGACCATGCTGACCAGACCGCACGCGGAGAGTCTGGCCAAGTTCATCGGCGACCTCTGCGCCGACTGACGTCCCTCGTCACCGAGCGACCGACGTTTTTCATCACCAAGGAGATATGACACATGAGCCCCCAGTTGGTGGACCTCCTCGCCTGCCCCGTCTGCTCGGCAGCGGTCGAGCAGAAGTCACCGTCCGCCTTCGCCTGCACCTCGTGCGGCAGGATCTCGCCCCTCTCCCGGGGCTTCCTGGACATGATCCAGGAGCCGGGCCAGCCCGACCCCGCGGCTCCGACCACGGCCCAGCGCCTCATGGAGAGCAAGGCGTTCGTCCGCCTCTACGAGACGGCCATGCGGCCGTTCTTCGCGCGGCTCTTCGCCGGGTTCGGCAGCCATGTGCCCGGTTACGCCGAGGAGTTCCAGGTCTACCACGACTGGCTGAAGCTCACGGAGAGCCGGACCGGCGCCTGGCTCGACCTGTCCTGCGGCGCGGGCTACTTCACCGACCGTCTCGCGGGCGCGATCCCCGACGCCACGGTGGTCGGCCTTGACATCTCCGTCGCCATGCTCGAGAAGGCGCTGAAGGAGACCATCGGGCGCCCGAACGTCAGCCTCGTCCGGGGCGACGTCCGCGGACTCCCCTTCAAGGACGGCGTGTTCGACGGGGTCAGCAACCCCGGGTCGCTGCACCTGTACGCGGACCCGCAGTCGGCCTACCAGGAGGTCTTCCGGCTGCTGAAGCCCGGCGGTGTCTACACGGCGAGCACGTTCGCGGAGAACGACTACCCGAGCAGCCGCCTCGGCGTGAAGCTGACCGGCATCCGCCGCACCGACCTGGGGACGCTCCCCGAGGAGCTGGAGAAGGCCGGGTTCACCAACTACCGCCTCCAGAAGTTCGGTTCCGCGTTCATCTTCGCGGTGACCAAGCCCTGACCGGTGTGAACCACGCTTCCGACGCTCTGTGAAACGGCGGTACCGAGCAATGTCCCTCTTCCTGCGGATCACTTCCCGGCCGCGGATCCTCCTCGCGATCACGGCGCTTCTCCTCGCCGCGGCGGGTGTCATCGGCGGCGGTCTGACCGACCGGCTCCAACTCGGCGGCACCGAGGACCCGGCGGCCGAGTCGTCCCGTGCGCTCACCGTGCTGAACGAGAAGTTCCCGGCGAGCCAGCCCAATCTCGTGCTGCTCGTGCGGAGCGGGAGAGACGGGCGTGACGGCGCGGCGACCGCCCGGCAGGGCACCGGGCTCGCGCAGCGCCTCTCCCGGGAAGAGGGAATCACCGGAGTCCTCAGCTACTGGCAGACCAAAGACCCGGCGCTGCGCTCGAAGGACGGTGAGCACGCCCTGATCGTGGCCCACATCAAGGGCGACGAGACCCGGGCGGGCAAGGTCTACGACCGCATCGCCGACAAGTACCGCGCCACGGACGGCGGGTTGGAGGTCAAGCTGGGCGGCAACGTCGCCGTCCGCAACGAGGCGCAGCGGCAGACCGCCGACGACCTGGTGCGGTCCGAGCTCATCGCCATGCCGATCGTGCTGGTCATCCTGCTGCTGGCGTTCGGCAGCGTGATCGCCGCCCTGCTGCCGTTCGTCATCGGCCTGGTCGCCATCTTCGGGACCAACGCGCTGTTGGTCGGCATCACGCACGTCGCCGACGTGTCGATCTTCGCGCAGAACCTGACGACCGCGCTCGGCTTCGGTCTCGCCATCGACTACGCCCTGCTGATCGTGCGCCGCTACCGCGAGGAGCTGGTCAGGCACCCGGAACCGGCCAGGGCGCTGGTGGCCGTGATGCACAGCGCCGGCCGCACCGTGCTGTTCTCGGCGTCCGTGGTCGCGGTGTCGCTCGCGGCCATGCTGATCTTCCCGATGTACTTCCTGCGGTCGTTCGCGTACGCCGGTATCTCGGTGGTGGTCCTCGCGGCGCTGGCCGCGCTCACCGTGCTGCCCGCGCTGCTCCTGCTCCTCGGGCACCGGGTGAACTCGCTCAAGGTGTTCGGCCGGCGCCGCGGGGAGGGCGACGGGGCGGCCGCCGAGCGGCGGTGGCGGAGCACGACCGCGGCGGTCATGAAGCGCGGCCCGCTGGTCACCGTGGTGGTGACGGCGTTCCTGGTCCTGCTCGGACTGCCGTTCCTGCGCGTCGACTTCGGCACCGTGGACGACCGGCAGCTGGGCAAGCACGCCGAGGCGCGTTTCGTGCACGACGAGATCCGCGAGTCCTTCACCAACAGCCCGACCGGCGGCATCGCCGTCCTCGCGGAGGGCGCCGACCGGGCCGGCATCGACCGTTACGCGCGGCAGCTCTCCCGGGTGGCGAAGGTGGCGCGGGTCGACACCTCCGCGGGCACCTTCCGCGGCGGGAGCCAGGTCCGGCCCGCCGACGCCGCGAGTGCCACGCGGCTGGTCTCGGGGACGAACTACCTGACCGTGTGGCCCGATCACACGGTGGAGGACATCTCGGCGGACAGCCAGCGCATGGTGCGGGACATCCGCTCCCTCGACGCGCCGTTCCCGGTGCGGGTCGGCGGGCAGGCCGCGATGCTCGTCGACAGCCGCCACGTCATCGGGGAGCTGCTGCCGTACGCGCTGCTCTTCATCGTGGTGGTCACCATGATCATGGTGTTCCTGATGACCGGCTCGCTGCTGCTGCCGCTCCAGGCCGTGATCCTGAACGCCCTCAGCCTGACGGCGATGTTCGGGGCGGCGGTCTGGGTCTTCCAGGACGGGCACCTGAGCGGCCTGCTGGGCTTCACCCCGACCGGCTTCATCGAGACGTCGCTGCCGGTGCTGATGTTCTGTCTCACCTTCGGCCTGTCGATGGACTACTCGCTGTTCCTGCTCTCGCGCATCAAGGAGCACTACGACCGCACGGGGGACCACCGCGACGCGGTGCTCACGGGAGTCGCGCGCACGGGGGGCATCATCACGGCGGCGGCCGTCATCCTCGCCGTCGTCATGGCCGGCATCGGCACCTCGCAGATCGCCCTGACCAAGATGCTGGGGCTCGGCACGGCGCTCGCGGTGCTCGTCGACGCGACCGTGGTGCGCTGCCTCCTGGTGCCCGCGCTGATGGGCGTCTTCGGACGGTCCACCTGGTGGGCGCCGCACTCCCTGCGCCGCTTCCGGCTCAGGGAGGAAGTCCCGGACGACACGACGCGGGAGCCGGCACCGGCGGATCATGGTGGTCCGAACCCGCCCGCACGACAAGGAACCGCATGAGCGCGCAGACACAGTCCGCACCGCCTCCGGCCACCCCCCACCTCGACGCGGAGGCCCTGGCCCGGCTCGTCCCCATGGCCGCCGCGATCGACGCGCTGGAGGCGGTGCTCGCCGCCGGTCTCGACCCGGAGGCGGAATCCCCGCGCGGCGTCGTGGACATCTCCGGGGGCCAGCTGCTCCTCATGCCGTCGGCCACGGCCTCGTACGCCGGCGTGAAGGTCGCCACCGTGACGCCGGGCAACGCGGACCGCGGACTCCCCCGCGTCCAGGGCCTGTACATCCTCCTGGACGGCGTGACCCACACGCCGCTCGCCCTCCTGGACGGCATCGCGCTGACGTCGCTGCGCACTCCGGCGGTGTCCGGGGTGGCGATCAGGCACCTGGCGGTCCCGGAGGCCGAGCGCCTGCTGGTCTTCGGGACCGGGCCACAGGCGTGGGGGCACGTCGAGGCGGTACGGGCCGTGCGCCCGGGCCTGCGCCATGTCGACGTGGTCGCACGGGACGCCGGCCGGGTCGCGGCCTTCGTCGCCCGCTGCCGCGCCACCGGCCTCACCGCGGCCGCGGCGGCACCGCAGGACGTGGCCCACGCGGACGTGGTCTGCTGCTGCACCACGGCCCGCGAGCCGCTGTTCGACAGCTCCCTGCTGCCGGACCACGCGACGGTCGCCGCGGTCGGCTCCCACGAGCCGGACGCCCGCGAGGTCGACGCCGGCCTGGTGGGCCGCGCCACGGTGGTGGCGGAGTCCCGCGAGGTGGCCGCACGCGAGTGCGGCGACCTGGTCCTCGCGGCGGCCGAAGGCCCCTTCGCCATGGACCGGCTGCACACCCTGGACGCCCTCGTCCGCGGCGAGGTGGGCCCCGCGGACGGCCGTCCCCGGCTGTTCAAGTCGGCGGGCATGGCCTGGGAGGACCTGGCGGTGGCGGCCGCCGCCTACGAGAGGTGGGCGGCCGCCGGGTGACCGTCTAGGCCTCCACCGTCACCGCGTGCCGCAGCACCGCGTCGAACAGGTACCCCTGCGTGTTGTGCACCGTCGTCTCCGGCTGGGTCCGGCCCGTCGAGTCCGTGGCGCGGGAGAGGAGTGCGGCGGGGCCGGGCTCGCGGGGTGTCCACGGGATCGACCAGCGGGTCCACGAGCCGGGGCGCCCGGGGTCGCGCAGCCGGGCCGGCCGCCAGGACGTGCCGCCGTCCGTGCTGACCTCGACCCGGGTGACCGCGCCCGCGCCCGACCAGGCGCGGCCCGTGAGCCGGTGGCGGGTGTGCGCGGACAGGCGGGCGTTCCAAGGGAGTTCGAAGGCCGACTTCAGGGTCTGGCGGGTCAGCGGGGCGCTGCCCCCGGGCGGGTACGCGTCGCCGAACAGCCGGTAGGAGTCCGTGTTCCACGGCGAGTAGAGGGGCGTCGTCGAGACCTCGATGTCGCCCAGCCACTTGATGGAGGCGATGCCCACCCAGGACGGCACGAGCAGACGGACCGGGAACCCGTGGTCGGGCGGCAGAGGGACGCCGTTCATCTCATACGCGAGGAGGACGTCATCCAGCGCCTTGGACACCGGCAGGGGACGGCGTACGCGGCCGTAGTTCGTGCCGTCCGACGTGACGTACTCGTCGTCGAGGCCGCGCGGCATCACGTCCACCGCCCGGGGGGAGAGGCCGGCAAGCCGCAGGACGTCGGAGAGCCGGGCCCCGCGCCAGCGGGCCGTGCCGATCGCGCCCGTGCCCCAGGGGGTGCCGGACGCGGGCCGGTCCTGCTGGGTCTTGAAGTAGTTCCTCGCGTTGCCCGCGCACTCGACGAACGCCGTGCGCGTCACCGGGGGCAGGCGCTTCAGATCCGCGAGGCCGAACCGCCGTGCGCCGCCGGTCAGTCCGTCGCCCCGGACCCGCAGCTCCCAGGCCGCCGCGTCGATGCGCGGTGTCGTCGTGTGGTTGCGGACGAAGAAGTGCGAGATCGGGGTGGTGAAGCCGGTTCCGGCGAGGGCCTCGAAGCGGGTCTCCGCGTTCGTGCCGTGGACCGTGAACAGCTCCGGGGGCAGCGGCTTGACGATGCCCTCCCCCGTCGGCCCCGCGTGCTCCGCCGCCCTCGCCGCGGGTGCCGGGAGGGCGACCGGTACGGCGGAGACCACGCCCGCGGCGGCGAGGAGCCGCAGCATGTCACGGCGGCCCACGCCCTCGGCCCTGGCCAGGCCCGCCCGCCACTGGTGCAGTCTGCGCCGGTCGTACGACGCCTCTGATTCGATGTCTCCGGTCATGGTCACACGGTAGGAGGCGCCGCCGCGGCCGGCCGGGAAACCGTCTTGATCGGCCGGATTCGGTTCAGGGCGTCGTCGTCGACACCACGTACACCATCGGGTGCTCCGCGTTCGAGCGGTCCACGACCACGTCCTGCGTCGGCTTCGGGTCGTCCTGCTCGTGCGTGAGGCCGGACCAGGGCCCCGGGCCCGTGAACTCCCAGCCCACGACCTTCTGGTCGCGCTTGCTGATGGTGATGTCGTTCGGCTTGAGGGCGCCCTCGACGGTGCCGATCTGCTTGAGGAACTTCCGCAGCCCGTCGTTGCTGGTGAGGAACTGGACGTAGAGACGGCTGGTGCGCCAGTTGTTCGTCTCGTAGTAGGCGACCTCGTCCGAGTACGGCTGGACCGGCACCTCGTACAGGCGGCGCTGCACCTTGGAGGGCCAGCCCGCGGTGAGGCCGGTCGCGGAGTACTTGTCCTCCTTGTCGCGGCCGCTGTTGCGGCTCTGGTTCGCGGAGATCACCAGATAGCCGGCGGGCACGCCGATGAGCAGCACGATGGTGATCGCCGTCAGCCAACGACGGCGGATCATGTGGCTGCGGTCCTCGGGCTTACGGGCCTTGCCCCCCTCCCGGTCCGGCTCGGGCGAGCCGGGGCGGTCCGGGGACGAGGGCTGGCGTGGCACGGTCATCTACTGGGTTCCCTGGGATGTGCGGTCGTCGGTGCGGCGCGCCTCGGCGTAGCGCTCGTAACGTTCGTAGCGTTCCACGCGGCGGCGGTTGGCGCGGCGGAAGCGGCGGGCGACGAGCCGGGCCAGGTCGGCGGCGCCGACCATGCCGGCCTCGGGGCCGAGCTGGGCGCGGGCGATGCGGGCCTCGGGGCGGTAGCCGCGGCCGGTCAGATGGCGGCGGAAGGCGTCGCGGGCCGGTCCGATCAGGAGGTCGTCGGCGGCCGAAACGCCACCGCCGATCACGAAGCAGGACGGGTCGAGGGCGGCCGCCAGGTTGGCGATGCCGACGCCGAGCCACTGGCCGATGTCCTGGAGGAGCTCGACGCACATGGCGTCGCCCTCGCGGGCCAGCTCGGTGATGAGCGGGCCCGTGATGTCGGGGACGTTGCCCTTGACGCGCTCGATGATGCCGTACGCGACCGGGGAGTCGGCGGCGGCGAGCTCGCGGGCCTCACGGACCAGCGCGTTGCCGGAGCTGTACTGCTCCCAGCAGCCGCGGTTGCCGCACGGGCAGCGGTGGCCGCCGGGGACGACCTGCATGTGCCCGAACTCGCCGGCCACGCCGAACTTGCCGCGCTTGACCTGCCCGTCCTCCAGGATCGCGCCGCCGATGCCGGTGCCGAGCGTGATCATGACGAGGTGGTCCTCGCCGCGGCCCGCGCCGAAGCGCCACTCCGCCCACGCGGCGGTGTTCGCGTCGTTGTCCACCATGACCGGGACCGCGAGGCGGCCCGAGATGCGGTCGCGGAGCGGTTCGTTGCGCCAGGACAGGTGCGGGGCGAACAGGACGCGGTTGCGGTCCGCGTCCACCCAGCCGGCGGCGCCGATGCCGACGGCGTGCACGTCGTGCCGGTCGGACAGGTCGAGGACCAGCTCGATGATCGTGTCCTCGACGACGCGGGGGCTCTTGGACTTGTCCGGGGTCTCCGTGCGGAGGGTCTCCAGAATGTTGCCGTCGGGGTCGACGACGCCCGCCATCACCTTCGTACCGCCGATGTCGATGCCGACGGTGTTGACGCGGGGCGCCGTCAGATGGGATCGGCGTTCACGCGTGCCCACGGTCCGCAGGACGGTGGCTCGTGCGGAGCCGCGGTGCGCGAGGTCGCGGTAGGTGCTCATTGCGGCGATTCTGCCTCACGCTCGCGGGGGCGCGCACACGGGACCCCGGGGCGGGGGTGCCGTTCCCGGTGACCCCGGGCCGGGTAGCTCAGGGGCGCGGGGAACTGCGCGCTCAGCCCAGGAAAAGCCGCAGACGCGTCTGCCGAGCACCGAGCAGATGCGTCTGCGGCTACGCCGTGGCCGGTCGCGCAGTTCCCCGCGCCCCTGGAGGGGCCTAGCGGCCCTCCAGCTCGTGACGGAGGTCGTCGAGTTCGCTGCCGCCCGCCATCTCGCGGGTGAGGTCGTCGAGGGAGATGCCCTCACGGACGTAGGAGCCGGACATCGCTCCTCGCTTGAGGAGGACGAACCGGTCCCCGACCAGGTACGCGTGGTGCGGGTTGTGGGTGATGAGGACCACGCCGAGGCCCGCGTCCCGCGCCGCGGCGACGTACTTGAGGACGACGCCGGACTGCTTGACGCCGAGCGCGGCGGTCGGCTCGTCGAGGACGAGGACCTTCGCGCCGAAGTGGACGGCGCGGGCGATCGCCACGCACTGGCGCTCGCCGCCGGAGAGCGTGCCGATGGGCTGGTCGACGTCGCGCAGGTCGATGCCCATGCGGAGCAGCTCCGCGCGGGTCGTCTCGCGCATGAGGTCGACGTCCATGCGGCGGAAAGGACCCGTGCCCTTCGTCGGTTCGGAGCCGAGGAAGAAGTTCCGCCAGACCGGCATCAGGGGGACCACGGCGAGGTCCTGGTAGACCGTGGCGATGCCGAGGTCGAGGGCCTCGCGCGGCGAGCTGAGCCGCGTGTCCTCGCCCTCGATGCGGAAGGTGCCCGCGTCGTGCTTGTGCAGACCTGCGATGATCTTGATGAGGGTGGACTTGCCCGCGCCGTTGTCGCCGAGCACGCAGGAGATTTCCCCCGCGTGGACTTCGAGGGAGACGCCTTCGAGGGCGCGGATGTTGCCGTAGTACTTGCTGACGTCGTCGAGCTCGACGAGCGGCGTGCGCTCCCCGGTCTCCGGCACGGCGTCGTCGGCGCCGGTCATGTCGGCATCGGTCATGTCGGTCACTTCGTCGCCTCCGCGCGCTTGCGGACCCAGTGGTTGAGGAGGGTCGCGAGGAGCAGCATCACGCCGAGGAAGAACTTGAACCAGTCGGAGTTCCACTCGGCGAACACGATGCCCTTGCTGACCATGCCGAAGATCAGCGCGCCGACGGCCGCGCCGACGGCGGAGCCGTAGCCGCCGGTGATGAGGCAGCCGCCGATGACGGCCGCGACGATGTAGATCAGTTCGTTGCCGACGCCCTCGCCGGACTGCACGGTGTCGTACGAGAACAGCAGGTGCTGGCCGGAGATCCAGGCGCCGAACGCGACGCCCATGTAGAGGCCGATCTTGGTCTTGGCGACCGGGACGCCGACCGCGCGGGCCGCTTCCTCGCCGCCGCCGACCGCGAAGATCCAGTTGCCGACGCGGGTGCGCAGCAGGATCCAGGTGGCGACCGCGATCAGGGCGAGCCACCAGACGATGGTGATCTTGAAGTCGACGCCGCCGATGGTGATCACGGAGGCGAAGACCTCCTTGGCGGAGGAGAAGCCCTCCATGTCGGCGATCGACTTGGTGGAGACCGTGCCGCTGATCAGCTTGGTGAAGCCGAGGTTCATGCCGGTCAGCATCAGGAACGTGCCGAGCGTGATGATGAAGCTCGGCGGGTCCGTGCGGGTCAGCATGACGCCGTTGAAGACGCCGATGGCGAGGGTGACGAGCAGCGAGACGCCGACGCCGACCCAGACGTTCGCCGTCATCTGGTAGCTGAACATCGAGGAGACGAGGGCGGAGGTCGTCACGAGGACGCCCGCCGACAGGTCGAACTCGCCGCCGATCATGAGCAGCGCCACCGGCACCGCCATGATGCCGAGGGTGGAGGCGGCGTACAGGACCGTCGCGAGGCTGTTGGCCTGCAGGAAGCTGTCCGCGACGAACGAGAAGAAGATGAAGACGGCGATGGCGCCGACGACCGAGCCGAGCTCGGGGCGGCCCATCAGCTTCTTCCACGGCGAGGTCTTCACGAGACGCTCGTCGGTCTTGGTGTCCGGGGCGGGCGCGGGTGCTGTCGCGGTCATCGGGTCCCTCGCTTCGCGTAGTCCTCCAGCTCGTCGGCCTGGTCCTTGGTGACGATCTGCGGTCCGGTGAGGACGGGCTTGCCGCCGCCGAGGACGTCGGCGTTGTACTTGTAGAGCCACAGCAGGTCGACGGCCTGGTAGCCCTGGAGGTAGGGCTGCTGGTCGACGGCGAAGCCGAGGTCGCCGGACTTGAGGCCGGCGGCGACCTTCTCGTTGAGGTCGAAGGTGTCGACCTCGGCCTTGCTGCCCGCGCTGTCGGCGGCCTTCACGGCGGTGTCCGCGAAGGGCGCGCCGAGGGTGACGACCGCGTCGATCGACTTGTCGGTCTGGAGCCGGGCCTCGATGGAGGACTGCACGTCGGGCATGTTGGTGCCGGTCACGTAGAGGTTCTGCAGTTTGCCGTCGAAGGTTTTCTCGGCGCCTTCGCAGCGCTGCTCGTGGCCGACGTTGCCCTGCTCGTGCAGGATGCAGAGCGCCTTCTTCTTGCCGCGCTTGTTGAGCTCCTCGCCGACGGCCTCGCCCGCGATCGTCTCGTCCTGCCCGATGTGGGTGAGGGCGCCGAACTCCTTGGACTCGGCGGAGCCGGAGTTCACGGTGATCACCGGGATGCCGGCCTTCTTCGCGCGGGCCAGGGCGCCCTTCATCGCGTCGGGCTTGGCCAGCGAGACGATGATCCCGTCGACCTTCTTGTCGATGTAGGAGTCCACGAGCTGCGCCTGCTGCTGGGCCTCGTCGTCGTGCGCGTACAGGAACTTGATGTTGTCCTTGACAGCGGCCTGCTCGGCGCCGCTCTGCACGATGTCCCAGAAGGTGTCGCCGTCGCCCGAGTGGGTGACCATGCCGAAGGTCCAGCGCGGCGTGTTCACCGCGGCCTTCCCGCCCGCCGCGGCCGCCTTGCGGGCGTCCTCCGCGCGCTTGCCGCCGGTACTGCTGCATCCGGTCAGTCCCGCGGTCACGCCGAGCACCGCCACCAGCACGGCGCCCACCGCGCGTACCCCTGTCTTCACCCTTGTCACGACGCCGTGCCCTTCTAGCTCTACTGCTCTGTGCGGCCGGTCCGGATCCCCGGCCCCAGCCGCCCAAGTATCGACCACGCGGATCACGCGTGTGTTCATCGGGTACCGCGAGCGGTGTACTTCTCCAGCTTCGGCACATCCTTCCCGGTGACGACGGCGGGTCCGGTGAGGACGGGCTTGCCGCCGCCCAGGACGTTGGCGTTCGTCTTGTAGAGCCACAGCAGGTCGACGGCCTGGTACCCCTGGAGGTAGGGCTGCTGGTCGACGGCGAAGCCGACCTCCTTGGCCTTGAGCTGCTTGACGACCTCGGCGTTCAGGTCGAACGTGTCGACCTCCGCCTTGCTCCCCGCCTCGTCCTTCGCCTTCACGGAGTACGCGGCGATCGGCGCGCCGAGCGTGACGACGGCGTCGATGCCCTTGGTGGCCTGGAGCTTCGCGCTGATGGAGGACTGGGCGGCGGGCGCGTTGGTGCCCTCGACGTTGAGGTTCTCGACCGTGCCGTCGAAGGTCTTCTTCACCCCGGCGCAGCGCTGCTCGTGGGAGACGTTGCCCTGTTCGTGGATGACGCAGAGCGCCTTCTTCTTCCCGCGCGTGTTCAGCTCGGTGCCGACGGCCTCGCCCGCCACGGACTCGTCCTGGCCGATGTGGCTGAGCGCGCCGAACCGCTCGGAGAACTCGCCGCCGGAGTTGATCGTGATGACCGGGATGTCCGCGTCCGCCGCCTTGGCGAGCACGGCGCGCATCGCCTCGGGCTTGGCCAGGGTCACGACGATCCCATCGACCTTCTTGTCGACGAAGGACTGGACGAGCTCGGCCTGGCCCTTGGCCTCCTTGTCGTTGGCGTAGAGGAACTCGACGTTGTCCTTGCTCGCCGCCTGCTTGGCGCCGCTGCGGACGATGTCCCAGAAGGTGTCGCCCTCGCCCGAGTGAGTAATCATCGCGATCTTGAGGCGGGGCGTGTCCACACCCTTGCCGCCCCCGCCCCCGCCGCCGTCCCCGGACCCGTCCTCGTCGTCCTTGCCGCCGGAGCCGCTGCAGCCGGCCGCGAGCGCGATCACCGCCAGACAGGCCGTGACGCCCTTCGCCGTGCGGGATGTACGCATGGCCGTACGGGATGTGCGCATCGTGGACCACCCCTCTTCTTCCGGCCGCCTCGGTGCGGCTGGGGGAGTTCTAGCGGGGTGTGCGCGGGACCGTCAATGGATTTGTCAGAACATTCTTACGCCGCTGTGTCGCTACGACCGCTACGGCCGTACGAGGAGCTGGAACTCGAAGGAGTAGCGCGAGGCCCGGTAGACGTGCGAGCCGAACTCGACCGGGCGGCCCGTGTCGTCGAAGGTGGTGCGCCGCATCGTGAGCAACGGGGCGCCGGCCGGCTCGCCCAGCAGGCCGCCCTCCTCGGCGGTGGCGGCGCGGGCGCCGACGGACTGGCGCGCGCTGTGCAGGGTGTGCCCTGCGGCGCGCATCAGCCGGTAGAGCCCGGTGGCCTCCAGGCGCGCGCTGTCGAGGTCGAGGAGCCCGGTGGGGAGGTGGTTGCAGAGGTGGGCCATGGGTTCGCCGTGCGCGAGCCGCAGCCGCTCGACGACGTGCACCTCGTCGCCCTCACCGACCCCGAGCGCCGCGGCGACCTCGGCGGACGCGGGCTCCAGCGCGTTGCGCAGGACCCGCGTCTCGGGTCGCTGCCCCGCGGCCTCCAGGTCGTCGTAGAGGCTGCTGAGCTCCAGGGGCCGCTTGACCTGACTGTGCACGATCTGCGTGCCGACCCCGCGCCGCCGGACCAGCAGCCCCTTGTCGACGAGGGACTGGATGGCCTGCCGGACGGTGGGCCTGGACAGGCCGAGACGCCCGGCGAGCTCGATCTCATTGCCGAGGAGGCTGCCCGGAGTCAGGGCCCCGCGCTCGATCGCCGCCTCCAGCTGCTGGGCCAGCTGAAAGTAGAGCGGAACGGGACTGCTGCGGTCGACGCCGAGCCGGAGGTCGACGGTGGGGTCCTGGACCGGCTTGTCCTGGGCTGCTTTGGCGACTGGTTTGGACACGGGGCGAGCGTAGTCCCAGGAGATGATGACGGGAAGTTCTTAAGTTCTGTTGTCCGGACAAGGCTTGGACCGGATAGGGCAGGCCGGGCGCCGGTCGTTCGCCCGGCGTCGTTCACCCCGCGTCCGGCCGGGGCCGCAGGCCGAGCAGGACCTCCTGGACGAGATCGGCGCTGCGCCTGACCGCGTCGTCGCCGAAGCCCAGGAAGCACCGGTAGTGGATCGGCGCGTAGCCGCCGGGATCGTGTCACCGGCGGGGGCCCCTCTTCTTCGAGCGGCCGTAGAACACCATGGCGACAAGTACCGCGATGGCTATGACGAAGATGACAAGGCCCGCCGGCCCATCGGGATACCAGCGGCCCGCGGCTACAGCTACCACCGTTGTTTCCTCCTGAGGTGTGTGAGGGGCGCGGCGGTGAAGCACGCCGCGCCCTACGACCGCCCGCTATCGCCCCTTGCGCCTTCGCGCAATCCCGTAGACCGCGAGGGCGACCAGAGCCACGAGGGCGGCGATCAGCAGCCAGAGGGGCATGGAGGGCCCTGACGCGCCTCTGGCGAGCGATTCTGCAAGGTGCTGCTCCATCTGGCGGAACCTCACTTTCCCTGGCTTCTTCTCCGTCTACCCAGCTCTTAAGTTCTGTTGTCCGGACAAAGGATTGACAGGAGGGGTCGGCGTCGCGAGGGTGGGGCCATGCGCATCGGACTGATCGGAACGGGCCGCATCGGCAGCTTTCACTCGGTCGCACTGGGACGTCACCCCGAGGTGACGTCCCTGGTGATCGCCGACGTGGACGCCGCGAGAGCGGCCGACCTCGCGGCGCGGACGGGCGCGACGGCGGTGTCCTCGGTGGACGAGGTCTTCGCCGCCGGGGTGGACGCCGTGGTGATCACCGCGGCGACGGCCGCGCACGCCGAGCTCATCGGCAGGGCGGCGCGGGCGGGCCTGCCGGTGTTCTGCGAGAAGCCCATCGCCCTCGACCTGCCGGGCACCCTGGCCGCCCTCGCCGAGGTCGAGGCCTCGGGCACGGAGCTGCAGCTCGGTTTCCAGCGGCGCTTCGACGCGGGGTACACGGCGGCCCGCGAGGCGGTGCGCGCCGGCCGGCTCGGGCGGCTGCACACCGTGCGGGCGGTCACCTCGGACCCGTGCCCGCCCCCGGCCGCGTACCTGCCGCTCTCCGGCGGGCTCTACCGCGACTGCCTGGTCCACGACTTCGACATCCTGCGGTGGGTGACCGGCCGCGAGGTCACGGAGGTGTACGCGACCGGCTCCGACGCGGGCCCCGCGATGTTCCGCGAGGCGGGCGACGTCGACACGGCGGCCGCGCTGCTCACCCTCGACGACGGCACGCTCGCCACGGCCACGGCGACCCGCTGCAACGGCGCGGGTTACGACGTACGCATGGAACTGGCCGGTGAGCGCGACCAGTTGGCGGTCGGCATGGACGAGCGCACGCCCCTCACCTCGGTGGAACCGGCGGGCCCTGCCGCCCCGGTCAAGCCCTGGCCCGGTTTCCTGGAGCGCTTCGCGCCCGCGTACGAGGCGGAGCTTGCCGCCTTCGTCGAGGTGGTCCGGGGCGAGCGCGCGAACCCCTGCGACGGCCGCGAGGCGCTGCACGCCCTACGGATCGCCGAGGCGTGCGAACTGTCGCGGCGGGAGCGGCGGCCGGTGCGGATGGCGGAGATCACGGAGTCGTCCGGGGGGTGAGCTCGCGCGGGCCGGTCACGCCGTGGAGAGCACCGTGCCCTGCGCGATCGCACACAGCGTCTCGCCTGCCTCACCGCTCTCCTCGCCGACGGTGAACAGCTCGCAGCGGACCACCGCCTGCCGGCGCCCCGAGTGGGCCACGGTGGCGCGGGCGACGAGCTTGGCGCCGGTCGCGGGACGTACGTACTGGATGGAGAATCCGGAGGTCAGCACGGCGGGCCCGAGCGTCGTGCCCGCGGCGAACGTGATGCTGTTGTCCGCGGCGTAGGCGAGCACGCCACCGTGCACGAAGCCGTTCTGCTGGTGGAGTTCCTCGCGGATGTCGATCTCCAGCGTGGCCGCGCCCTCGCCGAACCGCGTGACGCGGGCCCGGACGAGGCGGCTGAACGGCTGGGCGTCCAGGATCTTCTGGGCCATGCCGAGTTCGACGGCACGGGGCGCAGGCTGGTCGGGCGACGGCTGTTCGGTCATGGGCGAACTACTACCACCGGACGGGAAGCCGCCGCATCCCCCTGATCAGGGTTCCCGGCAGCCACTCCCCCGGCGGCCCGTCCGGGGCGAGGTCCGGGCAGCGTGCCAGGAGCGAGCCGAGCGCGATCTTCCCTTCGACCCGGGCGAGCTGGGCGCCCAGGCAGTGGTGCAGGCCGTATCCGAAGGCGACATGGCCCTGCGGGGCGCGGCGGATGTCGAAGCGGTCGGGCTCGGGGAAGCGCGCGGGGTCCCGGTCGGCCGCGGCGATGACGATCCGGACCACGGCGCCCGGAGGGATGACGAGGCCGCCCAACTCCGTCTCCTCCGTGGCGAAGCGGTACGTCGCGGCCTCCACCGGGCCCTCGAAGCGGAGGGCTTCCTCGATGGCGCCGTCGAGGAGCGTCATGTCGGCCCGTAGCGCGGCGAGTTGGTCGGGGTGGGTGAAGAGGGCGTGCACGGCGTTGCCGATCAGGTTGACCGTCGTCTCGTGTCCGGCGATCAGCAGCACGAACGCCATGGCACGCAGCTCGTCGTGCGAGAGGCGGTCGCCGTCCTCGTCGCCCGCGGTGCGTATCAGCGCGCTCAGCAGGTCCTCGCCGGGCGCCGAGCGCTTGGCCGCCACCAAGTCGTCGAGGTAGCCCGCCAGTTCCGCGAAGGCGGCGGCCTCTTCCTCCTGGGTCGGCGACGCCACGATGCCGTTCGACATGCGGCGGAAGGCGGTCCGGTCGATGTCGGGGACGCCGAGGAGCTCGCAGATGACGGTGATCGGGAGCTGGAAGGCGAGCGCTTCGAGGAGATCGCCCCGGCGGGTCCGTGCCGTCTCGCCGCGTATGAGCATCTCGTCGAGGAGGTCGTCGGTGATCTGCTGGATGCGGGGGCGCAGGGCGTCGACCCTGCGCATGGTGAACTCGCGGGTGACGAGCTTGCGCAGCCGGGTGTGGTGGGGCGGGTCGGCGATCAGCAGATGCGTGCCGATCAGGCCCTCCTCGCGGAACGCGAAGCCCGCGCTCGCCGAGGACTTCGCGAAGCGGCGGTCGGTGAGCGCGGTCCTGCACTCCTCGTACCCGACGACCAGATAGGCGTCGCCGATGTCCTCCGGAGGGGGCAGGCGGACGCGGTGGACGGGACCGAGGCCGCGCAGTTCCGCATAGACGGAGTGCGGGTCCTCTCTGAACCGCTCGCCGTACGTCGCCAGGTCGATGGTGTCCGCCATGCGGGTCTCCTCCAGGGGGCTCACGGGATCAACGCGCCGACGGAGGCGATCAGTTCCCCCCTGGCAGCTCACTCGTCGAGGAGCCCCGCGTCGTGCGCCAGCAGCGCGATCTGCACCCGGTTGTTGAGGTCCAGCTTCGTCAGGATCCGCGACACGTGCGCCTTGACCGTGGCGACGCTCAGGAACAGCTGGGCCGCGATGTCCGCGTTGGAGCCGCCGCGGCCGACCGCGACGGCCACCGCGCGCTCCCGCTCCCCCAGCGTGTCGAGCCGCTCCAACGCCCGCCGCCTGCGGTCCAGTTGCGGGTCGACTCCGGCCACCCGGGTGATCAGCTGCCGGGTCACCGTGGGCGAGAGCACCGGCTCCCCGGCGGCCACCGCGCGCACCGCCGCGACGATCTCGGCGGGCGGGGTGTCCTTGAGGACGAAGCCCGCCGCACCCGCGCGGAGGGCACGCAGCACCTGCTCGTCGGCGTGGAACGTGGTGAGGACGATGACCTCGGGCGCGTCGGGGCGCCTGCGCAGCGCCTCCGTGGCGGCGAGGCCGTCCATCGTGGGCATGCGGATGTCCATCAGGACGACGTCGGGCCGGACCTCGCCGACCAGCGGGGCGACCTCCGTGCCGTCGCCCGCCTCGCCCACGATCTCGATGTCGTCCGCGCCGCCGAGCATGAAGGAGAGTCCGGCGCGCACCAGCGGATCGTCGTCGACGAGCAGCAGCCTGATCGGTTTCATGACGCCCACGGTAGCCAGGCCTCCAGGTGGAATCCGCCGTCGGGTCGGAGCTCGTGGCGGAGTCTGCCGCCCGCGAGGGAGGCCCGTTCGGCGAGCCCGATGAGGCCCTGTCCCGAGCCGGGCACCGCGGGCACGTCACCGGGCGGTGCGGGGTTGCGCACGGACAGGGTCAGGCCCTCGCCGGGCGCGCCGGTGATGGCCACCGTCACCTCGGCGCCGGGGGCGTGCTTGCGGGCGTTGGTCAGGCCTTCCTGGGCGATGCGGTAGGCGGTGCGGCCGAGGGCGGCGGGCACGGCGGCGGGGTCGGTGACGCGGTTGTCGAGTACGACCTTCATGCCGGCCTCGCGGGATTCGGCGACCAGGGTGTCCAGGGCGGCGAGCGTGGGCTGCGGTCGGTCCGGGGCGTCCGCGTCGCCGCCGCGCAGGACGCCGATGACCTGGCGCAGGTCCTGCAGCGCTTCGTGGGCGCTCTCCCTGATGACGCCCGCCGCCCGGACGATCTCGGCGCGGGGCGCGTCCGGGCGGAACTCCAGGGCGCCCGCGTGCACGCTGAGCAGGGTGAGGCGGTGCGCGAGGACGTCGTGCATCTCGCGGGCGATGTCCTCGCGGGCGAGCCGCTGGGCCTGTTCGGCGCGGAGCGCGGCCTCGTTCTCGGCGCGGACGGCCCGGTCGCGCAGGCTGAGCAGCAGTTCGCGGCGGGAGCGCACGAACATGCCCCAGCCGATGACGGCGACGGTCATCAGGGCGGCGAAGGCGATGGCGACGCCGTACGGCAGGTCCGCGTCGGGCCGCAGCCGGTAGGTGAGCGGGACCACGGCGACCGAGGCCCCGCCGACCCACGCGACGTACCGGAAGGGCCGGTGCACGGCGAGGGTGAAGAGGGCCACCGCCGCCGCGCCGCCCCCCGTGTCGGAGGCGACCGCGACCGGCACCATCGCGACGGCGAGGCCGAGCGGCCAGCGCCTGCGCAGCCAGACCGCGGCGCAGGCGAGCGCGCCGATCACCTGGTCGAGCTCCGCGAACCCTTGGGAGACGTGCGGGTTGTCGCTGACCGCGTCGGCGCCGACCATCCCGATGAGGACGGCGGCGAAGAAGCAGCTGAAGTCGGCGATCCAGTCGCGCACGGTCCGCCGCGACCTGCGCCCCACGCGGCCCGGGTCGAACTCGCGGGCGAGGGCGGTGGGCAGCGTCCACGGAGCCCTGACCAACGGTCCGGACGCATGGCCGGCCGCGGACTCCGGCTCGGGCCGCCGCGTGGGATCAGTACCGCTCATGGTCGACAAATCTACGCACCTCAGGCGGGCGCGAACGCCCCTCACGCGTGATCGTCCACCAAAGTCGCGCACGCCGCCGACTTTCGGACCGGCGCACGGCGAAGATCCTCGCCCCGCGGCGGATGTCCGCGGGAAAGGCGCGGGACGAGGATCTTCCGTATGAAGGATGTGAAGCGGTTACTGGAGTTTCTCGGTGTCGTCCTGCTGTTCCAGGGCACGGCCGGTCTGGTCCACCGGCTCACCGGCGAGCTGCGCGGGTGGGGCCTGGTGCAGCGCGTCGGCTTCCTCGACGGCTACGAGACGTACGCGAGCGTGGCGCTGATCGTGCTGGCCTGCGCGCTGTTCGCCGCCGCGCGGAGCCTGGGGAGCCCGTGGAACTCGCGGACGGACTGACTAACAGCCGTAGTCGACCAGGTCGAACGACGCGTAGTGGTCGGCCGTGTAGTAGTCCTCCTGATTCTTGTTGCCGGTGACGATGCGGCGGGCGCCACGGTCGTCGGAGCCCGGCGTGATGACCGTGTACTCGTGGTAGTAACCGGAGCTCTGCCGCGGCAGCTCACCCTCGCGGTTCTGGAAGACGGTGCCGTCCTGCGGGAAGGGATAGGGGCCGCCCGCCTCGATCAGGTCGAGGGTGTCGTGCGCCTGGGAGGGCAGCGCGGAGTAGCAGATGTCGCCGACGGCGGTGACGGAGTACGCGGCCGCGGTGACCGGAGCGGCAGGTGCGACCGGTGCGGCGCTCGCGGTGGCCGCGACGGGGCCACCGAGGATGAGGGCGGCGGCAAGGGCGGTGGCGCCGAGGAATCGGCTTCGTGGGGGGATTCGCATGGGTCCAGTGTGACGCGCGTAGAGGTTGGCGTGTCAACGTCAAGTCTGTGAAGTTTTCCGGGAGTTAACCAACCTCCACCGGACGCACGGAGATGCGTGTCCGATGACCGCCAGTACTCGCCCGCCCGGGCGACTTTCATTGAACCCGCAAGCACTTCTGGCAGTCATCACCGGATCGACGAAGTACGCGGAAGAGGTACGGACATGTCTTCTCTCAACGGCAGGACCGCCCTGGTCACCGGCGGCAGCCGCGGCATGGGCGCGGCGATCGCGCTGCGCCTGGCCGAGGCGGGCGCCGACGTGGCGATCACCTACGTAAGGGACGAGAGCGCCGCACGGGAGGTGGTCGCGAAGATCGAGTCGACGGGCCGCCGCGGCCTCGCCCTCAGGGCCGACGCGGCGGACGCCGGGGACGCGGCGGGCGCGGTGGACCGCGCGGCCGACGACCTGGGCGGCCTGGACATCCTGGTGAACAACGCGGGGATCGGGGTGCTCGGCCCCATCGGCGACCTGACGCTCGCGGACATCGACCGCGTCATGGCCGTCAACGTACGAGGGGTCTTCCTGGCCTCCCAGGCAGCGGCCGCCCGGCTGCGCGACGGCGGCCGGATCATCACCATCGGCAGCTGCATCGCACAGCGCGTCCCCGGTCCCGGCGGCACGCTCTACGCGACCAGCAAGGCCGCGCTGATCGGCCTCAACAAGGCGCTGGCACGGGAGTTGGGCGGACGCCGCATCACGGCGAACCTCGTCCAGCCGGGGCCGGTCGACACCGACATGAACCCGGCGGACGGCCCCTTCGCCGACGGCCAGAGCGCCATGACGGCCCTCGGCCGCTTCGGCTCCGCCGACGAGGTGGCGTCCCTGGTCGGCTACCTCGCCGGCGACGACGCCGCGTACGTCACCGGCACGGAGCTGTCGGTGGACGGCGGTCACGCGGCCTGACACCCGGGGTCACGCACTCACGGGACCGTCACCCACGTCGCCGTCAGGTCGGCGCAGCGGACCGTGATCATGGCGTCCGTCAGTTCGGTGCGGTGCACGACGCCGCCCTCATGCGGGAGGGTCTCGTCGAGCAGCACCGTGATGGCCTCCATCCAGTCGATCGACGCTTCGTAGTCGACGGAGAAGTGCGTGACGCCGGTGTACTCGATCCGCAGTCCGGCGGAGTGCTTCCACCGGTTGGGGCGATAGGTGACCGACGCGGTGCCCGCCCTGCCCATGGTCGTCGTGGGCAGGGCGATGTCGGCGAGCTCCAGGTCCTTGACGCACCGCTCGCTCGTGTGGTCGTAATGCCCGGCCTCGGACGCGAAGGCGCGGGCCCCCTCGGGAAGCGCGTCCCGGAGTTCGGGAAGGGCGGCCACATAGGCACGCGCGTCGGTCCGGAACCCGTGGAGCTCAGGGTCCCAGTCGACCTTCACGTACTTCATCCGCCCGATTCTTTCAGGCCGGGCCGCCCGCGCCACACATGGGTGCGGGGCACACCGGGGCTGTCCACCCGGTGCGCCCCACGTTCTGCGGGGGCGGGTCAGCCGCCCAGCTCCTGGTGGCGGGCGGCCAGCTTGGCCGCGCCGGCCTCGGTCAGGGAACCGAACAGGCGCAGGCGGGAGATGCCGCCGTCGGGGAAGATGTCGACGCGGACGTGCGTGCCGACGACCGGTGCGTCCAGCACGAAGCGGTGGTTGGTGTCGGGCTGGAGGCGGGTGCGGGGCAGCGCCTCGGTCCACTCGCCCGACTCGCCGTCGCGTACCGAGAGGGACGCCCAGCCGGCCGAGTTGCCCTTGAGGTAGGCGGTGTCGATCTCCACGGCGCGGATCTCGGACTGCTGGACCAGCTGGTAGCGGATCCAGTCGTTGCCGGTGTCGCGGCGGCGGCGGGTCTCCCAGCCGTCGTCCATCTTGCGGGAGCGGCCCGGCTGGATGGTGTTGGTGGCCGGGGAGTAGAAGCGGTCGGAGGCGTCCTCGACCTGGCCGCCGTTCTCCAGGGCGACGACGTCGAACGTGCCGAGCGCGGCGAGCCACTTGGGGTCGGCGACGACCTCGCCGTAGACGCGGAGGCGGGCGATGCCGCCGTCCGGGTGCTGGTTGACGCGCAGGTGCGTGAAGCGCTGCTCGACGTCGACGGCGAAGCCGTTGGCGGCGTGGCCGCCGACGGGCGTGCGCGGGACGAGGGTCGTCCACTTCACGTCGTCGCCGCAGAGCTCCTCGGGCGTCGGCGAACCGTCGACGCTGGTGCCCTCCACGGAGACGGCCTGCGGGTAGTTGCCGCGGAAGTGGGCGGTGTCGATGACGATGCCGCGGACGATGCCGGGCGCGCCGAGCCGGACGAGCGCCCAGTCGTGGTCGTCCTCCGTGGGCCACGGGTGCTCGGCCGAGACACCGCGCCGGCGGCGGGTCTCCCAGCCGTCCATGACCTTGCCCTTGTGGCCGAAGTGCTCGGGGTCGAACACGGCGGGGTGCGCGAGCAGCAGGTTCTCGCGCATCGCGAAGAACTCGTCGTTGGCGGCGATCACACCGGCGCCGAGCTGCCGGTCGGCGAGGTTGGCGTACTGGGTGAAGGGGAAGTCGGCCGTGCGGTAGTCGGCGTAGGGCTCGCCGCCACCGTAGGGGCTCGCGTCGCCGGTGAAGGTGGGTATCGCCGTCGTCACAGTGATCAGTTCTTCCTTTCCAGAAGTCGGCCCGCGGGTTCGCTGAACTCGCCGCCGTGCAGGATGCGTTCGCCGCGCAGCCAGGTGGACTTCACGACGCCGCTGAGGGTCTTGCCCGCGTACGCCGTGACCCGGTTCCGGTGCTGCAGCTCCGCGGGGTCCACGGTGAAGGTCTCGTCGGGCGCGAGGACCGCGAAGTCGGCGTCACGGCCGGCCTCGATGGCGCCCTTCTGGTCGAGTCCGACCAGCTGTGCGGTGCGCTCCGACATCCAGCGCACCACGTCGTCAAGGGTGTGACCGCGCCTGCGGGCCTCGGTCCAGACCGCCGGCAGGCTCAGCTGGAGCCCGGAGATGCCGCCCCACGCGGTCGCGAAGTCGTCGGTCTTCAGGTCGGCGGTGGACGGGGAGTGGTCCGTGACGACACAGTCGATGGTGCCGTCGGCCAGCGCCGCCCACAGCAGGTCCTGGTTGCCGGCCTCGCGGATGGGCGGGCAGCACTTGAACTCGCTGGCGCCGTCCGGGACTTCCTCGGCGGTCAGGGTGAGGTAGTGCGGGCAGGTCTCGACGGTCAGCTCGACACCTTCGCGCTTGGCTGCGGCGATGAGCGGCAGGGCGTCGGAGGAGGACAGGTGCAGGACGTGGACGCGCGCGCCGATCCGCTTGGCGACGGCGATGAGGCCCTCGATGGCGGTGTCCTCGGAGATACGGGGCCGGGTCTGCAGGTAGTCCGCGTACTTGGGGCCGCTCTTGTGCGGGGCGGCGTCCAGCTCGTGCGGGTCCTCGGCGTGCACGATGAGGAGGCCGCCAAAGCCGGCGATCTCGGCCATCGAGGTGGCCAGCTGGTCCTGGTTCAGCTCGGGGAACTCGTCGACGCCCGAGGGCGAGAGGAAGCACTTGAAGCCGTAGACGCCCGCTTCGTGCAGCGGCTTGAGGTCCTGGACGTTGTCGGGGAGGGCGCCGCCCCAGAAGCCGACGTCGATGTGCGCCTTGCTGCGGGCGACGTCCTGCTTGGTGCGCAGGTTGTCGACCGTCGTCGTCGGCGGCAGGGAGTTGAGCGGCATGTCGACGAGGGTGGTGATGCCGCCGGCCGCCGCGGCGCGGGTGGCGGTCCAGAAGCCCTCCCACTCCGTGCGGCCCGGGTCGTTCACGTGGACGTGCGTGTCGACCAGGCCGGGCAGCAGGGCGTCGTCACCGAAGTCCTCGAGGCGTGCGCCGTCCGGCACCTCGGCGTCGTACGCGTCGACAGCCACGATCTTTCCGCCGGAGACGGCGACCGAGGCGGCCCGCGTTCCTTCCGGGGTGACGACACGGGTCGAGCGGAGCACCAGCTCCACGCTCCGGCCCGCCGTCGCGTCCCCGTCCACGTCCGTTTCGGACACCCGCGTCCCCTCTCTTCTGTTCCGCTACACAGACCTTTTGCTTCCGCTTAACGGAATTCAACGTTCTGTTGAAGGAGTTTTCACGCTTGCGCCGATGGCGTCAAGGGTGGACTTCCGCGGGCTTCCGTGAACCTCCCCCGCACTGGACGTTTCCACAGAGTGGAATTATGATTCCGCGTACCAGAACGTAGCTACGCACAACGCGAGCGGCGCGGGGTCGCGGGACAACCCTGCGGAGACACGGACAAACGCCTCCTGACCGGCGGCGACGGCATGCTGAGCGACAGTCCTCGTGAACAACCGACCGGTAGGCTGCTTCCTTGCCCGCCAGCACCGAAAGGAACGCGCCGTGCCGACGTCAAGCGCCAGCGACGCCCCTGCGGAAATCGCCGCCTCCAAGACCCCCGCCGCGAGCGGTGGCGTCCAGTCCCTCGAGCGCGCCTTCGATCTGCTCGAGCGGATGGCGGACGCGGGGGGCGAGGTCGGTCTCAGCGAACTCTCCGCGAGCAGCGGCCTGCCGCTGCCCACGATCCACCGCCTCATGCGCACGCTGGTCGCCTGCGGGTACGTACGCCAGCAGGCCAACCGCCGCTACTCCCTCGGCCCGCGCCTGATCCGCCTCGGCGAATCCGCGTCGCGGCTGCTCGGCACGTGGGCGCGGCCGTATCTCGCCCGCCTCGTCGAGGAGACCGGCGAGACGGCGAACATGGCGCTGCTCGACGGCGACGAGATCGTGTACGTCGCGCAGGTGCCGTCCAAGCACTCCATGCGGATGTTCACCGAGGTCGGGCGGCGGGTCCTCCCCCACTCCACGGGCGTCGGCAAGGCGCTCCTCGCGCACGCGTCGCCGGAGGAGGTCCGGGCGCTGCTCGCCCGCACCGGGATGCCGGCCGCCACGGAGAAGACGATCACCACGCCCGAGGGTTTCCTCGACGCGCTCGAGGTGGTGCGCCGCACGGGGTACGCGGTGGACGACAACGAGCAGGAGATCGGCGTACGGTGCCTCGCCGTGCCGGTGCCCAACTCGCCCACGGCGGCGGCGATCTCCATCTCCGGGCCCGCGGGGCGGGTGACCGAGGCGGCCACGGACAAGATCGTGCCGGTGTTGCAGCAGGTGGCTGTGGAGTTGTCGGAGGCGCTTGTCAATGCGGGGGCTGGCTCCTGAGCCCTGGGCGGGGGTGTGGTTGCCCTGCGCCGGGGTCGCACCGTAGGAGCGTCGGCCGCGCGTTCGTTGCCCTGCGCCTGGGGCGCCCCGTAGGGGCCTTCCCACCCACCCGCCCGTGCGCCCCGCCACGTCCCTCACCGTAGGGGCACCACCCGCACGCCCGTTGCCCGGCGCCGGGCACGCACCGTAGGAGCCTTCCCACCCACCCGCCCGTTTGCCCCGCGACGTCACTCGCCGTAGGGGCACCACCCTGCGCGCCCGCCGCCCGGCGCCGCGGACGCCCCGTAGGAACCTTCCCGCCCACCCGCCCGTGCGCCCCGCGACGTCCCTCGCCGTAGGAGCGGCGGCGCCGTTCTCACCGGTCGCCCGGGCCGCCGAACATTTCCACCGCACCCCTGACCGCCGCCAGGCTCGTGGTCAGGGCGCTGACTGAGCCGATCGCGGCGGCTATCAGGAGGAGGGAGCGGCGCATGCGGGGGGCCTCGGGGGTGCCGCCGTAGGCCATTTCCGCGAGGGCGGCGAGTTCGTCCTCGGCTATGCCTCGGTCTGTGAACTCGGCCGGGTGGGCGGCCAGTTCTCGGCGCAGTCGGGCGACGGCGGCGCGCAGTTCCGCCACCCTTGGCTCCTCGTCGCTCTCGGTCCCGGTCCCGGTCACTCGCCTTCGCTCCACGCTCCGCACCGCGGCTCTCCCCCTCGCACGTCTCATCTTTCGGTCTTTCGGTCTTTCGGTCTTTCGCCGGCCCCCTGAGGCGCTGGTCAGGCGCCGGGGGCCGCGGATCAGTAAACCGTCCCCCGGACGGGACGCGCCACTTCGCGCACGCCGCGGGGGCGTGCATGCGTGTATCCAGGAGTCATGACGACAGAGCGGATGGATGTGCGGGGCGACGGGGCGGGAGAGGTTGCCGGGCTGTTGCTCGCCGCGGGGGGCGGGCGGCGGCTCGGGGGGCGGCCGAAGGCTCTGCTGGAGCACCGGGGCAGGCCACTGGTGGAGCACGCGGTGCGGGTGCTGCGCGACGCCGGGTGCGAGCGGGTGCACGTGGTGCTCGGCGCGTCCGCCGACGCCGTGCGCGAGCGCGCCTCGCTCCCCGGCTGCGTGCTGGTCGACAACCCGGAGTGGGAGGAGGGCATGGGTTCGTCCCTGCGGGCGGGCCTTGCCTCGCTCGCCGGCACCGGCGCGTCCGCCGCGCTGGTCTCGCTCGTCGACCAGCCGGGGATCGGCGCGGCGGCGACGGCCCGGGTACGCGCCGCGTACCGCTCGCCGGCGACGCTCGCGGCGGCCGCCTACGAGGGGCGGCGCGGCCATCCCGTCCTGTTCGGCAGCGCGCACTGGGCGGAGATCGGGGCGAGTGCGGTCGGCGACCGGGGGGCACGCGACTACCTGCGGGCCCACACCGCCGCGGTCGCGCTGATCGAGTGCGGGGACGTCGCCGAGGAGTACGACATCGACACGGCCGAGGACTTGATCCACTTGGAGTGACCGACGTGGCACTCAGCGACACGTTCTGTCGACGAGAAGAATCTCGACATCAACAAACCATTGAACTTCCACTATGAGGAAACTAGTATCCACTGACCAGAAGGCCCGTTATCGCGGACGGGGCCCCGCAGCCGTACCTCGGCTCCTGTGGCACCCAGTGCCACCGCGTCTGCCCGGCGGCTCGCCCGGCACCGTCCGTGCAGCTCTCTGAAGGAAGTGACAGCTCATGTCCGCACTAGCGCCGTCGCCGCTGGCCATCGTCGACGCAGAGCCCCTGCCCCGGCAGGAAGAGGTGCTCACCGACGCGGCCCTCGCCTTTGTGGCCGAGCTGCACCGGCTGTTCACGCCCCGGCGTGACGAGCTCCTCGCCCGGCGTGCCGAGCGCCGTGCCGAAATCGCCCGCACCTCCACCCTGGACTTCCTCCCGGAGACCGCCGCGATCCGCGAGGACGACTCCTGGAAGGTCGCGCAGGCCCCGGCCGCGCTCGACGACCGCCGCGTGGAGATCACGGGTCCGACCGACCGCAAGATGACCATCAACGCCCTCAACTCGGGCGCGAAGGTCTGGCTCGCGGACTTCGAGGACGCCTCCGCTCCCACCTGGGAGAACGTGATCCTCGGCCAGCTCAACCTCACCGACGCCTACGAGCGCCGCATCGACTTCACGGACGAGCGCACCGGCAAGTCGTACGCCCTCAAGGGCGCCGACGAGCTCGCGACCGTCGTGATGCGGCCGCGCGGCTGGCACCTGGACGAGCGCCACCTCCAGGTCGACGGCAAGCCCGTGCCCGGCGCGCTCGTCGACTTCGGGCTCTACTTCTTCCACAACGCCAAGCGCCTCATCGAGCTCGGCAAGGGCCCGTACTTCTACCTCCCGAAGACGGAGTCGTACCTTGAGGCGCGCCTCTGGAACGACATCTTCGTCTTCGCGCAGGACTACGTCGGCATCCCGCAGGGCACGGTCCGCGCGACCGTCCTGATCGAGACGATCACCGCCGCGTACCAGATGGAGGAGATCCTCTACGAGCTGCGCGACCACGCCTCCGGCCTGAACGCGGGCCGCTGGGACTACCTCTTCTCCATCGTCAAGAACTTCCGTGACGGCGGATCGAAGTTCGTCCTGCCGGACCGCAACCTGGTGACGATGACGGCCCCGTTCATGCGGGCGTACACCGAACTCCTCGTCCGCACCTGCCACAAGCGCGGCGCGCACGCGATCGGCGGCATGGCGGCGTTCATCCCGTCCCGCAAGGACGCGGAAGTCAACAAGGTCGCGTTCGAGAAGGTCAAGAACGACAAGGACCGCGAGGCCGGCGACGGCTTCGACGGCTCGTGGGTGGCGCACCCGGACCTGGTCCCGATCGCCATGAAGTCCTTCGACGCGGTCCTCGGCGACAAGCCCAACCAGAAGGACCGCCTGCGCGAGGACGTGAAGGTCGCCCCCGAGGACCTCATCGCCATCGACTCCCTCGACGCGAAGCCCACGTACGACGGCCTGGTCAACGCCGTCCAGGTCGGCATCCGTTACATCGAGGCGTGGCTGCGCGGCCTCGGTGCCGTCGCCATCTTCAACCTGATGGAGGACGCGGCCACCGCGGAGATCTCGCGCTCGCAGATCTGGCAGTGGATCAACGCGGGCGTCGTCTTCGAGACGGGGCAGACCGCCACCGCCGACCTCGCCCGCGAGGTCGCGGCCGCCGAACTGGACGCGATCCGCGCCGAGATCGGCGACGAGGCCTTCGCGGCCGGCAAGTGGCAGCAGGCGCACGACCTGCTGCTCCAGGTCTCCCTGGACGCGGACTACGCGGACTTCCTGACCCTCCCGGCGTACGAGCAGCTGCGCTGACCTTCCGGCGACATGAGCAGGCCCCCCGGCACCGCACAGCGCCGGGGGGCCTGCTCATGTGCGGCCCGCGGCTAACCGAGATGCGTCGACCAGTCCTGCTCCGCCGCAGGCTTCCCGTGCAGATCAGGGACCCGCTTCAGCCAGGCGGGACGGCCCTTCTCCGTGGCGGCCGCCCGCCTCGCGTCCGCGGCGGCCAGCTCGCTCCGGCTGGGAAAGTCCACCGGCAGCCATGCCGCGGAGGCCCGGGCTCGGGCCGACAGGAAGGCCACGTACGCCTCACGTGCCTCGTCCGGAGACGTGAAGCCGGGCTCGTCGGCGAGCCACTCGTCGGGGACGAGGGCGGTGATCTCGCGGAGCACGGCCTCCGTGACGAGCGGCGCCAGCTCGGCGTCGGCGGCGGCCGTGTCCGGGCCGTACCCGCCGAGGGCGTGGTGGCGGAAGTCGTACGCCTTGTCGGGCGGCGTCGCGCCCCACCGGTGGTGGAAGACCAGCGCGGCACCGTGATCGATGAGCCACAGCTTCGGCTCGTGCACGCCGAAGGTGGGCCAGACCATCAGGTTCGAACTGTGCACCGTACGGTCGACGTTCGCGGTGAGCGCGTCGAGCCAGACGACCTTCCCGGCCTCCAGCGGATCGACGTCGATCGCTTCGGGCGTGAAGTCCTCGGCCCCCGGCAGCAGATCCATGCCGAGGTTGAGCCCGGCGCTCGCGTGCAGCAGGTCCTGGACCTCCTGGTGCGGCTCGTCGGCGGCGACCGCCGGGTCGAAGTGCACGAGGACCAGCTCGGGAAAGCGCAGCCCGAGACGGCGGGCCAGCTCCCCCACGATGATCTCGGCGACCAGCGCCTTGCGGCCCTGGGCGGAGCCGGTGAACTTCACGACGTACGTGCCGAGGTCGTCGGCCTCGACGACGCCGGGCACCGAGCCGCCTGTGCGCAGGGGTTCGATGTAGCGGGTCGCGGTGACTTCTCTCAGCATCTCCCACGGCTCCCCGGCGTCTGCGTGCACTGGCTGATCATAGTAATCGCGGACGTTTCCTTCCCGGCCCGGCCCGCGTGCCGCGGGGCATTGTGCGCCATGTCCGCTCTCGTCATGATGGCCTGGCATGGACGACGACTCGCTTCCCGTTCCGCTGGCGCGGGCGTACGACGCCGCGCTCCTCGATCTCGACGGCGTCGTCTACGTGGGGCCGTACGCGGTGGAGCACGCCGCCCGCTCGCTGGCCCGCGCCGGGGCGCTGGGCATGCGTCTGGCGTACGTGACCAACAACGGCTATCGATCGCCCAAGGAGGTCTGCGAACACCTCCGGCGGCTCGGTCTGCCGGCCGCGGAGGGCGACGTCGTGACGTCGGCCCAGGCCGCCGCACGGCTGGCCGCGGAGCTGCGCCCACCGGTCGCCCGGGTGCTGGCCATCGGCGGCGAGGCGCTGCTGGCCGCGTTGCGGGCGTACGGTCTGGAGCCCGTCCGGTCGGCCGACGACGACCCGGACTGCGTCGTCCAGGGGTTCGCGCCGACGGTCAGCTGGCGCGAACTGGCCGAAGCTGCCTACGCGGTGGGCCGTGGGGTGCCCTGGATCGTCACCAACTCCGACCTGAACGCGCCCACGCACCGGGGCACGGCGCCGGGCAACGGCGCTCTCGCCGACGTGGTGCGGGCCGCCACCGGCGCCGTCCCCACAGTGGCGGGCAAACCGTCCGCCGCCCTGCTGCGGGAGGGCGCGGCCCGTACCGGTGCCCGGCGCCCCCTCATGGTCGGGGACCGGCTCGACACCGACGTGGAAGGTGCGCGGAGGGCGGGCTTCGACAGCCTGGTGGTCCTCACCGGTGCCACCACGCCGCACGACCTCCTGACCGCCCCGGAGCACCGCCGCCCCACCCATCTGGCGGCGGACCTGCGCGGTCTGCTCGCACCCGCGCGCCGCGTCGAGGAGCACGCCGGAGGGCATCGGTGCGGTGGCTGGCTGGGCAGTGTGCGCGACCGCGAACTGGTGCTGACGGGACGCGGGGATCCCGAGGACGCTCTGTGGGCGGCGTGCCTGGCCTCGTGGTCGGCGCCCGAGCCCCCGTCGACGACGGCGGCCCTGGAGACGCTGGCCCGGTGCGCGCGCGGACCGGTCACGTGACGGGGCGGCCGTCGCCGAGCCCCGCCTCCCGCCGGACGTGCTCGGCGATCTGGGCGTGCGTCGCGTACCAGACGTCGTCGCGCCCGCAGACGTGCTCCAGGAGCTGCTCCAGGGCGACGGCCCGTGACCGGTGGCCGATGACGTGCGGATGCAGGGTGATCTCGAACAGGCCGCCCTCCGCGTAGGCGCCGTCGAATTCGTCCCGCCACAGCTCCAGTACGTGCCGCGGCATCGTGTACGGGCGCACGGCGCTGTAGCGGTCCATGTTCAGGTAGACGGCGTCGTCCCGGATCCACTCGGGGGGTATCTCCACCAGCCCCGTCGGTCTCCCGTAGGAGAGGATCTCGTACGGGTCGTCGTCGGCCATCAGGGAGGAGTCGTACGACAGGCCGAGTTCGAGGGTGATGTCGAGCGTGTGCTCGCTGAAGTCCCAGGAAGGCGTGCGGATGCCCACAGGGCGCCGCCCGGTGATCCGTTCGAGGGTGTCCGCGCAGCGGAGGGCGAGCTCCCGCTCGTCCTGCCCGCCGAGTTCCATGTTGCGCTCGTGGATCCAGCCGTGGATGGCGACCTCGTGCCCGCGTTCCACATAGCCCCGCGCCTCCTGCGGGCGGAGGAGCGCGCACACGGCCGGCATGAAGAACGTCGCGGGCAGGGCGTGCCGTTCGAGCAGCCGGAGGATACGCGGCACACCCACCCGGGCCCCGTACTCGCCCTGCGACAGCTTCCCCGGCATCACCTCGCCGTCCCGCAGCGGAATCGTCTCGTGGTCGGGGTCGAAGGAGAACGCCACGGCGGCCCTGGCGCCCCCCGGCCAGCGGGCCGGTTTGAGGCTGCGCCCGGCGCGCACCCGCTCGACGTGCCGGCGCCACTCCTCCTCCCCCCACTGCCAGGGGGCCTTCCCGGTGTCTGCGCCAGGCACGGTCATGGCGGTTCCCCGCTCCTTCCGCGGCTCGCTGGATGAGCTGTGTGGGTGAGCTGTGTCGGTGAGCCATGACGAGCATGCCATCGGCCCGTACGGCGGACAGGAGCATGAACAGGACAACGAACCGTGGCGCCGCCCTGACCGAAACGCGCGCTTCGGCGCGGAGGCCGTCTGCCCAACTCCCCGGCGTCTTCCTACTGTTGTCGTGGCGGCACCGTTGCCCCCGGGGGAGGAGAGTGACGTGATCCTGGCCGAGGCCCGGCGGTTCCTGCCCGACGCCGTGGCGCTGCGCCGTTCCCTGCACGCCTGGCCGGAGACCGGCCTGCACGTGCCGAAGACCCAGCGGCGCGTCCTGGAGGCGCTGGACGGCCTGGGCCTCGACGTGCGCACCGGCAGGCGGCTGTCCTCGGTGACCGCGACGCTCGACGGCGGGCGGGACGGCCCGGTGGTCCTGCTGCGCGCGGACATGGACGCCCTGCCCGTGTCCGAGGCCACGGGCCTCGACTTCGCCTCGCGGGTCCCCGGCGCCATGCACGCCTGCGGGCACGACGCCCACATGGCCATGCTGGTCGGCGCGGCCCGGCTGCTCGCCGCGCGCCGCGACGAACTCGCCGGGCGCGTGGTGTTCATGTTCCAGCCCGGCGAGGAGGGCCACCACGGCGCCCGCCACATGATCGACGAGGGGCTGCTCACCGGGCACGGCGGCGAGGTGGGCGCCGCGTTCGCCCTGCACGTCATGCCGGGACTGCCGAGCGGCAGCCTGTGGCTGCGCCCGGGACCGCAGATGGCTTCCTCCGACAAGCTGCGCATCGTGGTCCGCGGCCGTGGGGGGCACGCGTCGTCGCCGCACACGGCGTGCGATCCCGTGCCGGTGGCCTGCGAGCTCGTCCTTGCCCTGCAGACGGCGGTGACCAGGACGGTCGACGTCGCCGACCCGGCCGTCGTCACGGTCGGCTCCCTCGCCGCGGGCTCGGCGACCGGCATCATCCCGGACACGGTCGAGCTCGCCGGGACCATCCGGGCCCTGTCGCAGGAAACACGCGTACACGTGCACGAGATGGTCGCCCGGGTCGCCGCGGGCGTGGCCGCGGCCCACGGGGCGACGGCGGAGGTGTCGATCGACGCGGGGTATCCGGTGACCCGCAACAATCCGGCGTTCACCGAGTTCGTGCTGCGCACCGCGGCGGAGGTGCTCGGCTCCGGGCGTGTCGGCGTGCTGCCCGCTCCGGCGATGACCGCCGAGGACTTCTCCTACGTCCTGAACGCGGTGCCGGGTGCCCTCGCCTTCCTGGGCGCGTGCCCGCCGGGGCTGGATCCCGAGCGCGCTCCCGCCCTGCACTCCTGCCGGGCGGACATCGACGAGGACGCCCTCGCGGCCGGGATCGCCTGCTACGCGGCCGTGGCCCTGCACCGTCCGGGCGCCGGCGGCGAGGAGCGTACGGCATGAGCGAGCTGCGGATCCGCCCCGCGCGCGTCGACGAACTGGACCGGGTGGAAGGCCTCTGGCTGGAGGCGAGCCGCTGGCTCGCCTCCAGAGGGATCGACCAGTGGCAATACCCGCCCCGGCGTTGGCGGATGGAGGGGGCGGTCCGCGCGGGCGACTGTCATCTCGCCTTCGGGCAGGGCCAGTTGGTGGGGATGGTGACCGTGGAGCGGCAGGCCGACCTCGAATGGTGGGCGGCGGACGACCCCGAGTCGGCTCTGTACGTCCATGACCTGGTCGTGAGCAGAGTGGCCGCCGGGCAGTCGGTGGGGGCGCGGCTGCTGGACTGGGCGGGCCGGCTTGCGGCGGAACGGGAGAAGCCCTGGCTGAGGCTGGAGGCGTGGAAGACCAACGACCTGCTGCACCGGTACTACCTCGACCGGGGGTTCGAGCTGCTGCGGATCGTCGACCTGCCGCACCGTCATTCCGGTGCCCTCTTCCAGCGGCCCACGGTGTTCACCGTCGCTCCGGAAAGCGACGGCTGACGGCACCCTCTTCGTACTGTCCCACTTGTTAACCCGTACTGATTCAACCGCGAGTTGACCGAGCAAACAGGGACAGACTGGTTGAAGCAAGGCCTGCTTCGCGGTCGTGATGTGCTGAAGGAGCCGTCTCATGACGCATTCGAATCTCCGCGACCCCCGCCGGCCGCGGTGCCGTGGACCGTGGTCTCAGCGGGACACGGTGACCGCGCGGACCCGATGGCGATCGGTCTCGGCGATGACGAGATCACCGCCCCGTGTCACCCGCACCGCCCGCGGATAACGCAGCAGCACCCCGGCGGCCGGGCCGTCCTCACGGTCCTCACCGGGAGGCCCGCCGGCCACCGTGGCGATACTGCCGTCCGGCCGGACGACGCGGACGCACTCGTTGAGGGAATCGGCCACGTAGAGATTGCCCTCGTCGTCGATGTCGACCCCTCGGGGCTGGTGGAGCGGGCCGGCGGCGGCCCGGACGGCATCGCCCTCGTACCCGGGCTCCCCGGTGCCCGCCACGGTCGTGACCAGCCCGTCTGCCGACACCGTCCGCACCCGGTGGGACCAGCAGTCGGCGATGTACAGGCGGCCCGCGGTGTCCGTCACGATGTCTATGGGGTGGTGCAGGTCGCTGTCGGCGGCCGGCACCCCGTCCGGTCCTGAACCGGGTTTACCGGTGCCGGCGACGGTGGTGATGCGGCCGTCGGCGCCGATGGCACGGACCCGGTGGCCCTTCCACTCGGCGACATAGAGCGTGCCCGCGCCGTCCAGGGCCAGCCCCCTGGGCTCGTTGAGCACCGCTTCGGCGGCCGGGCCCCCGTCGCCGCCGAAGCCGGGCTCACCGGTCCCCGCGACGGTGGTGATGGTGCCGTCCGGCGCGATCCGCCGCACCCGGTGGTTCCAGTAGTCGGCGACGTACAGGTGCCCCGCGGCGTCACAGACCAGGCCGCCCGGTTCGTTGAGCGCGGCGAGAACGGCCGGTCCCCCGTCGCCGCCGAAACCCGGCTCACCGGTGCCCGCGACGGTGGTGATGGTGCCGTCCGGCGCGATCCGCCGCACCCGGTGCCCCTTCCACTCGGCGACGTACAGAGCGCCCGCCGCGTCGGCCGCCAGGGCCCGCGGCTGGTTCAGGGCCGCCCGGACGGCCGGCCCGCCGTCGCCTCGCGAGCCGGCCTCGCCGGTGCCTGCGAGGGTGCGGATGATCCGGCCCGCGATGTGCGCGGACCCGGTGCCCGTACGTGTACTGCCCGACATATCCGCCTCCTGAGCAAGGGTGGGAACGCAATTCCGCGGTGCGCTTCGAGTGGTATTGCGGATCGTCGACTCACCGTAGAGAGCATTCGAAGACATCGGTAGAGCGCGGCCCGGCGCTTTCCGGCCACCGGCCGATCCGCTCCCGCCGACCGAATTTCGCCCGCCTATAGGGAAAACGGTGGGCCTGGTGCAGCCGAGAGGCTGACGTGAGAATTGGTGAAATCGTGCAGAGTTCAGCTCAGGGACCGTTGATCGACTCATTCCCGGGCCATTCACGGGAACTGGCATGAAAACTCTTCGCGCATACCGCAGCTTCCCCCTCGCGGTACGGCTGCTGCTCGTCAATCAATTCGGGGTGGACGTCGGTTTCTACCTCCTCATCCCTTTTCTGGTGACCTACCTCGGCCACGATCTGGGCCTTTCGGCCGCCCTGGTCGGACTGGTCCTCGGCGTGCGGAACCTCAGCCAGCAAGGGCTGTTCGTGCTCGGCGGTTCCGCGGCCGACAGGCTCGGCCCACGGGGTGTGATCATCTTCGGCTGCATGCTGCGGACCGTGGGGTTCGCGCTGTTCGCGGTCGGTTCCACGCTGCCGCTCCTGCTCGCCGCCTCGGCGCTGAGCGGACTGGCCGGAGCGCTGTTCTATCCGGCGGTGCGGACCTACCTCGCCCAGGAGGCCGGCCACCGCAGGGCGGAGGCCTTCGCGCTCCTCAACGTCTTCGCGACCGGCGGCTCACTGCTCGGCCTGGCCCTGGGCGGAGTGCTGCTCATGGTCGATTTCCGCATCTGCGCCCTCGTCGCCTCCGGCGTGTTCGCCGTCCTGTGCGTGGCCCAGATGTACGCGCTGCCCGCCCGCGAGGCCCCCCGCTGCGGCACCCCGGTCCTCAAGGACTGGCGGGAAGTCCTGAGCAACCGGACCTTCGTCGCGTTCGCCGTGGCCATGGCGGGCATGAGCACCCTGGAGAACCAGGTGTACCTGCTGCTGCCGGAGGGAGCGCGCCAGGCGACCGGGCGCCCCGAGGCGGCCGGCGCTGTGCTGGTGATCGGGGCGCTGGCCAACATGGTCTGGCAGCTGCGCGTCACCCGGACGCTGGCACGGCGCGGCGGCGGCCCGGCGTGGATCGCCCGCGGCATCGCCCTGACGGCCGCCGGCTTCGTGCCGCCTCTCCTGGTGTGCGGATCCGCGACGCCCGACGACTGGGTGACGGCGGTCCTGAACGCCTGCCCGGTGATCGCCGGAGCGCTGTTCGTCTACTTCGGCATCATGATCGTGCACCCGCTGGCGATGGAGCTGGTCCCCCTGTTCGGCCCGGCCCGGCTGACCGGTACGCACTTCGGCATCTTCTACGTCTTCTCCGGGCTCGCCGCCGCCGGCGGCAACGCGCTCGTGGGCTGGACCCTGGACCTCGGCCGGCGCACCGGCCTGACCGCTCTGCCCTGGCTCTGCTGCCTGGGTCTCGGACTGCTCTCGGCAGCGGCCATCGCCTGGCTGCACCGCATGCGCGGGCTTCCCGGGGCGGGCCCGGCGCCGGTGACGCCGCGGCCGGCCGGGCGCGCACCGACAGTGCGCCGGTGCCGCTCGTCCGTGCGCGAAAGGACCCGGACCGTGCCGTATGTTCCGCGCCACTGCGTGGCGGCCCGCCGGGTCGCCTGCTGCGGCAGGTGCTGTTGCGGGGTGTGCCGTTGCCGTCACGGGCGTCGGGGCACGTCCTGGTGGAGGTCGATGCCGTGGCGACTCGGCCGACGAAACGCGTGTGGGTGCTGCGAGAAGAAAGCCCGGACGGGCAGGGCATGAAAAGACCCAGGAATAACAGATGCCACAATGGCGTCCCGTTGGCATATGCCGAGACTGAATGGCCGTGGCATCGAGATGTGGCGCATTTCATTCCTTGTGTCGCCACGAACGGCCACATAACCTGTTAAGTGGGGGCGCCACCGCGCTTCATAAAACTCCGGTCTCGGCGAGACAATGCCAACGGAGGCGTCTTGGAAATATCTTCGGGCTGGCCTCCCAGTCCGGTGCTGCCGCTGGATATCGTATTCAACGACGTGCCCAGAACGCTGTGGTTGAAACTTGAGGCGCATAATCCCTATGGATCCATCAAAGGGCGTACCGCGTTCGCGCTCTGGCAGGATGTCAAGGACCGCGTTGATCCCCGGATCGGGCTGATCGAGTCGACGTCGGGAAATCTCGGTCTGGCGCTGGCCGCCCTCGCCGCCTCTTTACGGGTGCCGTTCACCGCCGTCGTGGACCCCCGGGTCAGCCCTTCGGTGCAGAACACCATGAGCGCCATGGGCGCGAGCGTCGTCGTGGTCGAGCGGCCGGACGGAGCCGGCGGATTCCTGCTCAACCGCCTCGCCCACGTCGCGCAGCGGGTGCGCTGTGAACCGGGACTCGTGTGGCCGAACCAGTACACCAATCCGGCCAACCCGGCCGTGCACGCCCGGTGGACGGCGCCGGAGCTGTGCGCGCAGCTGCCCGCGAAACGGATGAGCGTCCTGGTGGCGGTGTCCACCGGTGGCACGCTGGCGGGCTTCCGCGACTACGTCCTCGCCCACGAGCCGGACTGGGAACTGATCGGGGTGGACGTCGTCGGCTCGCTCGCCCTCGGCGACATGCCCGGCGAACGGCTGCTCTCGGGGATCGGGGCGAGCCGCAGATCGTCCTTCCTGCCGCACGGGTACCGGCCCGCCGTGCACGTCGCTCCACCGGAGGCGGTCAGCGCGTGCCTGTGGCTGGAGGAGACGACCGGCATCACCGTGGGCTCCAGTTCGGGCGCGCTCGTCGCGGCGGCCCTGCGGCTGTTCCGCGAAGACCCCGGACGCACCGACATCGCCTGCCTGTGCCCGGACGGCGGGGACCGCTACCTCGACACCGTCTACTCACCGCTGTGGCGCTCCAGGCAGGCCCTGGCCCCCGTCGACGTGGCCGACGGAGTCACTGTCAGGGGCCTTGTGGAAGGCCTCGTCCAAGGTGAGGTGACGCTCCAGTGAGCACGCAGGAACGGGACTGGTACCAGCGTGCCGGGGTCCGCGGCGGACCCCGGCGCCGCCTGACGGACGAGGTGGCGACCGGGCGCGCCTTCTTTCCCCCGGCCCTGGTGCCCTACCTGGACCATCCGCACGTGGCCGCACTCGGCGAGGCCAAACGCAGGGAGCTCCTCGCCCGGCACCTCTTCCAATACCTGGACTTCACCGCCCAGTTCGAGACGCGCGTGGTGAACCGTGCCACGGAACGCATCGCCGGCAACCGGTGCGGGGTCGCCACCGACGTCCCCGTCCGGCTGGACGCGTACCGCATCTACTGCGACGAGGGGTACCACTCCCTGTACAGCCTGGACGTCATCCAGCAGGTCTCCCTCGCTTCGCGGGTGACGCCGCTGGAGTACGACTTCGGTCCGTTCCTGCGACGGCTCGACGCGATCGGTACCGAGGCCCTGCCGTACGAACCGGCCCTGGCCCAGCTGCTGCAGGTCGTGGTCTTCGAGACGCTGATCACCGCGGTGCTCAACGAGATACCCAAGGATCCCGACGTGCTGACCGTGGTCCGGGACATCGTCAGGGACCACGCCAAGGACGAGGGCTGGCACCACGCGTTCTTCGCCCAGTTCTTCCGTGAGCTGTGGACGCAGGAATCCGGCGCGTCCCGTGGCCGCATCGCGCGGTGTCTGCCCGGTCTGATCCGGTGCAGCCTGCTCCCCGATCTGCGGCCCGTCCGCGCGTCGTTGGCCGCCGCGGGCCTCGCGCCGTCGGCCGTCGAGGACGTCGTGCGCGACTCCTATCCGCCGGCTTCGGTCGACCGGGGCATCCGCAGGGCGTCCCGGCACGCCGTGCGGCTCTTCCAGGAAGTCGGGGCCATGGACGTGCCGGGCGGCGCCGAGGCGTTCGACGCCGCCGGTCTGCTGCCGTGAACCACCCGGACACCGAGGGCCGCGCGAACCGAAGGGCGACGATGTCGGAGCAACTCCTCTTTCTCGACAGGGAAGCGGTGCTCGCCTGCCTCGCGCACGTGGACGTGTGCGCGGAGATCACGCGGGTGCTGCGCCGGCACGCCGAGGGCCGGGTGGAACTGCCCGCCGAGGGCTACCTGCCCTGGACCAACGGCGAGGGCGCCTACTGCCGTTCGCTGGCCATGCTCGGCGCGGTGGAGGTCGACGGCGGTCCCCCGCTGCGGGGGATGAAGCTCATCAATGCCGCGACGAGCAACCCGTCCCACGGGCGGGAGCGGGCCGCGGGCCTGGCCATGCTCTTCGACCCGGACACGGCCCGGCCGCGCGTGCTGGCCGAGGCGGGCTGGCTGAGCGCGACCCGCACGGCCGGCTACACGATGGTGAGCCTGCGGCACCTCGGTCCCGAGCGGTGGGACGCGGCGGCGTTCCTCGGCTGCGGCACGCTCGCCCGCGTCCATGTCGGGCTGCTGGCCACGACGTTTCCCGAGGCGACGCGCGTACACCTCTACGACACCGACGCACGGCGTGCCGAGGAACTGGCCGACTGGATACGGGAACGCCACCCGCACTTCACCGTCCGGGTGGAACCGGGCGCGCGGGAGGCGGTGGCCGCCGCACCGGTCGTGGTGACGACGACCACCGCCGACCGCGGATACCTGCCGGCCGCGTGGCTCTCGCCCGGCACCTTCGTCGCCCATGTGTCCCTGGCCGACCTGCTGCCCGACGCCTTCCTGGAGGCACAGGGCGTGTTCGTGGACGACGTCGCGCTGGTCGCCGACAACCCCCGCAGGGTCCTCGGCCGCTTGATGCGGGAGGGCCGGATCACGGACGGCCGGAGCACGGACGGCCCGGCCGCGGACCGCGGTTCCCCGGCCCGGCCCCTGAGCGGCACCCTCGGCCAGGTCCTCACCGGCGAGCGGCCCGCCGTGCGGCCCACCGTGTCCCATGTCGTCAGCAACCCCTTCGGCATGGCCGTCCTCGACGTCGGGCTGCTGGGCGCCGTACACGATGCCGCGTCGCGTCTGGGCCTGGGCCGGACCTTGGCCCTCTACTGAAAGGGACAGCATGGACCACCACTTGGCACGGCCCGGCCCTGTTCCGGCGCACGGTCTGTTCTCCCTCGCCGAGGTGGAGCCGGACGTGATCGGCGGACTCGCCGCGCGGTCGGTGGAGCTCTTCCGGGACCAGCGCGCACACGACCGGCCGTTGGCGGGCAGCGCCGTCGGCGTGCTGTTCACCAGGACCTCGACCCGTACCCGTACGGCCTTCACCGTCGGCGCCATCCGGCTGGGCGCCGTTCCTGTCACGTACGGCCCGCAGGATCTGCAGTTGAACACCGGTGAGTCGGTGGCCGACACGGGGCGCGTCCTGGGCAGCATGCTCGACCTGCTGGTCGCGCGGACCGCCGGGCCCCTGGAGGAGCTGCGTGAGCTGTCCCGCGAGGGCGGCCTCCCGGTGGTCAACGCGATGGCGGCCGAGGAGCACCCCACCCAGGGAGTGACCGACCTCGCCACCCTGCACCTGGCGGTCGGTGATCCGACCGGGGTGAGCGTGCTCTACGTGGGCGAGGGCAACAACACGGCGGTGGCCCTGGCCCATGCCCTGGCGAGCGTGCCGGGGGCCCGGGTCACCTTCAGCACTCCGTCCGGCTACGGGCTGCCGGAGGAGGAGCTGGCGAGGGCGTCACGCAGAGCCGCGGTCACGGGCGCCACCCTCGAAGAGGTGCACGATCCGGCGCTGCTGCCCGATCACGTGGACGTCGTGTACACCACCCGCTGGCAGACGACGGGCACCGCGAAGCCCGACCCCGACTGGCGTGAGGCGTTCCGTCCGTTCCATGTGGACGCCTCCCTGCTGGCGCGCTGGCCGCAGGCCTTGTTCATGCACGATCTGCCCGCCCACCGCGGCGACGAGGTCGCCGGTGAAGTCCTCGACGGGCCGCGGTCCCTCGCCTGGACCCAGGCCGCCATGAAACTCGCCGGGGCCATGGCGGTCCTGGAGTGGGTGAGCGGACCCGCCGCCAAGGCGAAGTGACCTGCCGTGCACCCGTCCCTCTGCCCCTGTTCCCCTTCACACGGATCGAGGTCCTCCCGTGCAGCCGACCCGTGTCACCGCCTACCGGCATCTGACCCCGCGTGACCTGGACCCGCCCTCGTCGCCGCAGGTCTTCTTCGAACCGGCCGACACCGAGACAGGCGTCTGGGTGGCGCAGGACCTGATGCGTGAGGGCTGCCTCGTCCTCGACCTCGGGTCCGGCAGCGGTGCCGCCGCGGCGGCCATGGCCCGCGCGGGAGCGGCCCGCGTCCACGGCGTCGACTCGGGGGAGGACACCGTGGCCTGGGCGCGCAAGCACTACGCCTCGTCCGACGACGACCGCCCCGTCACCTTCGCGCACGGCGACTTCACCGCGCTGTCCCCCGCCGAGCTGCTGGCCACCGCCCCCGCCCCGGTCCGGCCGCCCGTCGTCGTCACCAGCAATCCGCCCTACGTCCCGCTCACCGCCGAGGCCGACGCCCTGCGCCGGTCCGTCGGCGGGGGCACGGACGGGCTCAAGCTGATTCCCGCTGTCATCGCGCACGGCCGTGCGCTGGGGGACGGCCTGGGCATCACCATCGGCAGCTACTCCACACCCCGTAAGGCGGTCGGGATGCTGGAGGCGGCCGGTTTCGCCGTGCACGCCGTCACGTTGTGCCCGCTGCCGTTCGGGGACTTCACCCGGGACCACCCCGAGCAGGTGTTTCTCCTGGAGGAGCGGGGCGAGGCGGTGGTGTGGCGCTCGGGTCCGTACCCCCTGGCCTACTTCATCGTCGGCCTGGCCTGTCGCAGGGCCAGCGAGGACGGCGCGCGGACGGGCCGGCTGACCGGTGGGGGGCTGCTGGATCTGCTGCGTACGGCCGCCCGCTCCCGCACCACTCGCCTCGAGGCCCTGGACGAGTGGGCTCCACCCGGGTGGGCGGGTCCCCTGCGCGTCGTGGACCTGCCGCAGTCGACCGTCCGCCATCACTGGTGAGCCAGCAGAGAGGCCGTTCATGGACAGCACCCGGGTCGTGCCCGTCTCGCCCGTCAGCGTCACCACCGGCGCCGTCGAACACAGCGTCGACTTCATCCGCCCACGGCTGCTGGCCACCGGGCACGAGCGGGTGTCCTTATACGCCGGTGTCCAGATAAACGGCGCCCCGCACCTGGGCACCAGCGTCATGCAGGCCTCCGCCTTCCTGCTCGCGCAGGTGGCCCGGGACAGGTTCGGTGTCGAGGTGGTCCTGCGCTTCGGCGCCCTGGACAACTCCGCCTGCGAGACGCGCCGGTGTCCGCGGACGGGGACCCTCTACGAGCGCTCCTTCCACCACGCCCTGGGCGGCGAGCGGGTCGACGAGCTGATCCGGACCTACTACGGGGGCTTCTTCGACGCGTTGTCCGCGGCCACGGGCGTCCCCTACGAGACCGAGACGTACACCCGGCAGCAGAGCCGGCGGGACTTCCGGCAGGAGTTCCTCGACTCACTGCTGCGGATGGACGCCCTGCGGTGGGTGCTCGCGCCGTCGCACGGCAAGGTGCCGCTGAGCCCGCCGTGCCCGCGGTGCGGCTGGGCGCAGAAACAGGGCGAGGCCACCGAACTGCTCACAGCGGGGCCGGACCGCGCGGAGCTCGCGGCGGTCTGTCCGGACCACGGCGGATACACGGTGCGGGTGCGGGCCGACGACGAGGGGGCGGACGGGGCGTACATCAGCTCGGGCACGCTCCACCGCAACCTCCTCAAGGAGCGGGTCGCGGCGCGGGAGGACGCGCTCGCCGTGGTGGTCAAGGGTGCCGACTGGGCGGCGGGGTGCCGCCTGCTCGACGAGGCGTTCCTGTGCTGTCCGGGGGCGGTGCTCCCGGTGCGCCTGTTCACGCCGGTGGTGCTCTCGACGTCCGGCGCCAAGCTCTCCAAATCGCTGATCCGTGCGGGGCGGACGGAGGCGACGGCGGACAGTGCGCCCTGGATGCTCGACGCGGGTGCCTGGCCCGGGACGAGTGAGGAGTACGCGCGGCTGCTGCTGGATCTCGTCTCGCTGATGATGTCCGAGCCGCGGCACTTCGAGCGCGGCTACACCACGCTCGAAGTGGCCAGGCTCATCGACGCGGCCGGTCTGCGGACGGGGGCACCGGTGTGACGTCCCGTTCGGCGAGGTATCCGGGACGTACTTCGGAGGCCGCGTACGGCGTGGTCAGCGCGTTGTCGACGCTGTTGTAGACGACGAAGAGGTTCGTCCGGGGAAAGGGTGAAACGTTTCCTCCGGAGGCGTGCAGACAGTTGCAGTCGAACATGACGGCGGACCCGGCCGGTCCGGTGAACTGCCGGATGCCGTGCCGTTCGGCCAGCGTCGTCACGGCGGCGCGGTCCGCGGGCCCGGCCGGGAGGTTCTTCCCCAGCAGCGAGAGCTTGTGGTAGCCGGGAGGAGTGCGGCCCACCGAGGGCACGAAGGTCCGCTGGGAACCGGGGATGATCATGAGTGGTCCGTTGAACGGCAGGTTGTCCGTCAGGGCGACGGAGAAGCTCAGCGCGCGGGGTGCGGGCATGCCGTCCTCGGAGTGCCAGGTCTCGAAGTCCGAGTGCCAGCCGAACTTCGAGCCGTCGAAGGCCGCCTTGTAGTTGACCCTGCTCTGGTGGACGTAGACGTCAGAACCGAGGATCTGCCGGGCCCGGTCGGCGAGGCGGCCGGACTGGACCACTCGCCTGAAGATCTCGCTGATCCTGTGCACCTCGAAGAGGGAACGGATCTCGTCGGAGTCCGGTTCGGGAGCCACTCGCCCGGAGGACCGCAGTGCGGTGTCCGAGGCCATGCGCCGTATTTCCTCCCGGCACTCCCGCACTTCGCCGGCGTCGAGGAGCGCCCCGAATGCGAGGAATCCGTCCCGGTCATAGCCCGCCACTTCATCGGCGGACAGCGGGCCCGGTGAACCGTCGCCCCACACCACCGGATGGTGACGCCGAAAAGGCACCGATTCGGTCTCGACACGCGTGGGGTAGAGATCTTCCACCAATTCGACAGATTCGGTCATGCCGATTCCTTCCGTCTTCGGTTGAGTTCTCACTTCCCTTCGACTTCTCCGGGGAAACTATCGCGCGACCGCGCCCGTCGATTCCGTACCATTCCGGTCATGGTCAACATATGTCCTGCGGCAATACGGCGGGCCACATAAGAAAGGAGGAGACACGTGATGATGTACAGCGAACCGACCACGCACAGAACGGGTAGGTAGGGGTAGCCGGAAGGAGTCGCCGTGTTCTGTGCCAGGAGTTTTCCGGCATAGAGAAGTTCCTCGTACATGATGAAGAATCCGAGCGACGTGTCCTTCAGCGTCACCACCATTTGGCTGATTACGCTCGGCAGCATGGTCCGGACCGCCTGAGGCAGGGCCACCACCGTCATCACCTGTGTCTTGCGCATCCCCAGCGCGTATCCGGCCTCGAACTGCCCCTTGGGCACGGCGCCCACGCCCGCCCGCAGGATCTCCGCCTGCGCCGCCCCGTTGTACAGGGCGATGCCGATGACCAGGGCCCACAGCGTGGGGCTCGCGAAATTCTCCGCGAGCCATTCGCCCGGGGCTCCCAGACCCTTCCGCAGCAGGTCGGCGACTGCCGTGACGCAGGTGCGCAGCACGTCGGTGGCGTACAGGGCGAAGACCGTGATGATCACCGGCACCGCGCGGAAGAACTCCACCAGCGCCCCGGCGGGCCAGCGCAGGAACCGGTGCGCCGAGAGCCGCCCCGCCGCGAACAGGAGACCCAGCAGCAGGGAGAGCACCACCGCCAGGACGAACGCCTTGAAGGTGTCCACCACGCCGGTGAGGATGCGCAGCTGCACCCCGCGGTACCCGAACGCCTCCCACATCCGCGCGTCGAACTGCCCGGCGTCGGCGAACCGCAGGAGCATCCAGCAGACCGCGCCGCCGGTCACCGACGCCACAAGGACCGCGTACCAGAAGTGGCGGCGGCGGGCGCGCGGCCCCGGGGCCTCGAACAGGGCGGATGTCATCGGGGCACCGCCAAACGACGCTCAAGGAGGCGGAAGCCGGTACTGATCACCGAGATCAGCACGAGATAGGCGACGGTCACCCACAAGAAGACGGCCGCCACCGCGTATCCGCGCTCCACCAGGGTCTTCTCGGTACTGAACAGCTCGTAGACGCTGAAGCCGCCGGCGAGCGCGGAGTTCTTGACCAGGGTGATCACGACATTGCCCAGCGGCGGCACCGCCGCCCGCCCGGCCTGGGGGAAGACGACGAGCACCGCCGCCTGCATCGTGGACATGCCGAGGCTCCGTGCCGCTTCGGCCTGCCCGGTCTCCACGGTGTTGACGCCCGAGCGCAGCGCCTCGCACACGAACGCCGAGGCGTAGCCGCCCATCACCAGGACGGCCAGCGTGAAGTAGTCCGCCCCGGTGAGGCCCAGCATGGGCAGTCCGAGCGTCACCCCGAAGAAGAGGACGGTCAGCGGGGTGTTGCAGAGCACCGTCACCACCGTCGCGCCGAGCCCGCGGCACAGCGGCACCGGGCTGATGCGCAGGGAGACGAGCAGGATTCCCAGGGCCAGCGCGAGCAGCGTGCTCAGGCACATCAGTTGGACGGTGCCCATGAAGCCCTGCCAGAACAGGCCGGCGTTGTCGGTCAGCACGTTCATGACGCCTCCAGGCGCGGATCAGTACCGCTGCACCGGCGGCGGTGTCGGCGCCGGAACGCCGGAGCGGCCGAGGGTGGCGCGGTACGCCCGGAGCCAGTCGCCGTTGCGGACGTGGTGTTCGATGGCGTCGTTGACGTGGTCGCGGAGGGCCGCGTCCCGCCGTGCCAGGCCCACGCCGTAGAACTCCTCGGAGAAGGGCCGGCCGACGACCCGCAGCCGGCCCTCGTTCTGCGCCGCGTAACCCTTCAATATCGTGTCGTCCGCGGTGACGGCGTCCACCACGTCCATGACGAGGTCCTGTACGCAGTGCGCGTAGCTGTCGTGGGACACGACGGTGGCCCCGTATTCCGGCTGCCTGATCCGCTCGTACGGAGTGGATCCGGTCACCGTGCAGACCTTCTTTCCGCGCAGTTCCTCCGGTCCGCGGATGCTCCGGTCGTCCTTGTCGACAAGGAGATCCTGTCCGCCGAGATAATAGGGGCCGGCGAAGGAGACCTGTTTCTTCCTCTCACTGTTTATCGTGTAGGCGCCCACGTACAGATCGACGTCCCCCTTGGATATCGACAGCTCTCGCACTTGCGGAGCCACCGTTTTCCACTCGATGTCGTCCGGACCGAATCCCAGATACGCCGCCACCATTTTCGCGATCTCCACGTCGAATCCCGAACGCTGCCCCGTCACCGGATCCTCGAATCCCATGAACGGGTGGTCCGACTTCACGCCGATGGTTATCTTCTTCTTCGCGAGGGCACGGGACTCACCGACCGGGTATTCGAGACCCGGGTCGCTGCCGGTAAGTGCTCCGACGCTGCCCGGAACACTTCCCTCCCTGCCGCATCCGCCCAGCACGAGACATATCAGCAGCACCAGGGGACCCAGCGGACGAACCCATGCCAGCACCTTCCCTCCTCGGGAATAGCGTGCGTCGGAATGGAAGTGGTGTCCGGACCAGTTTAACGATGCCGATGCGCCGCGCTACCGGGCAATTCCATGCACGGGCGGCCGGAGAGCCTGCGATTCCGGCCGCCCGCGCGGCACCCGCGTCAGCCGATCTTCCGCCAGACGCCTCCCTTCTCCAGCCGGTAGCTCCCGGTGAGCCGGCGCTGGTCGGCGCCGGCCCGCGGCGTGGCCTTCTGGCCCCCGCCGTTGTCGTCCGGCTGCTTCGCGGTGGCACCGGACGGGCGCACGCTCTGGCACTTGTCGGGGTTGGTGTAGGTCTGCGCCACGACGGTGGAGGAGTTCGTGGTCGACGGGCCGTCCACCGCGATGTCCTTGACCATCTTCCCGGTGCCGTCGACGCTCAGGTCTCCGACGACCCGGGACATGGAGTTGAGCGCGCCGAACTGGATCTCGTCGTTGGGCTTCAAGGTGAAGGAGACCTCGGTCTCCTCGGAGTTGGTCATGCTCCAGGTGTGGCTCCAGGTCCCCTTGAACGCGGCGGTGAACGCGCCGCGCAGGGCCAGGTGGATGAGGCTCTTGAACGCCGCGGTCGTGCTGACCTTCTCGGTCATCTGGGCCGTGCCGGTCAGCGTGTTCGACACCGTGGCGCTCGTGGACGCCGTGCTTTCCGACGTGGAGTCCTGGTTGGGGCCCTTGTCCTTGGGGGCCGAGTGGTTGGTCTCACTGCTCTTGCTCGTGTTCGTCGTGGTGGCGCTGCCCGTGGTGGCGTCCTGGAGCGTCTGCTGCGCCTGTACCTCGCCGGTGGTCGAGCCGCTGACCTCGTTGTCGGTCCAGGCCGTGCCCTCGATGGTGGCGCTGCCGGAGACCTCACCGCCGATGTTGTCGGAGCTGGAGGTCTCCAGCTTCACCGTGCGCTTGATGGACATGTCCGCGTTGGTGCAGTTGATGGCGGCGTTGGACACCGAGTAGACGGCGCTGGTGAACTCGCGCTTGCGCTGCGGGTCCAGCTTGAACGAGCAGGTGTATCGCTTGGTGTGGCCGCACAAGGAGGTGACCTCGTGCACCGACTTCAGGGGCCTCTTCCCGTCGTACGCCCGGGCCTTCGGCATCTTCCCGATGCCGTAGTCACCGATCTTGTCGCCCCGGGGTGCCGCCGCCGCGGGGAAGGCGGCGGTGAGGGACAGGGCGGACAGGACGGGGACCAGGACGAGCATGCGGCGGGTCGCCGCTCGGCGGTGCTGGGAGGAACGCGCGGTGTGAACCATGACTGTGTCCTTTCGTTGCTGGTGTCCTGAGAGATCAGGAGGTGACGCGCGGTGTCCTCCGGTCCGGGGCGGGGGGCTTGTCGACGGTCAGCGGGACGGTGCGGGTCTTGCGGCCCTTGGGGGCCTCACCGGTCGGCACCAGGTGGGGAACCGTGCGCAGGGTGGGCGCGCCGACGCTGTTGTCCGGGGTGCGGGCGTTGTCACGGGCGTCGCCGCACCGGGTCAGCTCGACCTTGCTCATCGGGCCGGTGCGCTGGTAGAAGCGGTCGCCGAAGGAGCCGGAGGGCAGATCGGCGAAGACGTCCATCCGCTCGTTCTTGCTGTCGTGGATCAGCGTGCCGGCGAGCCGCTCGCGGGCGGCCTGCACCTCGATCCAGCTCACCTCGCCCGGCTGGACCGTGACGGACATCGTCCGCTGTTCCTTGCGCCCGTAGAGCAGCGGGTTGTTCGTGTTCATCTCCAGTGGGTTGCCGTCGGCGCGGGTGAAGCCGGCCGCGATCTGGGTGGCGATGTTCTCGTACCCCTTGCGCACGTCCGTCTGGTGCGGTTGCTGGGGAGCCGACTGCTGTTGCTGCTGCAGGCCCTGCGGTCCCGGTGGCTGCTGCTGCGGCTTCTGCTCGTCGTTCTTGCGCTTCGAGAAGTACTGCGTGACGTTGTCGTACGGCAGCTCCTCCCAGTTGACCGGGCGCTGGTCGGTGATGGCGTTGCGGGTGCAGTTGATGTAAGCCTGGCCGACCATGCGCGGCCGGTCGTAGTACCGGTAGGAGTAGCGGTCGTCCTTCTCGAAGTGACAGGTCCTGGGCCCTGCCAGGCAGTCCTGCACCACGATGCGGGGCTCGACCGGTTCGCGCCCCTGGTACGCCTGGGGCATGGGAAGCCGCGCCTTCTTGAGGTCGTACGGCACCGGCGCCGGGTCCTGCGTGGCGTGGAAGTGCGTGACGAGCGGGCCGCAGGCGGACGCCTTCTGGTAGGTCCAGCTGATCCGCGGGTTGTTCTCCGCGGCCGTGAAGGAGTACGAGCGTCCCTCGTGCCAGTGCGGCTTGCCCGCCGTGGTGGTCTCCGTGGTGACGGGCTGCTCGGAGTTGCCCTCACCGGCGACGGACACGCGGTACTCCTGGCCCTTCGTCGGGTCGTCCGTGCCGCAGTTCGTGAGCGGACTGGGGCTGTCGTCCCACGTCACGGTGACCGTGGAGCCCTTCTGGACGCGCCACAGCCGGGTGCTGAGGCTGCCGGCCGAGCCGTTGCTGAGCGAGGCCGCCTGCAGTCCGCCGCCGTGGCCCGCCCGGCTCGCCGAGAACAGCTGGGTGTTCTTGCCGTCCCAGCCGTTCGGCGCCACCTTCTGGACGGTTCCGGCGGACACGGCGGGGCTGGCGAGATCCGGGTTCTCGATCCGCGCGCCCACCTCGTCGGCGGCGAACGCGGCCCCGGGCAGGGTGCTCAGCACGAGGGAGCCGCCGAGCAGCGCCGACAGGCAGTAGGTCGTGGTGCGTCGTGGCATGAAGGTCTCCTTGGAGGAAGTGAGGGGAGAAGTGCGGGGAGCGGGTACGGGGTTGCCCGGGTGTTCAACAGGCCCACCAGGACGACTGCGGCACGATGACCTGGTCGTCGGAGAGCCGGTCGCGCATGCCGGAGTTGGCGTGGCACTGCTGCGTCACTCCGTCGGCGGGGGCCGCGGACCGCGAGACGTTCCCGAAGTCCGTCTGCTGCTGGACGTAGGCGTCCTGATCCTTCTTCTGCGCGTCCTGGGCCTCGCCCGTGATGGGCCGGTTGCACGTATGGAAGTTCTCCACCTGGCACTTGTCCTTCGCCTGCTTGTTCTTCCCGACGTCCGAGCAGGCACTGCTCGACGGAATGCCGTTGATGCCACCGGATGCGCAGGGGTCGCTGTCCGGCGGTGAGGGGACGGGCGACTTCTTGTCGACCTCCGGCGGCTTGGGCTTCGGGGCCTCGGCCGGCGGGGGCGCGGTCTGGGTGTCGGGCGCGGGGGCGGGGCTGAACTTCGCGGGCGGCGGCTCGTCCGCCTTGGCCACCACGGCCTCGGCGGCCACGGCTTCGGCGACCACGGCCGTGGGCACGGCGGCGGCCGGCGTCAGGCCCAGGGCCAGGGCGGAAGCACCCGCCACCGTGAACATTCCGGCCGCGAGCAGGGCACGGCGCACAACAGCAACACGCATGGTTCTCCTTCGGAGTTTTGGAGGGGGAGTCGGCGGCCTCTGAGCCACACCACGGTGGGGGCCGCCGCTCTCACATTCCGACAGCTCGGCCTTCCTCGCCATTCGACTTGCCCTGTGTGGTGCGCCAGTTGGCCGCAAGATGGGGCCGACTGGCCGTAGGCGTCGGGGCTTTGGCGTAGCCAGGGTTTTCGGGCCGACCCCCCAAAGGCGTGAACTCTGGTTGCCGCAGGCCGAAAAGCGGTTCGAACGCGGCAAGCATGTTGCTGGACGCCACGATTCGAGTGGCTGGTCCTCCAACTGCGGCGCCACGCTTACGTCGTGGTGCCCGAACGAACGGAAATCCCATGAACGCAAAGACCCGTGGGCTGCGCCTGCGCGCTGCCCTGACCGTCATAGCCACCGTGACCGCTCTCGGAGCGGCAGCGTCCCCGGCTCTCCCCGCCGAGGGACACGACCCGCTGGTGTACGCCTGGGGCGCCAACTCCGGTGGCCAGCTGGGCAATTCGACGTCGCCCGACCGGTACGCCCCGGCTCCCGTGCCCTCCCTGCCCAAGCAGGACGTGTTCGAGGTCGCGGCCGGCGGCGGTGCCACCGACGGCTGGGGCTTCGGCGTGGCCCTGCGCAATGACGGGTCCGTCTGGACCTGGGGCCAGAACGACAAGGGCCAGCTCGGCACCGGGCCGACGGACCCCGACCACAACGCCGCGCCGGGCAAGGTGCCGAAGCTCAACGGCATCGTCGACGTGGCCGCGGGCGGCCGGCACGCGCTCGCCCTGCGCGTGAACTCCGGTAAGGCGGACGGTGTTTACGCCTGGGGTCTCAACGACAAGGGCCAGGTCGGCGACCACACGAACGACGACCGCTCGGTTCCCCAGCTGGTCCAGAGCATGCACGGCGGCAAGCAGGTCGCGGCCGGGTGCAATCACAGCATGCTCCTCACCGACAAGAACACCGTGCAGACCTGGGGCCTCAACGACAAGGGCCAGCTCGGCACCGGTACCGGCAAGGACGACGACACCAACGAGGACCACAACACCCCGGTCGAAGTCCCGGAACTCACCGACGTGGTGAAGATCGACGCCGGGTGCGAGTACAGCCTCGCCGTGAAGTCCGACGGCACCGTCTGGGCCTGGGGCGACAACTCCAAGGGCCAGCTCGGCATCAACAAGGACGGCAGCGCCGTGGAGTTCAGCAACAAGCCGGTTCAGGTCCAGGGCCTGCCCGCGAGCCAGGGCGGACCGGTCAACTCGGCCGATCAGCCGGGCGGAACGGACACCGGGACGGGCACGGGAACGGACGCGACCCAGGGCACGGGCACGACGGTCCGGGACATCGCCGCCGGCTACGACCACGCCTACGCCCTGTACTCCGACGACAAGGTGTACGGCTGGGGCAACAACGAGAACGGGCAGCTCGCCGACGGGACGAAGACCAACCGGACGAGCGCGCACGAGGCCATCGAGCTGCCTTCGGTGCGGGCGATCTCGGCGGGCCGCGGCTACGGCCTCGCCGTGCGCTCCGCCGGCGGCGGCACCACCAACGACATCATCGGCTGGGGGCTGAACAACCACGGCCAGCTCGGCAGTGGTGACGACCGCACCCACGACCTCAACGACAACGACCAGTTCGTCACGGTCTTCCCGCAGGAGGCGGAGCAGGCGAACCCGTTCACCCGCGTCACGGCGGGCAACAGCCAGTCCAGCTACGCGTATTGAGCCGGACAGGCCCAACATGACCGGTGAACTGCCGGTCTCCGTTTGAACCCGCCCTCCGCACCTCGTGCGGAGGGCGGGTGCCGGACGCGCACTTCCCCCGCCGCGTCGAAGATCCGTCAATCACCCGGCCATCCGGCTGATCCTGATGCGTTCGCGAGTCGGCGCTCCCCCTGCATGCCACGACTCGCGGCACGCACGCCCTTGGCCCACATCCACCGCGTGCCGAAATATCCCTTGCCTCGCAAGATCCGATTGGTGAAGGACAGCCCCTATGCACGTACAACCCGACGTCAAGGACCCCGGTGCGGGCCAGGACGAGCCGATCGCGATCGTCGGGGCCGCCTGCCGGTTCCCCGGCGGAGCCGACTCCCTCTCCTCGCTGTGGCGGCTGCTGATGGCGCGTCGGGAGACGGTGCGGGAGGTGCCCGCCGAGCGGTGGGAGCAGGCGGAGCTGGCCGGTCTGCCCGCGCAGGTCGCGGACCGGCTGCGGTACGGCTGTTTCCTGGACGACGACGTGTACGCGTACGAGCCGGAGTTCTTCGGGATCAACGCTGATGAAGCGCCCTGGGTGGACCCCGAGCACCGGTTGCTGTCGGAGGTCGCCTGGGAGGCCATCGAGCACTCCGGGATTCCGGCCCGGCGGCTGTCCGGCACACCGACGGGCATGTTCTTCGGGATCTACCAGAAGGACTACATGCTGCGTGTGCAGCGGCCGTTGGAGGACGTCAACGCGTACGCGATGTACACCGGCTTCGACAGCATCGGCCCCGGCCGCGTCGGCTTCATGCTGAACCTGCGGGGCCCGCAGGTCGTCATGGAGAGCGCCTGCGCTTCCGGTCTCGTCGCCGTGCACTCCGCCTGCCAGAGCCTGCGGACCGGCGAGTCGGATGTGGCGCTCGCGGGTGCCGCCATGCTGACCCTGGGACCGGAGGGGGTCATCGCCCCCGCGCTGTGGGGGGTGTTCTCGCCGACCGGCCGCTGTCACGCCTTCGACGCCGCCGCCGACGGTTACGTACGCGGTGAGGGCTGCGGTGTGGTCGTACTCAAGCGGCTTTCGGACGCGGTACGGAACCGGGACCGGGTGCTCGCGGTGGTGCGTGGCTCGGCGGTCAACCAGAACGGGCGGGGTACGCGGCTGAGCGCGCCCTCGGAACCCGCGCAGATCGATCTCTACCGCCTGGCGCTGGAGCGCGCGGGCGTCGACGCCGGGGAGGTCGGGATGGTGGAGGCGCACGGTCCTGGCACGGCGGTGGGCGACCCCATCGAGTTCGGCGCGGTGGCCGCCGTCTACGGCAAGGGGCGCGACAAGTGCGCGCTCGGCTCGGTGAAGACGAACATCGGCCACACCGAACCGGTGTCGGGCGTGGCGGGTCTGCTGAAGGCCATCGCGTCCCTGCGGCACGGGATCGTGCCGGCCAGCCTGCACTTCAACGACTGGAACCCGCAGATCGACGCCGGCGGCACCCGGCTCTTCGTGCCCACCGACACGACGGAGTGGCCGGTACGGGAAGGCGCCCGGCTGGCCGCGGTGTCCTCCTTCGGCATCAGCGGCACCAACGTCCACGTCGTACTCGAACAGCCGCCCGCACTGCCCTCACTGCCCGCCGCGAGGCGCCCGGTGCCGCCCGAGCGCTCCACCGCGACGTCCGGTGACGACGAGGTCCTGCGCGTGTTCCCGCTCTCCGCGGGCACGCCCGTGGCCCTGCGCTCCGCGGCCGGCCGACTGGCGCGGTGGCTGCGGGGCGAGGGGTCGCACGTGCCGCTGGGCGACGTGGCCCACACGCTGGCCGTCCGGCGGTCGCCCGCGCGGGAACGGGCCGCCCTGGTCGCCGCCGGCCGGCCGCAGCTGCTGGCACGCCTCGATGAGCTGGCGGCCGGTGCCGCGCCCCGCACCGGGGTGGCGACCGGCCGGGCCGTGCCCGACGCGGGGCGGGGCGTGGTGTGGGTCTTCTCGGGGCACGGCTCGCAGTGGGCGGGCATGTGCCGCCAACTGCTCGACCGTGACCCGGAGTTCACCCGGGTCATCGACGAGCTCGAACCGCTCGTGGCCGAGGAGTCCGGCCTCTCCCTGCGGGAGACCCTGTGCCGCCCCGAGGTGGTGACCGGGTTCGACCGGGTGCAGCCGGTGATCTTCGCCGTCCAGCTGGGTCTCGCGGCGATGTGGCGCTCGCACGGCGTCGAACCGGCGGCCGTGGTCGGGCACTCCATGGGCGAGGTCGCCGCCGCGGTGGCCGCCGGGGCGCTCAGCGTCCGGGACGGGGTGCGGGTCATCTGCCGCCGCTCGCGGCTGATCCTGCGGACGGCCGGGCAGGGCCTCATGGCGTCCGTCGCCCTGGGGCGCGCCGAGGTCGAACGGCTCCTCGCGGAGGACGATGTGCGGGGCGTGACCGTCGCGGTCGTCGCGTCGCCGGAGAACACCGTCGTCGGCGGCGACGCGGACCGCATCCGGCGCCTCGCCGAGGAGTGGGACGCGCGGGGCGTCGGCATCCGCGTGGTCGAGGTGGACGTCGCCTCGCACACCGCGCACATGGACCCGATCCTGCCCGACCTCGCCGACGCGCTCGCCGAGGTCGTCGGCAAGACGCCCGGCACGGCCTTCTACAGCACCGTCACCGACGACCCGCGCGAGCACGCCGCCTTCGACGCCGCCTACTGGTCGGACAACCTCCGCCGCGAGGTGCGCTTCGCCGACGCGGTGCGGGCCGCGGCCGAGGACGGGCACCGCGTCTTCGTCGAGCTCGGGCCCCACCCGGTCCTTGTCCACCCGGTGCAGGCCACGCTCACGGCGTACGGACACACCGACACCGCGGTCGTGCCCTCGCTTCAGCGCGACACCGACGACATGGCGGCCTTCCACACCAACGTGGCGGCGCTGCACTGCGCGGGCCACCCGCTGGACTGGGCCGCGCGTTACGGAGACGGCGCGCTGGCCGACGTACCGCCGACCACCTGGGAGCGCACCCGGTACGTCGTCGATCCCTCCCCGCTCCGGCAGTCGTCAGGGGCCCGCACCTCCCCCGCCCCGCACCCGCTCACCGGAGCGCACACCGCCGACCCCGACGGGGAGGGCCGCCACCTGTGGCAGACCCGCGTCACACCCGACACACTCCCCTGGCTGGACGCGCACCGCGTCAACGACGTCCCCGTGGTGCCCGGCGCCGCCCTCTGCGAGATGGCCGTCGCCGCCGCCTGCGACCTGTACGCCGCCGGTCCCGAGCGGCTGCGCCTCACCGGTGTCGACCTGCAACGGCTGCTGCTGCCCGCGTCCGACGGCACGTCCGTCACCGCCACCGCCGAGGCCGCCGGTCCGGACACCGCGCGCTGGCGGGTCGTCAGCACGGCGGCCGACGGCACGGCCGTCCAGCACGCCCAGGCGTCCCTGCACCTCGTGCCCGACGGCGAACCCGCCCCCCAGGGCCGCGAACCGGAGGAGCTGCTCGCGGAGTTCCCGCACGCCGTGGACCCGGCGGACGTGTACCGGCAGATGCGTGAGGAGCGGGGCGTGCACCACGGGGCGCCGTTCCTCGGCCTCCAGGCCCTGTACACGGACGGGGCACCGGCCGACCGTGCGGGCGCCCGCCTCCTCGCCCGCCTCCGGGTGCCGGACGACGGGCGGGCCGGCGCGCAGGCCCTCCACTGCCACCCGGTCGCGCTCGACACCTGCCTCCAGGCCGTCGCGGGCGCCGTGCTCCGCACCGGCTCCGTGCCCGCCGGCGGCATCCTGCCCCGCTCCATCGAGTCGCTGCGCCTGTACGGGACGGTGCCGCTCACCGGCTACTGCCTGGTCACGCTCCAACTGGCGGACGGGGACCGGTTCCTCGCGGACTTCCGGCTCTGGGCGGACGACGGCTCCCTGGTCGCCGAAGCCACCGGCGTCGAGTTCCGTCACGTCCCCGCCGAGAGCACGGAGGAGCGCTTCGGCAAGCGGCTGCTCCAGGCGGTGTGGGAGCCGGGCGAGCGTCCGGCGCCGGGCGGTGAGCCCGGCGTCCTGACCCTCCTGGCCGAGCCCGGGCGCGAGGCGTACGCGGACGAGCTGGCCGCCGCCTTGGGACAGCGGGGCGCCACCGTGAGCGTCCAGGCCCTCACCCCTGCCGACGGTTCGGAAAGTGCACCGGTGCTGCCGCCCGAGACGGCCGCGCAGGCGTCGCGCGCGGTGGTGTATCTGCCCGCGTGCGGCGGCGACTTCGGCAACGGCTCCGACCGCTCGGCGGTCGTGGACGCGACCCCCGACCGGTGGGCGCGGCAGCAGGTCGCGCGCCTGACGGAGACGGCCCGCGCGCTCGTGCGGACGGAGGGCGGCGTTCCGCGCCTGTGGACGCTCACCGCCACCGCGCAGCACGTCTCCCCCGGCGACCGGCCGGACCTGGCGCAGGCCGGGCTGCGTGGGCTCGTGCGGGTACTCAGTTACGAGCACCCCGAGCTGCGCCCCTGCGTCCTGGACGTCGATGCGTCGACGCCGGTCACCGAGGTCGCCGCGGAGCTGCTGGCCTGCCCCGACGAGCAGGACGAGGTCGCGTACCGGCACGGCACGCGGCACCTGGCGCGGCTGCGGAACGTGCCGTTGGGCGGCGAGGAGCGGCGTCGGGTCACCGTCGACCACGGCAGTGACCGCGTGGCCCTGCACCTCGGACAACCGGGGGACCTGGACTCGTTCGAGTTCGTCGCGCAGTCCCGGCGGCGCCCGGGGCCGGGCGAGGTCGAGATCCGCATCGACGCCACCAGCGTCAACTTCATCAACGTGCTGCAGGCGATGGGGGTCTACCAGCGGTTCGACACCGGTGAGGAGGGCGCGGACGTCAGCGCGTTCGACGGCGCGGGCGTCGTCACCGCCGTCGGGGACGGCGTCCAGGAGGTGCGGGTGGGCGACCGCGTGGCCGCCATGTTCGTGGACGCGTCGCAGTCCGCGGTGATGGCCTCCTTCACGACCGTCCGCGCCGACTGTCTGCTGCCGCTGCCCGACGGGCTGAGCGCCCGGGACGCCGCCGCGCTGCCGTGCGCCTATCTGACGGCCTGGTACTCACTGCGGCACCTGGCCCGCCTCAGGGCGGGCGAGAAGGTGCTGATCCACTCGGCGAGCGGCGGCACCGGCCTTGCCGCGCTGAACCTGGCGCGGGCCTGTGGCGCGGAGGTCCTGGCCACCGCGGGCAGCGAGGCCAAGCGGGCGTACCTGCGGAGCCTCGGCGTCGCGCACGTCATGGACTCCCGCACCCTCGACTTCGCCGACCGGGTGCGCGAGGTCACCGAGGGCCGCGGCGTCGACGTCGTACTCAACTCCCTCACCGGCCCGGCGCAGAGCGCGAGCCTCGAACTGCTGGCGCACCGGGGCCGGTTCCTGGAGCTCGGCAAGCGGGACATCTACGCCAACACCCGGCTGGGCCTGCTCCCCTTCCGCCGGAACGTCACCTTCGCCGGTGTCGACGTGCTGATGATGATGCGGCAGGACCCGGCGCTCCTCGCCGAGGGCTACCGCGAACTCGCCGGGATGCTCGCCGACGGCACCCTGCCGCTGCTGCCCGTCACGGAACACCCCGTCGCCGAGGCGTCGTCGGCGTTCCACACCATGGCCTCCGCCCGGCACACCGGCAAGCTCGTCCTCACCTGGCCCGCCGCGGGCACCGACACGCTGCCCGTACGCCCGGAGGACGTTCCCGTCGTACGGCCCGACGCGAGCTATCTGGTCACGGGCGGCCTCGGCGGGCTGGGGCTGCTGGTCGCCCGGTGGCTCGCCGAGCAGGGCGCCGCCGCGGTGGTGCTCACTTCCCGGAGCGCCCCGGCCGAGGCGGCCCGTACCGCCCTCGACGCCCTCACGGCGGAGTTCGGCACCCGCGTCGAGGTGGTGTGCGGCGACCTCGCCGAGCCTGGCGTCGCCGACACGCTCGTACGGGCCGCCCTGCACACCGGCCACCCCCTGCGCGGAGTCGTCCACGCCGCGGCCGTGGTCGAGGACGCCACCGTCGCCAATCTCTCCGCAGCCCTCCTGGAGAAGGTCTGGCGGCCCAAGGCGACCGGTGCCCGCCTGCTCCACCAGGCCACGCTGGGAGAGGAGTTGGACTGGTGGGTGACCTTCTCCTCCGCCGCCTCCCTGCTGGGCAACCCCGGGCAGGGCGCCTACGCGGCCGCCAACGCCTGGCTCGACGAGTTCACGAGCTGGCGCCGGGCCCAGGGCCTGCCCGCCACCTGCGTCAACTGGGGGCCGTGGGCGGAGGTCGGCCGCGGCACGGGGATGGCCGAACGCGGGTACGCCATGATCGCGCCCGCGGAGGGCATCGCGGCCCTGGAGCGCATCCTCCGCCACGACCGCGGCCGCACCGCCTACACGCCCGTCGACATGTCCCGGTGGCTGGAGTCCTTCCCCGCCACCGGCCGCACCGCCTTCTTCGCCGAACTGGCCGCCCCGGCGGCGGGCGCGGAGGGTGCCCGGGCCCGCAACGCCCTGCTGGAGTCCCTGCGTGAGGCGGAAGGAGCGCAGCAGCGGCAGCGGTTGCTGCTGCCCGAGGTCATCGGCCACATCGCGGCGGTCCTGCGGCTCGGCACCGACCGGTTCGACGCCAACACGTCCCTGGTCACCCTCGGCCTGGACTCCCTCATGGCCATCGCCCTGCGCAACCGCCTCCAGCGCGAGCTGGCCCTGGACATCCCCACCACCGTGATGTGGACCCACCCGACGGGCACGGCCCTCACCCGCTACCTCCTCGGACGCCTGCATCCGGAGGAGGGCCAGGACGAGGCCGACGCCGACACCGACGCCAAGCAGCCTGTGGCGCAGGCACTTTGACTGGCCATCACTCCTCCCGTACGACGACAGCCACCGCACCCGACCGGCCAACCCCTAGGTGATCACCCCATGCCCCCTCCCCCCACCCCCTCCCGCACGCCCGGCACCTGGGACGTGATCGTCGTCGGTGCCGGGCCCGCCGGCGCCACCGCCGCCCGCGTCGCCGCCGAGAACGGCTGCACGACGCTGCTGCTGGAACGCGCCACCATTCCCCGCTACAAGACCTGTGGCGGAGGCCTCATCGGAGCTTCGCTCGCCGCCCTGCCGCCGGGTCTCTCCCTGAAGGTGTACGACACGGCCCGCCAGTTCACCTTCGCCCACAACGGGCGCCGGGAACGCACCCTCGACTCCACCTCGCCGACCTGCGCCATGGTCTACCGCAGCGAACTCGACGCGGCGCTTACGGAGGCGGCCGCCGCGGCGGGCGCGGAGGTGCGGGACGGCACCGCGCTGACCGCGCTGGAGCAGCAGGGCGGCATCGTCAGTGTGCGGACGAACCGTGGTGACACGCTCCGCGCGCGGGCGGTCGTCGGCGCCGACGGCAGCGCGAGCAGGGTCTCGCGGTACGTGGGCGTGGAGTGCGCGCAGGTCGACCTCGCCCTGGAGGTGGAGGTGCCGGTCGACGGGCGGACGGCGGAGCGCTGGCGGGGCAGGGCGCTGATGGAGTGGGGGCCGCTGCCGGGCTCGTTCGGGTGGGTCTTCCCCAAGGGGGACGTGTGCACCGCCGGGGTGGTGGCCGCCCGGGGCAACCCCGTTGCCCTGCGCGCCTACAAGCAGGACTTCCTCGAACGGCACGGGCTCGTCGGCCCGCGCCCCCTCCACGACACCGGCCATCTGACCCGGTGCCGCCGCCCGGACTCCCCGGTGGCGCGGGGGCGCGTGCTGGTGGCCGGTGACGCGGCGGCACTGGTCGACCACTGGTCGCGGGAAGGCATCTCGTACGCCCTGCGTTCGGGGCGGTTCGCGGGCGACGCCGCCAGCCGTCTGGCCGGTGCGGCCGAGGCGGAGGCGACCGCGGCGGCCGACGGCTACGGCCGCCGGATCAACGACGTCCTGGGGGCCGAAATGCGGGCCAGCAGCACCCTCATGAGCCTCTTCGCCCGCAATCCGTCCCTCGTCCACACGGCCCTGACCCGCCTCCCTCCGGCCTGGCACCGCCTCGACGCCTACATCTCCGGGCGCACGAGCGTGGCCGGGATCATGACCACCCCGCTGGCCCGTACGGCCGCGGCCGTGGCCCGGCGGCTGCCGGCGGCCCGCGAAGGCGATCGCATGTGAAGCAGTCGTGAACACCCTGTGGAAGCGATGACAGTGGTGCCGCTTATGCTGCGGCGGACGATCACGCGGATCAGGGGAGGGCGCGGCATGCTCGGCAAGCTGTTCGGCAGGGGCGGGGAGAGACCAGGGGGTCCGGAGGCGGACCCCCATGCCCTTCCCGTCCCGCGCAGGCGGAAGAACGGGACGTACACGCTGCGCGCGCTCGGCGACGAGCGGGTGGCGGCGCTGGTGGCGGCGGCCGGGGCGGGCGACTGGGAGGCGGTCAAGGCCGCGCTGGTCCCCTTCGACATCGGCCGTGACGATCACGTCCTCGGCGAACTCGCCGACGTGGACGGCGTGCAGGACTGGATCGGCCGGGCCGTCGAGGAGGACAAGGAGCACCGGGCGACGGCCCTGCTGATATCCGGGGCGCGCCACATCAGCTGGGGCTGGGAGGCGCGCACCTCCAACCGTGCCGTGAACGTCTCGCGGGAGCAGTGGCGGGTCTTCTACGAGCGGCTGCGCATCGCCGAGGAGCACCTGTTCGAGGCCGCCGAGCTGCGGCCGGAGTGGGTCACGCCGTGGAGCCAACTCCTCATCTCAGGACGCGGCATGTCGGTGGGCCCCGACGCCAGTGTGGCGCGGCTGCACGCGGCCCTGCGCCGGGAGCCGCTGGACCTGGAGACGCACCTCGCATGGGTGTCGCAGCTGCAGCCGCGCTGGGCCGGTGAGCCGGGCCAGGCCCTGGCGTTCGCCCGCGACGCGCTCGCCCACACCCCGCAGGGACACCGGCTCGGCTGTGTGATCGCCATGGCGCACATCGAGGAGTGGGTCGAGTCGGACAGCGGCGACTGCCTGCAGACCCCGGCCATCCGGGACGAGTTGCGGAAAGCCGCCGATCACAGCATCCTCCACCCCGCCTACGTGCGGCGGCTCGGCTGGCAGCACGACTTCAACATCTTCGCCATGGCCCTGTCGCTGGCCGACGAGCGTCACACGGTGCGGCGCGTCTTCCAGGCGCTCGACGGCGCGTACACCAGCTGGCCGTGGGTGTACTTCGCGGAGCCCGAGAAGCAGTTCGCCCGGCGCCACCGCCGCGCCTGAGAGCCTGTCTCAGCCCGCGCCTGCCCCGCACGTCACCCCTCGCTACTCGACACCCCGGACTGCCCGATGACCCTGCCCGAAACCGCCGCGAGCCCGGCCGGCGCCGACCGCACCTTCCAGGTGGATCTGCGCGGCCTCGTCGACCTCCTCTCCCATCACCTCTACTCCAGCCCCCGCGTCTACCTGCGCGAACTGCTGCAGAACGCCGTGGACGCGCTGACCGCCCGGCGGGCCCTCCAGCCGGACGCCCCCGCCGACGCGTTCGGCATCCGGCTGCACGCCGACGGTTCGGTGGTCCGCGTCGAGGACGACGGCGTCGGTCTCACCGAGGCCGACGTGCACGCCTTCCTCGCCACGATCGGCCGCAGCAGCAAGCGCGCCGACCGCATCGCGGAGCAACGCGGCGACTTCATCGGCCAGTTCGGCATCGGTCTGCTCTCCTGCTTCCTCGTCGCCGACGAGATCCACGTCGTCAGCCGCTCCGCCCGCACCCCGGACGCGCCCGCCGTGGAGTGGCGCGGACGCGGTGACGGCAGCTACACCGTCCGCGTGCTGCCCGCCTCCGCCCGCCCCCGGCCCGGCACCACCGTCACCCTGACGCCGCGCCCCGACGCGGGCGAGTGGACCCGGCCGGCCCAAGTGCGTTCGCTGGCCGGGCACTTCGGCTCGCTGCTGCGGCATCCGGTGACGTTCGACGACGGCACGGGCGGCCCCGGCTCGGCCGTCAACCCCGAGCCCGCTCCCTGGGCGCGTACGTATCCGACGCCGGGAGCCCGTTCCCGTGCGCTGGCCGCGTACGGCGAGGAGGTCTTCGGGTTCACGCCGCTGGACACCATCGAGCTGGATCTGCCGGCCGTCGGTCTGAAGGGCATCGCGTGCGTGCTGCCCGAGGCGGTGCCCGCCGGGCGCCGGCACGGCCACCGCGTGCACGTCAGGGGCATGCTCCTTTCCGAGCAGGCCGAGGAGATCCTGCCCGAGTGGGCGTTCTTCGTGCGCTGTGTCGTCGACGCGGAGAGCCTGCGCCCGACGGCGTCCCGCGAGTCCCTGTACGAGGACGACACCCTCACCGCCGTCCGTGACGCCCTCGCCGAGCGGCTGCGCGACTGGATCGCCCGGGCCGCCGCCGGCGACCCGGACCTGCTCGCCCGCTTCCTCCAGGCCCACCACCTGGCCGCGAAGTCGCTCGCGGTGCACGACGACGAGATCCTGCGGATGCTGCTGCCCTGGCTGCCGTTCGAGACCACCGGCGGGCACGCCACCCTCGACGAGTTCGCGCGCACCCACCGCACGGTGCTCGTGACGTCGAGCGTGGAGGAGTTCCGGCAGGTCGCGGCGATCGCCTCGGCCGCCGGGCTCGGCGTCGTCAACGGCGGTTACACGTACGACCGCGAGCTGGTCCACCGGCTGCCCGAGATCAGGCCCGAGGTCAACGTCGCCGACCTCGATCCGGCGACCCTCACCGCCCACCTCGATCCGGTCGACCGGGAGACGGAGCTGGCCGCCGCGGCCTACCTCGCCCGGGCCCGCGACGCCCTCGCCGTCTTCGACTGCGATGTCGCGCTGCGCACCTTCCAGCCCGCCTCCGCGCCCGCCCTCCTCATCGACAGCCGCGAGGCGCGGCACGAGCGCACCCGCTCGCAGCTCGCCCGTGAGCAGGAGGGCGGCCTGTGGGGCGACATCCTCGGCGCCCTGCGCCAGGAGGCGCCGCGCGCCCAGCTGATCCTCAACCAGCTCAACCCGCTGGTCCGCACGGCCGTCGCCATCGACGAGCCCGAGCTGGCCCGCACCAGCGCCGAGGCGCTCTACGGGCAGGCCGCGCTGCTGTCCCGGCGCCCGCTCAGGCCCTCCGAGTCGAGCCTCATCAACCGCTCCTTCCTCGACCTTCTCGCCCACGCCCTCCGCAAGGACAGCTGACGATGCCGACCGCACCCCACGCCCAGCAGCCGCAGAACACAGATGAGCTGTACCGGGCGCTCCGGGAGAACGATCAGCGCCCCTACGGCCGCACCCGCACCGTCACCGCCGAGGAACTCGTCGACGCCGCCGAGCGGTTCGAGGACCCCGCCGTGCTCGCGCACGCGCTCTTCGAGCTCCAGGAGGCGTACACCTACGGTGCCGAGCCCCGGAAGTCGCCCGTCGTCTTCGCCCGTCTGCTCACGCTCTTCGACGAACAGCCCGACGTCTTCGACGAGCGCCTGCGCCATCTGCTGTTCTGGCGGTTCAAGTGGGTGGCCACCGCCCTGCGCGCGCTGCCCGAGATACCCCTGGCCAGTCTGCGCCAGTGGCAGACGGAGATGCGCGGCCGGTACGAGAAGGCCGGCCTCGGCCTCCAGCCCTGCTACGGGCAGGCGTACCAGCTCGCCGCCCACATCGGTGAGGACACCTCCCTCGCCTACGAGTTGTGGGCGGGCCGCACCCGTACTCCGCTGAGCGACTGCGAGGCCTGCGAGACGTGCGAGCGGGCCCGTCACCACCTGGCGGCGGGCGACGACGAGCGGGCGCTGAACGTCTGGGAACCCGTACTGGCCGGGGACGAGTCCTGCCAGGAGGAGCCGGCCCGCTCCGTCTCGTACGCGCTGCTGCCCCTGCTGCGCACCGGCCGCACCGACCGGGCCAGGGAGCTGCACCTCGCCGGTTACCGCCGGTGCCGGCGCGTCCCCTCGCTGTGCGGGGAGGTCGGCCGCCATCTGGAGTTCTGCGCGCTGACCGGCAACGAGGCTCGCGGGCTCGAACTGCTCGCCGAGAACCGGAACCTGTTCGACGAGGTCGAATCGCCGCTGGAGCTGCTCGACTTCCTCACCGGTGTGGAAGTCCTCCTGCAGCGCGTCGAGCACCTCGGCCACGGCGACGTGCCCGCCGCGGGTTTCGCGGGACGCGCCTGGACGGTGGCCGGCCTGCGCGCCGAGGTGCGTGGCCGCGCCGACGACCTCGCTGCCCGCTTCGACGCCCGCAACGGAACCACGGCCCACGCCGAACGCCGCGGGGCCCGCCTCGACCGCGCGCCGCTCCTGGACGCGCTGGAGCTGACCCTGCGCACGCGCGGCCTCGACGAGCTGGCCCCCGCCGCCCCGGCCGCCGCGCCCGCCGCCCCCGCGGCCGACGCCGCCCCCGAGCCGCTGCCCGAACTCATCGCGCGGGCAAGGGCGTTGGAGGACCAGGGGCATCCGGACGCGGACGCCTGCTGGGCGCGGCTGCGCACACTCGTCGCCGCCCGCGGCTACGCCCACCCCGACGACCCGGCCGTGGGCCCGCTCGTACGGCTGCGGGCGGACCTGCTGGCCGACGAGGCGGGCGACGCCGCCGAGAGGGACGACTTCGCCACCGCCGTGGCCCTCCACGAGGAGGCCGCGGGACTGTACGACGACGCCGGGGAGCCGGGGCACGCGGCCGTCGCCCGCGGCCGGGCGCTGCTCGCAGGCGCCCAGCTCCCCGCGGAGGACGGCGGAGACACCGAGGCGCGGGCCGCCGCGCTCGCCGCCGCCCACGAGGCCGTGGTCCGCCTGCACGAGGAGACGCCCGGCCTCTCCCCGCACCAGGAGGTCCGGCTGCTGCGGCTGCGCGCAATCGCGCTCGGCCTGCGCCTCCAGACGTCGGGCAGCGCCGACCACCGCGCACCGGCTCGCGCCGAGGCGGAGCTGCTGCACGCGTTCGCCACCCGGCACGACCTCGCCGACCAGACCTCCTACGCCCTGCAACTGAGGGCCGGCACGCACGCCCTCTCGGGCGACCTGCCCGCCGCTGTCGCCGAGGTCGACGGCCTCCTCGACCGGCTGAAGGCGCACGGCCCCGCCTGGCACGTGCCCCGCGTCCTCGCCCTGCGCGGCCGGCTGCACCTCGGCCTTGAGGACGCGCACACCGCGCACGCGGATCTGGCCGAGGGCCTGCGACAGGCCGCCGACTGGCCGGCCGGCACGGCCGACACCGCCCGGCTGCACGGCGATCTGGCCGAGGCCTGCCTGCACCTGGGCCGGCCCGACGAGGCGCTGCGGCACCTGACCCGCTCGGCCGAGCTGGACCTGCGCCGGGGCAGCCGCACGGACGCCTTCTGCACGTACAGCAACGCGGCGCAGCTCAGCCTCGACCTGGGCCGGGTGGAGGACTGCATCGCGCTGCTCGACTCCGTCCTGGCCGAGCCGGACGTGGCCTCCGGGGAGCTGGACGACCGGCTCGCCGCGCAGCTGCGCCTGACCCGCGCCCGCGCGCTGCACGCGGGAGAAGACCTCAAGGCCGCCACGGCGGAGTTCGCCGCCCTCGCCGCCGAGTCGGCCGGCTGGGACGACGACCCGGGGAGCCACGCGATGATCGCCGCCGAGACGGCCGTGCTCCTCGGCGAGTCCGGCGAGTTCGCCCGGGCGCGCGAGGCGGCGGACCAGGCGCTCGCCGCCCACGCCCGCGCACCGCGCTACGAGCAGCTCAGCGGCTGCCTGCGCGAACTGGCCCGCCTCCAGGCCAGGCGGCAGGGCCCCGACGGGCTGGTCGGCGCCCTCGCCCACCTCGCCGCCGCGCGCCGGATCGCCGACGAGGCCCACGCCGCCGGGTACGAGCCCCGGGGCCGCCCCCTGGAAGCCGCCCTGGCCTACGAACACGGCAGGGTCAACGCCTACGCGGAGCGGTACGAGGACGCCCTGGCCGCCCTGGACGAGGCCCTCGCCCTGCTCGGCGACCCGGGACCGGACGAGGACCACGCCGGGGAGTGGGCTGAGTGCGTCCGTCTCGCGGGCGCCGTGGAAGGCCTCCAGCTGGAGCGCCCTGCCACCGCCCTCGACCGCCTGAACGCGGCGCTCGCCCGTCTCACCGCCCTCGGCCACACCGAGGCGGCCGAGCCGCTGAGCACCTTGGCGGCACGGCTGCGCGAGACGGAGTGACCCGTACCGCCCGGGCCCGGAGCGGGTGTCACGGAAGGCCTCCAGCTGGAGCGCCCAGCCGCCGCCCTCGGCCACACCGAAGCAGCCGAACCGCTGACCACCTTGGCGGCACGGCTGCGCGAGACGGAGTGACCCGTGCCGACCGGGGCCGTGGCCGGGCGGCGATGGCCGCTTTGCGTACCCTGGCCGCATGCGGACGCGTCCCACTCTGAGCTGGACCCCTCCCGAAGACCTGCCACCGGCCGTCACGGACCTGGGGCCGGTCGCCGACGCGTTGGGGGCCGGGGGCGTGCTGGTGCTCAGCGGGGCGGGGATCTCCACGGAGTCGGGGATCCCGGACTACCGGGGCGAGGGCGGCAGTCTGAGCCGGCACACCCCGATGACCTACCAGGAGTTCATCGCGGATGCCGGGGCCCGGCGCCGGTACTGGGCGCGCAGCCACCTCGGGTGGCGCCTCTTCGGGCGCGCCCGGCCCAACGCAGGGCACCGGGCCGTCGCCGCGTTCGGGCGGCACGGCCTCCTGTCGGGTGTGATCACCCAGAACGTGGACGGGCTGCACCAGGCGGCGGGCAGCCAGGCCGTCGTGGAGCTGCACGGGAGCCTGGACCGTGTCGGCTGTCTCTCCTGCGGCGCGTTCAGCCCCCGGCGCGAGCTCGCGCGGCGGCTGGAGGAGGCCAATCCGGGGTTCCGGCCGGTGGCCGCCGGCCTCAATCCGGACGGTGACGCCGACCTCACCGACGAGCAGGTCGGGGACTTCCGGGTGGTGCCCTGCGAGGTCTGCGGCGGCGTACTCAAGCCGGACGTCGTGTTCTTCGGCGAGACCGTGCCGCCGGAGCGGGTCGAGCACTGCCGCGGTCTGGTGCGCGAGGCGACGTCGGTGCTGGTCCTCGGCTCCTCGCTGACGGTGATGTCGGGGCTCCGCTTCGTCCGCCAGGCCGCGAAGGAGGGGACGCCCGTGCTGATCGTCAACCAGGACCCGACCCGGGGCGACCAGCTCGCCGCCGCCCGGGTCGCGCTGCCCCTGGGCCCGGCTCTCACCACCGTGGCCGACCGGCTGGGCGTTCCCGTTCCCGTCCGGTAACCGAACGTCACGCCCGGGCGTACACTCGGCCGCATGGGTCACATGGGTTCCACGAGGCACACGAGGACACCTCGAACCCACGAGCACGGCTAGCGACTCTCGCGCCGGCTCGCCGCTGCCGCCGTTCCGGCCCCGCGGGCGATCCTCGTCTCCGCTCCACGTCACCACCTCAGCTTCCCGGCTCCCGCCGGCGCTGCCGCCTGGCCGCGACCGCACGACCGGGTCCGCGCCACTTCGAATGGATCATCGTGAAGCTGAACGAGTTGTTGGCCGGACATGACCATCACGTACTCCGGGGCGACCCCGGCACGGTCGCGGTCACCGCGGGTGTGACCTTCGACGTGGGCCGGGTCGTGCCCGGTTCCGTGTTCGTCGCCGTGCCCGGGCACGAGGAGGGCGGGCCGGGCGGCGTGGCCGCCGCGTTGGCCCGTGGCGCCGCCGCCGTCGTCGTCGAAGGGGCGGACCCGACGCTCCCCGGGTCCGTGGCCGAGTGCGTCGTGCGGGTGGCGGACACGCGAAGGGCGGCGGCCGTCGTGGCCTCGCGGTACTTCGGCGAACCGGGGCGGCACATGGACGTGGTGGCGATCACCGGCACCAACGGCAAGACGTCCGTCTCGTACATGGTCGAGTCCGCCCTGCGGCTCTCCACCGGGGCGAAGGTGGGGGTCATCGGGACGGCCGGCAGCCGGATGGGCGACGAGCGGATACCGATGCCGGCGTCCGTGCTCACCACCCCGGAATCGCCCGATTTGCAGTACCTGCTCGGCCACATGCGCGACCGGGCCACCGGCAGCGTGGTGCTCGAGGCCACCTCCATGGCGCTGCTGACACACCGGGTGGACCGCACCTTCATCGATGTCGGCGTCTTCACCAACCTGACGCAGGATCACCTGGACGACCACGGCACGATGGCCGACTACCGGGACGCCAAGCTCCGGCTCTTCCAGGGCCTGTGCCGGCACGCGGTGGTCAACGCCGACGACCCGGTGGGTGCCGGGATCCGCGCGATGATGCCGGGGGCGGTGACCACGTACGCGCTCGACGGACCGGCGGACTACCGGGCGACGGACCTCGTCGTGAGCGCCTCGGGCACGCGGTTCACCCTGTGGCACGGCGGGCGTGCCCGTCCCGCGTCGATCCCCTTCCCCGGCCGGTACGCGGTGGCCAACGCCCTCGCGACGCTCGCCTCCTGCCACGTACTGGGGCACGACCTGGACGCGCTCGTCGCCGCGCTGGCCCAACTGCCGCCGGTGCCCGGCAGGTTCGAACGCTTCGAGACGCCGGAGGGAACCTCCGTGATCGTGGACTACGCCCACTCCCCCGACTCCCTGGACAAGGTCCTGACCACCATCCGGGGCTACGCGCGCGGCCGCGTCATCACCGTCTTCGGCTGCGGCGGCGACCGGGACACCACGAAGCGGGCGGACATGGGGAGGATCGCCGGGACCCACTCCGACCTCTGCGTCGTCACGTCGGACAATCCGCGCGACGAGGACCCGGAGGCGATCCTGGACCAGATAGCCCCCGCCCTCACCGCGACCGGCACCCCGTTCGAGCGGCTCGCCGACCGGCGTGAGGCCATCGCCTTCGCCCTGTCGTCGGCGGGCCCCGAGGACACGGTCCTCATCGCGGGCAAGGGAAGCGAGCCGCACCAGACCGTCCGCGGGGAGCTGCTTCCGTTCAGCGACATGGCCACCGCGCGTGAACTCGCCCTCGCGCAGACGGCCGCCTGCCGCCCGGGAGTCCAGTCGGTACGTTGAGCCGCTCGAGCCGCTTGAGCCGCTCGGGCCGCGTCCGCGCGGGCCGTCACATCTCGCGCAGCGCCTTGGCGAGGACCGACTCGCCGCTGACCTCGATCCGCCCCTGCCGCACGCCTTCGCCGACGGTGAGTTCGCCGCGGCTCATCGCCACGCACGTGCCGGCGTCCAGGGTGAGGGCGGCGTCGGCCCCGTCCGGCGCGGGTCCGTCGCCGTAGGTCTGCTCGTCGTAGGTCTGCTCGCCGCCGGTGAGCCGGACGTGGAAGCAGCCCTCGTCGAGCCGCACCTCCACCACACCCTCGGCGCCCGCCCCGGCCGCCGCGAGAGGCCTCAGCAGGGGCAGCGCGAACCAGTGCGCGCGCACCGCGTCCGTGGGCCTGCGCTCCTCCAGGGCGGGGGCACCCCAGGCGGCGAGGGCCTCCAGGACGGGCAGCAACTCGCGCCCCCTGCCCGTCAGTTCATAGACGTACGCCGCCGAGGGCGCGGGCAGCCTGCGCCGCGTCGCAAGGCCCCGCTGCTCCATGTCCTTCAGCCGTGAGGCCAGCACGTCCGTGCTGACGCCCGGCAGGTCGGCGTGGAGGTCGGTGTAGCGGCGGGGTCCGACCAGCAGTTCCCTGACGATCAGCAGGGTCCAGCGGTCGCCCACGGCGTCCAGCGCCCGGGCTGCCGCGCAGTACTGGTCGTAGCTTCGGCGAGGTGGCATGCGACATAGTCTATGCAAGTTGTTGGACTTTCCAAGCGGGAGCTTGGTAAAACCAAGTAACACACGTCACGGGAGGCGCACCGCATGGAGTTCCGGCAGTCGAGCAAGCTCAGCGAGGTCTGTTACGAGATCCGGGGCCCCGTCATCGAGCACGCCAACGCGCTGGAGGAGGCGGGCCACAGCGTGCTGCGCCTCAACACCGGCAACCCCGCGCTCTTCGGCTTCGAGGCGCCCGAGGAGATCGTCCAGGACATGATCCGGATGCTCCCGAAGGCGCACGGCTACACGGACTCGCGCGGCGTCCTCTCCGCCCGCCGCGCCGTCGCCCAGCGGTACCAGGCGCTCGGCCTGGACGAGGTCTCCGTAGACGACGTTTTCCTCGGCAACGGCGTGTCCGAGCTGGTCACCATGGCCGTACAGGCCCTCCTGGAGGACGGCGACGAAGTCCTCATCCCGGCCCCCGACTTCCCCCTGTGGACCGCCGTCACCACCCTCTCCGGAGGCAAGGCCGTCCACTACGTGTGCGACGAGTCGGCCGACTGGTACCCCGACCTCGACGACATGGCCTCGAAGATCACAGACCGGACCAAGGCCGTCGTGATCATCAACCCCAACAACCCCACGGGCGCGGTCTATCCGAAGGAGATCCTGGAGGGCATCCTCGACCTGGCACGCCGGCACGGCCTGATGGTCTTCGCCGACGAGATCTACGACCAGATCCTGTACGACGACGCGGTGCACCACAGCGTCGCCGCCCTCGCGCCCGACCTCGTGGTCCTCACCTTCTGCGGCCTGTCCAAGACGTACCGGGTGGCGGGCTTCCGCTCCGGCTGGCTGGTCGTCACGGGGCCGCAGCAGCACGCGAAGAACTACCTGGAGGGCCTGACGATGCTCGCCTCCATGCGGCTGTGCCCGAACGCCCCCGCGCAGTACGCCATCCAGGCCGCGCTCGGCGGCCGCCAGTCCATCCGCGAACTCACTCTGCCCGGCGGGCGGTTGCACGAGCAGCGCGACAAGGCGTGGGAGAAGCTGAACGAGATCCCCGGTGTCTCCTGCGTCAAGCCGAAGGGCGCCCTGTACGCGTTCCCGCGCCTGGACCCGAAGGTCCACCCGATCCACGACGACGAGAAGTTCGTCCTCGACCTCCTCCTCCAGGAGAAGATCCAGGTGGTCCAGGGCACCGGCTTCAACTGGCCCCGCCCCGACCACTTCCGCATCCTGACCCTTCCCTACGCTGACGACCTGGACGCGGCAATCAGCCGCATCGGCCGCTTCCTGAGCGGCTATCGCCAGTAGGGCGCCCCTTTAGGGGCGCGGGGAACTGCGCGACCAGCCACAGCGGACCGGCAGCTTCCGAACCGGCCTGCCAGCTAAGCTCACCGTGCGGCCACTTGTGTGGGCTGACCTGCTTCCGGATGGCCCTCGGCCCGTCCGCGCCCTCCCTCTTCGCCCTGCGGGACGGCGCCCTCAAGTACGGCGCGTACACGGAGGTGGACGGGGTCATCAAGGGCATGATCTACGCCCCGTTCGCCGAGTACGCCCGGGACGAGTTCGGCCTGGACGCCGAGGTCCACCAGCACCTCTCAGTCGAGGAGATCGGCGGGCCCCTGGACGAGGGGCGTCAGGTCATCGCCTCCGTGCACTACGAGATTCACCGCCCGCACCGTCCCTCGCCGGGGCGGGGCGGGGCGGCCACCTGGTGCCACTCACTCGGCGCACCGCCGACCTGCCCGCCGACGAGTTCGAGCCGTTCTTCGCCGGGCGCGGGGTCTCGCTCCGCTGACAGCAGGTCACCGGGGCTGCCACGATGGCGGCATGATGCGTGGAGGCAGTGTCGCCGTCGTGGGCGGCAGCATCGCCGGGTGTGCCGCGGCCCTCGCCGCGCACCGCGGTGGCGCGGACGAGATCACCGTGTACGAGCGTGCCGCGGGGGACCTGGCGGATCGCGGCGTGGGGCTCGCCATGCACGACTCCCGTTACGCGGAGCTGGAATCGGCGGGGTACGTGGACGCCGCCATGCCGTGGGTGCAGCTCGTGCGGCGGCGCTGGTACGTGCGGGACGACGCGGCCGCGTCCCCGCTGGGCCGGGAGATCGCCGTGATGCCGTTCCCCTTCCGTACGTACAACTGGGGACCGTTGTGGCGGGAGTTGCGGGGCCGTATCCCCGAGGGCGTGGACTTCCGCGCCGGCGCCACCGTGCGGACGGTGCACCCCGGCGAAGGGGGCGTCGAGGTGACCACCGACGCCGGAAGCACGACGCGCCACGACCTCGTCATCGGCGCCGACGGCTACCGCTCCGCGGTCCGTGCCGCCGGCTTCGGCGACGTACGTCCCGCGTACGCGGGCTATCTCGCCTGGCGCGGCGCGTTCCCCGAGGCGCGGCTGGACGATCCGGGGCTGTGGGCCGACGAGGACTGCGTGTACGCCGTCTTCCCGGGCGGGCACGTGATCATCTACCGCATCCCGGACGGCGCGGGCGGCCACCGCGTCAACTGGGTCCTGTACACCGCCCCGCCTCCCGGGCTCGACCTCGGACTCGGACTCGACCTGCGGCTCACCGGCCCCACGAGCCTGCCGCCGGGCGGCCTCACGGAGGCCCTCGCCGCTCACCTCGGGTACGTGGCGGACGAGCTCCTGCCGCCCTACTGGGGCGCGCTGCTCCGGGAGACCGCGCCCGGCGAACTCTTCCTCCAGCCCATGTACGACTTCACCGCGCCGCGCTGCACGGCCGACCGCGTCCTGCTGGCCGGTGACGCGGCGGCGGTGGCCCGGCCGCACACCGGCGCGGGCGCGGTCAAGGCGCTCCAGGACGCCACGGTCCTGGAGTCCGCCCTCACCGCGGCCGGCACCTGGGCGGACGCCCTGCACGCGTACGACGCGGACCGCACCGTCTCCGGCCGTTCGATGGTCGACCTCGGGCGGCGGCTGGGCGGGGCACTCGTCCAGGCGACGCCGGACTGGCACGCCATGGACCAGGCGGCGATGGAGACGTGGTGGAAGCAGGCGGACGGGGGCGGGGCGTTCGGCGGCCGGCGGCTCACACGCTGAAGCGCGTCCCGTTCTGACCCCGTTTTGGGGATGCCGACCGAAGATCAATAGTATCCGGCGATGATCACCAAACAACGGCCGGCGGCCTGGGTCATAGCCCTGCTCGCCGCCCTGACCGCCGGACTCGTCACGGCAGGCCCCGCCGCCGCCGATGACGACGACGAACCGGCACAGCCCGCGCCCAAGGTCGAGCTCGTCCTCGACGTCAGCGGCTCCATGCGGGCCCGCGACATCGACGGCAAGTCCCGGATGGCCGCCGCGAAGCAGGCCTTCAACGAGGTCCTGGACGCGACCCCGGACGAGGTCGCGCTCGGCATCCGCACCCTCGGCGCCAACTATCGCGGCGACGACCGGAAGACGGGCTGCAAGGACACCGAGCTGCTCTACCCCGTGGAGCAGCTCGACAAGGCGGGCCGCACCGACGCGAAGACCGCCGTGGCGACGCTCGCGCCGACCGGCTGGACCCCGATCGGCCCGACGCTCCTCAAGGCCGCCGACGACCTGACGAAGGACGACGACGCCGAGCGCAGCGGCCGCATCGTGCTGATCTCCGACGGCGAGGACACCTGCCAGCCCCTCGACCCGTGCGTGGTCGCGCGGGAGATCTCCGCCAAGGGCATCCACCTCACCATCGACACGCTCGGCCTGGTGCCCGACGCCAAGACCCGCGACCAGCTGAGCTGCATCGCGGAGGCCACCGGCGGGACGTACACGTCGATCCGGCACACCGATGAACTCTCCGGCCGCGTCAAGCAGTTGGTGGACCGTGCGGCCGATCCGGTCGTCACGCCCGTGGAGGCGAAGGGTGCCGCACAGTGCACCGGCGCGCCCGAGCTGAAGTCGGGTCTCTACACCGACCGTGAGAAGTTCGGCGAGCACCGCTGGTACCGCGTGAACGTCCCGGCGGGCAAGGAACTGCGCGCCTCCGTCAGCGTGGCCGCCGACCGGGCCGTCAACAAGGACTACGGCGTGCTGCTGCGCGCCGAGACGCCGAAGGGCCGCGAGATCGTGCGGGGCCAGGAGTCCGGCGACGGGCGCACCGACGTCATCTCGACGGGTCTGCGGTATCCGCGGCCCGAGGCCGACGATGACGACGAGGAAGACAAGTACGGGGCGAGCGAGACCGTCTGCCTGCGCGTCAGCAACTCCTTCTCCGCTCCCGCTTCCGTGAAGACGTCTCCCGGCCTCCCCGTCGAGCTGGCCGTGGATCTCGTGGACTCCGGCGACGACGCGTCGGACGTCGCCTCCTTCGGGCTCGGCCACGGCTGGTGGCTGCTCGGTGTACTCGTCCTCGTCGGCTTCGTCGCCGGTCTGGTCTGGGGCTGGCTCTCGCGCTGGCGCTTCGCGGTCTGGAGGACCAACTGATGCGTACGGACCAACTGATGCGTACGACACGTGTGGTGCGGCGTTTCGCCGCCGTGACCGGTGCCGCTCTGCTCGCCCTCACCGGTGCGGCAGGGGTCGCCACCGCCGACGACGACAAGTCCGGGGCGGTGACGGAGGCGGGCACGTCCTTCCGTACCGCCACCGCGATCCGCGTCGGCCAGGAGGCCACGGCGGAGGCGTCCACGGGTGACTACCTGTACTGGGCGTTCCCCGTGGACACCGGGCAGCGCGCCACCGTGCACGCGACGGTGAAGCTGCCCGACGCGGCGGCCCGGCACGCCGCGTCCACCTGGCAGGTCGACGTGTACGACGGGCTGCGGCGCCGCCAGGCCTGCCGGCTCGGCACGCCCACGAGGACGGCGGCCCAGGACGCCGCGACGGTGTCGCTGTCCTGCACGCTGCGTACCGTCAGGTCGTGGTCGGAGCAGTGGGCGAACGATCCGCTGCCGGGCACGTACTACGCGCGGCTGACGGTCACCGACCTCAAAGCGGACGACCTGGGGCTGCCGGTGCGGGCCGAGGCGAAGGTCACCACGACCGACGCGGGCGGCTCGCAGGCCGTGGACGGGGCGCTCGCGGAGCCGCTGGTGCCGGGCGCGGGCTCGGACGGGCGGCAGGTCGGCGCGGCCGCCGTGGAGCCGGAGGACGGCTGGTCGGGCGGCTGGTGGTCGTCCCGGTGGATCTGGACGGCGGCCGGCGGCGTCCTCGCGGCGCTCGCGGGCGTCGGCGGGTACGCGCTGACGCGCGGTTCCGGGCGGCCCGCGCGAGTGCCGCAGGGCATGTAGCGCGGGGTGCGACACCCCGCTTGCCGGGGCCGCCGCGCGCGGGGCGCCGGGGGCGTGGCAGGCTCGGTGGGGGGGGGGGGGGGGGGGGGGGGCCCCCCCCCCGCGGGGGGGGCCCCCCCCCCCAATGGGGGTGGGGGCCGTGACGGCCCGGCGCCCCGGAGGGGGGGGGCCCCGGGGGGGGCCACC
>NZ_JBJDPY010000024.1:0-92321 GCF_044903205.1 Streptomyces sp. NPDC029674
CAGCAGTGGCCGCACACCGACGACAAGCCGGTCACCAAGAAGGTGACGTACAAGAACCTCGGCAAGGACGACGTCACCCTGGACCTCACGGTGACGGCCACCGACCCCAAGGGCCGTCCGGCCCCGGCCGGGTTCTTCACCCTCGGCGCCAAGAAGGTCACCGTCCCCGCGGGCGGCACCGCCTCCGTCGACATGACCGCCGACACCAAGCTGGGCGGCACGGTCGACGGCGCCTACTCCGCGTACATCGAGGCCAAGGGCGGCGGCCAGTCCGTCCGCACCGCCGCTGCGGTCGACCGTGAGGTGGAGTCGTACGACCTCACGCTGAAGCACATCGGGCGTGACGGACAGCCGACGAAGCACTACTCCGACTCGCTCCAGGGCATCATCGGCAAGGCCGAGGGCACGGACCTGATGCCGTACGACCCGTCCGGGACCGTCAAGGTGCGGGTGCCCAAGGGCAGCTACATCCTCGACTCGAACGTCGCGGTCGACCTGGAGGACCTCTCCAAGGGCATCGACTGGCTCGCCCAGCCGAAGCTCGACATCACCAAGAACACCACGGTGACGGTCGACGCGCGGACCGCCAAGCCGGTCGACGTCACCGTGCCCGCGACCGACGCCAAGGGTGTGCTGGCCGCGCCCGACTACACGGTCGAGACGCCGGACCTCTCCAGCAGCTACGGCTGGCTCCTTGACGAGTACAAGAACTTCCGGACCGCCCCCGTCGGCGCCGCGCCGACCGGCGTCAAGCTCAGCCAGCAGTGGGCGGCCGTCTGGACCAAGGGCGACAACACCGAGTACAACACCACCGCCGGCGGCGCCGTGAAGCAGCTCGCCACCGGTTACACCAAGCACTACAAGGCGAGCGAGCTGGCCACGGTCAAGGCCGGGCTCGGCTCCTCCACGAGCGGCAAGACGGGTTCGCTGCGCGCGGCCGGCGAGCTGCCCGACACCAGCGGCAACTGGTCCGTCTCCGTCCCCACGAAGCTGCGCACCAACCGGACGCTGTACGTGTCCACCGGTGACAAGGTGAAGTGGAGCCTGGAGTTCGAGCAGAACGGCCCGAACTCCCCGGAGGGCTGGCCGACGGTCGAGGCCGCCTACAGCCTGGGCGCCCCGCAGACCTTCAAGGCGGGCCAGAGCTACGAGAAGGTCTTCAACACGGCCGTCTTCGGTCCGCGCATCGGCGGTGACTACGGAGTCCTCCGGAACGGCAACGAGATCACGGGCTACCTCCCGCTCTTCGCCGACGGCAAGACCCACGTCGGGTCCTCGCTCTACACCTCGGTGAAGACGACCCTGTCCCGCAACGGCACGCAGATCGGCGAGCACGACGACCCGCTGACCGGCGAGAAGTCGTTCAAGGTTCCGTCGGCCGACGCCGAGTACAAGCTGTCGACGTCGGTGAAGCGCAGCGTCAAGGTGGCCGCGGCCTCCACGCGCATCGACGCGAGCTTCACGTTCCGCTCCAAGAAGGTGGAGAGCGCGAAGCTCCCCGTCTCCACGGCGCGGTTCAGCCCGGTGGTCGACCTGAGCAGCAGGGCGGAGGCCGGCAAGAAGCAGTACATTCCGGTCAAGGTCCTGGGTGCGGCGGCCGGCGCCAACCTCAAGTCGCTCACCACGTACGTCTCGTACGACTACGGGCAGACCTGGGAGAAGGTCAAGGTCACCAACGGCAAGATCCACGTGAAGAACCCGGCGAAGGACAAGGGAATCTCGTTCCACGCCAAGATCGCGGACAAGAAGGGCAACAAGTCGACGCTGTCGATCTACAACGCGTACTACGGCAAGTAGACGCCTGGTAGGCCCCTAGGGTGGCGGGCTCAGGCCCCCGCCTCTGACGGCGCGGCGCCGAAGGGACTGTCGATCACGTATCGCCAGAACCCGTCGGCGCCGCGTCGTGCCACGTCCGTGGCGGTCGAGCGGACCGCCCCGCCCCCGATCTCCCAGTCGACGACGAGCAGCGCGACGTCCCCCGAGACGTGCACGTGCCGGGGCCGCACGGAGATCGGCAGGCCGAGGGCGAGGAAGGGCGCGTTCGCGGCGGAGATCTCCGCAGCGCCGTGCACGGCGACGCCCGACTCGGGCACGAAGACGGCCCGGTCCTCGTACATCTCGCGCACGGCCTCCGCGTCGCCGCTGTTGAACCGCGCGGCGAAGACGGCGGGCACGTCTTCGGCACGCGTGGGCAGGCCGGGCCGGGTGGATATCGTCCTGGGAGTCATGGCTGCACCGTAGGAGGCCCCCTCGTGACTCACCGAACGGTAAGCGCCGCGCGCCCCGGCCTGCCCGACGACGCCCTGGCCGAGACCACCGCCCCGGACCCCGACTGCCCCGTGGAGGTCACCCTCACCGCCCTGCGCGGCCGCTGGACGACGCTCGTCGTCCGCGAGCTGCTGCGCCGCGACCTCTGCACGTACGGCGAACTGGCCGCCGCGCTCCCGGGCCTCTCCGACAAGGTCCTGACGGACCGCCTCGCCCAACTCGTCACGGCGGGAGCCCTCCGCCGGACCCGCACCCCCGGCTGGCCCACCACGGTCACGTACGAACTCACCCCACGCGGCCGCGAGTTGGGTCCGGTGCTGCAGGCGCTGTGGGACTGGGGCGCCACCGCCGACCCGGCCGGTCTAGGGTGACCCCATGACGGAGACCGCGGAGCCCGGCGACGGTACCGGCAGCACCCAGGAGCCGCTGCCCAGGGCCGAGTTCGCCTTTCCCGGCCCTCTCCGCGACCAGCTCGTGGCGGCCGTCCTCGACGGGTCCAAGACGTCGACGACAGGGCTGCTCATCGACTACGAACGGGACGGCGCCCCGATGCCCGTCGTCGGGCAGCGCGCGGCCGTCGTCGACTCCGACGGCCGGCCCGTCGCCGTCATCGAGACCACCGGCGTCCGCGTCGTGCCGCTCGGCGACGTGGACCTGGCCCACGCCGTGGACGAGGGCGAGGGGTACACGACCGTCGCCCAATGGCGGTCGGCGCACGAGGAGTTCTGGCACAGCGCCGGGATGCGGGACGCGCTCGGCGACCCGGGCTTCACCGTGGACGACACGACGCCCCTCGTCCTGGAGCGCTTCCGGCTTGTCCCGGGCCCGGACGCCGTGGCTCAGGAACCGCTGCCGTAGGGCTTGGTGATGATCTCCAGGTTGTGGCCGTTCGGGTCCTCCCAGTAGACGCCGCGGCCGCCGTCGTTCGTGTTGATCTCGTTGACATGCTGGTGGTACGGGTCGGCCCAGTAGGTGAGGCCGCGGTCCTTGATGCGTCCGAAGATGTTGTCGAACTCGTCGTCGGAGACCAGGAAGGCGTAGTGCTGCGGCACGAAGGGGCCGCCGTCGCCCTCGTAGAAGTCGAGGGTCACGCCGTTGGGGATCTCCACCGGGAGGAAGGGGCCGTACTGGGGGCCCACCTCCAGACCCAGGATGTCCGCGAGGAACTGGGCGGACGCCTTCTTGTCCTCGGCTACGACGATGGTGTGGTTCAGCTCGATCGACATCGTGCGACCTCCTCGTTGGTCCGGGCGTCCCGCTGTGCGGCGGTGACACGGACCACGTTAGGAGCGGGCGCACGGCGTCGGCATCGGTCACGGGGCCCGGTCCGCTGCGCCATGCGGACTAGGCCCCGTGCCCGAGACGAGTTCAGGCCACACGCATGTCAGATCGTCGCCGTGTCGATCACGAAGCGGTAGCGGACGTCGCTGGCGAGGACCCGCTCGTACGCCTCGTTGATCTGGTCGGCGCGGATCAGCTCGATCTCGGAGCCGAGCCCGTGCGCCGCGCAGAAGTCCAGCATCTCCTGCGTCTCCTGGATGCCGCCGATCATGGAGCCCGCGAGGGTCTTGCCGCCGCCGATCACCGAGAACAGGTTGAGGGAGACCGGCTCCTCCGGGGCGCCGACGTTCACGAAGGCGCCCTCCGAGCGCAGCAGGCCCAGGTACTTGTCCAGCGGCAGCGGCGCGGAGACCGTCGAGAGGATCATGTCGAAGGTGCCCGCGAGCTGCTCGAAGGTGGCGTCGTCGCTGGTCGCGTAGTAGTGGTCGGCGCCCAGCTTCAGGCCGTCGTCCTTCTTGCGCAGGCTCTGCGAGAGGACGGTCACCTCGGCGCCCATGGCGTGCGCGATCTTGACGGCCATGTGGCCGAGACCGCCCAGGCCGACGACGGCGATCTTCTTGCCGGGGCCCGCCTGCCAGCGGTGCAGCGGGGAGTACGTGGTGATGCCGGCGCAGAGCAGCGGCGCGGCCACGTCGAGGGAGATCCCGTCGGGGATGCGTACGGTGAACGCCTCGTCCACGACGATGTGCGTGGAGTAACCGCCGTAGGTCGGCTCGCCGTCCTTGCCGATCCCGTTGTACGTCGGGACGTTGCCCTGCACGCAGTACTGCTCCAGGCCCGCCTTGCAGTTCTCGCACTCGCGGCAGGAGTCGACCATGCAGCCGACGCCGACGCGGTCACCCACGGAGAACTTGGTGACACCGGGGCCGACCTCGGTGACGACACCGGCGATCTCGTGGCCGGGCACCATCGGGTAGATGCCCTCGCCCCAGCCGTCCCGGGCCTGGTGGATGTCCGAGTGGCAGATCCCGGCGTACTTGATGTCGATCAGGACGTCGGTCTCGCCGACGGCGCGGCGCGGCACGGTGGTCCGCTCCAGGGGCGCCTCGGGGGCGGGAGCGGCGTAGGCGGAAACGGTGGTGATCTGCTCAGTCATGTCCTCGAGGCTGCCACTGACCTGCGACGTCACCCAGACACCCGTTCTTCCTACGACCACTGTGCCTACCACTGGCGGGGTCAGGCTCAGGGACGTACGACCCGGGATACTGGACATATGGACGAGATCCCCGAGACCCGGCCGCTCGACAGCAGGGCCGAGCTGAGCGAGTTCCTGCGCACCCGCAGGGCCCGGCTGCAGCCCGAGGACGTCGGCCTGCCGAACTTCGGCCGGCACCGCAGGGTGCCCGGCCTGCGCCGTGAGGAGCTCGCGCAGCTCGCCGGGGTCTCCGTCGCCTACTACACCCGGCTCGAACAGGGCAACGGCCGCAACGTCTCCGCCGAGGTCCTCGACGCCATCGCGCGCGCCCTGCGGCTGACCGACGCCGAGCACGCCCACCTGACGCGCCTCGCGAAGCCGAAGGCCCTGAAGAAGAAGCGGGCGGCGCGCCAGCAGCACATGCGGCCCGCGCTGCAGCAGCTCCTCGACACCATCGTGACCGTGCCCGCGTACGTGGTCGGCCGCCGCACCGACATCCTCGGCTGGAACGCGCTCGCCGCGGCGCTCTTCGGCGACTGGGGCGAGCTCCCGCCGGCCGAGCGGAACTGGGCGCGCATCTGCTTCCTCGACCCCCGCTCCCGCGACCTCTTCGTGGACTGGGACAAGAAGGCGTCGGACATCGTCAGCTACCTCCGCATGGACGCGGGCTGCTACCCGAACGACCCGGAGCTGTCCTCCCTCGTCGGCGAACTCTCCGTGAAGAGCGAGGAGTTCAGGAGCCTGTGGGCCACGCACGACGTCCGCGAGAAGGGCCACGGCGTCAAGCGCCTGCGCCATCCGCTGGTGGGTGACCTGACGCTCTCGTTCGAGACGCTGCGACTGCCGGACGACTGCGACCAGTCGCTCCTGATGTACCACGCGGAGCCGGACTCGGCGTCGGCGCAGGGGCTGCGGCTGCTCGCCAGCTGGGGGCGGGACGCGTCGTCGGTGGGATCCGGCTCGGCGAGGAACTCCGGGACCACGTGATTTCGCGGGCGGCGGAACCCCGCACGCTGCGCCCGCGACCGTATCGCTCCTAGGCTGAGGAAGTGAGCAGCCAAGAGCGCCAGAAGGCGAACGAAGCCCGCGTCATCCACCTGCGCCCGATCGAGGCGGCGCCGAACTCCCCTCAGGGCAAGGGGAAGAGGGAAGCCAAGGAGCCCCTCTGGCGGGACGTCGTCGGCGACGTCCTGCGCCGCGAGCGTCTCGCGCAGGAGCGCACGCTCAAGGACGTCGCGGACGCCGCCCGGATCTCCATGCCGTACCTCTCCGAGCTGGAGCGCGGCCGCAAGGAGGCCTCGTCCGAGGTCCTCGCGGCCGCCGCCCACGCGCTCGGTCTCGGCCTGTCCGACGTGCTGTCCCTGGCCCAGACGCGGCTGGCCGGCCTTCCCCGCGCGAGGCCGGCCAGGGCGTCGTCCCAGGGCGAAGTGCGCCTGGCAGCCTGACACTGCCGGCCCTGTCCGCCGTCGCTCAGGCGGCGGCGGGCAGGGTCCTCCTGCTCAGCACCTGATCGGCGAGCCCGTACGCGACCGCCTCCTGCGCGGTGAAGACCTTGTCGCGGTCCATGTCGGCGCGCAGCGTGCTCACGTCGTGGTGCGTGTGGTGCGCCAGCACCTCTTCCACCTGCGAGCGGATCCGGAGCATCTCCTTCGCCTCCAGGGCGAGGTCGGACACCGTCCCCTGCCGGCCGCGGCTCGCGGGCTGCCCGAGCAGCACGCGCGCGTGGTCCAGCACGAACCGCCGCCCCGGGTCGCCGCCGGCGAGGAGCACGGCGGCCGTCGACGCGGCCTGGCCGACGCAGAACGTCGAGATCGGCGCGGAGATGAAGCTCATGGTGTCGTAAATGGCCATGAGCGAAGTAAAAGACCCCCCGGGCGAGTTGATGTAGACGGCGACCTCGCGCTCCGGCGCGCTGGACTCCAGATGGAGCAGCTGCGCGATGACGACATTGGCGACCCCGTCGTCGATCTCCGTCCCGAGAAAGATGATCCGTTCCGACAGCAGCCGGCTGTAGACGTCGTACGCCCGCTCGCCGCCCTGCGGAGTGCGCTCGACGACAGTGGGAATGGTGTACTGACTCATTTCTTGCTCCCCCTCCTCAGATCCCGAGCCCGATACGCCGCTTCGACCCCGCGGGCCGCACGTCCTCCAGCGACTCGACCACGTGGTCGACCATCCCGTACTCCTTGGCCTGCCCGGCCGTGAACCACCGGTCCCGGTCGCCGTCCCGCGAGATCGTCTCCTCGCTCTGCCCGGTGTGCTCGGCGGTGAGCCGCTCGATGGTCCGCTTCGTGAACTCCAGGTTCTCCGCCTGGATGGCGATGTCGGCGGTCGTGCCGCCGATGCCGGCCGACGGCTGGTGCATCATGATCCGCGCGTTGGGCAGCGCGAACCGCTTCCCCGCGGTGCCGACGCTGAGCAGGAACTGGCCCATGCTGGCGGCGAATCCCATGGCGAGCGTGGCCACGTCGTTCGGGATGAGCCGCATGGTGTCGTAGATGGCGAGCCCGGCGGTCACGGACCCACCCGGACTGTTGATGTAGAGGGAGATATCGGTCTTCGGATCCTCCGCCGACAGCAACAGCATCTGCGCGCACACGCGGTTGGCGGACACCTCGTCGACCTGCGTTCCGAGGAACACGATCCGCTGGTTGAGCAGCTGCGCGGCGAGATGGTCGTCGAACCGCGACGGAGCGGTGTCCCCGTCCTCACCCCGCGGCCGCGCCGAGTCCCAGCCACTGTCCCGTACAGACATCACGCCTCCCAGAAGTCCGCGCGGCCCCGAGGCCGCGCCCTGACTTCACTGTTGACCGCCGGGGGCGCGGCTGTCAGAAATCTCGGCTGGCGGCAGATTCGCTGCGGGCAGAGCCCTCCGGCTGGGAGTCTGTTTCCGGGAACCGCGGGCGGGTGAGGACGGGGGAGACGTCCAGCCACACGTGCGCACCGACACGCTCCGCGTGTGCGGGCGGGACCGCTGTCACGGAGGCCTCCGCCGTGAGGTCCACGGCGATGCCCCATGCCGTCTTGCGCATGCGGTACGAGACCGTCCGCGCGGGGTGGTCCCGGTGAGGGCTCGGGGAGCCGGTCAGCTCTGGCTGCTCGGTGCCGGGGCGATGCCCGTCGGGCAGGCCCGGCCCCAGTTCGTCTCCGACGGTGCGTCGAGGACCGCGCCCGTGCCGCCGATGCCGCAGTAGCCGTCGGGGTTCTTGTCCAGGTACTGCTGGTGGTACGGCTCGGCGGGCCAGAACGGGCGGGGGTCGGCCGGGAGGACCGTCGTCGTGATCGTGCCGTAGCCGGCGGCCGTGAGGACCTGCTGGTACGCCTCCAGGGACGCGGTCGCCGCCTCCTCCTGCGCGGGGGAGTGCGTGTAGATCGCGGAGCGGTACTGCGTGCCGACGTCGTTGCCCTGGCGGAAGCCCTGCGTGGGGTTGTGGGACTCCCAGAACAGCTTCAGAAGCGTGGCGTACGAGACCTTGGCGGGGTCGAAGACGACGCGGACCGCCTCCGTGTGGCCGGTCAGGCCGGAGCACACCTCTTCGTAGGAGGGGTTCTCCGTGTAGCCGCCCTGGTAGCCGACGTACGTCGTCCAGACGCCCTCGGTCTGCCAGAACTTGCGCTCCGCGCCCCAGAAGCAGCCGAGCGCGAAGTCCGCGGTCTCCAGGCCGTCGGGGTAGGGGCCGAGCAGCGGGTTGCCGAGCACCGTGTGGCGGGAGGGGACCTCGAATTCCGGGGTGGCCCGGCCCTTGAGGGCCTGCTCGGCGGTGGGGAGCTCGGGCGTGCGTCCGAAGATCATGCGGGTCTCCTCGTGGGTGACAGGGGTCTACGGGGTGAACGTGTGGAGGGGACCGGGCATTCCGCTGCCCTCAGTGCGGCAGCGTCGCCGGGCTGCCGCCGTTCGCCTCGTAGCCCGCGACGGCCAGCGCGCGGTACACCGCGTAGCCCCCGGCCGGGTCCTCGGTCAGCGTCCAGGGGAGGGCGCCGACGTGGCCGTCCACGTGCACCAGCTGGTTCATGGCCTCGCCCCACCGCTCGCAGTGGACGAGGAAGAACACCAGGAGGTGGCGGACGTGCGCCAGCATCGGGTCGTCCGCGCGCGCGGAGTGCACCGCGAACATCGCGCCCTCGACGGCCTTGGTGACGACCTCGCTCTCGTAGAACCCGCGGACGAGGTTGACCTCGGGCAGGTGCTCGTAGACCGCGAAGAGCGGGAGCGCGGCGAGCAGGGAGCCGCGGGGCGCGCGGGCGGCCGCCGCCTCCGCGAAGCTGTAGGCGAGGTCGCGGGAGCCGTGCCACTTCTCGCACCAGTAGTGCAGCGCCGCGAGGTGCGCGCCCATGTGCGCGGGCGCGCGGTCCAGGATCTTCAGCCACAGCTGCTCGAACTCCTCGCGGGGGTACGCGAGTCCGCGCGCGATGGAGAGCTCGATGATGTACGGAACGGGGTCCCCGGGGGCGAGCAGCGCCGCCTGCGCGCACGCCTCCTTGGCCTCCTCCAGGATGATCCGGAACTCGTCCGTCCCCTGCACCGCCGTGCGCCACGCCTGCTGGACGAGGAACTCCGCGTGCACCGCGGCACCGCCCGCGTCCTTGGGCGCCTCGGCCCGCCACACCCGCAGCCACTGCCCGCCCGGGCTGTCGCTGACGCCGCCCGGCCGCCGCTGCAGCTCCAGCGAGGCCGCGCCCGCGAAGGCCTGCACGCGCTGCCAGCGCCGCTCACCGTGCGTCTCCGTGCCGGCGAGGAGCTGCGAGGCGGCCTTCCACTCCTGCGTGCGCTGCACGAGGTCGAGCACTTCCAGGAGATCGGCGTCCGGTCCGGGCATGCGGATGTCCAGCTCCTCCTGGCGCAGGAAGCCGTAGTCCGCCGGGTCCGCGGCGTCCGGCGAGCCGGGTGCCACCTGCCGGATTCCGCCGCGCCTGCGCAGCAGTACGGGCCCCAGGACCGCACCGATCATGATCACCGCGAACAGGAACCAGAGAATCTCCATGACACAAGCGAACCAGACGGGTCGGACAATTGGCCAACCTGCCGGGACGTACCCGGACCGACCCGGCAGAAGGGCCCCCGCGCGCACTACGCTCAGGCCGCATGAGTGACTCGCACAGCACGCAGAGCTTCGAGACCGTGGCCATCCACGCGGGCAACACCGCCGACCCCCTCACCGGCGCCGTCGTCCCGCCCATCTACCAGGTCTCGACCTACAAGCAGGACGGCGTCGGGGGCCTGCGCGGCGGCTATGAGTACAGCCGCAGCGCCAACCCCACGAGGACTGCCCTGGAAGAGAACCTCGCCGCGCTGGAGGGCGGCAGCCGCGGACTCGCCTTCGCGTCCGGTCTGGCGGCCGAGGACTGCCTCCTCCGTACGCTGCTCAGCCCCGGTGACCACGTCGTCATCCCCAACGACGCGTACGGCGGCACCTTCCGGCTCTTCGCCAAGGTCGTCTCGCGGTGGGGCGTGGAGTGGTCGGTGGCCGACACCTCCGACCCGGAGGCCGTGCGCGCCGCGCTGACCGACCGTACGAAGGCCATCTGGGTGGAGACCCCCTCCAACCCGCTGCTCGGCATCACCGACATCGCCGCGGTCGCGCAGATCGCCCGCGAGGCCGGCGTGCGCCTCGTCGTCGACAACACCTTCGCGAGCCCCTACCTCCAGCAGCCGCTGGCGCTCGGCGCGGACGTCGTCGTGCACTCCATGACGAAGTACATGGGCGGCCACTCGGACGTCGTCGGCGGTGCGCTCGTCGTCAGCGACGCGGCGCTCGGCGAGGAGCTGGCGTACCACCAGAACGCGATGGGTGCCGTCGCGGGCCCCTTCGACGCCTGGCTGGTGCTGCGCGGCATCAAGACCCTCGCGGTGCGCATGGACCGGCACAGCGAGAACGCCACCAAGGTCACCGAGATGCTGACCCGGCACGCGCGCGTGAGCAGCGTTCTGTACCCGGGCCTTCCGGAGCACCCCGGTCACGAGATCGCCGCCAAGCAGATGCGGTCCTTCGGCGGGATGGTGTCGTTCCGGGTGGAGGGCGGCGAAGAGGCGGCCGTCGAGGTCTGCAACCGCGCGAAACTGTTCACCCTGGGCGAGTCGCTGGGCGGCGTCGAGTCGCTGATCGAGCACCCGGGCCGTATGACGCACGCCTCGGTGGCGGGCTCGGCCCTGGAGGTCCCGGCGGACCTGGTGCGCCTCTCGGTGGGCATCGAGTCGGCGGACGACCTCGTCGCCGACCTCCAGCAGGCGCTCGGCTAGGGGTCAGCCCCAGCGTGTCAGGGGTGGAGTCGTGTCCGACGGCGGCTCCACCCACGGCCGGGCGAGCGACGCCCACACGACGAACGCCAGCGCGGCGGCGAACAGCAGCGTCCAGAACAGCCGCCGTGCCGCCCTGCGGCGCCGCAGGGCCCGGCCGCCCCGCCGTACCGCGTCGTCGTGGAGTTCGGGCGGCACAGCGGGCGCCGCGCCCTCCAGGAGGCGCCGGACCGCCTCCTCCTTGCGCTCGCTCATGAGGGCACCGCCCCGACGGGCGCCCCGGCCGGCGCGGGACCGCGCGGCGGACGCAGGACCGTCGCCGTCGCGCGGGCGCAGATCGACGCGACCCGGTCGGCGGGCAGCCCCAGAAGCGCCGCCGTCTGTTCCTCGGCGACGCCCTCGTACATCCGCAGGACGAGAATCAGCCGCTCCTGGGGGCTGAGCCGGGCCAGCACCCCGCCGTGGCCGCGGTGGCGGCGCCAGGCGGCGCGGGCGAAGCGCAGGGCGACCTGCTGGCGGGTGCGGTCGTACGGGTCCTCGCCGCGCAGCCGGTCCCACGACGCGTACGTGTGCGCGAGGGCGGCGGTCAGCAGGGCACGCGCGCGTGGGTTGTCGTCGGGGGGCTCGGCGGTGAGCAGCGTCGCGGCATGCAGCAGCCGCCCTGCCGCGCCCGCGACGAACGCCTCGAACTCCCGGGCACGGCGGGCGTTCCGCAACGCCTGCCGCTCTCGCACCGCGCCTCCCGGCCGGAGGCCACGAGCACGGGGCCTCCGGTCTCATATGAGGCCAGACGCGGGGCCGGGGTCAAGACTCCGGAGTGGCCGGAACCTCTCCTCCGGGTGCCGGCTGTGACGTCTGGCGGGCCGAGAGGGCGGAGTTGAAGCGTGTGAGGAGCGCGCAGAAGCTCTCGCGCTCCGCCGGGTCCCAGTCCTGCGTCAGCTCGGCCATCAGCTCGCGCCGCGAGGAGCGCACCTCGTCGAGCCGGGCCTGACCGCGCGGCGAGAGCTGCAGCACCACGGCGCGGCCGTCCTCGGGGTGCGAGGTGCGCTTGACGAGCCCGGTGTCGACCAGCGGGGCGACCTGCCGGGTGACCGTCGACGAGTCGATGCCCATGCTCGCCGCGAGCGCCTTGACGCCCATCGGGCCTTCCTTGTCGAGCCGGTTGAGCAGCAGATACGCGGCGCGGTCCATGGAGTTGCGGACCTGTCCTACGCCGCCGAGGCGCGTCTGCTCCGCACGGCGGGCGAAGACCGCCACCTGGTGCTGGAGGCTGTCCAGGAGGGCGGGATCGCTGGCGGTCGTCATGTCCGGAGTTGTGGGCATGGCCGGGGGCTCACTTCATGCGAGGGCAGTGGGTTGGGGGACAGGGTACGCGGCCGCGGCGCGTACCGTACCTGCGCTGCACAAACCCACGCTCAGAACGGTCTCGTCCCTTGGTCGTCCCAGGAGGAATCGAGCCCCGGCTGCAAGACTTGCCGCCATGAGCTACCGCACGCCCCACTCCTTGCCGACGGTGACCCTCGACGACGTGCGCGGCGCGCAGAAGATGCTCTCCGGAGTGGCCCGCATGACGGCGATGGAGGGCAGCAGACACCTGTCCGGGCTGGTCGGGGCGCCGGTGCACCTCAAGTGCGAGAACCTCCAGCGGACCGGGTCCTTCAAGCTGCGCGGCGCGTACGTGCGGATCGCGGGCCTGCTCCCCGAGGAGCGTGCCGCCGGTGTCGTCGCCGCCAGCGCGGGCAACCACGCGCAGGGCGTGGCGCTGGCCTCCTCGCTCCTCGGCGTGCGCTCCACGGTCTTCATGCCGGCCGGTGCGCCGCTGCCCAAGGTCGCGGCGACGCGGGAGTACGGGGCGGAGGTGCGGCTGCACGGTCAGGTGGTCGACGAGACGCTGGCCGCCGCGCAGGAGTACGCGCGCGAGACGGGCGCCGTCTTCATCCACCCCTTCGACCACCCGGACATCATCGCCGGGCAGGGCACGGTCGGCCTGGAGATCCTGGAGCAGTGCCCTGAGGTGCGCACCCTCGTCGTGGGCGTCGGGGGCGGCGGTCTCGCCGCGGGCATCGCGGTCGCGGTCAAGGCGCTGCGCCCGGACGTGAAGGTGGTCGGCGTGCAGGCGGCGGGTTCCGCCGCCTATCCGCCCTCGCTGGCCGCCGGGCACCCGGTGTCGATCGGCAACCCCACGACGATGGCGGACGGCATCAAGGTCGGCCGCCCCGGCGACGTACCGTTCCAGCTGGTCGAGGAGCTGGTCGACGAGGTCGTCACGGTCTCCGAGGACGAGCTCTCCAGCGCCCTGCTGCTCTGCCTGGAGCGGGCCAAGATGGTCGTCGAGCCGGCCGGTGCCAGCCCGGTCGCGGCCCTCCTGAGCGACCCGAAGGCGTTCGAGGGGCCGGTGGTGGCCCTGCTGTCGGGCGGCAACGTGGACCCGCTCCTGATGCAGCGCATCCTGCGCCAGGGCATGGCGGCGGCGGGCCGCTACCTCTCGCTGCGGCTGCGCCTGACGGACCGCCCCGGCGCGCTCGCCACGCTCCTCGGGGTGCTGTCGGAGGTGGACGCCAACGTCCTCGACATCAGTCACGTGCGCACCGACCCGCGGCTCGGGCTCACCGAGGCGGAGGTCGAGCTGCACCTGGAGACGAAGGGCCCCGAGCACTGCACCGAGGTGGGCACGGCCCTGCGGGCGGCCGGTTACACGGTCATCGGTTCTTTGGAAAATGAGGTGAGCCGACGCGATGTATCGCGTTAGGGTGTGCTCCGCGTCACTTCCGCCGGGCGTGCGAAGTCCGGCAAACCTAAGCTTTCCGTAGAAAGTAACTGGAAGTCACCCACACCAGGGGGAATCACATGCCAGGCGCCATCTACGCCGAAGGTCTGGTGAAGACCTTCGGTGACGTACGGGCTCTGGACGGGGTCGATCTGGATGTCCCTGAAGGCACCGTGCTCGGCCTCCTGGGGCCGAACGGCGCGGGCAAGACCACGGCGGTCCGCTGTCTGACGACCCTGCTCACACCGGACAGCGGCAAGGCGGTCGTCGCGGGCATCGACGTCCTCAAGCACCCCAACGAAGTGCGGCGCTCGATCGGTCTCTCCGGTCAATTCGCCGCTGTCGACGAGTATCTGACGGGCCGTGAGAACCTCCAGATGGTCGGCCAGCTCTACCAGATGAGGGCCAAGGAGGCGAAGGCCAGGGCGGGCGAACTGCTCGACCGGTTCAACCTCGCCGAGGCCGCCGACCGCCCCTCCAAGACGTACTCGGGAGGCATGCGCCGCCGGCTCGACCTCGCCGCCGCACTCGTCGTCTCGCCGCCCGTGATGTTCATGGACGAGCCGACCACCGGCCTGGACCCGCGCAACCGCCAGCAGCTGTGGGAGGTCATCCAGGAGCTCGTCGCGGGCGGCACGACACTGCTCCTGACCACCCAGTACCTCGAAGAGGCCGACCACCTGGCGCACGACATCTGCGTCGTCGACCACGGCCGCGTCATCGCCCGCGGCACCTCCGACCAGCTCAAGGCCAGGACGGGCGGCGAGCGCGTCGAGGTCGTGGTGCACGACCGCGACCACATCGCCACCGCCACCGAGGTGCTGCACGGCTTCGGCAAGGGCGAGGTCGCCGTCGCCGAGCACACCCGCAAGCTGACCGTCCCCGTCGCGGGCGGCGCCAAGCTGCTCGCCGAGGTCATCCGCGAGCTGGACACCCGCGGCATCGAGATAGATGACATCGGCCTGCGCCGCCCGACCCTCGACGACGTCTTCATCTCCCTCACGGGGCATGTGGCCGAGCTGGCCGACGAGGGCAACGGAAAGGAGACCGGCAAGTGAACACCGTCACCGACACCGTGCGCACGGCGGCCCCCCGGCCCGCCGGCGGCCTCGGCCAGTCCGTCAGGGACTCCCTGGTCGTCGCCAAGCGCAACCTCATCCGGATGTCGCGCATCCCGGAGATGGTCATCTTCGGCCTGATCCAGCCGATCATGTTCGTGGTGCTGTTCAGCTACGTGTTCGGCGGCTCCATGATGATCGGCAACAGCACCGATCCGGCGGACTACCGCAACTTCCTGATGGCCGGCATCTTCGCGCAGACCGTCACCTTCGCCACCGCGGGCGCGGGCGCCGGCATCGCCGACGACATGCACAAGGGCCTCATCGACCGCTTCCGGTCCCTGCCCATGGCGCGCGGCGCGGTCCTCACCGGACGCACCATCGCCGACCTCGTGCAGACCGCGCTGACCCTCCTGGTCCTCGCGATCGTGGCGCTCCTCGTCGGCTGGCGCATCCACGAGGGCATCGGGAAGGCCCTCGGCGCCTTCGGCCTGCTGCTCCTGCTCGGGTACGCGTTCACCTGGGTCGGCGCGCTCATCGGCCTCTCGGTCCGCACCCCGGAGGCGGCCACCTCGGGTGGCCTGATCTGGCTCTTCCCGGTCACGTTCATCTCGAACGCGTTCGTGGACTCCAGCAAGATGACGCCCTGGCTGCGGCACGTCGCCGACTGGAACCCGTTCAGCGCGACCGTCCAGGCCTGCCGCGAGCTCTTCGGCAATCCGGGGGTCTCCCCGTCCGACGCCTGGCCCATGCAGCACCCGGTCTGGGCCTCGGTGATCTACTCGGTCCTGATCATCCTGATCTTCCGCACCCTGTCGGTCCGCAAGTACCGCTCGGCGACGGCCTGAGCGCACATGACCGAGCCCCCGGCACCTTGGTTCAGGGTGCCGGGGGCTCGGTCGTGACCGGAGCTCGGAGAGAGCGCTAGGCCGCGTACGGCTTGGCCGCGAGGATCTTCACGGAGGCGAACTTGCCGTTCGGCAGCTCGTACTGCGCGTCCTCGCCGATCTTCTTGCCGTTCACGCCGGTGCCCAGCGGGGACTGCGGCGAGTACGTCTCGATGTCGCCGCTCGCGTACTCACGGGAGGCGAGCAGGAAGGTCAGGGTGTCGTCCTCGTCGCCGTCGAAGGCGATGGTGACGACCATGCCGGGCTCCACGACACCGTCGTCGGCCGGCGCCTCGCCGACCCGCGCGGTCTCCAGGAGCTGGGTGAGCTGGCGGACGCGGAGCTCCTGCTTGCCCTGCTCCTCCTTGGCCGCGTGGTACCCGCCGTTCTCCCGCAGGTCGCCCTCCTCGCGCGCCGCGGCGATCTTGGCCGCGATCTCGGTGCGCGCAGGACCAGACAGGTACGCCAGCTCGGCCTTGAGCTGGTTGTACGCCTCCTGGGTCAGCCAGGTGACGTTCTCGCTGGTCTGGGTCACAGGTGCTCCTCGTAGGTACTGGGAATACAAAGCATCGCCCTACCCAGAAGGATGTTCCTTCTCGGGTGGGCGAAACCACGAGCCTAACAATTCAGGCGCCCAAGGGGGAGGACATAAGCCATCAGCTTTGCGTCAACGCAGGTGAGCGCGGTAAACGCGGGAATGTCGGGCGACGTCAGTCGGAGTGGCAGCCCAGCAGCTCGACGCTGGTGGCCCTGCTTGTCGTACGCAGGGTGACGACCCGGTCGATACGGTCCGTGCGCCGGTCGAACCGGAAGTCCTTGCGGCCCACCTCTTCGCCGGACTCCGCCTGCGAGCGCAGGGTGCAGTAGCCCCGGGCGTCGGTGTCCTTGCGGACTTCCAGGTGAGCCTCGACGGTGCGGTCCGAGACGACGTCGAACTTGATGACCTCGGCGCTGAGCTTCGTACCGTTGATGTAGTCGTAGCCGAACCAGCCGACGACACCGAGCAGGACCGCGCCGAGCACCGCGCCGACGATCCTCAGCTTGCGGTCGGCGGCCTCGTCGGCCGTGCGGGAGCGGCCGTACCGGCCCTCGGGGAGACCCGTGGAGGAGCCCTCGGAAGGTCCCTCGGGGAGCTTCGAGCCCACCGCCGCCATGATCGTCCTCCAGGAACAGGGGATGCCGGAATTTTCCGCCCCCCGGTTCCGTCACTATAGAAGCCCCCCGCCCGCCACCCGACCGCCGCCCCTCACCGACACCCCTGCGGGGCGGCACCTGTTTCAACGCGCCGGATGACTGAGGGCGCCCAGAACCTGAGGATCGAGTCTTGACTGAGCAGCTGCGACTGATGGCCGTTCACGCCCACCCCGACGACGAGTCGAGCAAGGGCGCGGCCACCATGGCCAAGTACGTGTCCGAGGGGGTGGACGTGCTCGTCGTGACCTGCACGGGCGGGGAGCGCGGCGACATCCTCAACCCGAAGCTCCAGGGTGACGCGTACATCCAGGAGAACATCCACGAGGTACGCAAGAAGGAGATGGACGAGGCGCGCGAGATCCTCGGCGTCAAGCAGGAGTGGCTCGGCTTCGTCGACTCGGGGCTGCCCGAGGGCGACCCGCTGCCGCCGCTGCCCGAGGGCTGTTTCGCCCTGGAGGACCTCGACAAGGCCGCCGGCGAGCTGGTGCGCCAGATCCGCGCCTTCCGTCCGCAGGTCATCACGACGTACGACGAGAACGGCGGCTATCCGCACCCCGACCACATCATGACCCACAAGATCACGATGGTGGCCTTCGACGGTGCGGCGGACCCGGAGAAGTACCCGGAGAGCGAGTACGGCCCGGTCTTCCAGCCGCAGAAGCTCTACTACAACCAGGGCTTCAACCGCCCGCGCACCGAGGCGCTGCACCAGGCGATGCTCGACCGCGGCCTGGAGTCGCCGTACGGGGACTGGCTGAAGCGCTGGGACGAGTTCGAGCGGGTCGAGCGGACGCTGACCACGCACGTTCCGTGCGCCGACTTCTTCGAGGTCCGTGACCGGGCCCTGATCGCGCACGCCACGCAGATCGACCCCGACGGCGGATGGTTCCGGGTGCCGATGGAGATCCAGAAGGAGGTCTGGCCCACGGAGGAGTACGAGCTCGCGAAGTCGCTCGTCGATACTTCCCTCCCCGAGGACGACCTCTTTGCGGGCATCCGCGACAATGCCTAGCGTGAACGCACATCTGGCAATGACGCATCTCGTCCCTCTTGCCAAGGAGGTCGACGACGACAAGGTGACTCCGGGCGTCCTGGGCTTCATCGTCTTCGCGGTGATGGCCCTCGCCGTCTGGGGCCTGATGAAGTCGATGAACAAGCACATGCGGAAGGTCGACTTCAAGGAGCCGTCGGAGAAGGAGCCGGTCGGCGCGGCCGCGGGCGACGACACGGCCTCCTCGAAGCCGGAGTCCGGCAGCGGCAAGTAGGCGGCGTCCGGCAGCGGCAAGTAGAGGTCTCCGGCGGCCTTCGCACATCTTCAGCGGGCACTCGCGGCCACACCCCCTCGCCGGTTCTCCAGTGGCGGGGCGGGTGGAGCGTGCATAGAACGGGATACACGCTCTCGCGCGGGGCGAGGACGTCCCGCTGAAATGGAGAAGAGAAGATGGCCGCTGAGTCATTCTCTGCCGCTGGGGATTCTTCCGGTACCGCCGAACCTCTGGTCTCGACGTCGGTTCACTGGGGCACCGCGCAGCTCGGCGCCCCACCGCGTGACCAGCCCGCCCCCTGGCCGCAGACGGCAGACCCGTCAGCAGAGCTGACGGCCGACCCGTCGGCGCCGCCGGCCGCCCCACCGGGCCCGCCGGCCGCCCCTTCCGTCCCGCCGGTCCCGACCGCCGACCCGTCGGTCGGCCGTGAGATCGAGCTCGGCACCGACGCCGCTTCCCCTTCCCCTTCCCCCGAAGGGACCGTGTACGACGTCGAGGACGAGCACCCGGTGCAGGTGGTGCCGGACGACGACGAAGGCGCGGTGTCCGAGCTCATACGAGTCGCCGTGGTGTCCAGGCCGCTCGACGACGTCGTCGACCTCGTCACCCTCCTGGAGCAGTCGCCCTCCGGCATGCCGACGGCCGCCTCTGTGCTCCGGCTGGCCGCCGTGGCCCGGTCCGTCGATGACGTCACCCGCCTGGTGGAGCTGCTCGGCCCGCCCGAGCACCCCGCCGAGCACATGGACCAGGCCATCCGGCACGCCGCCGCGAAGCGGCCCATTCCGGAGGTGAGCCGCCTCGTCCACCTGCTGTCCCGGCCCCCGCACGATCCGCGCAGCGGCGACGAGGTGGTGCACGCCGCCGGCACGACGAGGTCGGTCACGGAACTGATGGAGCTCATCGGCAGCCTGAAGAAGCACCGGGCCGCCGACGCGGAGGCCGACGCGGCAGCCGAGGCCCTCGCCGCCGAGACCGGGACCCCGGTCGCCGCGCCCAAGCCGGCCGGTGCGGCCGCCCGGACCTCGCCCGACCGGGCCGCCGACGCGGCCCCGGAAGCCGTGCGGGACGGCACACGCCTCGTGTGGCTGCGCCGCGTGGCGGGCGTGCTTCTGCTGCTCTGTGCGGCCGCCCACCTCCCGCTGCACTGGTCGGACGCGCCGGCCTTCGGTCTGCCCGCCGCGATCGCGGTCTGCGCCGTGTGCGCCGCGGCCGGCGTGGCGCTGTGCCTGAGCCGGTCTCCGGTCGTGGCCGTGGTGAGCACGCTGGTGGCGGGCGGGCTGGCCCTCGGCCACCTCGTGGACGACCGGGTCGACTCCACGACGCTCGCCTACGTGCTGCGGCCCGACGGGGTGACCGCGCCTCTTCCGGCCCTGTCGGCGGTGGTCGCGGCGCTGGCCTCCCTGCTGGTCGTGGCGTTCACGCTCGCCGCCCTCAGGGCGGGCCGGTACCCGGCACAGCGCCGGTAGGCGACAGCGGAACAAGCAGTAGGAACGACGGAAGGCCCCGCACCAGCGGGGCCTTCCTTCTTTCTGTCGTGCGTTCGACCGTCAGTCGACCTTGCACTCGTTGTTGGAGGCCGGGTTGAGCGCTCCGAGGACGTTGATCGTGTCCCCGCAGACGTTGAGGCCCAGGTCGAGCGGGACCTGCAGCGCGTTGCCGCTGATGATGCCGGGGTTGTTGGACACCTCGGCGTTGACCGGGTCGGGGTCGGCGACGGCCGCGCCGGCGCCGCCGACCACGGTGACGAGGGCGAAGGCGGCCGTGGTGAGGATGCTGCGTGTACGCATGAATACCTCTTCGTAGAAGGAGAAGCGGTCCATGCGAGCGTCACCCCGGCCGGTCCACGGCGACAGCTGTCGTAGGCCGACAGTAGGAATAATGCCCTCTTTCGGGTTATTCCGGGCTCAATTGGGTTGGGGCACGTCCACCCCCATCACCTCCCGCGCATGCCGGCTAGGCACCATGCCGAGCCGCCACGCCTGCCAGCCCGTCTCGAGGTCGGCGCCCCGCTCCAGGAGCAGGCCGTACGCCTGGACGTACTCGGCGAGCTTGCCGTCCCGGGTCGGGTGCGTGGCACGGTCCAGTTGGCTGAGCTCCTCCTGGGCGACCGCCGTGCCGATCTCCCAGCCGCCCGGCGAGGCGTACGGCAGCAGGGTGCAGCGCAGGAAGCGGGCCCAGTCGCCGCCGCGCCGGTCGCCGTAGGAGGCGAAGAGCTCGATGGCCTCGTCGCACAGGGCGAGCGCCTGCTGGCTGCGGTTGTTGCCCGCGTCGACGACCACCAGCTCCAGACACGTCCAGGCCTCGCCGTGCGCGACGCCGATGCGCTGGAAGTCGGCGCGGGCGTCCACCAGGAGCTGCCGGGCGAAGCCGGAGTTCCGCAGGGAACCCGTCTGGGCGGCCCGCTGGTCGCGGGTCACGCGCGCGGAGTGGTGCCGGGCGCACGCCAGGCCGTACACGTCGCGCATCCGGGAGAACATCGTGCGGGCCCGCTCAAGCTCCCGCACCGCCTGGTCCAGGCTGCCGGTCTCCTCCAGGGCCTGGCCGAGGTAGTACAGCGACCAGGCCTCGCCGCGCGCGTCGTCGTTGTCGCGGTGCCGGGACACCGCGTGGCGCAGCCCGTCGACCGCGGGGGACGGGTCGCCGTCGACCAGACGGGCCCGCGCCAGCTGTGTCAGGGCCCAGGCCTCGCCGCGCGAGTCGCGGGTGCGGCCGTACAGGTCGAGGGCGGTCCGCAGCTCGTCCTCCGCGCGCGGTACGTCACCCATGCGCAGGCAGAGCTGGCCGAGCTGGAAGTGCGTCCAGGCCTCGCCGTGCACCGAGCCGCTGCCGCGGTGCAGGACGAGCGCCGTCTCCAGCATGCCGAGGGCGTGCGCGAGGTGGGCGCGGTCCCGCTCGACGGCGGCCAGCGCGTGCAGCGTCCAGGCGCGGTCGCCCGCCAGCTCGTCGGCGGTCTGGAGGTCGAGCGCCTCGGTCAGCCGGGCCGCGGCCTCCGTCAGGTTGCCCTGGTGGTGCAGGGTGATGCCGAGGGAGCCGAGGGCGCGGGCGGCGGCCGCGTCCTGGTGGGCCTCGAAGTAGCGGTCCACGACGGAGTTCAGCGTCGTGCGCGACTGGTCGAGCTCGCCGAGCTGGCGGGCCGCGATGCCGGTGCGCCACTGGACGCTGCGGCCGAGCAGGCCCTGGTCGATGGCCTGGGTGAGTTCGTTGATCTCCCCCAGGCGGTAGAGGTCGCCGCGCAGCAGGCAGTAGTCGCAGAGGGCGCCGAGCAGGTTGAGCACGGCCCGCTGGTCGACGCCCTCCGCGTGCCGCAGGGCCGCCGTGATGAACGTCGACTCGTCGTCGAGCCAGCGCAGCGCCGCGTCGAGGGACGCGAAACCGTGCTGGCCGAACTGGTCGGCGCGCGTGGACGTCTTGCCGTCGACCAGCCTGATCACCGTGTCGGCCAGCTCTCCGTAACTGGCGATCAGGCGTTCCTGCGCGGCGGTGCGCTCGGCGGGCTCCTCCTCGTCGAGGAGGCGGGCCAGGGCGAAGGAGCGCACGAGGTCGTGCAGACGGTAGCGGCCGGCCGGGGCCGCGGCGCCCCCCTCGGGGCCGCTGCGGGCGCGGGGGCGGTCGAGCAGGCCCGCGCGGGACAGCGCGGTCAGCTGCCGGGCCGCCTCCTGCTCGTCCGTGCCGAGCAGCGCCACCGCGGCGGCCGTGCCCAGCGAGGCGCGCCCGGCGAGCGCGAGCCGGCGCAGCAGCCGCCGGGCCGCTTCGGGCTGGTCGGAGTAGCGCAGCCACAGGACGCGCTCGACCGGACCCACCTTGTCGACGGGACCGTACGCCGACAGGTCCGCGGCCAGCTGACGCGGCGTACGCGGCCCGAGCGAGGAGCCCGCGGCCCGCAGCGCCAGCGGCAGCCCGCCGCACAACTCCCGCACCGCGTCCGCCGATTCGGCGTCGTAGGGCCCGGAAAGATCCTCCGCGGACTCGCGGAGCAGCTCCTCGGCGCCCGCCTCGTCCAGCGCTTCGACCGGCAGCCGGTGCACCCAGGCGGGCAGGTCCGCGGGCAGCTCCAGCGGTTCACGGGTGGTGACCAGGACGAGGCTGTCCGAGCGCTCCGGGACCAGCGTGCGGACCTGCTCGGCGTCGCTGGCGTCGTCGAGCACGATGGTCACCGCGACACCCGTCAGATACTGGTGGTAGAGCTCGCTGAGCCGCTTGAGCTGCTGCTCCTGCGACGAGCGCTCGCGGAAGAGCAGCTGCTCGCGCGGGGCGCCCAGTCGGTTCAGCAGATGCAGCAGGGCGTCGCGCGTGGACATCGGGGACTCCTGCGGGGTGTCGCCGCGCAGGTCCACCACGCACGCGCCGCGGAACTGGTCCCGCAGGTCGTGCGCCGCCCGCACCGCCAGCGAGGTCCGCCCCGAGCCCGGCACGCCGTGCAGCATGACGACCGTGGGCCGGGTGTCCGTGCTGGCGCGCGCCGCGTGCACCCACTGCGCGATCCGCCCCAGCTCGGCCCGCCGCCCCACGAACGGCGCGGCCGTCTCGGGGAGTTGGGAGAAGGACTGCTGCAGCACGCTGCGCCGCCGCGCCGCCGCGCTCTTGTCCGTGCCGCGCAGCTGCGGCGCGGCCTTCTTCGCCGTGTGCGTGCCGGTCGAGGCGGCGAGGACCCGCTGCTGGTCGAGGAAGGGCCGGATGCCGCGCACCTCGAGCGCCGTCAGCCACTGCAGCCGCAGCTGTTCGGGGCCGCCCGGCCTGCTGAGCTCGCCCGCGCGGCGGCTGGCCGCCGGGACGTGCGACGCCGTCACCTTCAGGACCGTCGCCGCCGCCCCCGCCACCGCGACGACCGCGCCGGTGCCGAGCGCCGTGCCGACGCTCGTACCGAACGACAGGTCGGACACCCCGGCCGCGAGCGCCGCAACCACCGCCACCAGCAGGGGCGTTCCCGCGCCCTCCTTCGCGTACCGCTGCCCGAAGGTGAGCCGGCCGGCCTCCGCCTCGTCGAGCGCGCCGGAGTACGCCGCGTACTCCTCGGCGGCCGTCTGCGCCATGGCGTCCAGCGCGCCGCGGGCCCGCGAGAGCAGCACGCTCCCGTCGACGCGCCCGCCCGACCGCCGGACCTCCTCCTCCACGGCCCGTGCCAACAGCCGCTCGGCCTCGGCCCGATGGCTGTCCCGCATATGGGTTCCCCCTCCGAAAGCAACAGTTGCCTGCGGTCACAAGTGTCCTGCGTACGGGGCGCGGGCGACAGGGCGTCCGCCGATCGGGGCCCGGTGTGCGCGAGGATGGGGGGCATGCCGAACCGACTGGCCCATGAGACGTCCCCCTACCTCCTTCAGCACGCCGACAACCCCGTCGACTGGTGGCCCTGGTCGGCCGAGGCCTTCGAGGAGGCGCGTGAGCGCGGTGTGCCGGTGCTGCTCAGTGTGGGTTACAGCAGTTGCCACTGGTGCCACGTCATGGCGCACGAGTCCTTCGAGGACGGGGCGACGGCCGCGCTGATGAACGAGAAGTTCGTGAACATCAAGGTCGACCGCGAGGAGCGGCCCGACGTCGACGCCGTCTACATGGAGGCCGTGCAGGCCGCGACGGGCCAGGGCGGCTGGCCCATGACCGTCTTCCTCACCGCCGACGCCGAGCCCTTCTACTTCGGCACGTACTTCCCGCCGGAGCCGCGGCACGGCATGCCGTCGTTCCCGCAGGTCCTCAACGGCGTCCACCGGGCGTGGACGGACCGGCGCGGCGAGGTCGCCGAGGTCGCGGGGAAGATCGTGCGGGACCTCGGGGAGCGGCAGCTCACCCACGGCTCGGGCGAGAAGCCCGGCGAGGACGAGCTCGCGCAGGCGCTGCTCGGCCTGACCCGGGACTACGACGCGACGCACGGCGGCTTCGGCGGCGCGCCGAAGTTCCCGCCGTCCATGGCGGTCGAGTTCCTGCTGCGGCACTACGGCCGCACGGGCGCCGAGGGCGCGCTCCAGATGGCCGCCGACACGTGCGAGCGGATGGCGCGCGGCGGCATCTACGACCAGCTCGGCGGCGGCTTCGCGCGCTACTCCGTCGACCGCGAGTGGGTCGTGCCGCACTTCGAGAAGATGCTGTACGACAACGCGCTGCTGTGCCGCGCCTACGCCCACCTGTGGCGGGCCACCGGCTCCGACCTCGCCCGCCGGGTCGCCCTGGAGACCGCGGACTTCATGGTCCGCGAACTCCGTACGAACGAGGGCGGTTTCGCCTCCGCGCTCGACGCGGACAGCGAGGACCCGGTGACGGGCGCGCATGTCGAGGGCGCGTACTACGTGTGGACGCCGGCCCAGCTGCGGGAGGTCCTGGGGGAGGCCGACGCGGAGCTGGCGATGGGCTGCTTCGGGGTGACGGAGGAGGGCACGTTCGAGAAGGGCGCGTCGGTACTCCAACTCCCCTTGCAGGATGGCCCGGTGGCGGACGCCGCCCGTCTCGCCTCCATCCGGGAGCGGCTCCTGGCGGCGCGCGCCGAGCGGCCCGCGCCCGGCCGGGACGACAAGGTCGTCGCCGCCTGGAACGGCCTCGCGATCGCCGCGCTCGCGGAGGTCGGCGCGTACTTCGACCGGCCGGACCTGATCGCGGCGGCCGTCGGCGCGGGCGACCTTCTCGTACGGCTCCACATGGACCCGCGCGCACGGATCGCCCGCACCTCCAAGGACGGCCAGGTGGGCGCCAACGCGGGCGTCCTGGAGGACTACGCGGACGTCGCCGAGGGCTTCCTCGCGCTGGCCGGGGTCACCGGGGAGGGCGTCTGGCTGGAGTTCGCCGGGTTCCTCCTCGACCACGTCCTCGCGCAGTTCGTGGACGCGGAGAGCGGCGCGCTGTACGACACGGCGGCCGACGCGGAGCGGCTCATCCGGCGCCCGCAGGACCCCACGGACAACGCGGCCCCCTCCGGGTGGACGGCCGCCGCGGGCGCGCTCCTCTCCTACGCGGCCCACACCGGCGCCGAGCCGCACCGCACCGCCGCGGAACGGGCACTGGGCATCGTCAAGGCGCTCGGCCCCCGCGTGCCCCGCTTCATCGGCCACGGCCTCGCGGTCGCGGAGGCGGCGCTGGACGGTCCCCGCGAGGTGGCCGTCGTGGGCGACGTCCTCGGCGACCTGCACCGCACGGCGCTGCTCGGCACCGCGCCGGGCGCGGTGGTGGCCGCGGGCCCGGAAGGCAGCACGGAACTCCCCCTGCTCGCCGACCGCCCCCTGGTCGACGGCCGCCCGACGGCGTACGTCTGCCGCGGCTTCGTCTGCACCGCACCGACGACGGACCCGGCGGAACTGGCGGGGTTGCTCTCTTAGGCTGTACGGGCCGCGGACCGGTGTTCCGGTGTGCCGAACTCCGCCAGCGCGCGCTCCACGATCGCCTCCAGGCGGTCGTGGTGGGCGCCCCGCCAGAACACGCGGTCGCACGTCTCGCACTGGGCGAAGACGTCGTACGTGCCGCGGGTGCCGCCCTCCAGGAGGTCCGCCACCTCTTCCTTCGTGGCGGAGCGGAGGGTGCCGTTGCAGGCGCTGCAGCGGGTCCAGGGGCGCAGGTCGGGGGCGAAGCGGCCGAGGACGTCGCGGAGTTGGTCGTCGGGGCGGTCGCTGTAGACGTACGCGCCGGCCCACAGTTCGCGGCGCCGCAGCAGCCCCCGGTCGCGGCTCAGCAGGACGCGCCGCTCGGCGGCCGAGCGGGCCGCGAGAGCCGGGTCGCCGATGTCCGTGCTCTCGTACGCCGCGTCGACGCCGAGCAGCCGCAAGCGGCGGGCGAGCGTGCCGAGGTGGACGTCGAGGAGGAAACGGAGCGGCGCGCCCGGCACCGGCTGGGGGCGCGTCACCGCGCGCACGGTGACCGTCTCGCCCGCGGCGGGAACGTGGCCCGCGTCGACCGCACGGCCGTCCACCACGAGCGCGCCGACCTCCGTCAGCGGGACGCCGAGCGACTCGACGACGTGCCCGAGCGTGGACACCCCGTCCGTGACGGCCGCGGTGGGCCCGCCCCGTCGCCCCTGCGGGACGAAGATGCCCAGCTCGGGGGCGAAGTCGATGAGGATCTCCGGACCGTTCATCCCGTCAGGATGGCACGCCGGACCGGGCGTCACCCGGAATTTTCCGCTCCCGAGAACCCGTGCGCCAGCATGTCGAGGGTCCGGTCCACGAGCGCGCCCAGGTCGTCCTCATGGTCGTGCTCCGCCCAGTACGCCGCGGTCTCGGTGAGCGCGCCGATCAGCCCCATGGAGAAGGTCCGCACCTCCAGGTCGCCGGGGTCACGGCCGGTGCGCTCCGCGATGACGCGGCACAGGATGCCGCCGGTGACCGACATGCTCTCCAGCATCCGGGAGCGCACGGCGGGCACCTCGGTCATCAGCTTCGTCCGCAGCCGTGACACCTCGGGCTCCTCCGCGTAATTGAGGCGGACGGCCCCCCGCAGCACGTGCCGCAGCGACTCCACGATCGGCTCGTCGGCGGGGCGCTGCCGCAACTCCCGCTCCAGGACGGGGTCGAACTCGTCGGTGAGGACGATGTCCTCCTTGGTCGGGAAGTAGCGGAAGACGGTGGAGGGCGAGACCTCCGCCGCCTCCGCGATCTGCTCGACCGTCGTCGCCTCGTACCCCTGCTCCCGGATCAGCCGGTACGTCGCCTCACGGATCGCGAGGCGGGTCTTGAGCTTCTTGCGCTCCCGGAGGCCCAGCCGGGGGGCGCTTTCGGGGGCGCCTTCGGGGGCGGAGATACGTGCGGCCGTCATGACCTCATTGTCGGGCATCGGTCCGTGCCGTGGGCAGGAGCGCGGCGACGAACAGCGCCGTCACCAGCGCGGCGACTCCGCTGACCAGCAGGACGAGGTCCATGCCGTGCACGTACGCGGAGTTCGCCGACTCCACGAGCCCCGGTGTGCCGAGCCGTTCCGCGATCCCGTGCGCGGCGACCACCGAGTCACCGGCGGTGTCGGCCGCGGGCCCGGGCAGGCCCCCGGTGTCGAGCCGGCCCGCGTACGCCCCGGCGAGCAGTGAGCCGAGCAGCGCGATCCCGAGGGCGCCGCCCACCTGTCGTACGGTCATGAGCAGCCCCGAGCCGGAGCCCGCGCGCTCCACGGGCAGCGCGCCGAGCGCCGAGTCCATGGACGGCACGATCGCGAGGCCGAAGCCGAGACCGGCGATCGAGAGCCACAGCGCGGTGAAGCCGTAGCCGCTGTCGGCCTCCGTGCGGCTGCCGAGGATCGCGGCGAAGGCGAGGACGACGAGCCCGCCGCTGATCACCGCACGCGGCCCGAACCGCCGCACGACCGGTTCCGCGGCCTTCGCGGCGACGAGGAGACCGCCCATCATCGGCAGCATCCGTATGCCGGTGCCGAACGCGTCGTTGCCGAGGACAGCCTGGAGGTACTGCGGCAGCACGAACATCAGGCCCGACAGCACGAACATCACCAGCGTCGCCGCCATCGTGTTCAGGAAGAAGCCTCGGTCGCGCAGCAGCGACATGTCGAGCATGGGCCGCGTCATCCGGCGCTCGCGCAGCACGAGGGCGGCGATGAGGAGGACGCCACCGGTCAGCACCGAGAGGACCAGCGGGTCGCCCCAGCCGCGCCCCGGCGCCTCGATGATGCCGTAGATGAGCGCGCCGAGACCGGCGGCGGTCAGGGCCGTGGAGACGGTGTCGACCTTCGAGGCGGCGGGATCGCGGGTCTCCGGGAGCAGGAACAGGCAGGCGGCGAGGCCGATCGCGACCATGGGGACGTTGATCAGGAAGATCGAGCCCCACCAGAAGTGGTCGAGCAGCCAGCCGCCGACGATCGGTCCGAGCGGGGCGCCGAGCGCGGAGGCGGCCGAGACGATGCCGACGGCCTTGGTCCGCTCGCCGGGTCCGAAGAGTGCGGGCAGCACGGCCATGGCGAGGGGCATGACGAGGGCGGCGCCCATGCCCATGACGGCACGGGCCACGACGACGAGGGCGACGTCGTCGACGAGCGTGCCGATCAGCGAGCCGGCCAGGAAGATCCCGAGCCCTGTCATCAGCATCCGGCGGCGCCCGAACCGGTCGCCGAGGAGTCCGGCCGGAAGCATCAGCGCGGCGAAGACGACCACGTAGGCGTCAGCCATCCACTGCTGTTCACCGGTGCTCGCGCCGAGCTCCTCGGCCATCGTCGGGAGTGCGACGTTGAGGATCGTCATGTCGAAGCCGAGCACGAGCATGCTCGCGACCAGGGCGGCGAGGGCCCACCAGCGTCGGGGGTCCTGCCGGGCGGCGGCAGGCGGATCTGTGACAGTCACCATGAAATGAGAGTAGCTCTCAAAAGATGGGTACTGTCAACATTGAGTCGGGGGCGGCGGGGTCCGTCCGGGTACGAAAAAGTGGCCGCGACTCGGAAGTCGCGGCCACTGGAGTGGAGGGGTGAGGCTCAGCCGTGCTGGTACGCCACCAGTGAGATGCCCACATAGTGCACGGCGAAGGCGGCCAGCGTCAGCGAGTGGAAGACCTCGTGGAAGCCGAAGAAGCGGGGGGACGGGTTCGGGCGCTTGATGCCGTAGATCACGCCGCCCACGCTGTAGAGCACTCCGCCGACGATGACCAGGACGAGCACCGCGATGCCGCCCGTACGCATGAAGTCAGGCAGGAAGAAGACGGCGGCCCAGCCCATCGCGATGTAGCAGGGCGTGTAGAGCCAGCGCGGGGCGCCGACCCAGAAGACGCGGAAGGCGATGCCGGCGACGGCCGCCCCCCAGATGCCCCACATCAGCCACTGCCCCTTCGCGTCGGGGAGCAGCAGCAGCGTCAGCGGGGTGTAGGTGCCCGCGATGATCAGGAAGATGTTGGAGTGGTCGAGCCTGCGCAGGATGCCGTCGGCTCTGGGGCTCCAGTTGCCCCGGTGGTACAGCGCACTCACACCGAACAGCAGGCAGGCGGTCAGGGCGAAGATCCCGCAGGCCAGCCGGCCGCGGGGCGAGTCCGCGAGCGCGGTGAGCACCAGGCCCGCCACGACCACCGCGGGGAACATGCCGGCGTGCAGCCAGCCGCGCATCTTCGGCTTCACCGGGAGCGGCATGGAGTCCGGAGACGGGACGAGCGAGGGGGTGTCCGCGTGCTGCGGGATCGCTTCGGGGACGTGAGCGGTCATGTGCCGCATCGTACCGACGGGTCCGTAAGTCGGAAATCAAGCAGTCGGATCCACGCCAGAAGGGGACAGGTCCGCGCCAGAAGGGGACGGATCAGTACCCCCGCACCCGTACCCGTACAAGTGGCGATGCTCACGCCGCTCAAGTGTGAAGCCCTCTGGACAGATGCGCGTACGCGTCGGATGATCAAATGAGTGCGGTCGGCACCGGATGAGCGCCAAAGTAAGTACACGTGAAGCGTCCGGGTCGCAGCCCCCACGGGGCATACATCCCAAAAACCCCTCGATTAGGAGCAATCGTGGCGCGCGACATCGCGGCTCCCCTGCAGGCAGCACCCCAGGGCGCTGCCCCGACCAACCACCGGGAGCTCGTCTCCTGGGTCAACGAGATCGCCGAACTGACGCAGCCCGACCGCGTCGTCTGGTGCGACGGATCCGAGGCCGAGTACGAGCGCCTGTGCGAGGAGCTCGTCGCCAAGGGCACGTTCAAGAAGCTTGACCCGATCAAGCGCCCGAACTCGTACTACGCGGCCTCCGACCCGACCGACGTCGCGCGCGTCGAGGACCGCACCTTCATCTGCTCCGAGAAGGAAGAGGACGCGGGCCCGACCAACCACTGGAAGGCCCCCGCCGAGATGCGGGAGATCTTCCGCGGCAAGGACGAGCAGGGCGGCGTCTTCCGCGGCTCTATGCGCGGCCGCACCATGTACGTCGTGCCCTTCTGCATGGGCCCGGTCGGCTCCCCGCTCTCCGCCATCGGCGTCGAGATCACCGACTCGGCGTACGTCGCCGTCTCCATGCGCACCATGACCCGGATGGGCCAGCACGTCCTGGACGAGCTCGGCGAGGACGGCTTCTTCGTCAAGGCCGTCCACACGCTCGGCGCCCCGCTCCAGGAGGGCGAGGCCGACGTGCCGTGGCCCTGCAACACCACGAAGTACATCTCGCACTTCCCCGAGGACCGCGAGATCTGGTCCTACGGCTCGGGCTACGGCGGCAACGCCCTGCTCGGCAAGAAGTGCTACGCCCTGCGCATCGCCTCCGTCATGGCCCGCGACGAGGGCTGGCTCGCCGAGCACATGCTCATCCTGAAGCTCACCCCGCCGCAGGGCGAGTCGAAGTACGTGGCCGCGGCCTTCCCGTCCGCCTGTGGCAAGACGAACCTCGCCATGCTGGAGCCCACGATCTCCGGCTGGACCGTCGAGACCATCGGCGACGACATCGCCTGGATGCGGTTCGGTGAGGACGGCCGCCTCTACGCGATCAACCCCGAGGCCGGCTTCTTCGGCGTCGCGCCCGGCACCGGCGAGCACACCAACGCCAACGCCATGAAGACGCTCTGGGGCAACTCGGTCTTCACGAACGTCGCGCTCACCGACGACGGCGACGTCTGGTGGGAGGGCATGACGGAGGAGACTCCCGCCCACCTCACCGACTGGAAGGGCAACGACTGGACCCCGGAGTCAGGCGTCCCCGCGGCCCACCCGAACGCCCGCTTCACCACGCCCGCCTCGCAGTGCCCGATCATCGCGCCCGAGTGGGAGGACCCCAAGGGCGTGCCGATCTCGGCGATCCTCTTCGGCGGCCGCCGCGCCTCGGCCGTCCCGCTGGTCACCGAGTCCTTCGACTGGAACCACGGCGTCTTCCTCGGCGCGAACGTGGCGAGCGAGAAGACCGCCGCCGCCGAGGGCAAGGTCGGCGAGCTGCGCCGCGACCCGTTCGCCATGCTGCCGTTCTGCGGCTACAACATGGGCGACTACATGGCGCACTGGGTGAAGGTCGGCGCGGACAAGCCGGACCAGTCCAAGCTGCCGAAGATCTACTACGTCAACTGGTTCCGGAAGAACGCCGACGGCAAGTTCGTGTGGCCCGGCTTCGGTGAGAACTCCCGCGTCCTGAAGTGGATCGTGGAGCGCCTCGACGGGAAGGCCGAGGGCGTCGAGACCCCCATCGGCATCCTGCCGACGGTCGACTCGCTGGACACCGAAGGCCTCGACCTGGCCAAGGACGACCTGGAGTTCCTGCTCACGGTCGACAAGGAGGTCTGGCGCGAGGAGGCCTCCCTGGTCCCCGAGCACCTCAACACCTTCGGCGACCACACGCCCAAGGAGCTGTGGGACGAGTACCGCGCGCTGGTGAAGCGTCTCGGCTGACGCCGAGCCGAAGCCGAGCCGGCGCCGACGGCGTCAGAGTGGGTGGCACCCGGTCCGTGGCCTTCCCGGCCGCGGACCGGGGCCGATCAGGGGGCGCCGACCAGGCGCGAGGCGTCCGCGTGGGCGTCCATGCGCCCGGCGGCCAGGATCGCGGCCGCGGTGTCGGCGCGGGAGGCCGCCACGACCAGGGCACGGCCCGCGAGGGCGTGGGCACGCTGGTGCAGGGCGGACAGGTGGGGTTCGTGTATTGCCGCGGCGACAGCGGAACGGGGCGGGTGTACGCCGCCGCGCAGGCGCGCCACCTGGTACGCCAGCTGCTCGGCGGCGTCGTCCAGTTCGGCGGACGGGGTGAGCGCGCGCAGCTCGTCGGTGACGGCGAGCAGCGCCGCGAGGTGCCCGGCGAGCTGGATGTCCAGCTCCTCCTCGCGGGAGCGGTGGGGGTAGCCCGCGTCGTCGGCCATCGAGTGGACCGACTTGGTGCGGATCGGCTCATACATGGAACGGCCTCCAGACGGTTGCTTGAAAGCCATCCTAGCTTAGATCCTGTCTAAAGTTGAGTCGGTCCCAATGCCGGGCGGCCGGCGTCGGGTCAGGGCTGGCTGTAGCCGTCCAGGAACGTGCCGATCCGGGTGACCGCCTCCGCGAGGTCCTTCGCCGTCGGCAGCGTCACGACGCGGAAGTGATCGGGCTCGGGCCAGTTGAAGCCCGTACCGTGCACGACCATGATCTTCTCGGCGCGCAGCAGGTCGAGCACCATCTGCCGGTCGTCCTTGATCTTGAAGACCTTCGGGTCGAGCCGCGGGAAGAGATAGAGCGACCCCTTCGGCTTCACGCAGCTCACGCCGGGGATCTGCGTCAGCAGGTCGTACGCGGTGTCGCGCTGCTCCAGGAGCCGGCCGCCCGGCAGGACGAGATCGTTGATCGTCTGCCGTCCGCTGAGCGCCGCGACGACGCCGTGCTGACCGGGCATGTTCGCGCAGAGGCGCATGTTGGCGAGGATCGTCAGGCCCTCGATGTACGAGGACGCGTGCGCCTTCGGGCCCGAGATCGCCATCCAGCCGACGCGGTAGCCCGCCACGCGGTACGCCTTCGACATGCCGTTGAAGGTGAGGGTGAGCAGGTCCGGGGCGATGGCGGCGGTCGGCGTGTGCGTCGCGCCGTCGTAGAGGATCTTGTCGTAGATCTCGTCCGAGCAGACCAGGAGGTTGTGGCGGCGGGCGATGTCGGTGAGGCCGCGGAGCATCGCCTCGTCGTAGACGGCGCCGGTCGGGTTGTTCGGGTTGATGATCACGAGCGCCTTGGTGCGGTCGGTGATCTTGCGCTCGATGTCGACGAGGTCCGGCATCCACTCCGACTGCTCGTCGCAGCGGTAGTGCACGGCGGTGCCGCCGGAGAGCGAGACGGCCGCGGTCCACAGAGGGTAGTCGGGCGCCGGTACGAGGACCTCGTCGCCGTCGTCGAGGAGGCCCTGCATGGCCATCACGATGAGCTCGGAGACGCCGTTGCCGATGAAGACGTGCTCGACGTCGGTCTCTATGCCCAGGGTCTGGTTGTGCATGACGACCGCGCGGCGGGCGGCGAGCAGGCCCTTCGCGTCGCCGTAGCCGTGCGCGTCGCCGACGTTGCGGAGGATGTCCTCCAGGATCTCCGGCGGGCACTCGAAGCCGAAGGCCGCGGGGTTGCCGGTGTTCAGCTTGAGGATGCGGTGCCCGGCCGCCTCCAGCCGCATCGCCTCCTCGAGGACCGGGCCCCGGATCTCGTAACAGACGTTGGAGAGCTTCGTCGACTGGATGACCTGCATGTCCGCGAGCTTACGGCCGGGCCGGACGGGCCGCTTCGTGTTTTCCGACACAAGAGGGGCGTGCGGGGGCACCGGGGGAGTGTTCTGTCAGCGGTGGGTTGTGTCCGTTTGTGGTCTTGTCCTCACGGGCCGGGGGCCCCAACAATGCGCATGACAAACCGAAGGGAACTTCGGTCACTCAGTCATCGGAGGGGACCCCCCACATGAAGAAGCCTCTCGTCGGCGTGTGCTTCGCCGCTCTGCTCATCGGAGCGACGGCGGCACCCGCGACGGCCGCCAGCGACGAACGGCCCGCCGAGCCCCGGGCCAAGGCCGTCAACTTCGCGGGAACGGTGGCGCTCAGCAACTGTTCCGGCTCCGTCGTGCGCGTGCCCGACTCGAAGCCCGGCGACCCCGCGCTCGTCCTGTCGAACGGCCACTGCCTGGAGGGCGGCTTCCCCGCGCCCGGCCAGGTCATCGTCAACAAGGCGTCGACCCGCAGCTTCACCCTGCTCAACGCCTCCGGCGGCAACGCCGGGACCGTCCGGGCCAGCAAGATCGCGTACGGCACGATGACCGACACGGACATGTCGCTCTACCAGCTCACCAGCACCTACAGCGCCATCGAGAGCCGGTACGGCATCAAGGCGCTGGAGCTGAACTCGAAGCGGCCGGAGCAGGGCCGGGCGATCACCGTCGCGTCCGGCTACTGGAAGAAGCTGTACAAGTGCAACATCGACGGCTTCGCCTACCGCCTCAAGGAGGGGAGCTGGACCTGGAAGGACTCGGTCCGCTACACCCCCGCCTGCCAGACGATCGGCGGCACCTCGGGCTCCCCGGTGATCGACGACGCGACCGGCAAGGTCGTCGCCGTCAACAACACCGGCAACGAGAGCGGCGGCAGGTGCACGGACAACAACCCGTGCGAGGTCGACGAGAACGGCAAGGTCACCGTCCGCGAAGGCATCAACTACGCGCAGCAGACCTACTGGATCGTGCCCTGCGTCGGCGCGGGCAACAAGATAGACCTGAGCCGGCCGGGCTGCGAACTCCCCAAGCCGGCCCGGATGAAGTAGCCCCAATCGCGCTGAAGCGGCTACAGCTGAAGTAGCTGCGACCGCACCGCACGGCCGCGGGTGCCGTCCGGAAGCCCGGTTCTCCCGGGAGTCCGGACGGCACCCGCGCGTCAGACGCTCACACGGCTCACGCGGCCGGTGCCAGCTCGGCCCTGCCGAACAGCAGGGCGTAGCCGGACGGCAGCAGGCACAGCAGGCGGTCGACGAGGTCCGTGTCGACCGCCCGCGCCAGGGCGGTGAGGACGGAGCTGACGTCCCATCGGGCGGTGGCCGGCGTGGCACCCTCCAGGCGCAGCGCCACACTCTCGACGAACTCCGCGGCCGTGAGCGGCCGCATGGCGGGAATCTGCTCGGCGACCACCTGCGCCGCCTCCGGGGGCAACTGCCGCGCCAGGTCGACGCGTTCGTCCCCGATGACGTGGCCGCCGAGGGCGGCCAGCACGACGCGCGTCACGCGCTCCGCCTCCGCGGCGCTCGCGTACTGGCCGGATTCCTTCACCGTCTCGATGAGTTCGCTCCACCTCATCGTGCCCTTCTCCTCCGTTTCGTCGGTCTGTTCCGTCGATCTGTTTCGTCGGTCTGTTTCGTCGGTCGGCTCAGCTGTCGATCTGCTTGCGGTCGCCGCCGCCGCTGATGTGGATCTTCCGCGGCTTGGCCCGCTCGGCCACCGGGATGCGCAGCGTCAGGACGCCGGCCTCGTACGAGGCGTCGATCCGCTCCGTGTCCAGGGTGTCGCCGAGGAACAGCTGGCGCGAGTAACTGCCGGTGGCCCGCTCGGCCGCGATCATCTCCACGCCCTCGGGGGCGGGGGAGCGGCGCTCGGCCCGTACGTTCAGGACGTGGCGTTCGACGTCCAGGTCGATCGACTCGGGGTCGACGCCCGGCAGGTCGAAGTGGACCACGAACTCGTCGCCCTCGCGGTAGGCGTCCATCTGCATCCCGGCCGGCCGGGCGCTGCTGAAGACCTGCTGGGCGAGGCGGTCGAACTCGCGGAACGGGTCGGTACGCATGAGCATCACGGGTCACTCCTCTCCTCAGGTGCTGGGTGCGATGCCCTACGGTTTTCTATATAGCCCGGAGGAGAAAAATTGACAAGCCCCGACTCAGGTCCCTGGATGTGGGATCACTGAGCCGGGGCTTCCCGGGGGCCGCCGCGGCCTCCCCGGGCTTCTCGGGTGGCAGGCGGGTCAGCTGTCGGAGTAGCTGAGGTCTCCGACGGTCCAGGCGCTCACGTCACGGAGGGCGATGCGGTACATCCCGCCGGTCTCGGGCAGGCCCAGGCTGCCCTGCAGGATCCGGGCCAGATGGAAGTGCAGATGGGTGGGCGGCTCGGCATCCCGCGGCGGGCCGGATTCCGCTTCCGGGGCCACGAACGCGGAGGCGAAGGGCGCCAGCCGGTCGGAGTCCTTCAGGACTTCGGCGACACGGCGCCGCCACAGGGCTTCGGGGGCCAGCCGTCCGGTGATGACGGCACCGGCGACGACCACGGTGAGGGACATCTGATTGCTGTGCTCGGACTCCACCAGGGTGGCGATGTCAACGAGCAGCTCGTCAGGCTTCGACATGACTGGTCAGCCTACCGATGCCGAGCGGCGAGCGGGCGCCGGAGCCCGCTCCCGCTGATTCCGGAAATCTATCGCGGCTGCGATAGACATGCGGAACTACCGTTGTTAGAGTTCCTGGCATAGCCAGAGGAAGACATGACGAGTTGGTCGGCACACACGGCCGGCAGATGGCGTGAAAACCCCTCGGGGCCTGGTGCCGTACGGCGCCAGGCCCCTCGACGCGTTCCAGAAGAGGTGCAAATGCCCCCAGAGAACCCCTCGCACGGCAACGACCGGTTCGACGACGACGACTACCCCGCCTACACGATGGGCCGGGCCGCCGAGATGATCGGCGCCACGCCGGGCTTCCTCCGGGCGGTCGGCGAGGCCCGCCTGATCACGCCGCTGCGGTCCGAGGGCGGCCACCGCCGCTACTCCCGCTACCAGCTCCGCGTCGCGGCGCGCGCCCGTGAGCTCGTCGACCAGGGCACGCCGATCGAGGCGGCCTGCCGCATCGTCATCCTCGAGGACCAGCTGGAGGACGCGCTGCGGATCAACGAGCAGCTGCGCCGTCCCGCCGGGTCCGAGGGGGCGCCGGCCTCCTGAGGCTGTGCCTCGCGCTGCCATATATCTGTGACGGCAAATGCAGAATTTCGCGTGATGCGCGATGAGGGTTTATAAGCCGACCGGCGAGCGATATGGAAAACCCTGCGCCGGGCTCCATGCCGTGCTACTGTCGTTATCAGTTGCAGTTGTGGTTTCCAGAGACTCCAAGTGCTCCGTCGGCTTTATGACGCCGGTTGGGGCACTTTGTATTGCCGGTCATTCCGGACGGGGTAATCATCGCGGCGACGCGGAGTCCGCACAGTGTGGGCTCCTGGGCAATGCCCCGAAGGAGATATGACATGGCTACTGGCACCGTGAAGTGGTTCAACGCGGAAAAGGGCTTCGGCTTCATCGAGCAGGACGGCGGCGGCGCTGACGTCTTCGCGCACTACTCGAACATCGCCACCCAGGGCTTCCGCGAGCTGCAGGAGGGCCAGAAGGTGAACTTCGACGTCACGCAGGGCCAGAAGGGCCCGCAGGCCGAGAACATCGTTCCCGCCTGACGCTGACGCGCACTTCGTAGCTGGGGCCCGCACCTTGGGTGCGGGCCCCGGCTCGTTGCGTTTCCGGGGAGTTCATGCCGAGTCGGCATCCCCGAAAGATTGATGGTTTGAGGTTTGAAGTGGTCGGCACCCCGGTGGATCCCGCCGGAGAGTGCGACGCTTTTCTCCGGCCGAACCGGGAATAAATTTTCACCGGCGGTCGGGATTGTTTTTCATTTACCCCGGCCGTTCCAGCGATTCTCGGCACCGGTCGGTGCCTCGCGAGAATTCCTCGATACGCGCCGCATCGAGGAAGGTTCTCCATGAACCGCTCAAGTCGCACAAACAGCCGACGCCCGGACAGTCGCCCCAAGGGGCGGGGCCGCCGCCCCGCCGCGCTCCAGGGGGAGTTCGCGCTGCCGGTCACCGTCACCCCGGCGCTGCCCCCCGTCGAGGACTTCGCCGCGCTCGGTCTGCCGGACGGTGTGCTGAAGACCCTCACCGGGCTCGGCGTCACCACCCCCTTCCCGATCCAGGCGGCCACGCTGCCGAACTCCCTCGCGGGCCGGGACGTCCTGGGCCGCGGCCGCACCGGATCGGGCAAGACCCTCGCCTTCGGCCTCGCGGTCCTCACCCGTACGGCGGGACAGCGCGCCGAACCGCGCCGCCCGCTCGCCCTGATCCTCGTCCCCACCCGCGAGCTCGCCCAGCAGGTGACGGACGCCCTCACCCCGTACGCCAGGGCGGTGAAGCTGCGGCTCGCCACCGTGGTCGGCGGCATGTCGATCGGACGGCAGGCCGGTGCGCTGCGCGCCGGGGCCGAGGTCGTCGTCGCGACGCCCGGCCGGCTCAAGGACCTCATCGAGCGGCGCGACTGCCACCTGGACCAGGTGGCCATCACCGTGCTCGACGAGGCCGACCAGATGGCCGACATGGGCTTCCTGCCCCAGGTCACCGAGCTCCTCGACCAGGTGCGGCCCGACGGGCAGCGGATGCTGTTCTCCGCCACCCTGGACCGCAACGTCGACCTCCTGGTCCGCCGCTACCTCAGCGACCCCGTCGTCCACTCGGTCGACCCCTCCGCGGGCGCGGTCACCACGATGGAACACCACGTGCTGCACGTCCACGGCGCCGACAAGTACGCCACCACCACGGAGATCGCCGCCCGCGACGGCCGGGTGATCCTCTTCCTGGACACCAAGCACGCGGTCGACCGGCTCACCACGCACCTGCTGAACAGCGGCGTGCGCGCGGCGGCCCTGCACGGCGGCAAGTCCCAGCCCCAGCGCACCCGCACCCTGGCCCAGTTCAAGTCCGGCCAGGTCACCGCGCTCGTCGCCACGAACGTCGCGGCGCGCGGCATCCACGTCGACGACCTCGACCTCGTCGTCAACGTGGACCCGCCCGCCGACCACAAGGACTACCTGCACCGCGGCGGCCGCACCGCCAGGGCCGGCGGCTCGGGCAGCGTCGTCACCCTGGTCACCTCGGCGCAGCGCCGCGACATGAACCGGCTGATGGCCGCCGCCGGCATCCGGCCGCACACCTCGCAAGTGGCCTCCGGAGAGCCCGAGTTGGCGCGCATCACCGGCGCCCAGGCCCCCTCGGGCACCCCGGTGACCATCCCGGCGCCGCCGAAGGCGGCCGCCGAGCGCGGCGGCTCCTCGTCCCGCGGCCGCCGCCCCCGCGACGGCCGCGCGCGCCGCGCCTACGCCGCCCGCACGCGGACCGACTCCGCCGCCTGAACCCGGACCGGGCCGGCCCGCGCCGGCCCGGAGCCCCGTTCGACTCACTTCCCGGCCCTCTCCCTCTGTGAGGCACCATGCGCTGCGTCATCGCCCGCTTCCCGTTCGACCTCTTCAAAAGTGAGGTGGAGGCGGCCATGAAGGGCGTCAAGCCCGAACCCGTCACCGGCGAGTCCGTGATCGTCGGCCGCCGGCACTACCCCGTCAAGCAGGTGGGGGAAGTGATCACCCGGCAGGACCGCCGCGACTTCTCGGCGGCCGAGGTCACCAGGGCCCTGACGGGCCTCGGCTTCACCTGCCGCCCCGCTCCCGCCCCGGCCGCCCCCGAGCCCGTCGAGACGGCCTGGCCCACGACCATCGTCTGACCGACCGGATCACAGTGGCGCGGCGTGCGGCGTGCGGCGGGCGTCGCGCCGTGAGCGCCGCCGCGCCCGGCAGCCAGCCCAGGGCGCCCGCCTCCACCATGCGGGCCGCGACCGGACCCCGCCACGCGCCCGCCGCCGCCGCGCCCGCGATCAGCGCCGTCCAGCCCGCGATCAGCGCCGTCCAGCCCGCGAGCAGCCGACCGCCCCGGCCCCCGCCGGGACGTACGCGCAGGTGGCGGCGCATGCGCGCGGCGGCCACCGCGACCAGGAGCAGCGCGGCGAAGTTCTCGCAGAGCTGCCGGGCCCAGTCCGTCGCGCCCAGCGGTGTCGTCCGCAGCCCCGGCAGCGCGAAGGGCACGCCGAGCGCGCTCGGTACGGCCGAAAGGCCCGCCCGCGCCGTGAAAGCGGTCAGCAGGGTGGCGCTGCCGTGCGCCAGGACCAGCAGCAGGCAGACGCCGGCCACCACGGACAGGGGTCCGGCCGAAGAAAGTGAACAATGCTCAGGTCTGTTGCGGCGGGGGTCGCGCGATCTACCATCCCGGCCATGAAGTCCGTTGCGGCGTGGCGCACTTGGTCGGTGGGCGCGGTCGTGCTCGCCGTCGCCGCCGCGCCGTTGGCCGCCGTCGGCCCGCAGGGCGCGGGGGGTGGGGCGCGCCGACACCGCCACCGGCCACCGGTGGATCACCGACCGGCAGGGGCGCGCACTGGTCCTGCGCGGTCTGTCCACGGCGAACAGCGCCAAGCAGGCGGCGGACGGCATGCCGTGGATCGCGGAGAAGGACGTCCTGCTCGACATGCACCAGGACCTGTACGGCCCGCGCGTCGGCGGCAACGGCGCCCCCGCGTGGGCCACGGAAATGGACGGTCTTGCGTCCGCCCCCACTGACCCCTGGGAACTCGGCTACGCCGAGCCCGGGACCGTCCGCGCCTTCGACCGTTTCTGGGGGACGGTCGAAGGCGGCGGGCGTGATCTGCGCAAGCATTACGTCGGTGCCCTGCGGGAGGTGGCCCGGCGCTTCGCCGACGACGACACGGTCATCGGGTACGACCTGATGAACGAGCCCTGGGGCGGCAGCGTGCAGGGCCCCGCGTTCGAGTCGGGGCCGCTCGCCCGGCTCTACCAGGACGGCATCGAGGTGCCCGTGGTCATCGGCGAGTTCGGGCTCGACGTGGGGCTGCCGGGGGCCATGGCGTACGTCGAGAAGGCGCAGCGGATGGCCGACGACATGGGGGCGGGGTTCGCGTACTGGTCCAACGACAACGGGAATTGGGCTCCTTGGAACGCCAAGTCCCGCACGCTGACCGTCGGTTCGGGTCCGGGTGCCCACTCTGTCCGCATCACACCACGTGGGTGAAATGGAAGAGTTCCACCCCTTGTCCGGCTGCACAGGGACCCCAAGAATGCCGTCTGACAATCACACGACAGGCGCACGACAGTCGTACGTCACGAGGGGGGCTCCACAGATGGGCAAGAAGAGCAACGTGGTCGCGGGCGGACTGATCGCGCTGGCGCTGACCGGGGCGAGCGCGATACCCGCGTTCGCGGGGAGCGCCGGGGGCAGTGACTGGCCGGCCCGGCAGCCGCAGGCCACGACCAAGGCCAAGGCGGTCGACTTCGCGGGGACGGTGGCGCTCAGCAACTGTTCCGGCTCGGTCGTCCGCACGCCCAAGTCCAAGCCGGGCGACCCGGCACTCGTCCTCACCAACGGCCACTGCCTGGAGACCGGTTTCCCCGCGGCCGGTGAGGTCATCGTCGACCAGCCGTCCACCCGCACCTTCAAACTGCTCGACGCGAAGGCGAACGACGTCGCGACGCTCAAGGCGTCCAAGGTCTCCTACGCGACGATGACGGACACCGACATCACGCTCTACCGGCTCACCGCCAGCTACCGCGACATCACGAAGAAGTACGGCATCAAGGCGCTGGAGCTGGAGGACGACCACCCGGTGAAGGGTCGGGCCATCACCGTCGTTTCCGGTTACTGGAAGAAGACCTACAGCTGCAACATCGACGGGTTCGTCCACCGCATGAAGGAGGGCGAGTGGACCTGGAAGGACTCCGTCCGCTACACCCCCGCCTGCCAGACCATCGGCGGCACGTCCGGCTCGCCGGTGATCGACCACAAGACCGGCAAGGTCACCGCGGTCAACAACACGGGCAACGAGGACGGCGAGCGCTGCACCCTCAACAACCCCTGTGAGATCGACCGCAAGGGCAACGTGACCGTGCGCAAGGGCATCAACTACGCCCAGCAGACGTACGGGATCGTGCCGTGCGTCGGCAAGGGCAGCGAGATCGACCTGAACCGCAAGGGCTGCAAGCTGCCCCGGCCCGCCTGATCCCTCTGCCTGATCGGCCCGCCTGATCGGCCTGCCTGATCCGTCAGGGCGTCCGGCGTACGGCGCGTCCCGCGAGGACGTCCGTGCGCCGGCCGTCCCGCATCACGAACCGGCCGTCGATCAGGACGTGCGGGATGCCCGTCGGCAGCGTGCGGGGGGCCTCGAAGGTGGACCCCGCCGCGACCGTCTCCGGGTCGAAGAGGACCAGGTCGGCGCGGTAGCCCTCGCGGACGACCCCCCGGTCGGGGAGCCGGAGGCGGGCGGCGGGCCGCGACGTGAGGTGGGCGACGGTCTCCTCGAGCGACATGACGCCCAACTCCCGCGCGTACCGCCCGAGATACTGCGGGAACGTGCCGTACGCGCGCGGGTGCGGCTTGAAGCCCTGCAAGATGCCGTCGCTGCCGCCCGTGTGCACGCGGTGACGCATGATCGCCCGCACGTTCTCCTCGTGGCCGACGTGCTGGAGGATCGTCGAGCCGAGGTTGTCGTTGACGAGCAGGCGCCGGGCGGTGATCCAGGGCGCCTCGCCGCGCGCGTCGGCGGACTGCTGGATCGTCTTCCCCACGCAGGAGGCGAGCCCCGGATCGCTCACTCCGGAGATCTCGATCGTGTCCCACTCGATGGGTACGCCGTGACATCCGTCGGCGCCGATGACCTCCATGTGATGGCGGATCTTCTCGGCGGTCGCGTCGTCCCGGAGCCGGGCGAGGATCGCGTCGGGCCCGCCCTCGCTCGCCCAGCTGGGCAGCATGGCGACGAGGGTCGTGCAGCCGGGGGTGTACGGGTACGTGTCGAGGGTGATGTCGGCGCCGCCCGCGAGCGCCTCGTCGAGGAGGGCGAGGAGATCCGGGGCCTTCCCCTTGTTCACGCCGAAGTTCATGGTGGCGTGGGCCAGGTGCAGGGGGCAGTGCGCGGTCCGGGTGAGGTTCACCATCTCCTCGTACGCCTGGAGGGCGCCGGCGCCGTAACTGCGGTGATGCGGGCAGTAGTAGCCCTTGTGGGCGGCGACGACCTTGCAGAGTTCGGTGAGCTCGGAGTCGTCGGCGTACATGCCGGGGGTGTAGGTGAGCCCGGACGACATGCCGACGGCGCCTTCCCGCATCCCCTCGGCGACGAGCTCCTTCATGCGGTCCAGCTCGGCGGGGGTCGCCGGGCGGTCGTCCCAGCCCAGCGCGTACATGCGGACGGTGCCCTGGGGGATGAGGTACGCGGCGTTCACGGCGATGCCGCGGCCGCCGTGGGCGGTGTCGAGGGCGTCGAGATAACCGCCGACGGTGCGCCACGTGAAGTCGATGTCGCTGCCGTCGCCGTTCCAGCCGGTGATGGCCTGGCGGACCTGGGCCAGCGTGCGGTCGTCCACGGGTGCGTAGGACAGGCCGTCCTGTCCGATGACCTCCAGGGTGACGCCCTGGGCGGCCTTCGCGGTGTGCGCGGGGTCTCTGAGGAGGGCGAGGTCGCTGTGGGCGTGCATGTCGATGAAGCCGGGGGCTAGCGCCAGGCCTTGGGCGTCGAGGGTGGCCCGCCCTGTCGGGCGGGGGCCCTCCCCCTCTTTCCGGATCTCCGCGATCCGTCCCTCGTGTACGCCTACGTCGGCGCGGTAGGAGGCACCTCCGGTGCCGTCTATGACGCGTGCGTCCCGGATCACCAGGTCCATGAGGTGCCTCTCTTGTTCGCTTGACTGCGGGTCCGCTGTGCTGCACCCGGCCTCCGGCCGGGTTTTTCTGTTCCCACCCGCACCACCCGTGCGGCTTTCGTCGTCGGGTGCGGGTGGCCCCGGCGGGGCTTTCCCACCGCCGGCGGCGAACGGTGGCTCCTACTCCCGCCCTGCGTCGCGGGGTGCACGGGCGGGTGGGTGGGAAGCATCCGCCGCGAAGCGGCGGGCCTGTTTCTGGTCCTGCTGGGCGGTGCGGGGTGAACGGGTGGGTGGGTGGGAGGTATCCGCCGCGGAGCGGCGGGACAGGGCCGCCCCCCACGGGCGTCAGGTCAGAAGAACGTACGGACGTAGTCCGTGACCGTTCCGTCCGCCTCCACCACCGGAATCAACTGCCACTTGTCGAACGCCGTGCACGGGTGCGACAACCCCATGCCGAGCCAGTCGCCCACGGCGAGCTCCGCCTCCGGCGAGGTACGGAGCCACCCGTGCTGGTCGGAGAGACCGGTGACGGTGACCCCGGTCGCGGGGCGCTCCACGCCGCCCCGGCGGACGACCTGCGCCTCGGGCAGGTCCAGGTCGTACGCCGCGTCCCGCTTCCCCGCGTTGGTGAACGCCTGCTCCGAGGAGGGCCGGGACACCACCTGCGCCCAGAGGCGGAAGGCGGGCTCCAGCGCACCCTCCTCCGGGACGCGGTTGAAGGGCGTGAGATGCCGGTAGTGGCCGTCGTCGTGCGAGACGTACGCACCGGAGCGCAGCAGCTTCAGGACGGGCAGCGACAGTGCGGGGATCTCGGCGAAGACGGACGCCACCGCGTCGAACCACGCGCTGCCGCCCGCGCTGACCACGACCTCCGGCAGATCCGTGAACCGCCCCGCCTTGTCGAGGTCGGCAAGGAGCGCGACGAGGCGGCGCAGCCACGCCGTGACGTTCGCGGTCGACGCCTCCGGCACCTCGCCCTCGTACCCGGCGACGCCCACGAGCCGCAGCGTGTCGGCGGCCGCGACGGCGTTGGCGATCTCGAAGCACTCCGCCTCGGAACGGGCGCCCGTGCGCGCCCCGTCGCCCGCGGCCAGTTCGACGACCACGTCGACGGGACGGCTCGCGCCCGCCTCGCCGAGTGCGGCGTGCATCAGCTCGACGCCGCGTACGGAGTCGACGTAACAGATGAAGCGGAAGGACGGGTCGGAGTCCAGCTCGCCCGCCAGCCACCGCAGGGCCGCCGCGTCGACGAGTTCGTTGGCGAGGAAGATCCGGGAGACGCCGAACTCCCGTGCCACGCGCACCTGGTGGGGCACGGCGAGCGTGATGCCCCACGCGCCCCGCTCCAGCTGGCGGGCGAACAGCTGGGGGGCCATCGACGTCTTGCCGTGCGGGGCGAAGGCGAGGCCGTGGCGTTCGGCGTACGTCTCCATGAGGGCCAGGTTGTGTTCGAGGCGCTCGGCGGAGAGGGCGAGGACCGGTGTGGTGAAGCCGCCGGTGAAGAGGTTCCTGCGCTGGGCCGCGAGCTCGCCGACGGTGAGGCCCTCCGCGTCCGGCGGCAGCCCCTTGAAGCGGTGGTCGACCCGCTCGTCCGCAAGTGCGGCGAGCCGGGCGGCGGCTGAACCGGTGGGACGGTCGAGGGCGGTGTCGACGGCGTTGTCGGCGGCCATGGGCGCCTCCTCCAGGAGTGCGTTCAAGAGCGCGTTGCAGTATTTGCAACGGTCATTGCGTATGTCGCTTACTGCTGTCTAACATCCGAGCCAACGCCGGGTCAACGGATCCGGCGGCCGGCTGAGGGGTTGAAAGAACGTGACCGCACAGGCAGCAGTGGACGTCGTGGCGCTCGGCGAGTCCATGGTCACCTTCCTGCCCGCGCGCCCCGGCCGCCTCGCCGACGTGCCCTCCTTCGACCGCGGGATCGGCGGCGCCGAGTCGAATGTCCTGTGCGCGCTCGCCGCCGCCGGGCACACGACCCGCTGGGTCAGCCGCGTCGGCGCCGACGGCTTCGGCGACCACCTGGTGGAGACGATCGCCCGCTACGGAGTGGACACCTCCGCCGTGGGCCGCGACCCGCACCGCCCCACCGGCATCTACTTCCGCACCGCCGACGACCGCGACACCGACGCCCACGAAGTCGTCTACTACCGTGCGGGCTCCGCCGCCTCCGCCATGTCGCCGGGCTCCGTCGACGAGGACGCCCTGACCGCGGGCCGCATCCTGCACCTGTCGGGCATCACGCCCGCGCTCTCCGCCGACTGCCTGGATCTCGTACGCCACCTCTGCGCCCCGCGCGCCGACCGCGGCCCGCTCCTCTCCTTCGACGTCAACCACCGCCCGGGGCTGTGGAAGGACGCGCCGGACGGGCCCGGGATCCTGCTCGACCTCGCCCGCGGCGCCGACCTCGTCTTCGTCGGCGAGGACGAGGCCGCGACGGCCTGGGGCGTGACCGGCGGCCCCGACGCGATCCGCGCCGCCCTGCCCGAGCCCGCCACCCTCGTCGTCAAGCAGGGCAGCCGCGGCGCGACCGTCTTCCGCCGCGGCGAGGACCCCGTCTTCCAGGCCGCCCTGCACGTCGACGTCGTCGCACCCGTCGGAGCCGGTGACGCCTTCGCCGCAGGATTCCTCTCCGCCACCCTGCGCGGGCTGTCCGCCGCACACCGCCTGCGCCACGGCCACCTCATGGCCGCCGCCGCGCTCACCGTCCCCGGCGACCTCGCACCGCCCCCCGCCCGCGCACACGCCGACCGCCTCGCCGCCCTGGACGACGCCGCCTGGGAGACACTTCGTCTCGGCCCCGGCTGGACGGATCACGTCCCGGAGGAAACCGGGGCCGACGAGGAGGTACGTACCCCATGAGCCAGACCGTCGACCGCGCGCTCTCGATCCTGCCGCTGCTCGCCGAGGGCCCCGCCGACCTGGGCCAGGTCGCCGACCGGCTCGGCGTCCACAAGTCCACGGCGCTCCGGCTCCTGCGCACCCTCCACGAGCACGGCCTGGTCTTCCGCCAGACCGACCAGCGCTACCGCCTCGGCGCGCGCCTCTTCGCGCTCGCCCAGGAGGCCGTCGAGAACCTCGACGTGCGCGAGATCGCCCACCCCCACCTCCTCGCCCTCAACGAGAAGTGCGGCCACACGGTCCACCTCGCCGTCCACGAGGACGGGGAGGTCCTCTACATCGACAAGGTCGAGAGCCGCTACCCGGTGCGGATGTACTCCCGCATCGGCAAACCGGTGGCCATCACCGTCGCCGCCGTGGCGAAACTGCTGCTCTCCGACTTCCCGGAAGCCGAGCGCCGCGCGATCGCGGAGAAGCTCGACTACCCCACCTACACGTCCCGTTCGACACCCAACGCCGCCGCGTTCCTGCGGGAGCTGGACAAGGTGCGCGAACAGGGCTGGGCCACCGACCTCGGTGGCCACGAGGAGTCCATCAACTGCATCGGGGCCCCCATCCGCGGTGCGGACGGGCGGGTCGTCGCCGCCATGTCGGTCTCCGCGCCGAACGTCGTCGTCACCGCCGACGAACTCCTCACGCTGCTCCCGCTGGTCCGCCGCACCGCGGAGGCCATCAGCCGGGAGTACTCCGGCAAGTCACCCCTGAAGGAAGCCTGAGCACGTCATGACCACTGAGAAGACCGCTCTCACCCCGGCCACCCACACCACCCCGCCCGCGAAGTTCTCCCACGGCGTGAAGAAGGGCAACATCCTTCAGGTCGCCGGTCAGGTCGGCTTCCTCCCCGCCGAGGAGGGCAAGGCCCCCACCCCCGCGGGCCCGACCCTGCGCGAGCAGACCCTCCAGACCTTCGCCAACGTCAAGGCGATCCTCGAAGAGGGCGGCGCCACCTGGGACGACGTGATGATGATGCGCGTCTACCTCACGGACGTCGACCACTTCGCGGAGATGAACGAGATCTACAACGCGTACTTCGAGGAGCAGGGCCTGAAGGCCCCCGCCTCCGCCCGCACCACGGTCTATGTCGGTCTCCCGGCCGGCCTCCTCATCGAGATCGACGCGCTCGCCGTCCTGAGCTGACGCGCATCACCACCCAGCAAGCCGTACGTCGTCACGGCACGGCGCCCGCTTCCGCGGCGCCGTGCCGCGATCCCCCCTGCCTGAAAGCCCCATGCACTTACGAGGTCAACGATGTCCCCGTCCCACACCGCCGTGCTCGCGGCCGCCCCCGCCGCCGAGACGCCACCTCACACCGGCGGTCTCCTCGCCCTGATCGACGGCACGGCGGGCCTGCTCACCGTCGCCGCGCTCGGCATCCTGCTCCTGCTCTTCCTGATCATCAAGGTCAGGCTGCAGCCCTTCGTGGCGCTCCTCGCGGTCTCCATAGCCGTCGGCCTCGCGGCCGGCCTCTCCGTCACCGAACTCTTCGGCACCGTCCAGAAGTCCGACGCCGTCTCGGTCATCGAGTCGGGCATGGGCGGCATCCTCGGCCATGTGGCGATCATCATCGGGCTCGGCACGATGCTCGGCGCGATCCTCGAAGTCTCGGGCGGCGCCGAGGTGCTGGCCTCCCGCCTCCTCGGTCTCTTCGGCGAGAAGCGCGCCCCGCTCGCGATGGGCCTGACGGGTCTGGTCTTCGGCATCCCCGTCTTCTTCGACGTCGGCATCTTCGTCCTCGCGCCGATCGTCTACGCCGCCGCCAAGCGCAGCGGCAAGTCGATCCTCCTCTACTGCCTCCCCCTCCTCGCGGGTCTCTCCATGACCCACGCGTTCCTGCCCCCGCACCCCGGCCCGGTGGCCGCCGCCGGTCTGCTCAAGGTCGACCTCGGCTGGGTCATCCTGATGGGCATCGTCTGCGGCATCCCCGCGGTGCTCGCCGCGTGGGTGTTCTCCGCGTGGGTCGGCAAGCGCATCTTCGTTCCTGTCCCGCAGGACATGGTCGAGGCCGCGGAAGAGGCGAAGGCGGCGGTCGTCGCCGAGCAGCGCGCGGCGGGGGTGGAACCGCGCGAGAAGCCGGTGCCGCTGGGCATCGTCTTCACGATCATCGGAACGCCCCTGTTCCTGATCCTCCTCGCCACCTTCTCCTCGATCGCCTTCGACCCCTCGACCTTCCGCTCGGTCATCGAGTTCTTCGGCAGCCCGTTCGTGGCCCTGACGATCGCGCTGTTGATGGCGTACTACCTGCTGGGCATCCGGCGCGGCTGGTCCCGCAAGTCCCTCGAGACGGTGTCGACGTCGTCCCTCAAGCCGGTCGGCAACATCCTGCTCGTCGTCGGCGCCGGCGGGATCTTCGGCGCGGTCCTGAAGGCGAGCGGTGTCGCCAAGGCCCTCTCGGACACGTTCCAGGACGTGGGCCTGCCCATCATCGTCCTCGCCTACCTGCTCTCCCTCGTGCTGCGCGTCGCCCAGGGCTCGGCGACGGTCGCGATCGTCACCACGGCCGGCATCGTGGCCCCCCTCCTCGCCGAGGGCGACCACTCCCAGGCCTTCGTCGCCCTGGTCATCATGGCGATCTCGGCGGGCTCCATCTTCGCCTCGCACGTCAACGACGGCGGCTTCTGGATGGTCGCGAAGTACTTCGGCATCAGCGAGCGGGACACGCTGAAGACGTGGACCGTACTGGAGTCGGTGCTCTCCCTGGCCGGGTTCGCGGTGGCGGCTCTGGTGAGCCTGTTCGTGTAGCGGCTCCGGGCACGGCCATCCACGTCTCGTTAAAGAAGCCCGCTATTCATTGTGTGCGCCGAGTACCCGGCGGTAGCGTCATCAGTGCAATGGCCAGGCAGCTGCGTGAAGTTGGGAATCGGGGCGTCACATACTCGTGCACCGCCAACAGGGACTGATGGAGCGCCGCGGCCCGGGATATGGAGAGCGGTTCCTGTTCTCCAGTGAGGTTTCCTCACCGATTTCTGGGCCCCCGGCAGCGCTTGCCGGGGGCCCTCGGCGTGCCGGGCGCTACAGGAGGTGGTCGGCCTTGCCCGCCTTGATGTCGTGGATGAGGGTGCGGAGGGCTTCGCGGGTGTCGGTGAGGTAGCGGTCTTCTTGGCCGGCGATGGCGATGTAGGCGTTGCCGGTGGCGTCGGTGCCTATGCGGAAGCAGGAGTTTCCCTCGCCGCAGAAGGGGTCTTCCCAGTTGATGTCGGGCATCGGAACGTCTCCTCAGAGTTGGCCGGCGATGGTGCGGATGAAGCTGCGTGAGTCCTCGGGTGACAGGGCGACGTTCTCCATCCAGTCCAAGTGGGCCCGGTGCTTCGCCAGCTGGCCCTCGGCATGCAGGAAGTCGGGGCCGTGGGAACTGTCGATCTGCACGGTGTCCAGTTGCGGCACCGGACCCTCGGCGTACAGCACCGTCTGTCCGGCGCCGGGAAACGCTCCGGCTTCGAACGGGATGACCAGGAGCGTCACGTTGGCCTGCTCGGACTTCTTCAGCAGGTGTTCGAGTTGGGCGCGCGCCACATCCCGGCCGCCGAACTGCATGCGCAGAGCGGCCTCGTGGACGAGGGCTACGAACTCGGGTGGGCTGCCCCCTTCCAGGACCTGCTGACGCTCCACGCGATGAGCGAGGCGCAGGGCGACCTCGTGCGGTGGAAGTTCCGGGATCACGACACGGAACAGCGCCAGCGCATGGTCCGAGGTCTGGGGCAGGCCGGGGATGTGCACGGTGTATGCGGCACGCATGCGTACGGCGTGGAACTCCAACTCCGCGATGTCCAGCAGGCCTTGAGGGAGCGATCCGCGGTACTTGTCCCACCAGCCTCGTGGGCCCGGCTGGGCCATGTCCGCCAGTGCGTCGACGTACGTCTTGTCCCGGCACTCGCAATTGCAGGCCAGCGTGCGCAGCCGTTCCTGGCTGATGGCGCGGACCCCGGTCTCGATGTGGGAAATCTTGCCCCGGTCCACGCCGAGCAGCCCGGCCGCGTACTCGGCGGAGATGCCTGCTGACGTACGCATCCTCCGAACTTCGGCGCCCAACCGCTTCTGGCGCTCCGTGGGCGATGTCCTCGCTGCCATGCCGTTCCCTCCGCGACGTACAAGCTACGCACGGCAGTTGGCAGTGCATCGCGCGGGGCTGCCCTCGTCCTCCTTCCCTGGGAGGGGCGGGCCCGCGTCAGGGAGACGAGCCACCGACGGCCGAGGTCAGTCAGATCAGTGCTCAACCCATGCCCATTCCACGGGAGTCACCATGACCATGACGCCAGCCGTCACCGCTTGCCCCGCCAGGGGCGACGCCTCCGCCCCCACCCCCGACACCCTCGCGTACAGCCTCACCCTGCCCTCGGCCCTCACGTCCCCCACGGTTGCCCGCGCCCTCACCCGAACCGTGCTCACCGCACATGGGCTGGCCGCACTGCTGGATCCGGCGACACAGGCCGTGGCCGAACTGACGGCCGCGGCCTGCACGTTCAACGCAACGGCGGAGGTACCTCTCTCTCCGCTTCCGCGAGGGCACGCGCCTGCGAGGGCGACTGGGGCTTCGGTGAGGCCCGGGAACCGGGTGGCGGTACGCGGATGTGGGCGACGGTGCCGTACAGAGGGGGCGTGACGTACGGGACGCACGGCTGAGGGAGGGGCGCGGGGCGGGGACTTCGGTGGGGCTGTGTCTTTGATGGTTGCCGGGGCCGCCCGGTTTTTGCGGAGTGTGGCGGTTCCGGGCCGCCAGTAAAGGGCGCTCCGCTGCGCTACGCGTCGGCTGCGCCGATTCCGCTTCGCTCCACCCTTGACTGCCGCCCCTGCACCGCACGTTGGCTTTGACCCGGACGGCCAGGGGTGGGGCGGCGGACTTCTCTGCTCGGGTCATCACCTTTCGCTGCCGGGTGCGGACCGGTCCAACGTGAGCCGACGCTACGGTCGAGGCGCCGCCCCGGCTTCGCCGCTCGGGTCATCGGCTCTCGCCGCCGGGTGCGGACCGGCTCAACGTGGCGTGCCCGGCGTGGTCTGGGGTGCCGTCGGGCAGTGGGGGCTGCCGGTCGGGCACCTGCTTTGGGAAAGTTGTGAATGGGATGGGCGCGCGCCCCTGCCACGCCCCGCGCGCCGTCACAGACAGCCGCTCAGGGGCGGTGTTGGGGTCGGCGGGGTCGCTGGTTGGGGGGCGTATTGGCCGTTCGGGGGGCGTGCGGCATACGCATTCGCAACTTTCCCAAAGTAGGTGCCCGGGCAGCGGCCTCTCCCTCCCGGCCTCTCCCTCCCGGCCTCGCCCTTTCGGCCTGGCGACGCATTGCATGTGAATGGGGGCGCGCGGCCTCCCGGTTCACTACTTTTCCAAAGTAGGTGCCTGGCTGCCGGGCTGGACGGGTGGCGGGCGCTGGGTTTTGTCGGCGCATCGTTCGTGAGGGCCGCCGCCCACGTTGGGCCAGTCCGCACCCGGCAGCGAAAGCCGATGGCCCGAGCGGCGAGGCCGTGGCCGCCTCGACGGTGACGTCCAGGCACGTTGGGCCGGGCCGCACCCGGCAGCGAAAGCCGATGACCCGAGCAGAGGTCCCCGCAGGCCCCACCCCTGGCCGTCCGGGTCAAAGTTTGCGTGCGGTGCAGGGGCGGCAGTCAAGGGTGGAGCGGAGCGGAATCGGCGCAGCCGACGCGACGCAGGAGCGCCCTTTACTGCCGGCCCGGAGGCGCCACACTCCGCAAAAAACCGGGCGGCCCCGGTGCCCGCCAACGACACCGGCCCACCGAAGTCTCCGGGGACTCCAGTGGGCCGTAAGTGTCAGGCCGTGCAGTACTGCTGCTCCTTGCCGATCGACCGGTACATGCAGTCCGAGTTCTCCAGGAGCTGCAGGACCGCGTCGCGGTTGCGGGACGTCTCCCGCTCGATCACCTCGTCGGGCGGGTAGAAACCGCCGCCGCCGGCGGACGACGGGTACATCTCGAAGGTGTAGCTGAAGATCTTCTGGCTGCCCCACAGCCAGTCGTTGATCGACCCGTCCGTGATGTAGAGGTCACTGGACTGCTGGGGCGTGTAGCCGTTGCTCGCGGCCATCTTGCGGCCGACGGTGGCGTGCGCGTCGCGGTCGTCCTGGGTGAGGCCGGGACCCGTGTCGCTGTACGTGTAGCCGTACGGCCACAGCACCAGTTCGCTGTACGTGTGGAAGTCGATGGACGCCCTGATCTGCTGCTTGCCTCCGACGACGCGGCTGCGCACGAAGTTGGAGACGACCTTCACCTCGGGGGCCGACTCGGCGCTCGGGCCGCGGTACGTCTCGGAGCCCGTGGAGCCCGAGGAGCCGCCGCAGCAGCCCCAGCGGTAGGCCCAGTTGCGGTTCATGTCGGTGCCGACGTTGGACGAACCGGCGTTCGGCTGACGGTTCTTGCGCCAGCTGCGGTAGGAGCCGGTCGCGATGTCGTACTCGCCGCCGTCCGGGTTCAGGTCCGGCACGATCCAGATCTCGCGCTCGTCGACCATCTTCTTGATCCGGGCGTCGGTGGCGTAGTCGTCGCCGAGCTCGCGCAGCAGGTAGAGCGCCATCTCCACCGTCAGGTGCTCGCGCGCGTGCTGGTGGTGGGTGAAGAGGACCTCGGGCTCGGCCTCGTCGGTGCCGACGTTGTCGCTGATCTTGATGGCGACGATGTCCCGGCCCGAGTACGACTTGCCGATGACGCGCTTGCTCATCAGGTTCGGATGGGCCGCGATGCGCTGGTTGATCTCCGCGTTCATCTCGGCGTAGTTGTGGTACCTCGCGTCGGCGGGCGGGAAGTCCTTGGCCTCCACCGGATCCCCGTTCGTCCGCTTCGGGGGCCCGGCCAGGGGCTTCAGCTCGTAGCCTGCCTCGCGGAGCTTCGCGGCCTCGGCGGCGTCCGCCGAGACGACCACCGCGCGGGCGTCGACCTCGTCGATCGCGACGCCGGTGCGGGCGAGCGCGGTGCGCGCGGCGCGGTCGTCGCGCAGCGGGATCTCGTACTGGCGTGTTTCCTCGTCGGCGGCGGTGGCCGCGGAGCGCGGGGCCTGGCCGGCGTCGCCCGAGGTGGCGTTGGCGGTGATGGGGGCTGCGAGGGCGAGGGCTAGCAGGGCCGCGAGGGCGGCGGATCTCCTGCCGCGTATGCGGAGTCGCATGAAGTCTCCTCAGGGGTGGGGGGGGGGTTGTTCAGTGCGACGTGCGGGGCACTACGTCGGGGTGCGACGTGCGATGCGTCGTGCGAATGCGACGTTCGGGTGCGTCGTGCGAATGCGACGTGCGAGTGCGTCGTGCCGCATGGCGTGCGGCGTGGCGCGCGGGCCCATCGTGCGCGCGTGGCATGGCCCGGTCAACGCTGTCTTTGGCCAATCCGTGCGGGGGGGGGGGGGGGGGGGGGGGGGGGGCGGGGGGGGAGGGGGGGTGGGGGGGGGGGGGCGGCCGCCCCGGGGGGGGGGGGGGGGCCGGGGCGGAACCCCCCCCCCCCCCCCCCCCCCCCCCCCCCCCCCCCCCCCCCCCCCCCCCCCCCCGTGCGCCTCGGGCGCGAAACCGAAGAGGGCTCAGCCGCCCGACGACCCCTTGTGCCCCGGCCGTCCATGCGCTTTCTTGATCGCATGGCTGAAACCACAGGCAGCGCCACCGGCACGGGCGACGCGGCACCGCGCCCGCGCAAGTCGAGCTGGAAGTACATCGGCCCCGGCATCGTCGTCGCGGCGACCGGCGTCGGCGCGGGCGACCTCGTCGCCACCCTCATCGCGGGCAGCAACTTCGGCTACACGCTGCTGTGGGCCGCCGTCCTCGGCTGCGTCGTCAAGATCTCGCTCGCCGAGGCGGCGGGCCGCTGGCACCTGTCGACCGGCCGCACCCTCTTCGACGGCTGGGCGAGCCTCGGCCGCTGGACGACGTGGTTCTTCGTCGTCTACGTCGTGATCTGGGGGTACGTCTACGGGGCGGCCGCCATGTCGTCGTCCGGACTGCCGCTCCAGGCGCTGTTCCCCGACGTCATGGAGCTCAAGTGGTGGGCGATCCTCACCGGGCTCGTCGGCCTGGTCTTCGTCTGGTTCAACAAGTACGCCGTCTTCGAGAAGGTCATGACGGTGCTCGTCGGCATCATGTTCGTCGTCACCGTCTACCTGGCCATCCGCGTCACCCCGCACCTGGGCGACGCCTTCGCCGGTCTGCTGCCCGTACTGCCCGACGAGAAGGACTCGATCCTCAACACGCTCGGCCTGATCGGCGGCGTCGGCGGCACCATCACCCTCGCGGCGTACGGCTACTGGGTCAACGCCAAGGGCTGGACGAACACCGGCTGGATGAAGGTGATGCGGCTCGACAACCGCGTCGCGTACATCACCACCGGCATCTTCGTCGTCTCCATGCTCTTCGTCGGCGCCGAGCTCCTGCACTCCGCGAACGTGGCCATCGCCAGCGGCGACAAGGGCCTGGTCCAGCTCTCCGACATCCTGGAGAAGGAGTACGGCACCGCCACCGCCAAGCTGTTCCTGATCGGCTTCTTCGCCACGTCGTTCACCTCGCTGATCGGCGTGTGGCACGGCGTGAGCCTGATGTTCGCGGACTTCGTGGAGCGCTACCGCAAGCAGCGCGTCGGCGCGGAGACCCAGGCGCGGACCGGCGAGGAGGTGGCTTCCGGCAGCCACGAGAAGTCCGTGCCGTTCCGCGCGTACCTGCTGTGGCTGACGTTCCCGCCGATGATCCTGCTCTTCCAGGGCCAGCCGTTCCGCCTCATCATCATCTACGGCGTCCTGGGCGCGGCCTTCATGCCGTTCCTCGCGCTCACCCTGGTCTGGCTCCTCAACTCCTCGCGCACGCCCAGGGAGTGGCGCAACGGCTGGCTCAGCAACGGCATGCTGACCGTCGCGGGCCTCCTCTTCCTGGTGCTGTGCGTCAAGCAGATCACCGACCAGGACTGGAGCGACTTCTTCTAACTCATGAACAGTGGGAAGTTGGGTGTTGAGGCACCCATGACGTGGATATGGTGCTGAGGCAGGAGTGCACGAGGACCGGGGGTGTACGCGTTGCCGACCGCCATAGCCGTCACCGGACCCGATCTCGTGCTGCCGTCACCCGACCGGCACACCCCGTCGGCCGCGGTCCTCCAGTCGGCCGTGCAGTCCCCGCGCACGTACTCGCTCGACCAGGCGCTCACCGAGATGCACACCCTCGTCGAGCACCACGGGTACGTGATCGTCCTCTGCCCGTCCTCCGCGCCCGCTGCCGTCGTCCAGCGCCTGCACGCCGTCCGCTCGGTCCTGGAGAGCGACCGCATCGCCGTCGTCCGCTCCGACCTGCCGCCCCTCGGACTCGCCGTACTCGCCCTCCAGCTGCGGCAGTTGTCGATCTGCGACTTCAGCCCCGGCGTCCTCGCCTCCGCCGCCCGCCTCCTCTCCCACTACATCTACGCGGGCGCCCTGCTCGGCTCCGTCACCCGGCTCGACCGGGTCCCCGTCACCCTCCAGTCGCACGCCAAGTCATGGCTGCCCGGCGCCCAGTTCGCGGTCCTCGCCACGCCGCGGCCCGAGCTGGTGAAGGTGTCGGGCGGCGACGGGACGCACCTGCCGGGGCCCGGGTTCGGTACGCGCCTGCTCTACGCCCCCGGCAAGCTGGCCCCCGGCTGGGTGACCGACACGCTGGCCCCCGCCTGGCAGGCGCAGGGCGTCACCGAGGCCCGGCTGCCCGCCGAGTCCGGGCGCTGGTGGGCCACCGGCAGGCTCGTCGAGTTCGCCGCCGCCATCCCGGACATCTCCGTGCTCTACCAGCTGGTGTCGTCCGTCCGCCGCGACGACTGCCACTGGTGCGGGCTCGAACTCATCGGCGACCGCTGCGCGTTCTGCGCCGCGCCGCTGCCACCGCCCTCCGAACGCCCCGCGCGGCGCACTCCCGCGCGCGGCGCGACCGCCCTGCCGCGCGGCGCCACCTAGGCCGGGACTGGCCGGCTCCGCACCTCGTACGCGACCGACGACCGCACGTGCGCCACCCCGCTCACTGTCCGTAGCCAACCGCACTCGATCGAGGTAGTCCGGCCCATGAACTCACGCCAGCGCCGCGGCGTCATCCTGCTGGTCCTGTCGGTCCTGTGCGCGATCGGCGCGTTCGCGGGCGTCCTCTCGGTCATCCGCGACGCGAACTCGAAGGTCGGCCCCGAGGTGCCCGCGTACAAGCTCAAAGGGGACATCGCCCCCTACAAGGAGCTGACCGCCGACCAGTTCGAGAAGGTCGAGATGCCCGAGCGCTGGCTCTCCGACAACGCCGTCACCGACCTCCGTGAGATCCGCGGCAAGATCGCGGTCACCCAGCTGCGGAAGGGCTCGCTGCTCCAGTCCGACATGATCGTCGGACGTCCCGAACTCGGCCCGGGCCAGCAGGAGATCGCCATCATGATCGACGCGGCGACCGGCGTCGCGGGCAAGATCACGCCCGGCTCGAAGGTCAACATCTACGCCACCTTCAAGGGCGAGGCCGACAAGGCGAAGGACCAGTCCAAAGTCATCGTGGAGGGCGCCAAGGTGCTCGACGTCGGCAAGCTGACCCCGCTCGAACCCGACCAGGACGACCGCACCCGCCGCAGGGCCACGGAAGCGGTGCCGATCACGTTCGCCCTCGGCACGGCGGACGCACAGCGCGTCGCGTACGCCGAGTCGTTCGCCACCCACGTCCGGCTCGCCCTGGTCGGCGCGGGCGGCGACTCCACGGTGCCGCCCCGCGACCGGACGTACACCCTCGAAGAGGACAAGTAGGAGGTCACGGATGACCACTCGGATCCTCCCCGCGGTCGGTGACATCGACGTGGCGCGTGCGCTGTCCACGCTGACCGGGCAGTTGCCCGACACCGAGCCCGCGTTGCCCGTCGCCGACTCCACGGTGCTGCTCGACACCCTCGCGCGGCTCGCCGCCGAGTCCGTCGACGAGCTGCCCGAGGTCGTCCTCGTCCACGAGCGGATCGGCCCCGTCCCGGCCCTCGACCTGATCCGGGACCTCGTCCTGCGCTTCCCGGCGGTCGGCGTCGTCCTGATCACCGCCGACACCAGCCCCGGACTCCTCACCGCCGCCATGGACTCCGGGGCGCGCGGCATCGTCGGCCTCCCGCTGGCCTACGACGCCCTCGCCGAACGCGTCCAGGCCGCCGCCTCCTGGTCCACGGGCATGCGGCGCCACCTCGGCAACGGCAGCGGCGGCCTGGAGGTGTACGCGGGCGCCGGACCGGGGACCGGCACCGTCGTCGCGGTCAGCGGGGCCAAGGGAGGCGTCGGCACCACCGTGACAGCCGTCCAGCTCGCCCTCGCCACCGCCGCCTCCGGCCGCTCCGTCGCCCTCCTCGACCTCGACCTCCAGTCCGGCGACGTCGCCTCCTACCTGGACGTGCAGTTCCGGCGCTCGATCGCCGACCTCGCCGCCATCACCGACATCACGCCCCGCGTCCTCCAGGACGCCGTCTACACCCACGAGACCGGCATCGGCCTCCTCCTCGCCCCCGCCGAGGGCGAACGCGGCGAGGAGGTCACCGACCGCGTCGCCCGCCAGACCATCGGCGCCCTCCGCGCCCGCTACGACGTCGTGGTCGTCGACTGCGGCGCCTACGTCACCGGAGCGAGCGCCACCGCCGTCGAACTCGCCGACCAGGCCCTGCTCCTCGTCACCCCCGACGTCGTCGCCGTCCGCGCCGCCAAGCGCATGGTCCGCCTCTGGGACCGCCTCCAGATCCGCAAGGCCGAGGAGACCGTCACCGTCGTCAACCGGCACGGCAAGGCCGCCGACATCCAGCCCTCCCTCGTCGAACGCGTCACCGGCACGAGGACGGCCCGCTCCACCGTGCCCGCCGGCTTCAAGGAGCTGCAGGCCGCCGTCGACGCGGGCCGCATGCAGGACCTCGACAGCCGCTCCTCGGTGAAACAGGCACTGTGGGGCCTCGCGGGCGAACTGGGCCTGGTCGAGGCGGACCCGTCGGCCGGCAGCGGCAAGCGCGCGCTGTCCCTGCGCAGGAAGGCCGCGGGCGGCGACCGGGGCGCGGTCACCCTCGAATTCGCCGGGATGTTCCCCCTGCTGCTCGCGGTCATGGCGATCCTCTGGCAGTGCGCGCTGTACGGCTACTCGTACTCTCTCGCCGGGAACGCGGCGGACGAGGCGGCGCGGGCCGCCACGGCGGCGCACGCGGCGGGGGAGGGTGCGGCAGGTGCCTGCGACGCGGCGGCCCGCGAACACCTGCCCGACGCCTGGCAGGACGCGTCGGTGGAGTGCACGGACGAGGGCACGGTCTGGAAGGCCCGCGTCTCGGTGGACGTACCCGTGTTCTTCCCGGGCTTCGACGCGGGGTGGCACGTGGACGGGAAGGCCGGTGCCGCGAAGGAGGGGGAGGACGGGTGAAACGGCGACGCAGGTGGGACGACCGCGGCGTATCCATGCTGGAGTTCGCCGGATTCCTGCCGATCCTGCTCCTCGTCGGCCTCGCCGCGATCCAGCTCGGCCTGGTGGGCTACGCCGCCAACCAGGCTGGCTCCGGCGCCCGCGCGGCGGCCCGCGCGGCCTCGCAGGGCGACTCGGGGGAGGCGGCGGGTGCGGCCGCCATGGACGGCGGCCTGACCTCCTCCATCGGCATCAGCCAGGGCGGCGCCACGACGACAGCCACCGTCGAGGTCCAGGTCCCCACGCTGCTCCCCTTCGTGGACACGGACTGGAGCGTCACCAAGGAGGCCACGATGCCGAACGACGACGACGTCAACTGAACACACGTACGCCCGTAAGCCTGTACGCCCGAAGGAGGTTGGAGGACGACATGAGCCTGCGCGACCGCGTGGCACCGACCCGCCAGACCGAGCCGAGCCGCGACGACGGCCTCGTCGCCGTCTACCGCTCCAAGCTCCTGGAGGAGATCGACCTCGCCGAGATGTCGTCGCTCGCGGCGGCCGACCGCCGCGTCCGCCTGGAACGCGTACTCGGCCACATCATCAGCCGCGAGGGCCCCGTCCTCTCCACCTCCGAGCGGGCCCAGCTCATCCGCCGCGTCGTCGACGAGGCCCTCGGACTCGGCGTACTGGAACCGCTGCTCGCCGACACCTCCATCACGGAGATCATGGTGAACGGCCCCGACTCGATCTTCGTCGAGCGCGCGGGCCGCGTGGAACAGCTCCCCCTCCGCTTCGCCTCCGACGAGCAGCTGATGCAGACCATCGAACGCATCGTCTCGACGGTCAACCGCCGCGTCGACGAGTCGAACCCCATGGTCGACGCCCGCCTCCCCACCGGCGAGCGCGTCAACGTGATCATCCCGCCGCTCACCCTGACCGGCGCCACCCTCACGATCCGCCGCTTCCCGCGCGCCTACACGCTCCCCGAACTCATCGGCCTCGGCTCGCTCGACGAGCACATGCTGATGCTGCTCGCCGCGTTCGTGCGGGCCCGCTTCAACCTCATCGTCAGCGGCGGTACCGGCTCCGGCAAGACGACGCTCCTCAACGCCCTCTCCGGCCTGATCCCGGCCCACGAGCGCATCATCACCATCGAGGACTCGGCGGAACTCCAGCTCCAGCAGGAGCACGTGATCCGTCTCGAATCGCGCCCCCCGAACGTCGAGGGCAAGGGCCAGATCACCATCCGCGACCTCGTCCGCAACAGCCTCCGCATGCGCCCCGACCGCATCATCGTCGGCGAGGTCCGCGGCGGCGAGACCCTCGACATGCTCCAGGCGATGTCGACCGGACACGACGGCTCGCTCGCCACCGTCCACGCGAACACCGCGGAGGACGCCCTCACGCGCCTCCAGACCCTCGGCTCCATGTCGGAGGTCCAGATCCCCTTCGAGGCCCTGCGGGACCAGATCAACTCGGCCGTCGACGTCGTCATCCAGCTCGCCCGGCACGGCGACGGCTCCCGCAAGGTCGCCGAGATCGTGCTGCTCGTCTCGCACGGGCGCCAGCAGTTCCGCATCGTGCCGGTCACCCGTTTCGTGCCGCGCCCGCTCGGCGCCGACCGGATCGTGCACGGCTGGTTCGAGCACCTGCCGCTGCCGCGCGAGATCGCCGACAAGCTGTACGTCGCGAACGAACCGGTGCCGCCCGCGTTCGGTGTGGCGGAGGCCATCGACGTACTGAACGCAAGGGACGCGATCGAATGACCGACCCCGCCCTCCTCGCACTGGGTGCCACGATCCTGACCGGCACGCTCGCCGTCGCGGGCGTCCACACGTACGCGTCCGGCCGCGCCCAGCGCCAGGCCCTCGTCGACCGGCTCGCGCTCGGCCCCGGCACGGGGGACGGCGGCCCGCACGGCCGCGCCCGCCGCTTCGCCGCCGTCGACCGCAGGCTGCGCCGCACCCGCCTGGGCAGGTCGATCCACCTGCGCCTGTCCTCGACGGGGCTCGACCTGACAGCGGGCGAGTTCTTCACCTACGTCGTCGCGGTCGTCGCCGCGCTCTGGCTGATCGCGGCGGCGACCCTCGCCCCGTTCTTCGGCCCGATCGCCGGCGTCGTGACGGTATGGGGAGCGACCGCCTTCCTCAACTGGCAACGCCAGAAACGCATCGAGGCCTTCATCAACCAGCTCCCGGACGTGGCCCGCATCCTGGCCAACGCGACGGCGGCGGGCCTGGCCCTGCGCACGTCGCTGGCGATGGCGGCGGAGGAACTGGAAGCCCCGGCGGGTGAAGAACTCTCCCACGTGGCCGACCAGCTGACACTCGGCCGCTCCATCGACGACACACTCGGCGAACTCGCGGAACGCCTCCCGTCCCGCGAACTGATCGTCCTGGTCACCACCCTCGTCCTCTCCAACAAGGCGGGCGGCACGGTGGTCAACTCCCTGCGCAACCTCACGCAGACCCTGGAGGACAGGAAGGAGACGCGGCGCGAGGTCCGCACGATGCTGTCGGAGGTCCACGCGACGGCGTTCACGGTCCCGCTCCTCGGTCTCGGCTCCCTGCTCCTCATCAACTCCTCGAACGAGGGCGCGCTGGAGCGGGTGACCGGCTCACCGCTGGGCCAGACGCTGATCCTGATCTCGCTGGGCCTGTACGGAGTCGGCTTCTTCGTGATCAGACGCCTGGGCAAGATCGAAGTCTAGGAGGGAAGTTACGATGCTGAGCTTGCTGCTGGCGGCCGCGATGGGCCTCGCCGTGGCGGGCGCCTGCCAGGGCATCCGCATGTACCGCGCGGACGCCAAGCTGCCCTCCGACCTGGCCGTGGCCCTGGAGGTCGGCGCGACCCGCGTCTCGGTGGCGGGCTCGGCGGTGGACCGCCTGGGCATGCGCTTCGCCCCCCTGGTCCTGCGCCTCATGGGCCCGAAACGGGTCGACGCCAAGCGCCGCAGGATCGACATGGCGGGCAACCCGGGCGGCCTGACGATAGACCGCTACGCGGCGCGCCGCGCGGTCTACGGCGTCTTCGGCCTCGTCCTCGGCCTGGTGTTCTTCGTGAACGGCTCCCCGCTCTTCGGCCTGCTCACCCTGGCCTTCGGGGCGGTCGCCGCGGACGCGCTGATCTGGCAGGCGATCCGCGAACGCCGCGAGGTCATCGACCGCACGCTCCCCGACTTCCTGGACGTCCTAGCGGTCGTCGTCTCGGCGGGACTCGGCTTCCGCCAGGCGCTGGACCGCGTGGCGGAACGGTACGAGGGCCCGTGGGCGGACGAACTCCGCATCACCCTGCGCCAGATGGACATGGGCGTCAGCCGCCGCCAGGCCTTCGACGAACTGCGCCGCCGCAACGCGTCCGAACAGGTGGCCCAGTTCGTCTCCGCCCTCCAGCAGGGCGAGGAGCTGGGCTCCCCGATCGCGGACACGCTGATCCAGCTGGCCACGGACATGCGCCGCACGGACGCGCAGAACTCCCGGCGCAGGGCGGCGAAGACGATTCCCAAGGCCACGATGGTGACGCTGGTCTTCATGCTCCCGGCCACGATGATCCTGATCGCCTCGGGAATGTTCCTCGGCTCGGGTTCCGACTTCGGTTCGATTCTGGGGCGTTGAACATCGACTTCGCGAAAGCTCTTCGCGGCTGCAACTCGATGTGGGACAGTCGGATCCGAGCTCACGGTTCACGGTTCGCGGGATTCGCGGGAGGGGACTTCGTGCATGGTGATCTCACCGAGGGGGAAGAGAACCCGCCAACTTGCGGGCCGGGCACCCCGGATTCCGCATGCGCTGCGCAGAGTTGCTGCCGATGCACGCCGTGTGGCGTACGTTGCCTCTGACCACAAAGGGCGCGGTATCGGTTTCGGTATCGGGTGGGAGAGAAGGGGCCGTCGTGCTGAAGGAACGCGTGCTCGAAGTCTGGGTCCACTGGACGGTTTCCGTGGCGTGCCGGGTTCGGGGGAGGGAGCGGGATGCGGGGGCGGGGTTTGTGGAGTATGCGGGGCTGATGATTCTTATTGCGGGGATCTTCGTCCTGATCGACGGCTTGGGCCTCGACGGACAGATCTCCGGAGCGATCCAGGATGCCGTCTCAGACGTGGTCGGCGGCTGAGGGGCGACCTTCTCCGCGACGACACAGGACAGACTCTCCCCATCTACATCTGGTTAACGGCGATTCTGCTTTTCGTCGCACTCGCGTTCTTCGCCTTCGCCCAAGCCGCATCCGCGCGGAACGGCGCGCAATCAGCCGCCGACGCCTCTGCCTTGGCGGCGGCCCAGGATGCCAGGGATGAACTCATGGACGGGCTCGGTCTGTCCATCGGTGAGGGTGACACCTGGCTGGACTGGTTGGCGGGTGACCAATACATAGGCGCCGGTGCCCAGGGCGCGGCGGAGGCGCTGGCTGCCGACAACGATGCGACCGTCACCGTCTCGCCCGCCGAAGTGAACGGCTACCCGGGCTTCCGTGCGGAGATCGAGACCATATACACCGTCGGCGATTCGATCATCCCGGGCACGGAGTCCAAGCGGGCAAAGGCCGACGCCACCGCGATCATCAAGCCGCGTTGCGGTGTCACTCCGTCATCGGACCCCGAGAAATCCGTGGAGTTCAAGTGCGCCGGCGGTGAATTCTTCGAAATCGATCCGGACGACTTCGAACTGGACGATCTCCCGGACGGTTCCGTGCTGTTCTCTGTCCAGCTGGCCGAGTGACAAGTGATCGACGAGAGAAGGAAGCCGTAGCGATGAACATTCGGCGTACCGCGACGACCCGCAGGGCAATGACCGCTGTGGCGATCACGACTGGGCTGGTCTTCACGGTGGCCGGCTGCGGCGGTGGGGACGGCGACGGGGACAAGTCGGAGAAGAAGTCTTCTCCCACCTCGTCCGCTCAGCATGGCGATGGCGGTGACGAGAAGGACAAGGGCGACGACGAGGCGCCGACGACGGACGAGGTGTTGGCCGAAGTCAAGGGCGAGGAGAGCATCACGCTGACGGTCACGTCCGCCGTGCGCGACGAGGGTGGCTTCGTGACGGTCTCCGGAAAGGTGACGAACAACGGCGGCAGGTTCTGGGCGGCGGCCAACTGGCGCGGTGAAGAACGGGAGCTCAACAAGAACGGCTCGTCCGTGGCAGGTGCGAACCTGATCGACAACGCGGGTAAGAAGAAGTACCTCGTACTCCGGGACACCGAGGGACGCTGCCTGTGCACCAAGTTCACGGGAGGCGTCAAGCCGAGTCAGACCGCCGACTGGTACGCGCAGTTCCCCGCCCCGCCAGAAGGAACCACCAAGCTCGACTTCCAAGTGGGAGCCATGCCACCCGCGACCATAGAGCTCTCCGAGGGCGAGTGACCCATGACCCGCCACCTCCGCCGCACCGCCGGCACCGCGGGCACCGCCACCCTCACCGCGCTGGCCCTGCTGCTCGGCCCCGCACCGAGCTGGGCCGACGACGACCCCACCCACCCCCCAGGCACCACCACCACCTCCCCACCCCCCGAAGTCGACTCCAACAGCCCGGGGCTGAAGCTTGCCGACGGGGCCACGCTCGCGCCTGCCAAGGTGCTGGACATCAAATCCGTCGTCGAGGACCTCGGCGGCGAGGAGCGGCGCGAGGACACCAACACGGACGTGAAGTTCGCGTTGCAGGCGGAGGTGCTGTTCCCGAAGGACAGCGCGAAGCTGAATCCGGACGCGAACGCCCGGATCGAGGCGATCGCGGACGAGGCGAAGAACCAGAAGGCCACGGACGTCAGGGTGTTCGGGTTCACGGACAACCTCGGGTCCTACGGCCACGGCAAGAAGCTCTCCCGGGAGCGCGCGGAGGCCGTCCACGACAGGCTCGCGAGCCACCTCGGGCCCGAGGTCACGTACTCCGTACGCGGCTACAGCGAGGACTACCCCATCGCGGACAACGGCTCCGAGGAGGGCCGCAAGAAGAACCGCCGCGTAGAGGTCTCGTTCCCGCGCGGCGCGACAGGGGCGGACGTCCAGCCGGGCCGATAAATGCCAGAATCGCCCCATGAGCGGCAGCAACGGCGAGAACAACAGCAACAGCAACAGCAACAACCCCTACACCACAGGCCCCCGCACCTTCGACGACCTCCTCGCCGAAGCCGAAGCCGCCCCCACCGAAGGGTGGGACTTCTCGTGGTTCGAGGGGAGGGCCACCGAGGCACGGCCCTCGTGGCGGTACGCCGAGGCGATGGCGCGCCGGCTCGCCGGGGCCACGGCGAGCCTCGACATCCAGACCGGCGGCGGCGAGGTGCTGGCCTCCGCCGCCACCCTGCCGCCGCTCGCCGTCGCCACCGAGGGCTGGCCGGCGAACATCGCGAAGGCCACCGCCCTGCTGCACCCGCGCGGCGTCGCCGTCGTCGCCTCGCCCGAGCACGCGCCGCTGCCGTTCGCGGACGGAGCCTTCGACCTCGTCACCAGCCGGCACCCGGTGAAGGCCCACTTCGACGAGATCGCCCGCGTGCTGCGCCCCGGCGGTTCGTACTTCGCCCAGCACGTCGGCCCCGCCAGCGCCTTCGAGGTCGTCGAGTACTTCCTCGGGCCGCAGCCGGAGGAAGTCAGGAACGGCCGGCATCCCGACCTGGAGCGGGCCGAGGCAGAGGCGGCGGGCCTGGAGGTCGTCGACCTGCGGGCGGAGCGGCTGCGGATGGAGTTCCACGACGTCGGCGCGGTCGTCCACTTCCTGCGCAAGGTGGTGTGGATGGTCCCCGGCTTCACCGTGGCGGAGTACCGGCCGCGGCTGCGCGAGCTGCACGACCGTATCCAGGCGGAAGGATCCTTCGTGGCCCACAGCACCCGGCACCTCTTCGACCTCCGCAAGCCGGTACTGTCGATCGGGTAAGTGCGCGGACCAGCGGAGGAGTTGACTGTGCCGAAGGACAGACAGCAGCCGTACGCCTGCGGGCTCGACGCCGCGGTGGACGTCGTCGGCGGCAAGTGGAAGCCCATGATCCTGTGGGCGCTGCACTCGGGCAGGACGCTGCGCTTCGGCGAACTGCGGCGGCACATCGTCGGCGTCAGCGAGAAGATGCTGATCCAGCAGCTGCGCGAGCTGGAGTCCGACGGCATCGTGCACCGCGAGGTCTACCGCGAGGTGCCGCCGAAGGTCGAGTACTCGCTGACCGGACTCGGTCAGTCCCTCAACGAGGCGCTGCTGCCCCTGGGGTTGTGGGGGGACGAGCACATGCAACAGGTGATCGCCAACAAGGCCGGCGCCGGCGACGCGTCGGGCAGTGCGGCTTAGCGGCTCAATCCGGGCAGAACGCCTCAAGGTTCCGTCATGTGCCGTCATGCGCCGTCATGTGCTGTCATGCCTCACTTCGTGACGTACTCCTACGTACAGCCGCGTTTGCCCGACAAATCGAAGCCATGATTCCGCATCGTTATCAATACTGGCTCGATCCACCCCTGAACGTCACGTAAGTTCAGACCAGGGCTAATTCGCGTGCGCAAATCCACGCGGGCGGTGCCGCGCGGTGGAGGGGGCCGCGCGGCACCGCGAGCCGTCACCCGTCGCCGCGCCCGGCACCCCGCACGGCGATCCGCGCACCCCGGCGTACGCCCCACCGGGCCATCGCCCCGGCCTCCGCCTCGATCACGTGCCGGGCCCGCGGCCGCGGCAGCCCGATCCGGTTCGGCCGCATCGTCCGGACGGACAGCACGCGCCAGTCGCGGTCGAGATACGCCACATCAATGGCGAAGCACATCCCCACCGTGTGCACACCGTGCGCCGGAGTCAGCAGGATCGCCCCCGCCACACCCGCCCGCCCGAGCAGCCCCCGCCGCCGCGCCCGCGCCGAGTCCGCGATCTCCAGCGGGATGGCCGGAGTGGGGTGAGGGGGTGCCTCCGTGGAGGGCTCCGCCGGAGTTGCGGGCGGGGGTGTCCGGACCGTCATCGTCGCCGTCGTCGCCACGCCCGCGAAATTAGCGGCTCGGCACTCCGCGGCGTCAAGTACGCGAACCTTCCGGGGGTCCCTCTTGGGGGTGCCGCCGCGCCCGGCCGGAATTCGCCCTCGAACCCGGGATTCCGCCGGTGGAACGGGATCGCGCAGTCGTCGCCCGGTCTCGGAGAGTAGTTGTGTGCCGCTGATGCACCCATCGGCACTTACGAAGGGTTATGGTGGAAACCCCCCCTCGGGCCGGTCCGTCTCCCCCCCACGGACCGGCCCGTTTTTTTGTGCCACGGAACGGCCGGGTCCGGGTGTCGGCGGCCGACCGCAAAAGGCCGCACGGGAAAGATCGACATCCCGTTATCGTCAGGGACATGTCGAACCAATTCCCCCCGCCGCCCGCCCCGCAGCCCGAGCCGCAATCCGGTCCGCAGTCCGGTCTCCCCAGGTACAACGGCCCCGCCCAGGACCCCGGCCACGCGTACGGCCCCGCATACGGCCAGGGATACGGACCCGGCCCCGGCTACGGATACGGTCCGATGGCCCCGCCGCGGATGCCGGGCGTCGTCCGCGCCGCGCAGATAGTCACCTGGGTGCTCGCCGGGCTCACCGTCGTCGGCAGCGTCCTCCTGATCGCCCTGGCCGACCCCCGGACGGCCGGCGCCGCCCTCGGCGCGAACGTCTGTCTCCTGGTCGCGGCCGGCCTGGCCTTCCGCTTCGGCACCGCGGGCCACGGCACCCGCGTCACCTGCATCGTCCTGATGAGCGTGCAGATCCTGTTCGTGCTCAGCGGCGCGGCGTCCGGCAAGCAGGGCGGCCTGATCCCGCTGCTCGGCGCGATCGCCACCGTCGTCCTCCTCTCGCAGAGCGCCGCCGGCGCGTGGTTCAAGCGCCCGCGCGCCTGACCGTGCGCGTGGCCGCACCCCACTGCAAACGCGCGCCGCGACCGAACAGCAAACGGGCAGCCCCGGGCCGGAACCATTCCGGCCCGGGGCTCCTTCGCGTCCGCCCGCCGGATCAGCCCCGGCCGGCCCAGATGTTCGTGCCGGGCGTCGACACCGCGAACGTGTCGATCGCGGTCAGCTCGGCGTCCGTCAGCTTCGGACCCGCGAGCGCCGCCACGTTCTCCTCCAACTGCTTGACGCTGGACGCGCCGATCAGCGCGGACGTCATCCGCTCGTCCCGCAGCACCCAGTTGAGGGCGAGCTGGGCGAGGGACTGGCCGCGGCCGGCCGCGATGTCGTTCAGACCGTTGAGGCGGCGTACGACCTCGTCGTTCAGGAGCTCCGGGTCGAGGGACTTGCCCTGCGTCGCGCGGGACCCCTCCGGGATGCCCTTCAGGTACTTGTTCGTGAGCAGGCCCTGCGCGAGCGGCACGAAGGAGATGCAGCCCATGCCGGCCGCCTCCAGCGTGTCGAGGAGACCGTCCTCCTCGGTCCAGCGGTTGATCATCGAGTACGACGGCTGGTGGATGAGCGCCGGGACACCCATCTCCCGCAGCAGGCGCGCCGCTTCGGCGGTCTGCTCGCTGTTGTACGAGGAGACGCCCACGTAGAGCGCCTTGCCCTGCTGGACGGCCGACGCGAGGGCGCCCATCGTCTCTTCCAGCGGGGTGTCCGGGTCGAAGCGGTGGGAGTAGAAGATGTCCACGTAGTCGAGGCCCATGCGCAAGAGCGACGCGTCCAGGGACGACAGCAGGTACTTGCGGCTGCCCCACTCGCCGTACGGGCCGGGGTGCATGAGGTAGCCGGCCTTGGTCGAGATGACCAGCTCGTCGCGGTACGGGGCGAAGTCCTGCGCGAAGATCTTGCCGAAGTTGAGCTCGGCGGAGCCGGCCGGCGGGCCGTAGTTGTTCGCCAGGTCGAAGTGGGTGACGCCCAGGTCGAAGGCGCGGCGCAGGATCGCGCGCTGTGTCTCGAGGGCCTTGTCGTCGCCGAAGTTGTGCCAGAGGCCGAGCGAGACGGCGGGCAGCTTCAGACCGCTGCGGCCCGTGCGCCGGTACTCCATCGAGTCGTAACGGTCCGGTGCCGCGCGATACGTAGACGTGTCGTTCATGGGCACGAAACTACTTCAGCAGCCTGCGCCCCGACTGTGGAGGGACGCTCGAGCGGCGGTAGGGTGTCGCCCTTGGGGTTGCTCTGTGCGCACCCCTCGAGAACGCCATCTGCTGTCTGCTGGAGGCTGACACACGTGAACCTGCGCGACCTGGTGTACGGACTTTACGCACGCCGGGTGGAAGGCCGCCTCGACCACGACCAGGTGCCCAAGCACATCGGGGTCATCCTGGACGGCAACCGCCGCTGGGCGAAGGCTGCGGGCGGGACCACCGCACAGGGCCACCAGGCGGGCGCACACAAGATCGAGGAGTTCCTCGGCTGGTGCGCCGAGACGGACGTCGAGGTCGTCACGCTGTGGATGCTCTCGACGGACAACTTCGACCGCCCCGACGACGAGCTGAAGCCGCTCCTGGGCATCATCGAGGCCACCGTCCGCTCGCTCGTCGCGGACGGCCGCTGGCGTGTGCACCACGTCGGCGCGCTCGACCTGCTGCCGGCCCACACCCAGATGGTGATGAAGGAAGCCGAGGAGGCGACCCACCACAACAAGGGAATACTGGTCAACGTCGCCGTCGGCTACGGCGGCCGCCAGGAGATCGCCGACGCCGTCCGCTCGCTGCTCCTGGAGCACGCGGCCAACGGCGCGAGCCTGGAGGAGGCCGCGGAGAGCGTCGACATCGACCAGATCTCCAAGCACCTCTACACCAGCGGCCAGCCGGACCCCGATCTGGTGATCCGTACGAGTGGTGAACAGCGCCTGTCCGGCTTCATGCTCTGGCAGTCCGCTCACTCCGAGTACTACTTCTGCGAAGTCTTCTGGCCGGCTTTCCGGAAGGTCGACTTCCTGCGTGCGCTGCGTGATTACGCGGCCCGCCACCGCCGTTACGGCGGTTGACCGGCTCCACCCCTGAGGTCGGGGTAACCCGGAGTTAACCAACGCGTCGTCATATGCCCTGGCATGGCTGCGCTTGTTCGAGGGAATAACCCTGGCAGGTCGACGTCCGATTCACGGATGTCGTATCTCAGCGGACGGCATCGGGCCGTCCGCCCGGGAGGCCCTTTGCACCAGGACGACCGTGTGCGGAACACGGGCGACGTGGAGGGCCGGCGCTCGGCCCACGCATCGTGGCCCGTGCCCGGTCCAGCACCCTCCCGTCGCTCCCCGACCTCATCCGAGGGGGTACGTCCTTCCGTGGTGACCAGCACAAAGCGCCGCATGCCCGACAGGCGCACCTATGTTCTCGACACCAGCGTCCTGCTGGCCGACCCGAACGCCCTGACCCGCTTCGACGAGCACGAAGTCGTGCTGCCCGTCGTCGTGGTGACGGAGCTGGAGGCCAAGCGGCACCATCCGGAGCTCGGCTACTTCGCCCGGCAGGCGCTGCGCCTGCTGGACGACTTCCGTATCCGGCACGGCCGCCTGGACGCCCCGATTCCGATCGGGGACCTGGGCGGCTCGCTGCGCGTCGAGCTCAACCACTCCGATCCCGGCGTGCTCCCGGCCGGCTACCGGTTGGGGGACAACGACTCTCGGATTCTCGCCGTAGCACGCAATCTCCAGGCGGAGGGGTACGACGTCACCGTCGTGTCCAAGGACCTCCCGCTCAGGATCAAGGCCTCGTCGGTGGGGCTGCTCGCCGAGGAGTACCGGGCAGAGCTTGCCATCACGGACTCCGGCTGGACCGGCATGTCGGAACTGACCCTCTCCGGAGAGCAGGTGGACCTCCTCTTCGAGGAGGACCATCTCTACGTACCGGAGGCGGCCGACCTGCCCGTGCACACGGGCCTCACCATCCAGTCGGAGAAGGGCAAGGCCCTGGGCCGCGTCACGGCCGACGGCAACGTGCGGCTCGTCCGCGGCGACCGCGAGGCGTTCGGCCTCAAGGGCCGCAGCGCCGAGCAGCGGGTCGCGCTCGACCTGCTCCTCGACCCGGACGTCGGCATCGTGTCGATGGGCGGCCGCGCCGGCACCGGCAAGTCGGCGCTGGCGCTCTGCGCGGGCCTGGAGGCCGTCCTGGAGCGCAGGCAGCATCAGAAGGTGATGGTCTTCCGGCCGTTGTACGCGGTGGGCGGGCAGGAGCTCGGCTATCTGCCCGGCACCGAGGCCGAGAAGATGGGCCCCTGGGCGCAGGCGGTCTTCGACACGCTCGGTTCGGTGGCCGGCAAGGAGGTCATCGAGGAGGTCACCGCGCGCGGGATGCTCGAAGTGCTGCCGCTCACCCACATCCGGGGGCGGTCGCTGCACGACGCGTTCGTGATCGTGGACGAGGCGCAATCCCTGGAGCGGAACGTCCTCTTGACCGTTCTGTCCAGGATCGGGGCGAACTCCCGTGTCGTCCTGACCCATGACGTGGCCCAGCGCGACAACCTCCGCGTGGGGCGGTACGACGGAGTGGTCGCCGTCGTCGAGAAGCTGAAGGGCCATCCGCTCTTCGCGCACGTCACGCTCACCCGCTCGGAGCGTTCGCAGATCGCGGCGCTGGTGACCGAAATGCTGGAGGACGGCCACATCTGACGCGGTATGCACGGTGGTTGGCGCCGTCCGGCGAAGCGAGCGAGCCTAGCCGGGCGGCGTCTTCGCGTGTGCCTGTTTCCGTAAAACTCCTGGGGCAAACGGGGTGTGAGCTTTCCCACGCAACGGAGAATTGCCTTGCGGCGTCGAGCTGGGGCAGAGTCTCAGTCCTGTCAGGCCCCGCATGCGACACACGTGTACCCCCAGCGGTACGAGACAACAGAACTTCATAGTGACCGTCGCATGCCGCCCGAGCACCACGCGGCGCTCCCCGCACGGGAGTTGTCCACCGGGTCCGTGCCTCCCGTGACCGATCGCAAGCGGAGGCCAGCGCCAGGGGCACGATTGCGTCCGCGAGGTCACCTATGCGGGCGATGCTGGAAGGAAACCGTGTGAGCCGGATTTCGGTCCGGGGATTCGCCGTGGCTTCTGCCACCGCGGTCACCACCGTCGGCGCTGTCGTGGGTGTCGCCTCGGGCGACACCCAGTCCTCGAACACGAACGACATCGAGGCAGCGGCAAGCGACGCGACGCTCCTCGCAGACATACCCGCGGGTCAGCAGGCCCAGGTCCAGACCGCGTCCCTGACGCAGCAGGCCGACGCGCAGGCCATGGCCGCCGACACCGCGGCGAAGAAGACCGCCGCGGAGGAGGCCCGCAAGCAGGCCGCCGCCTCGGCGATCGAGAAGCAGAAGGCCGCGGAGAAGGCCGAGAAGGCGGAGGCGGCCAAGAAGGCCGCCGAGAAGAAGGAGCGTGAGGAGAAGGCCGAGTCCAAGGCCAGCCGCTCCTCCGCCCGCGACGCCTCCAGCTTCACGCCCCAGAGCTCTTACACGGTCGCTCAGGTCCAGGCGATGGCACGGCAGATGGTCCCCGGCGACCAGTTCCAGTGCTTCAGCAACATCGTCAACCACGAGTCCACGTGGAACTACAAGGCGCAGAACGCCTCTTCGGGTGCCTACGGCCTCGTCCAGGCGCTGCCCGGTTCCAAGATGGCCTCGGCGGGCGCCGACTGGCAGACCAACCCGGCCACGCAGATCAAGTGGGGCCTGAACTACATGAACGACCGCTACGGAAGCCCGTGCGGTGCCTGGAGTTTCTGGCAGGCGAACAACTGGTACTAGGCCGCTGTCAGGCCGTGCCGCGCTCAACTTCGTGAGGCCCCTCACCGTCCTACGGTGGGGGGCCTCATCCGTGTACGGTCGGTGCGGACAACTCCAGGGGGGAGTGGTGGGGAAAGACGGGGGAAGAGGACGGATCATGTCGCGAGTGCCAGGATGGTTCGACCGGCTCGGTGCCGGACTGAGCGGGGTGGGCGAGCGGTTGAACGAGCGGCGCGAGAAGAACGCCGACCGGGACACCGACCCCGAGACCGGCGAGCCGGGTGACGTCATCACCGGCGAGCACGAACAGGAGTACGTGCCCCCGCCGCCCGACTACGCGCCCGCGGTGGCGCCCAGACCCGATCCCGCGGCGGCCGTGCCGTGGGGGATGCGGGTCGCGGCCGAGGCCGGCTGGCGCCTCCTCGTCCTCGCGGGCACCCTCTGGGTCCTGATGAAGGTCATCAGCGCGGTGCAGCTGGTGGTGCTCGCCTTCGTGGCGGCCCTGCTGATCACCGCGCTGCTGCAGCCCACGGTGGCCCGGCTCAGGAACCTCGGCCTGCCGCGCGGTCTCGCCACCGCCGTCACCGCGATCCTCGGCTTCGTCATCATGGGCCTGGTCGGCTGGTTCGTGGTCTGGCAGGTCATGGAGAACGCCGACGAACTGTCGCGGCAGGTCCAGGACGGCATCGAGGACCTGCGCAAGTGGCTGCTGAACAGCCCCTTCCACGTGACCGAGGACCAGATCAACGACATCGCCAAGAGCCTGCGCGACGCGGTCGGCGCCAACACGGAGGAGCTCACCTCCGCGGGCCTCGAAGGCGTCACGGTCATCGTCGAGACGCTGACCGGCATCCTGCTCGCGATGTTCTCGACGCTCTTCCTGCTCTACGACGGCAAGCGCATCTGGCAGTGGTTCCTGAAGCTGGTGCCCGCCCAGGCGCGCCCCGGCATCGCCGGCGCGGGACCGCGGGCCTGGCGCACGCTCACCGCCTACGTGCGCGGCACGGTGATAGTGGCCATGATCGACGCCATCTTCATCGGCCTCGGCATCTACTTCCTCGGGGTGCCGATGGCGGTGCCGCTCGCCGTCATCATCTTCCTGGCCTCGTTCGTGCCGCTGGTCGGCGCCGTGGTCTCCGGCGCCCTCGCGGTGGTCGTCGCCCTGGTCACGCAGGGCGTGTTCACGGCCGTGATGGCGCTGGCGGTGGTCCTCGCCGTGCAGCAGATCGAGGGGCACATCCTGCAGCCGTTCATCCTCGGCCGCGCGGTGCGGGTGCATCCGCTTGCGGTGATCCTCTCGGTCGCCGCGGGCGGCATGGTCGCCGGGATCGGCGGGGCGGTCGTGGCGGTGCCGCTGGTGGCCGTCACGAACACGGTCGTCGGCTATCTGCGGGCGTACTCCCGTGAGGCGGCCCTCAAGCAGGCGCCGCAGCCGCGGGGGGCGACGGCGACGGACGCCGCCGCGGCGGAGCCGCCGCAGCAGTGAGCCGTACATACGGAAGCGGGGCCCAGAACCTGTGGTTCTGGGCCCCGCTCCTGTATGGGGTTACGCGAGGTGCGCCTCGGAGTCCAGCGTGACGCCGACGGCCTGGATCACAGCGGCGATCTTGAACGCCTCCTGGATCGTCTCGCGGTCGACACCGGCCTTTCGCAGGACCTGCTCGTGCGAGTCCAGGCACTGGCCGCAGCCGTTGATCGCGGAGACCGCGAGGGACCACAGCTCGAAGTCGACCTTCTCCACGCCCGGGTTGCCGATGACGTTCATCCGCAGACCGGCGCGCATCGTCCCGTACTCCGGGTCGGAGAGCAGGTGACGCGTGCGGTAGAAGACGTTGTTCATCGCCATGACGGCGGCGGCCGACTTGGCGGCCGTGTACGCCTCGGGGGAGAGGTTCGCCTTCGCCTCGGGCTCCAGCTCGCGCAGCACCTGCGGGGAGCGCGACGCGATGGCGCAGGCCAGCACGGTGCCCCACAGCTGCTGCTGCGGCAGGTCGCTGTTGCCGATGACCGAGCCGAGGTTCAGCTTCAGGTCCTTGGCGTAGTCCGGAACGGCGGACTTCAGTTCGTCGAGAGCCATGTCAGCAGTCTCCGTTCACTCGCCCGAGAGGAGCGCGACCGGGTCGAGGGTCTCGTCGCCCTTGCTCCAGTTGCAGGGGCAGAGCTCGTCGGTCTGCAGGGCGTCGAGGACCCGGAGGACCTCCTTGGGGTTACGGCCCACGGAACCGGCGGTCACCATCGTGAACTGGATCTCGTTGTTCTGGTCGACGATGAAGACGGCGCGCTGCGCGAAGCCGTCCTCGCCCTCGATGCCGAGGGCACGCATGAGCTCGTGCTTCGAGTCGGCCAGCATCGGGAAGGGCAGGTCCGTCAGGTCCGGGTGGTCCTTGCGCCAGGCGTGGTGCACGAACTCGGAGTCGCCGGAGAAGCCGAGGATCTGGGCGTCACGGTCGGCGAACTCGTCGTTCAGCTTGCCGAAGGCCGCGATCTCGGTCGGGCACACGAAGGTGAAGTCCTTGGGCCACGCGAAGACGATCTTCCACTTGCCCTCGTAGGTCTTGTGGTTGATCTGCTCGAACTCCGCGCCCTTCTCCAGGGAGACGCAGGCGGTCAGGTCGAACTCGGGGAACTTGTCACCGACAGTGAGCACACATACTCCTTGCAGCGAAGAAATCCCTTTTGGGGAGTTTCCTGTGGGGTTGGACTGAACTCGATGGTGGCACAGGGTGCATTGATTAGGGAAATAGCTAGAGTGGGTCGTGTTGATCGGAGGCGGTTATCAGTGCGAGCCATAAATAGGGGCAAGCAGCCCAGTGGCAGACAGCCCAGCCTGGCGCAGCTCCGCGCCTTCGCCGCCGTGGCCGAGCATCTGCACTTCCGCGATGCCGCCGCGGCGATCGGAATGAGCCAGCCCGCCCTCTCCGGAGCCGTCGCGGCCCTGGAGGAGGCACTGGGTGTCCAGCTCCTGGAGCGCACCACGCGCAAGGTGCTGCTCTCGCCCGCCGGCGAGCGGCTCTCCTCGCGGGTCAGCGCCGTCCTCGGCGAGGTCGAGGCGCTCCTGGAGGAGGCCGACGCCGTCAAGGCGCCGTTCACCGGGGCGCTGCGGCTCGGGGTGATCCCGACCGTGGCGCCGTACCTGCTGCCGACGGTGATCACCCTCGTCCACGAGAAGTATCCGGACCTCGACCTCCAGGTCCACGAGGAGCAGACCTCCTCGCTCATCGAGGGGCTCACGGCCGGACGGCTCGACCTGCTGCTGCTCGCGGTGCCACTCGGGGTGCCGGGCGTCACGGAACTCCCCCTCTTCGACGAGGACTTCGTGCTCGTCACGCCCCTCGATCACTGGCTCGGCGGCCGTGAGGGCATCCCCCGCGAGGCGCTGAAGGAGCTGAACCTGCTGCTTCTGGACGAGGGCCACTGTCTGCGCGATCAGGCCCTCGACATCTGCCGGGAGGCGGGGCGTGCGGACGCGCCCGTCACGACGACCGCCGCCGGGCTGTCGACCCTTGTGCAGCTGGTCGCGGGCGGGCTCGGGGTGACCCTGCTGCCCCGCACGGCTGTGCGGGTCGAGACGACCCGCAGCAATCAGCTGCTGACCGGGTACTTCGCGGATCCGGCGCCGACCCGGAGGATCGCTCTCGCGATGCGGGCGGGGGCGGCGCGGGCCGCCGAGTACGAGGAGTTGGCCTCCGCCTTGCAGGAGGCGGTGCGGCCTCTTCCGGTGCGGGTGGTGTGATTCTGCCGGCCGGTGGGGGCTGGTCGCGCCCACGCGGCGGAGCCGCATATGTGACAGCCCCGCGCCCCTAAAAGCCCCCCGGCGCCCCTCAGAGCCTCCCCGCGCTCCTGAGGGGCACACCCGGACGGGAGTTACTCCGTGCGGAGGCCGTCCGGGCGCATCATGCGGCGTAGGGGTGGCAGGCTCAAGAGGGTTACCGCCGCCACCATCGCCGCGCCCGCGCCCGTCAGGGGGGCGAACGACCACCAGTCGGTGACGCTCTTGCCGATCATGCGGGTCATGACCACGCCGAGGCCCAGGCCGCCGGCGATGGCCAGGGCCAGGCCCAGGGCGACCGGGATAGCTGTCTGCCACAGCAGTGACCACGCCATCGACGAGCGGCGCGTGCCGAACGCGGTGAGGGCGGCCAGCAGGCGCTTGCGTTCGCGGAGTTGCTCGATCATCGACACCAGCATGGACGCGGCGATCAGCGCCATCGTGACGCTCGCGCCGATCTGCAGGCCGCGCGCGATCGACGCGTACTGCTTGTCGCGGTCGACCGCCTTGATCGAGTCCACGCCCAGGAAGGGGCTGATGCGGGCCGCCGCGTTGCGTACGTGCTCCTCGGCGTCCGGCGTCCTCGGGTCCAGCTTGACCCAGGAGGTCGTACTCGCGTCGTCCAGCATCTTGATGTCGACCGCGGCGGGCGTGGCGAGGATGCCGTCGAACCTCGTGCCGGACGGGTTGGGCCGGGCCTTGACGGTGCGTGAGTCCTTCGGCAGCGTCCACAGGACCGGCTTCGCGTCCTTGTCGAAGTCGGGGTCGGGGCCGACGTTGACCGGCTTGCCGGGGCGTGCGGTCGTGTCGACCCAGTCGTTCTGTTCCCGGCTGCCCGTGTGCGAGACGAAGGTGTCGCCGTCCTTGCAGGAGCCGAGATCGGCGAGCTCGCGCAGGGTCGCGCAGGTGCCGATGGTCAGCTCCGTGGTCGGCGTGATGCCGTTCTCCTTCCCGCCGCCGGGCCGGGTGACGTACGCCTGCACGGTGCCGATGACCTTGGTGACGCCCTCGGTCCCGGCGAAGTCGTCGATCATCCGCTGGGCGAGGGGGCCGCTGCCGGTCATGCTGCGGACCGTCAGCTGGGCGCGCTTCGGGTCCTGCCCGGTGAGCTGGTTGAACTCGTCGTGCATGGACGCGAACATCATCTGCAGCGCCACCGCGCCGGCCACCGCGACGGTGATCCCGCTGACCGCGCGGGACGCCGTGCCCGACGTCAGCTGCAGCCTGCGGACGGCGAGCTGCCAGGGCACGGGGCCGCCGCGCAGCCGTCCCACGACCGCCTCGACGAGCCAGGGAAGCAGCGCGCTGAGCCCGATCAGGGCGAGCGCCGAACCCACCGCGATCGCCGTCACGTTGACGGCTTCGTTGCCCATGTCGGCGTCGATGCGGCCGGAGAGGAGCAGGATGGCGATGCCGGCGGCCGGCAGGACCACCCGCCACCACAGACGGCGCTTGCGCTGCTTGCCGCCCCTGACCACGCCGAGCGGCTCGATGGCGACGGAGCGCAGTGAAATCAGCGTCACCAGGACCGCCGAGACCGGCACGGCCACCGCGACCAGTGCGAGCAGTGCAGGCTCCGGCGCGAGGTCCGACGGGTAGGCGCTGACGTTCGTCAGGTCGACGACGCCCACGAGCTGGCGCAGGAGCAGGAAGAGGACACCGCCCGCGGCGAGCCCGAGGAGCGCCCCGAACAGGGCCTCGCCCGCGGCGATCCTGCGCACCGAGCGGGCGCTCGCGCCGACCAGGCGGAGCGCGGCGAGCCGCCGGTCGCGCCGGTCGCCGCCGAACCGGACCGCGGTGCCGATGAAGATCGCCACCGGGGTGAGCAGGACGACGCAGATCAGCACGACGAGCGCCATCAGGAACGGGTCGAGGGGAAGGGAGTCGTCCTGGCCGAAGCGTGCGACGCGGTGGGCGCCCTGCGCGGAGGTGAGCGGGTCGGCGCCCACGTAGTAGTAGAGCTCGAGCGGTGACATGAGTCCCGCCTCGCCGACGGTGCCGACCTGGCGGTACTTGCTGAAACGCTCCTTGAGGAGGGCGTTCGCGGGGTCGTCGAGCAGGTCGCGCAGGGCGGGTGAGACGACCATCTCGCCGGGGCGCGGCATCCTGTCGAGCCCCGGCGGCAGCACCGGGTGGTCGCCGTCGGCCTTCAGGAACCTGCCGGTCGCGGTGCGGCCGTGGAACTCGGTGCCGGTGTCGCGCACCATGATCGTCGTGTCGTCGGCCTGCGGCGGCTTGCCGTCCATCGAGGCGTGCGGCGTGCGGGCGACCGACCGGTCGTCGCGGTTCTGCAGCATGTTCGGCACCGAGGCCGCGCCGAGCAGCAGGGCGACGCCGAGGCCGACGCCGACGGCGGTGAGGATCGTACGGGTCCAGCCCTCGCGGCCGCCGCCCGCCGCGAACCGTATGCCCATGCCCAGGTCACGGATCCAGGCACTCATACGATCCGCTCCATGTCGCGGGACTTGCCGTCGCGCACGACGATCTCGCGGTCGGAGTAGGCGGCGACGCGGGTCTCGTGGGTGACGAGGACGACGGCGGCGTTGGACGAGCGGGCCGCGTCGGTGAGGAGTTCCATGACGCGCTCGCCGTTGAGCGAGTCGAGGGCGCCGGTCGGCTCGTCGGCGAAGATCACGCGCGGTCCTGTGGCGAGCGCGCGGGCCACGGCGACGCGTTGGCCCTGACCGCCGGAGACCTCGCCGGGGCGCTTGGCGGCGACGTCGTCGACCTCCAGGCGCTCCATCCAGGAGCGGGCGGTGGCCTCGGCGGCCTTGCGCTTCGCGCCGTTCAGCCGGAGCGGGAGCGCGACGTTCTCGACGCAGGTGAGCTCGGGGACGAGCTGGCCGAACTGGAAGACGAAGCCGAACTCGGTGCGGCGCAGCTCGCTCAGCTCGGCGTCCGAGAGTCCGGTCAGCGAGCGGCCGTCGTACGTGATGGAGCCCTCGTCGGGGCGGACGATCCCGGCGAGACAGTGCAGCAGGGTCGACTTTCCGGAGCCGGAGGGACCCATGACGGCGACGACCTCGCCGGGGTGGATGGAGAAGCCCGCGCCGTCGAGCGCGGTGGTCGGGCCGTACGCCTTGCGGAGTCCGTGGGCCACGAGAAGGGAACCTGCGGGGGTCATGCGGAGCGCACCTCCTGGGCGAGCCTGCCGAGACGCGCGGCGGTCAGTTCGAGCCAGCGCAGATCGGCTTCGAGGTGGAACAGCGCGTGGTCGCAGATGAGCTGGTCGGCGAGGTCGCCCTTGCGCTTGCGGTCGGTGAGGATGCGCATCAGGCGCAGGTGTTCGGCGCGCTGTACGTCGAGGAGTTCGGCGGCGTCGCGGTCGGTGAGGAGCGCGAGGACGACCTTGGTGTAGAGGGTCGACTGGAGGTAGGGCTCCGGCTTCTCCGGGGTGGCGAGCCACCGCTGGACATCGGTGATGCCGGCCTCGGTGATCGCGTAGCGCTTGCGCTCCGGGCCGCCGCCCGCCTCTATGCCGTCGACCTCGACGAGGCCGTTCTTCAGCAGGCGGGACATGGTCGAGTAGACCTGCCCGTAGTGCAGGGGCTTGTCGTGCCCGAACTTCTCGTCGAAGGCGCGCTTGAGGTCGTAGCCGTGCCGGGGGCCGGACTCCAGAAGTCCCAGAAGGGTGTGGCCAATGGACATGCGGAGCACTGTACACGGTGTGTATACGTGCGGTGTATACGCCCAGTGCAGAGGTCATTTGTGCGACACGTGGGCAACCATCCGGGGTCCGTGGACGTCGGTTCCTAAGGGGCAGGTGCTCATTGTCACGTCCGCAAAAGACCGGATCGGCAGGAGTTTGTCCCAGGGTGCGGTGTTAGCTTCATGAGCTGACTCGACGTACGCATGTGGACTAGACGGAAGCGGAGCACTCTCAGTCATGGGCCGAGCCGAAGAACGACAAGCGCGGCAGCGCGGTGCCCGCCGGGCAGCGCGCGGGCGCCCGTCCGGCGGGGGCAAGCCCAAGCGCACCGGCATACGCCGCTTTTTCACCTGGAAGAAGATCCTGGGGACGTTCTTCGGGTTCATCCTGCTCGGCATGGGCGCCTTCGTCGTGCTCTACCTGGTGATCGACATACCCGAGGGAAATGCCGCGGCGAAGAGGCAGAGCAACGTCTACAAGTACAGCGACGGGACGATCCTGGCGAGGGACGGCAAGGTCAACCGCGAGATCGTCGACCTCGACAAGGTGCCCGAGGAGGTCCAGAAGACCTTCGTCGCCGCCGAGAACAAGTCCTTCTACAAGGACCAGGGCGTCGACTTCAAGGGCACGGCGCGCGGCGTCCTCAACACGCTGACCGGCAAGGGCAAGCAGGGTGGCTCGACGATCACCCAGCAGTACGTGAAGAACTACTACCTCACGCAGGACCAGACGGTCAGCCGCAAGCTGAAGGAACTGGTCATCTCGCTGAAGGTGGACCGCGAGAAGAGCAAGGACGACATCCTCGCGGGCTACATCAACACCAGCTACTACGGCCGCGACGCCTACGGCATCCAGGCCGCCGCCCAGGCCTACTACGGCGTCGACGCCAAGAAGCTGAAGGTCGACCAGGGCGCCTACCTCGCCGCCCTGCTCCAGGCCCCCAGTCAGTACGACTGGCAGGCCGCGAGCCCGACCGGCAGGAAGCTCGTCAAGGCCCGCTGGAACTACGTCCTCGACAACATGGTCGAGGAGGGCTGGCTGGACTCCGGCAAGCGCGAGGGGATGAAGTTCCCCGTGCCGGACGACCCCAAGGCGCCGCCCGGCCGTGAGGGCCAGATCGGCTACCTCGTGGAGGAGGCCAAGCGGGAGGTCCTGCGCAACAGCGGCCTCAGCGAGGCCGAGTTCGCGGCCGGCGGTTACACGATCACGCTGAACATCGACCCCAAGAAGCAGAAGCAGCTCGAGAAGGCCGTCGACAAGAAGCTGAACGACCGGCTCGACCGCAAGAACAACAAGGCGGACGCGCGGGTGCAGGCGGGCGCCGCATCCGTCGACCCCAAGACGGGCAAGGTCCTCGCCATGTACGGCGGCGTGGACTACGTGAAGCACTACACGAACAACGCCACCCGCCGCGACTACCAGTCGGCCTCCACCTTCAAGCCGCTGATTCTCGCCGCGGCCCTGGAGAACGGCGCCAGGACGCAGGAAGGCCTGCCGATCACCGCGAGCACCGTCTACGACGGCACCAGTAAGCGGCCGGTCAAGGGCGGCGACGTCGCCTTCGCGCCGCCCAACGAGGACGACGTCGACTACGGACCCGTCACCGTCCAGAAGGCGATGAACAAGTCCGTCAACTCCGTCTTCGCGCAGATGGGCGTGGACGTGGGCATGCCCAAGGTCATGGAGACGGCGGGTGAGCTCGGCATGGACGTCAAGGGACTGCCCGCCGTGCCCGCCCAGACCCTCGGCTCCATGGGCGCGAGCCCGCTGGAGATGGCCGGCGTCTACGCCACCCTCGACAACCACGGCAAGAAGGTCACCCCGGCCCTGGTCGGCTCCATCGAGCACAAGGACCGCACGGTCGACCTGCCGGACCCGATCGGCGACCAGGTCGTCCAGCGCGGCACCGCCGACTCGGTCACCTCGGTCCTGACCGGCGTGGTCGACGACGGCACGGGCGGCGCGGTGCGCCACCCGGTGCAGGACGTGGCCGGCAAGACCGGTACTTCCGACGACAACAAGTCGGCCTGGTTCACCGGCTACACGCCCAAGCTCGTCACCTCGGTGGGCCTCTTCGGCGAGGGGGCGGTCGGCACCAAGGAGCAGGGCAACCAGGTGTCGATGAAGGGCGCCGGCGGCCGTGCGCGCGTCGACGGCGGCAGCTTCCCCGCCGACATCTGGGCGGCCTACACCTTCGACGCCATGGGCTCCCCCAGCTCGTTCGACCTCGACACGAACATGGGCGCGGCCATCGCGCCGGTCCCCGACCCGACGTCGAAGGCCCCGAAGGAGCCGTCGAGCACGCCGAGCGAGCCCGAGGACGACGACGAGCCGACGAAGAAGCCGTCGAAGACGCCGAGCCCGTCGGAGTCGTCGACGACGCCGACGCCGACTCCCACGCCGACCAAGACGACTCCGACGCCGACGGACGAGCCGGACCCGTCGAGCTCCATCACGATCCCCGAGGATCCGGAGGACGGCAGGCCCGGCAGGGACTGACCCACGTACACCCGCATGCACCCGCGTGCACGAGAGGCGCCCCGGACCGACACGGTCCGGGGCGCCTCTCGTGTGTACGAGCGTCGGGGCTCAGTTCCGGTTCAGCTCGAACCAGACGACCTTGCCCGTGCTCAGCCGCGTGGCGCCCCAGCGCCGCGCCATCTTGTTGACCAGGTACAGGCCGCGGCCGCCCTCGTCCGTGGCGCGGGCGTTGCGCAGGCGGGGCAGTTGCGGCACGTCGTCGCCGACCTCGCAGCGCAGCACGTCGGTGCGGAGCAGCCGGAGCGTGATCGGCCGGGACGCGTACCGCACGGCGTTCGTCACGACCTCGCTGACGAGGAGCTCCACCGAGTCGGTCATCTCTTCCAGGCCCCAGCGCACCAGCGCGCTGCGGGCGAGGCGGCGGGCGCGGGACGGCGTCGCGTTCTCCGGTTCAAGGAACCAGTACGCGACGTCGCTCGGCGCGATCCCGTCGAAGCGGGCGGCGAGCAGCGCGATGTCGTCGTCCCGGTCGCCCGGGCCGAGCATGTCGAGCACCTCGTCGCAGAGCGCCTCCAGGGGCGGCGGGTGGTCGGGGCCCGTCAACTGGGCGGTGGCGGCGAGCCGTTCGCGCAGTTGCTCTATGCCGGTCCACACGTCGCGCAGGCGGGACTCGACGAGGCCGTCCGTGTAGAGGAGCAGCGTCGCGCCCGCGGGGGCGTCCAGCTCCACGGCCTCGAAGTCGACGCCGCCCACGCCGATGGGGGCGCCCGGCGGCACCCGGAGCACCTCGGCGCGGCCGCCCAGGTGGAGCAGGACGGGCGGCGGGTGGCCGGCGTTGGCGATGGTGATGCGGTGCGAGACCGGGTCGTACACCGCGTACAGGCAGGTCGCCATGCGGTCGGAGCCGAGCCGCTGGGCCTGCTCGTCGAGGTGGTGCAGGACCTCCTGGGGCGGCAGGTCGAGCCCGGCGAGGGTCTGCGCGGTCGTCCGCAGCTGGCCCATGATCGCCGCCGAGGTCATGGAGTGCCCCATGACGTCGCCCACGACCAGCGCGACGCGGCTGCCGGGCAGCGGGATCGCGTCGTACCAGTCACCGCCGACCCGGGCGGTCTCCGCCGCCGGGAGGTAGCGCGAGGCGAGCCGCACGCCGGTCGGGCGGGGCAGCGTCTCGGGCAGCATGGTGCGCTGCAGTTCGTCGGCGATGTACGCCTCGCGGCCGTACAGGACGGCCTTGTCGATGCCGAGCGCGCTGTGCGTGGCCAGCTGCGCGGCGACGAGGAGGTCGTCCGCCTCGAACGCGGGCCGGTCGGGGCGGCGCAGGAACACGGCCGCGCCGATCACCCGGCGGCGGCCCCGCAGCGGCGCGAGGATGCCCCGCTGCCCGCCCGGCAGGGTGCGCCCCTCGCCGAGCAGTTCGGGCAGCGCGGCCTGGGCGGCGGCCGAGTCCGCGAAGACGGGCCGCACCCCGCGAAGGACCTCGGCGAGCGCGCCGCCCGGCCGCACCTCGCACAGCTCGGCGCTGCCCATCACGTCGGTGATGTCGTTCTGCACCACCTGGAGCGCGGGCAGCGTGGTGCCGCCGCTCTCGGTGTCCGGGTCCTCGGCGCCCTCCTCGATGGAGCGCAGCCGGTCGGAGCGGCGCAGCCGGAGGACCAGCGGGCCGGTGGGCCGCTCGTCGCCGACGGGCAGCGGGTCGCGCAGATAGACCAGGATCGCGTCGGAGAACGTCGGCACCGTCGCCCGGCACAGACCCATCACGATCTCGTCGAGGTCGATGCCGCGCGCGATGCGCCGGGTCGCGGCGCCCACGAAGCGCAGCCGGTCACCGTCGCGCCGCATCGCCACCGGGCCGGAGCCCGCGGGCCGCGGCTGCCCGGAGCGCCGCTCCTCGCCGTCCGGCGGGCCGGTGGGCCCGGCCGGCGCGGGGCCCGGCTGCGTCGGCACGCCGCCCTCGGGCGCGGGGCGCGGCCGGTGCGGGTCGGGTTCGGCGGCCGAGGGCTGGGAGTGCTCGCCGGACGGCGGCACGTGGGCGCCCGAGGACGCGTCACCCATGGGCTCGGGGGAACGCAGCAGCGCCCCGCGGGGATCCGCGGGGGCGGTCGGCCGGGCAGCTGGTGCCTTGCGACCCTCGTGGGGGGTGAGGTGCTCCGTCACGCGTTTCGAATCCGTCCGTCCGGGGCTGCGCGGGCGTGCGCGCCGTCCAGCGTTGCACGTTGCTCAGCCGCGTCGGCAGTGCAGGAAGATCTGGTGCTCGGGTGGGGCGTCGGTGCTCGCGGGGGCGTACGAGTACGTGTCCTCGCCGGTGATCTCGAAGCCCGCGTCACGTACGACCTGCCGCAGTTCGTCCCGCAGGTAACCCGATACCCGGATCGTGTGCCCCAGGAACGGAATCGCCGCGTCGTCCAGGTCGGCCTCGACCATGGACAGCTCCATCAGGCCTCCCGGCAGCAGCAGCCCGTGCAGCAGCCGCAGCGCCTCGGGGATCTCGGCGCGCGGCAGCATGAGGAGGGCGAAGAAGCACGCGACGGCGTCGAACCGGCCGACTCCGCCCGGGCCCTCGGCCCGCAGGTCGGCGATGTCGACTTGCCGGAACTCGGCCGCCGGGACGTTCTTTCCCGCCAGCTCCAGCATGCCCGCCGAGATGTCCGTGCCGAGCACCGAGTGGCCGGATTCAGCCAGCTGCCGGGCGGTCGGCAGGCCGGTGCCGCAGCCCACGTCGAGGACCCGGGAGCCGGGTGCGAGCGCCGCGGCGAGGCGGCGGCCCGCGGCCAGCTGGCCCTCCTTGTGCGGGAAGGCCGCGTCGTACTGCTGCCCGATGGCGTCAAAGGCCTCGGCCTGGCCCCTGCGGTCCTCGCTCACGTTCTGCCGCCCCTCGATGACTTCCTGTCAGGCACCGCGCAGACCCACGGAGTTACTGCTGTGCGCCCTTGCGGAGGACGATCCTACGTTTGAACCACGGGGGCGCATCAAGGGTCTCATGACGACACATGCGCGGGCGTACGGTCCCAGTCATCCGGAAGGGCCGGTACGACCCAGGACGGATCGGGACGCCAGTGCTGCCAGCCGTCCGAAAACGGCGCCCCCCAGTCGGCGATCACGTCGAGCGCGGCCCGGCCCGCGGCGCGTACGTCAGCGGCCTTCTCCGCGTCCATCAGGCCCACCCTGCGGGCCTGTGCGAACTCGTCCTCGTCGTGCCAGCGCCAGCTGCGGTCCGGGCGCACGGAGATGTCCAGAAAGTGATCCTCGGAGTCGACGCCGCCGGCCCAGCGGGCGCGCGGCTCCTCCAGGTTCACGTACCAGTTCTTGAACGTCCATCCCGGGTCCCAGAACAGCCAGACCGACCAGGGGTCGCCGGGCCGCGCGAGCTTGAGGATGCCGGTGCCGGACCAGCGGTCCCTGCGGACGACGCGCGGCTTGGTGTAGCGGGTGGCGAGCGGCTCGCGGTGCAGCGGCGTCCCGTCGGCGATCACCGGCCGCACGCATTCGGTGCCGGGCGCCATCCAGACGGCGAGCAGCTCGTCGGTGTCCCGCACGACGGTGACGGGGCGGCAGATGTGGACCCGATGACCGGAGTTCTCCCGGTACCGCCACAGGATGTGGTCCCCGGGCGCCCACCGCACCACCCCGCCACCGGCCGCCGTCTTCCCGTCGAGGTCTGTCATGCACAGATACTAGACGCCGCCCCTGCAAGCGCTGTGGGCAAACGTGCCGCAGGGCGGCACGGGTGGGCACAGCCCACGGTGCCGGGCGGCGTCGCGTGGGGCGCTGATCAGGGATGCGTCATGCGGAGCACGTCCAGCGCCTCTTCCAGCTGCTCCAGGGAGAGCTTGCCCTGGTCGACATACCCGGCCTCAAGGACGACCTCGCGAATAGTCTTCCGCTCCGCCAACGACCGCTTCGCGACCTTCGCCGCCTCCTCGTACCCGATGTACTTGTTCAGCGGCGTCACGACGGACGGCGACGACTCGGCGTACTCGCGCGCCCGCTCGCGGTTGGCGGTGATCCCGTCGACGGTCCGGTCGGCGAGCAGCCGGGACACGTTGGCGAGGAGCCGGATGGACTCCAGGACGTTCTTGGCGATCACCGGAAGCATGACGTTCAGCTCGAAGTTGCCCGCCGCGCCCGCCGCCGCGACCGTCGCGTCGTTGCCGGTGACCTGCGCGGCGACCATCAGCGCGGCCTCCGGGATGACCGGGTTCACCTTGCCGGGCATGATGGACGAGCCGGGCTGGAGGTCCGGCAGGTTGATCTCGGCGAGGCCGGTGCGCGGGCCCGACGCCATCCACCGCAGATCGTTCGCGATCTTCGTCAGGCCGACGCCGATCGTCCGCAGCTGCCCGCTCGTCTCGACGATGCCGTCCCGCGCGCCCTGCGCCTCGAAGTGGTCGCGCGCCTCGGTCAGCGGCAGGCCTGTGGCGCGCGCGACCTCGGCGATGACGGCCGCGGAGAAGCCGGGCGGCGTGTTGATGCCGGTGCCCACGGCGGTGCCGCCGAGGGGGAGTTCGGCGAGCCGGGGGAGCGAGGCGCGGAGCCGCTCGACGCCGTACCGCACCTGCGCCGCGTATCCGCCGAACTCCTGGCCGAGCGTCACCGGCGTCGCGTCCATGAGGTGCGTGCGCCCGGACTTCACGACGTCCGCGAACTCCTCGGCCTTGCGCTCCAGGGCGGTGGCGAGGTGCTCCAGGGCGGGGATCAGGTCGTTGCTGACCGCGCCCGTCGCCGCGATGTGGATCGAGGACGGGAAGACGTCGTTGGAGGACTGCGACGCGTTGACGTGGTCGTTGGGGTGGACGTCCCGGCCGAGCCGTTCCGTCGCGAGCGTGGCCAGGACCTCGTTGGTGTTCATGTTGGACGACGTGCCGGAGCCGGTCTGGAAGACGTCGACGGGGAAGTGGTCGTCCCAGCGCCCGTCGGTCACCTCGGCCGCCGCGTCCGCGATCGCCCCGGCGACGTCCTTGTCGAGGACCCCGAGCTCCGCGTTGACCTTGGCGGCGGCCGCCTTGATCTGGGCGAGGGCGGCGATGTGGGCGCGCTCCAGGACCTGCCCGGAGACGGGGAAGTTCTCCACCGCGCGCTGGGTCTGGGCACGCCACTTGGCGTGTGCGGGGACCCGCACCTCGCCCATGGAGTCGTGCTCGATCCGGTACTCGCCGGTGCGGTCGTCGTTGGCGTCGCTGGCGTCGCTGGTCATGCTCTCGAACCTACCTCTCCGCTCAAACCCCGTGAAAAGTTGAGCACTTGTCTTGTTCCAGGTATTCCCAAGCCTGCTACCCACCAGTAAAAACCCTGGGTAACACCACACCGGGGAGGCGCAATGAAGCGCATCAGACGCAGTGGCCGAGGCAGCGGCCGGGGGCGCCTGCGAGGTTCGTTCGCGGCGGCCGTCGCGATGACGGCGATGCTCGGCACGGGGGCCGCCGTGCCCGCGCAGGCGGCGGACGGGAGCGACGCGAAGGCGGCCGCTGCCGCCCCGCGTGCCACGCCGCTGCCGCCCGAGCTGGAGAAGATCCGGGCGGCGGAGGCCACCAAGCTGTACGGCAGCCCGGCCGAGCGCCCGATGGCCGACCGCAAGACCGGCCTGATATCGCTCGGCGACAGCGAGATCTCCGGCGAGGGCGTCGGCACGTACGAACCGGGCACGGACGGCCCCGACAACTGGTGCCACCGCTCGCCGGACGCCGCCATCCACCGCACCGGCATCCCGGCCGACGTGACGTACAACGTCGCGTGTTCGGGCGCGCAGACCGTCAACATCCGCATCGGCGGCCAGAAGCAGTACGCCGACGAGCTGGTGCAGAGCGACAGCCTCGCCATCAAGGCGCGCAACACGAGGATCAAGACGGTCCTGCTCGTCATCGGCGCCAACGACGACCTCCAGTTCGCCCCCGTGATGACGGACTGCGTCACCCGCTACCTGCTCCTCCAGGGCCCCTGCGCCGGCAAGTACAACGACGGCTGGCAGGCGCGCGTGGACGCCCTCGTGCCCAAGGTCGAGCAGTCCATCCGCGACCTGAAGACCGTCATGAGGGACGCCGGCTACCAGGAGGGCGACTACAAGCTCGTCGCCATGGGCTACCCGAGCCCGATAGGACCGGACTTCCGCGACAACCCCAAGTTCCCCGGCAAACTGGCCTGCGGCGGACTCGGCTACGACTCCGACACCGAATGGGGCCGCAACTACGCGGTGCCCGCCTTCGAGACCGGCATGCGCAGGGCCGCGCGGAACGCGGGCGCGACCTACCTCGACAACTCGCGCCTCTTCCACGGCCACGAGGTCTGCATGGAGGACACCTGGGCGCGCGGCCTCTACGTGGACGTGTCCAACCCGTTCCCGCCGGACTCCAACTCGGTGCGCCAGTCGTTCCACCCGAACGCCCGCGGCCACGCCGCCTTCGCGTCCTGCCTCACCCAGATCCAGAACTCCGGCAAGCGTGAGGCCAGTTGCGCCGACCCGGCGAGCACGGGCAGCCCGAAGCTGTACGAGCTGGCCTGGGACGACGTTTTCAAGCCCCTCAAGAACGAGGGCACCGGCACATGCCTGGACGTCGACGCGTCGGCGTCGCGCAACGGCACGAAGGTCCAGGGCTGGGAGTGCACCGGCAACCGCAACCAGACCTGGTGGTACGACGACGCGCGCGGATCCCTGCACACCGGGCTGACCCAGGACCGCTGTGTGGACGTGCCCGACGGCTCGTACAAGGAGGGCACCGCCGTGACGCTGTGGAACTGCCACGGCGGCGGCAACCAGAAGTTCGTCCGGGAGGCCGGGACGGTGCGGCCCGCTGCCGCGAGTGAGATGTGTCTGACCCTCGCGGGGGGCAAGGAGCCGGTGCGGCTCCAGAAGTGCACGGGCGCGGCGAACCAGCGGTTCGCCTAGGACCTGTGGGGAACTGCGCGGACTGCCTCCGCGGGTGCGCTGTGGCTGGTCGCGCAGTTCCCCGCGCCCCTGACGGGGCGCACCCCGCACCGGTGCTACGCCAGGCCCGGACCCCGCACCGGAATGTGCGTGAACGTCGGCTCGGGGGCCGGGTTCTGGAAGAAGTCGTTGCCCTTGTCGTCGACGACGATGAAGGCCGGGAAGTCCTCGACCTCGATCTTCCAGACCGCCTCCATGCCGAGCTCCTCGTACTCGACGACCTCGACCTTCTTGATGCAGTCCTGGGCCAGCCGCGCGGCCGGGCCGCCGATGGAGCCGAGGTAGAAGCCGCCGTGCGCGTCACACGCGTCGGTGACCTGCTTGGAGCGGTTGCCCTTGGCGAGCATCACCTTGGAGCCGCCCGCCGCCTGGAACTGCTCCACATAGGAGTCCATGCGGCCGGCCGTCGTCGGGCCGAAGGAGCCGGACGCGTAACCCTCGGGGGTCTTCGCCGGACCGGCGTAGTACACCGGGTGGTCCTTCAGATACTGCGGCATCTCCTCGCCCGCGTCGAGCCGCTCCTTGATCTTGGCGTGCGCGATGTCGCGGGCCACGACGAGGGGTCCTGTGAGCGAGAGGCGGGTCTTCACCGGGTGCTTGGTGAGCTCGGCGAGGATGTCGTCCATCGGCTGGTTGAGGTCGATCTTCACGACGTCGGCGGCTTCATCGAGGTGCTCGTCGGTGGTCTCCGGCAGGAAGCGCGCCGGGTCCGTCTCCAGCTGCTCCAGGAAGACGCCCTCGGCGGTGATCTTCGCGGTGGCCTGGCGGTCCGCCGAGCAGGAGACGGCGATCGCGACGGGCAGCGAGGCGCCGTGCCGCGGCAGGCGCACCACGCGCACGTCGTGGCAGAAGTACTTGCCGCCGAACTGCGCGCCGATCCCGATCTTCTGCGTCAGCTCGAAGACCTTCTCCTCGAGCTCCTTGTCCCGGAAGCCGTGCCCGGTCGGCGAACCCTCGGCGGGCAGCTCGTCCAGGTAGTGCGCGGAGGCGTACTTCGCGGTCTTCAGGGCGAACTCGGCGCTGGTGCCGCCGACGACGATCGCCAGGTGGTACGGCGGGCACGCGGCGGTACCGAGCGAGCGGATCTTCTCTTCGAGGAACTTCATCATCGAAGCCTCGTTCAGGACGGCCTTCGTCTCCTGGTAGAGGAACGACTTGTTCGCCGAGCCGCCGCCCTTGGCCATGAAGAGGAACTTGTAGGCGCCGCCGTCCGTCGCGTACAGCTCGATCTGCGCCGGGAGGTTGGAGCCGGTGTTCTTCTCCTCCCACATGGTGAGCGGAGCCATCTGCGAGTAGCGCAGGTTCAGCTTCGTGTACGCGTCGTAGATGCCCTTGGAGAGCGCCTTCTCGTCCTCACCTTCGGTGAGGACGTTCTGCCCGCGCTTGCCCATGACGATGGCGGTACCGGTGTCCTGGCACATGGGGAGCACGCCCGCCGCCGCGATGTTCGCGTTCTTCAGCAGGTCAAGCGCCACGAACTTGTCGTTGGACGACGCCTCGGGGTCGTCGATGATGCGCCGCAGCTGCGCCAGGTGCGCGGGCCGCAGGTAGTGCTGGATGTCGTGGATCGCCTCGGCGGCGAGCTTGCGCAGCGCCTCCGGGTCGACCTTGAGGAACGTCCGCCCGTCGGCCTCGAAGGTGGAGACACCCTCGGAGGTCACCAGCCGGTACGGGGTGGTGTCCTCTCCCAGCGGGAGCAGATCGGAGTACTCAAACTCTGGCATTACGGCCATTCCTCACTCGGCAGACAGCGGCGCGGCCTCCATTGGCGACGCGCCAACCAGCGTAGAACGCGCCCGGTGAACCGTTCCTGTGAGGTAAGGCTCAGTAGCCCGGCGACGGCGCACGGGCCCGGCGACAGTCGCGATACAGACGGGCGCAACCCCTAGTCGCGATCTATCGCGTTTGGGTACGCTGCTCCCGTGGACCTCCAAAAGCAGCCTCCAGTGCTCCGCGCATCCGACGCCGACCGGGACCGCACGGCGGACATCCTCCGCGATGCCCTGGCCGAGGGCCGCCTGACCGCCGAGGAACACTCGGAGCGGATCGACGGGGTCTACCGCGCCAAGACCACGGCCGAGCTGGAGCCGCTGATCAGCGACCTGCCCGCGGCGCACGAGCAGCAGGCCGCCCGGGTGCGGGCGCCCGAGCCCGCGCCGGCCAGGCCGTCCCCCGGGGTCGTCCCGCCGGTCGCGGACGAGAACCTCGTCGCGGTGCTCAGCGGCTCCGCGCGCCGGGGCCGCTGGCGGGTGGCCCGTCGCACGCACGCGTACGCCGTCTTCGGCAGCGTCGAGATCGACCTGAGCGAGGCGATCTTCGAGCAGCGCCAGGTGGTCATCAAGGCCGTCGCGATCTTCGGCTCGGTCGAGATCCTCGTCCCGGAGAACGTGTCGCTGCGCGGCAGCGGCGGCGGCGTCCTCGGCAGCTTCGAGGTGGACACGCTCGACTCGCCGGACCAGGACGCCCCCGTCGTCTACGTGGACGGTGTGGCGATCCTGGGCAGCATCGAGGCGCGGCCCAGGCGCGGCAGGTTCGTCCGCGACCTGCACCGGCAGGTGCGCAAGCACCTCGGGCGCTGACGGCGCACGGGCCGCGGCGGGGGAGGCCGGTCTTCCGGACATCGGAACTCAGTGCATAGGCGCGCACACAGCGGGTAGAGCTTGCTGCATCGTCTCTCGCTCGCGAAGCCGTCGTCAGGAGTAGACCCGTGCTGCAACCGTCGCGTCAGTCTCTGCAGGTCGCCGCCGTTCCGGTTCAGCGGACGCCCGTGCGAGATCGGGACGATGACGCCCCATGGCACACCGAAGCGGTGTGCCGTCGTGACGAGGCGGGACTGTTCTTCGCCCCGTCCAAGGAGCCGACCGCGGCGCGGCTCTCCCGGGAGGAAGCGGCCAAGCGCGTCTGCGCCCGCTGCCCCGTGATGGTCGAATGCCGCGAGCACGCCCTCCTCCAGCCCGAGCCGTACGGCGTGTGGGGCGGCCTCACCGCCGCCGAGCGCCGCGTGGTCCTGGCCCGGCGCCGCAGGCGGGACCTGGAACTGCAGAAGGCCGCTCACGCGACGGGCATCGCCGCCGCGGGGTAGCAGAAGCCGGTGTTCACGCCGAAGGGGGCGTCCCCCGCACGGGACGCCCCCTTCGGCGTATGAACCGCGGCTGCCGCTCGGCGCTACTTCGCCCGGTCGAAGTCGATGGCGCTGTAGGCGCGCAGCTTCGAGAGCCGGTGGTCGGAGTCGATCTTGCGGATGGTGCCCGACTTGGAGCGCATGACCAGCGACGACGTCGAGGCGGTGGCCGCGCGGTAGCGGACGCCCTGGAGCAGCTCGCCGTCGGTGATGCCGGTCGCGACGAAGAAGACGTTGTCGCCCTTGACCAGGTCGTCCGTGGAGAGCGTGCGGTCCAGGTCGTGGCCCGCGTCGATGGCGCGCTGGCGTTCGGCGTCGTCCTTGGGCCACAGCTTGCCCTGGATGGTGCCGCCCAGGCATTTGATGGCGCAGGCGGAGATGATGCCCTCGGGGGTGCCGCCGATGCCCATGAGCAGGTCGACGCCGGTGCCTTCGCGCACGGCCATGACCGATCCCGCGACGTCGCCGTCGGAGATGAACTTGATGCGGGCGCCGGTCTCGCGGATCTCCTTGACGATGCCCTCGTGGCGGGGGCGGTCCAGGATCATGACCGTGACGTCCTCGGGGGAGGAGTTCTTGGCCTTGGCGACGCGGCGGATGTTGACCGAGGCGGGTGCGTTGATGTCGACGTAGTCGGCGGCTTCGGGGCCGGTGAC
>NZ_JBJDPY010000025.1:0-86534 GCF_044903205.1 Streptomyces sp. NPDC029674
CTTGTCGCCGCGGCCGACCCAGCGGCCCGCGGCCATGGCGGCCGCCTCGGTGACCCGGACGAGCTCCAGGGCGAGGTTGCGGTCGGGAGCCTCGGCGGGTACCGCCAGCGGGGAGGACAGCGGGGCGGGAGAGGTGAGCAGGGACACCGGTGAGACCTTCCGAATCCATGGACGGGCAGCTTCGGAGGGGACGTTACTGGCCCCGCACCGCCCCACCGGGCCCCTGCGCCCGAACCACTCCCGCCTTTGGCAACTCGCCGACAACGCGGGCGTGTTCGGGCGGGAGCCCCGCACTCCCGCCCGCGCACCGCCGTCGGGCGTCAGGCCGCCGTCCACCCGCCGTCGACCGGGACCGACCCGCCCGTGACGAACGAGGACCGGTCGCTGAGGAGCCACGCCGCGGCCTGCGCCACCTCCACCGGCTCGGCCATCCGCTTCTGCATGGAGCGGGAGACGAAGCTCTCCTCCAGGGACGGCGTCTCCGTCAGCACCTGGTCCATGAGCTCCGTCCGGGTGCTCCCCACCACCAGGGCGTTCACCCGGATCCCACGCTGCCCGTACTCGTCGCCGCCCGCCTTCGTCAGGCCGATCACCGCGTGCTTCGCCGCGATGTACGACGCCGTGGCACCGGTCGCGACGACGCCCGCGGCGCTCGCGGTGTTGACGACGGCTCCCCCTCGGCCGTCGGCCAGCATCGCGGTGATCTGGGCCTTCATGCAGTTCCAGACGCCACGTACGTTGACGTCCATGACCTGGTCGAAGACGGCGTCGTCGGTCTCGTGCAGCGGCGTGCCCGCCGTGGCCCAGCCCGCGTTGTTGAAGCCCGCGTCGAGACGGCCGTACGTCCGCACCGCCGCGTCGACCACCCGCTTGACGTCCGCCGGGACCGTCACGTCCCCGGGGACCGCGAGTGCCTTGCCGCCGGCCCCCGCTATCTCCTCGGCGAGTTTCTCGATGTGCCGCTCGCGGCGCGCCATGACGACCACGGCCGCCCCTTCGGCGGCGAAGAGCCGGGCCGCCGCCGCGCCGATGCCGCTGGAGGCACCCGTGATCATGACCGTCTTACCGGCCAGCATGCCGTGTTCGCTGTTCGCCATCGCGCCGTTCCTCGTGGTGTCGACCGTCGTGGTGCCGTTCATACCGGTGCCGTTCATCGCGGGCTCCTGTCCGTGGCTCAACTCGCCACCGGTGCCCGCCAGATCGTGCCCGCCGCGGCCTCCGCGTCGACCGTGCGCAGCAGTTGCTCGTCGATCGCGTCCAGCGAGTCGACGATGTGCCGTGTCGCCAGCTCCTCCATGAACGTGCGCTGGAAGCTGCAGGGGTGGCCGATGAACGGCACGTCGAGCCCCTTGGCCGCCTCGGCGACCCGGGCGACGTCGTCCACGAACAGCACCTCTTCGAGGCGGAGACCGAAGACGTCCTCGGCGATCTCCTTGATGCCGGGCCGGAACGAGTCGGTGCAGACGTAGCCGGGACCGTCGAAGAGGTGGGCCCAGGCTCCCAGGTGGGTGTCGAAGTGGGGCTTGCTCAGGCCGCCGTAGCAGACGACCCGGAGGCCCAGGTCGCGTACGCGCCGGATCAGTTGCTCGGCGCCGGGGTTCGGCCGCACCGGGTGGTCGGCGACGTAGCGGTCGCGCTCGGCGAAGTAGATCTCCAGCGCCTGGTCGCCCGTCACGTCGAGGCCGGCCGCGCGGGCCATCTCGCCGCCCGCTGTGCGGCGCGGCTGAGAGAGGATGCGGCGCTCGGTCGCGGCGTCGTACACGCCCCCGCGGCTGGTGATGAAGTTGCCGATGACGGGGCTGAACGTGTCGTTGAGCAGAACGCCGTCGATGTTGAGCGCCACGAGACGCAGTCGGTCGAAGTGCTGATGCATGGAACGTCCTTGGCTGCTGTTCGGTCGGACAGTTGAAAAGGTGACGTCAGGCGTTGACGGCGGCTTCCCGCGCCTCGCTCACGTCGATGTCGTGGGCGGCGTCGTCCGGGGCGATGGCGGGCATGAGCAGTCGCCACATCGCCCGGGTCCGCTCGGGCAGGTCCTCGCGGCCGCTGGACAGGAGGGAGTACGCCTGGAGGCCCGTGCACGCCGACACGATGAACTCGGCCAGCGTGCGGACGTCGACGTCCGGGCGGACGTCGCCCGCCGCCAACCCGTCGGCCAGGCACTCCTCCATGATCTGGGCCCACTCGCGGTACGGAGTGGCGTCGTCGAGGCCGAATCCCGTCTGCTCGCTGGTGAGCCGGACGCCCGCGCGGAGCATCGGGTCCGTCTGCAGCTTGTGCGCCCACACGAACGTGATGTCCACCAGGCGCTGCAGGCCCCGCGACTTCAGAGCGGGCACGATGCTCGTCGGCTGGGCCCGCATGACGGCCAGGGCCAGCGCCTCCTTGTTGGGAAAGTGGAAGTAGACGGCTCCGAGCGTCACACCGGCGCGGTTCATGATCTCCCGCATGCTGGCGCCGCTGTACCCGCGCTCGTCGAAGACCTCAGCAGCGGCGCGAAGGATTTCGTCGCGCGTCTTCTGGGCCCGCTCCTGCTTCGGTTCCGGCATTCGGACGGCCTCTCTCGACAAACAAAAAGAACGCACGTTACTTTACTCCGCATGGTTCTGGGACACCAGAGCTCGCGCAACTGTTCGGGCATCGACGTCACTCATCCCTGGGGGGGACCCATGACTCTCGTTTCGTATGCACAGACCACGCGCACGGCCCAACTCCGGCCCGTTCCGCAGGAGTACACCCACAAGCTCGCCGCGTCCGAAGTCCTGCTCACCGGCTGGGCGCCGGCGGGTGAGGACCGCGTGACGGTCACCGCCCGGTGGCCGCGCACCCACTCGTTCTACGCACCCGTCGCCGGACGGCACGATCCGATGCTGCTCGCCGAGACCCTGCGGCAGAGCATCCCGCTGATCTCGCACGCCTGCTACGACGTGCCGCTCGGCCACCACCTCATCTGGCAGCACTTCACCTATGAGGTCGCGCACGAGGCGATGTGGGCCGACGGCGGCCCGATGGACGTCGAACTCCGCATCGCCTGCGGCGACATCGTCCGGCGCGGCGGTCGTCTCGCGGCCCTCACGATGGACATCGAGATCCTGCGGGACGGCCTGCCTCTCGGCACCGCGCACACGCGGTTCAGCAGCCACGCCCCGTCGATCTACCGCAGGCTGCGCGGCGAGCGGTACACGGCGCCGAGTGCTCTCGCCGATGCCGCCCCGGTGCCGCTCAGCGGCGTGGTTCCGGTGGTGCCGCCCGCTCTCGTGAACCGGGACCACGCCGACGACGTCGTGCTCTCACCCACTCCTAGACCGGACCAGTGGCAGCTGCGCGTCGACCACTCGCACCCCATCCTGTTCGACCACCCCGTCGACCACGCCCCGGGCATGCTGCTGCTCGAGGCCGCCCGGCAGGCGGCCCACGCCGTTCAGGGCCACCGCGCGAACGTCGTCTTCCCGGTGCGCTTCGAGTCGGCGTTCTTCCGCTACGTCGAGTTCGACGCGCCCTGCCTGATCACCGCGGCCATCGAGCCCACCAACCGTCCCGGAGGCCACCACTGCGTGTCCGTCACCGCTTCGCAGGAGGACATCGAGGCGTTCTCCTGCCGCGTGACCGTGGCGGCAACACGGGCCTGACCTGAACGAGGACCCGGCCCACCCCTCCAGGGGTCAGACCGCCAGGAGCGACTCGATCCGGTCCGCCGCCGTCCGCAGGCCGGTCAGCCGCTCGACCCCTGGCGCGTACGCCCCCGCCGTCGGCGACCAGCCGGGCCCGGCGACGAGCACGGCGGGGTGGGTCCGGGCACCTCGTACGCCCCACTCCGCCTCGGCGACGAGGTGCACCAGCGCGCGGTCGGCGGTGTTGCGCGAGTGGGCCCAGAGCACCACGGCCGAAGGGCCGATGCGGCGCACCGCCTCGTACAGCGCCTCCGCGGGGAGGGCGGCACCGAACATCCGCGTGGGCAGGCCGCGTTCACCCAGAACCGCGGTGAGCGCCTCCATCGGAAGGGTGTGCTGCTCCCCCGGAACGCAGGCCAGCACCACCGGAGGGGCGGACCTGGACGCACCCTCGGAAGCGGCCGCGTGCGCAGTGCGCCGCAGGGCGGAGGAGACGTGCCACGAGAGCAGGTGCTCGACCTCCACATACCGCTCGCCGGACGACGCCCACTTGCGTCCGACGGCGTGCAGGGCCGGCGCCATGACCTCCTCCCAGCCCGTGGTGAAGCCGTACTCGCCGAGGGTGGACCGCAGTTGGGACTCGACGGCGGGGGCGTCGAGGCGTACCGCTGCCCTGGCGAGGCCACGGCACTCCTGGCGGACGTTGCCGAGGGGGAGGGTGAGAGTGAGGGTGGTGCGGCCGCCGCCGTGCCGTGCCGGGCGCGGGGCCTCGGCCTCGGCCTCCGCCTCCCGCAGGGCCACGCGCGCGGCTTCGGCCGGTGGTACGCCGAGCGCGGTCAGCCGGCACATCTCCTCCACCCGCCGCACGTCGACGGCGGTCCAGCGGCGGTGGCGGCCCTGTTCACGGTCGGCGGGCCCGATGCCGTAACGCCGTTCCCAGGAGCGCAGCGTGGTCGGTGCGACGCCCAGTCTGCGGGCGACGCTCCCGGTGGTCAGCGCGGCATCCGTGTCGTTCCGCCGGGTGTGGCCCGGCCGCCGTGTGGCTCCCATACGGCGACGATACGACGCACAATCGCTGCAAGTTGTCGTCTCTCACGGACTGTCACCAATGTGGGGTCAACTCCGGCCCCTGCACGAGGAGTACGCATCATGGTGATGGTCGATCACGCGGCCTCGGACACCTTCGGAACCTCCGGCGGCGTCGCCCGGCATCCCGCGGACGCGCTCGGCGACGAACAGCTGGCGGCGGGCTTCGCCGCCGGTGACGAGCACTGCCTCGCGGCCGCCTACCGCCGCTGGGGGCAGCTCGTCCACCGGCTCGCCGGGCGCGCGCTGGGCGACGGCGCGGACGCCGAGGACGTGACGCAGCAGGTGTTCCTCGCCGCCTGGCGAGGCCGGCACGGGTACCGGCCGGACGCGGGCGGCCTCGGCGGCTGGCTCGTGGGCATCACGCGGCACAAGGTCGCCGACGCGCTCACAGCCCGGGCCCGGCGTGCCGTGCTCGTGGCGGCCGTCGGTGCCCGGCAGGAGGCGGCGCCCGTCGGCGACCCCTGTCCCGAGCAGATCCTGGACCGGATCCTCGTCCAGCGCGAGCTCGCGAACCTGCCCTCGGCCCAGCAGTTGGTGCTGCGCCTGGCGTTCTACGCGGACCTGACGCAGACCCAGATCTCGGAGCGGACCGGGCTGCCGCTCGGTACGGTCAAGAGCCACACGCGGCGCGGGCTCCGGGCGCTGCGGGGCTGTCTGGAAGCGGCCGCGCCCGCCGCGCCCGCCGCGCGGTGCATCCGTCCCGCCCGTCCGGCGTGAAGTCCCGTACATCCGACGTCCGCAGGTGTGGGGAGGCAGACATGGAAATCTCGGGTGCCCGCGTTCTGGTGGTCGGGGCCACCGGTGTCCTCGGTGGTCTCGCCGCCCGCGCGCTGGCCGAGCTCGGTGCCCGAGTGGCCCTGGCGGGGCGCAATCCGGTGCGGCTCACCGCGCTCGCGCGAGACCTCGGCGGGGCCCCCGCCCGGTGCTTCGAGGCGTCGGACCTGGACCAGTGTTCCGCGCTGGGCCCGTGGGCGGAACGGGTCCTGCCGGGGCTGGAGGGGGTGGTCGTGACGGTCGGGGCCGCGGGCTTCGGCGCCGTCGAGGACGTGTCGAACGCGGTGGCCGGGCACCTCCTGACGGTGAACGCGCTGTGCCCCATGGCCGTGCTGCGGGGCGCGGCTCCCGTGGTGGCGGACAAGGGGTTCCTGCTGGCGGTCACCGGCGGGGTGCCGGCGCCCCGGTCACGTACGGACGCGCCCGACGGCATCGCGGGAAGCGCCGACGGCATCGCGGGAACCGCCGACTACACCGCGTCCAAGGCGGCGTTGAGCGGCTGGCTCGGTGTGCTCTCCGAGGAGCTCGCGCCGCGGTCCGTCGCGGTCCACGACATTCGCTCCCCGCATCTGGACACCGGCTTCACCGAGCGGCCCGTCGCCGGTGAGCCGCCCGTGCTGCCGCCCGGGGCCGACGCGCTGGAGGCGGTGCGCTCCCTGGTGGAGCGGATCACCGCGGCCTGAGCCGGCCCTCCCGGGTGCCCGTCATTCGAGGCCGCGGGCCTGCTTGAAACGGCTGAGCCCGTCGGCCAGCGCGACGACCGGCTCCGGGTAGTCGTACCGTTCCCGCTCTTGGCCGGGCAGCTTCCAGGGCTCGTGGACCGCCGCGCCCCGCAGTGAGCCGAGCTCGGGCACCCAACGGCGTACGTAGGTGCCGTCCGGGTCGTACCGCTTGCCCTGGAGGACGGGGTTGAGGACCCGGTTGGGGCGGCTGTCCGTGCCGGTGCCGGCCACCCACTGCCAGTTGAGCTGGTTGTTGGCGAGGTCGCCGTCGACGAGGAGCCGCCGGAAGTGGCGGGCGCCCACCCGCCAGTCGACGTAGAGCGTCTTGGCCAGGAAGCTCGCGGTGAGCAGCCTGCCGCGGTTGTGCATCCAGCCCTCGTGCAGCAGCTGCCGCATGGCGGCGTCGACGATGGGGTAGCCCGTGCGCCCCTCCTGCCAGGCGCGGACGTCCCCCATCGCCGACGCCTCGGAGCGCCAGCGGTCGCCGCGGGTGCGGTAGTCGGCGCCTGCCGCGGCCGGTCTGGCGGCGAGGACCTGGTGGTGGAAGTCGCGCCAGCACAGCTGCCGGACGAAGGCCTCGGCGCCCGCGGTCGCCCGGTCGCGGGCGGCGTGGACGAGTTCGGCGCCGGAGAGCGTGCCGAAGTGCAGGTGCGGCGAGAGCTTGGAGGTGTCGTCGGCCGCCAGGTCGTCGTGGGTCTCCGCGTACCGGTCGATGCCGTGGCGCAGCCAGGCCTTCCAGAGCGCGCGGCCGATGCTCTCGCCGCCCCGGGCGAGCCCCGGCGACAGGCCTTCGATGTCGTCGCGGGCGGGGAGCGGGTGGGAGCGGATGTGGTCGGGGACGCGGACGGTGCGCGGGGCGGCGAGCACGGCGCGTACGCCCTGGGCGGTCCAGCGGCGGAAGTACGGGGTGAAGACGGCGAAGTGGTCGGAGTTCGCGGGGGTCACCTCGCCGGGGGCGACCGCGGTGACCACGGCGTCGTGGACGTACAGGCGTCTGCCGTCGCGCTCCAGCGCCTCGCGGAGCCGCTGCTCGCGGGCGTGCGCGTACCGGCTGACGCCGGCCGCCATGTGGATCTCGTCCGCGTCCGCCGACTCGACGACGGACCGCACCTGCTCGACGAGGTCGCCGTCGCGGACCACGAGCCTGCCGCCGCGGTCCCGCAGCCCCTGGTCGAGGTCGGCCAGGCAGTCGGCGAGGAACGCCTCCCGGTTCGGCCCCGCAGGCCCCAGCTCCTCGATGGCCCGGTCGCGGACGAAGAGCGGCACCACGGCGTCCGCGCCCGTGACGGCGGCGCGCAGCGGCGGATGGTCGTGCACCCGCAGGTCGGAGGTGAACAGGACGACCGAGATGTGCATGGGCGCGTACTCCAGTGGGCGTGGGCCGGGCCGCTGTTGCGGTTCCTTCCTCCTCTCCTTCGGCCGGTCCGGGGTGCGGGGATGCGCCGTACGGGGGCGGTCCCCCGCACGGCGCACACGAACGGCGTACACAACGGGACATTCCCGCGCTGGGCTAGCGTTGGGGGACGATTCGGAACAGGCATGGAGGCAGCACGGTGCACGGTGAGTACAAGGTCCCCGGCGGCAAGCTCGTCGTGGTGGATCTGGACGTGGAGGGCGGTGAGCTGCGGAACACGCGCGTGGCCGGTGACTTCTTCCTGGAGCCCGACGAGGCGCTGGACGCGATCAACGGCGCGCTGGACGGCGCCCCCGCCGATACGGACGCCCAGGGTCTCGCCGCCCGTATCGACGCCGCGCTGCCGGAAGGCACGGTGATGTACGGACTGACGTCGGAGGGTGTCGGCATCGCGGTCCGCCGCGCCCTCGCGCACGCGACGGACTGGACCGACTACGACTGGCAGCTGGTCCACGAGGGGCCGCAGCCGCCCGCGCTGCACATGGCGCTCGACGAGGTCCTGACGCAGGAGGTGGCGGCGGGCCGGCGCCCGCCGACGCTGCGCGTGTGGGAGTGGGCCTCGCCGTCGGTGATCATCGGCAGTTTCCAGTCGCTGGCGAACGAGGTCGACGCGGAGGGCGCGGCCCGGCACGGCGTCGACGTCGTGCGCCGGATCTCCGGCGGCGGGGCGATGTTCGTGGAGCCGGGGAACACCATCACGTACTCCCTGTCCGTCCCGGACGCCCTCGTGCAGGGCCTCTCCTTCCAGGACAGTTACGCCTACCTCGACGACTGGGTGCTCGGCGCGCTCGCCGACATGGGGATCAAGGCGTGGTACCAGCCGCTGAACGACATCGCGACGGACGCGGGGAAGATCGCGGGCGCCGCGCAGAAGCGCATGGTGGCGCCGGGCGGCGGACCGGGCGCGGTGCTGCACCACGTGACGATGTCGTACGACATCGACGCGGACAAGATGCTGGAGGTGCTGCGCATCGGCAAGGAGAAGCTGTCCGACAAAGGCACGCGGAGCGCCAAGAAGCGGGTCGACCCGCTGCGCCGCCAGACGGGACTGCCCCGGGAGGCGGTCATCGAGCGCATGGTCGACTCGTTCCGCGGCCGCTACGGCCTCGCGGAGGGAAAGGTGACCGACGAGGAGATGGCGCGCGCCCAGGAGCTCGCGCGGACCAAGTTCACGACCGCGGAGTGGACGGCGCGCGTGCCCTAGGGACGGTCATGGCTCGGTGGGCTTCAGGAGGAGAGCGCCGGGATGACCGAGGCGCCGTACGCGTCGATGACGTCCTCCCGCGCGTCGTGCATCGCGTACACCGCGAACTGGTCGACGCCCAGCTCCTCGAGCTGCCGCAGCCGTTCGAGGTGCGACTCGACGGGGCCCAGGAGGCAGAACCGGTCGACGATCTCGTCCGGCACGAAGGCGGTGTCGGGGTTCCCGGCCCGCCCGTGGTGGCTGTAGTCGTAGCCTTCGCGGGCCTTGATGTACGCGGTGAGGGCCTGCGGCACCATCGAGGAGTGCTCGCCGTACTTGGCGACCAGGTCGGCGACGTGGTTGCCGACCATTCCGCCGAACCACCGGCACTGCTCGCGGGCGTGCGCCAGGTCGTCCCCGACGTACGCGGGCGCGGCCACGCAGATCTTGACGTCCGCCGGGTCGCGCCCGGCGTCGGCGGCCGCGTCCCGCACGGCCTTCACCATCCACTCCGTCAGATACGGGTCGGCGAGCTGGAGGATGAAGCCGTCGGCCTTCTGCCCGGCGAGGGCGAGCGCCTTCGGGCCGTACGCCGCCATCCACACCGGCAGCCGGCCGTCCCGCACCCACGGCAGCCGCAGCGACTGCCCGCCGATGTCCGCCTCGCGTCCCTCGGCGAGGTCGCGGATGACGTCGATCGCCTCGGCGAGGCGGGCGAGGGTGTTGGGCTTGCGCCCGGCGACGCGCATCGCGGAGTCGCCGCGCCCGATGCCGCACACGGTGCGGTTGCCGTACATGTCGTTGAGCGTGGCGAAGGTGGAGGCGGTGACCTCCCAGGTCCTGGTGCCGGGGTTGGTGACCATGGGGCCGACGGTCAGCCGCGTGGTGTGTTCGAGGATGCGGCTGTAGATGACGAACGGCTCCTGCCACAGGACCGACGAGTCGAAGGTCCAGCCGTAGTGGAAGCCGTTGCGCTCCGCGCGCCTCATCAGCCCGACGACCTCCGAGGCGGGCGGGTCGGTCTGCAGTACGAGCCCAAAGTCCATGGCCTTCGCTCCTCACGCGGATCGACTCACTCGGATCGGCTCACTCTGACCGAGCGCCCCTCGAAGGTCGTCCGAGGAGGGACAATCCTCGGCTTCCGACCGGACCTTGGCAAGAGGGACTCAGCCCACCATGACCGCCGGACCGTCCGTCGTGGAGTCGATCGTGGAGTCGATGTCCTCGGGGGTGACGGGCCGGATCCGGCCCCGGTCCAGCGTCACGATCTCGTCGGCGGCGGCGAGACCCGAACGCTCGTGCGTGACGAGGAGCGTGGTGCGGCCGCGGGTGGCGTCGAGGATGTCGGCGAGCACCTCGGCGGCGGTGTCGGGGTCCAGGCCCTCGGTGGGTTCGTCGAGGACGAGGACGGGCGGGTCTGCGAGGAGCGCGCGGGCCAGCAGGAGGCGCCGGCGCTGGCCGCCCGAGACCGTGGCGCCGTCCCCGCCGAGCTCGGTCTCCCAGCCGTCGGGCAGCGACTCGATCCAGTCCAGGACGCGGGCTCTGCGGGCGGCCTCGCGCAGTTCGGCGTCGGTGGCGTCGGGCGCCGCGAGGGTCAGGTTGGCGCGGATGGTGGCGTGGAAGACGTGCGCGTCCTGCGTCATGCCGGTGATGGCGCGGCGGGCGTCGGCGCCCGAGCAGTCGCTCAGTTCGCGTCCGCCGACGCGGATGCTGCCGGCTTCGTACGGTACGAACCGCATGAGCGCGGCGATCAGCGTCGACTTGCCGGACCCGCTGGCCCCCAGGAGCACCACCCGGTGACCGGCCGGCAGCCGCAGGCTCGCCCCGTCCAGGGCCGGCGGGCCGTCCTGGGTGTGGCGTACCCGCACACCGGTGAGGGTCACGTCGAGCGGTGCGCCGGTGGGCAGCGGCTCGGGGGCGGGCGGGTCGGTGACGGGCGCCGGTGTGTCGAAGAGGTCGGCGAGGCGCCGCGCGGAGGCCCGGACCTCGGCGAGGCGGCGGGCGGCCGCGGGCAGCGGCGCGAGGGCCTCGAAGGAGACGAGCGCGACGACCGCGAGGACGGTGAGCTGTACGGCGGGCAGGTCGCCCGCCGCGTGGGCGCGCAGCGCGAGCCAGGTGACACCTACCGTCGCCGCGCCCTGCAGCGCCAGCACCACGGCCTGGGCGAGCGAGGTGGTCAGGGCTTTCTGCCGCTCCAGGCCCGCGATCCGGGCCGTGACGCGGCGGGCCCGCTCGTGGGTGCGGCCGCGGGCGCCGTACGCGGCGAGATCCGCGGCGCCCTGCGTCAAGTCCACGGTGACGGCGGCGAGTTCGGCACGCGCCGCCTTCTCCGCGCGGCCCGCCCTGCGGGACAGTACGAGCACCAGGGCGGGCACGAGAAGCCCCGCGACGGCCAGCAGCAGCCCGAGCAGCAGACCCGCCTCCGGCAGCAGCACCACGGTAAGGCCGGTGGCGGTCGCGGCGACCGCGCAGGCCGCCGTGGCCGGGATCATGACGCGCAGCAGCAGATCCTGCGCGGCGTCGACGTCGTCCACGAGACGGGTCAGCAGGTCCCCGCCGCGGAAGGCGGGGATCCCGGCCGGGGCGAGTGGGATCAGCGCCTCGTACACCCGGGCGCGGAACCCCGCGACGGCCCGCAGCACCCCGTCGTGCCCGAGGAGCCGGTCGACGTAGCGCAGCGCACCGCGCCCCAGGGCGAGGGCGCGTACGGCGACGATGGCCACGCTCACCGCGGCGAGCGGCGGCTGCTCGGCGGCGCGGGTGATGAGCCAGGCGGCGGTCCCCATCAGCGCGGCACCGGCTAGCTCACTGCCTGCCGCGGCGAAGGCGGCGAACAGCAGCCGCCGCCAGTACGGGAGGAGGTGGCGCAGGAGACGGACGGTGGGGCGGTGGGCAGTGGGGCGGGGGGCGGTGGCCTCGGTGGGTCGGCTCATGAGGCCAGCAGCCTTTCCGGCGCGGTGGGATCGGGGGTGGGATCGGGTGTGGGGGTGGGGTCGGGTGTGTGTTCGGGGACGGAGACGCTGCCCGCGCGCACCGTGATGACCCGGTCGGCGTACGGGAGCAGGCTCGTGCGGTGGGCGACGACGACCGAGGTGCGGCCGCGCATGAGGGCGGCCGTGGCGCGGGTGACGGCGGCCTCGCTCTCGGGGTCGAGGTGGGCGGTCGGCTCGTCGAGGAGCAGGACGGGCGCGTCCTTGAGGAAGGCGCGGGCCAGGGCGATCCGCTGGCGCTGGCCGGCCGAGAGCCCGGCGCCGTGCTCGCCCAGCACCGTCTCGTACGCTTGGGGCAGCTCGTCGACGAAGAGGTCGGCGGACGCGGCGCGGGCCGCCGCCCGCACCTCGGCGTCGCTCGCGTCGGGGCGTCCGAGGCGGATGTTCTCGGCGACGGACCCGGCGACGAGGTGGGGCCGCTGCGGCACCCATGCCACCTGGGTGCACCAGTCGTCGGGGTCGAGGCCCGCGAGGTCGGTGCCGCCGGCCTCGACCCGGCCCGACGTGGGGGTGACGAAGCCGAGGAGCAGTGACAGCAGCGTGGACTTGCCCGCGCCGCTCGGGCCGACCAGGGCGACGCGTTCGCCGGGGCCGATGGTCAGGGAGACGTTGCGGAGGGCGGGCTCGGCGCGGCCCGGGTAGTGGACGGTGACGTCGTCGAGGGTGAGGGGGGCCGTGCGGGCGTCGGGGGTGGGGGCGCGGTCGGCGGGGGCCGGGGACGTGTCCTCCTCGTCGAGGACGGCGAAGACCTGTTCGGCCACGGCTATGCCCTCGGCGCTGTCGTGGAAGGCCGCGCCCATGGCGCGCAGCGGCAGGTACGCCTCGGGGGCGAGGAACAGCACGACGAGGGCGGTGTGCAGGCCGACGTCGCCGTGCAGCAGCCGGAGTCCGACGGGGACGGCGACCAGCGCCACGGAGAGGGTGGCGACGGTCTCCAGGACGAGGGAGGAGAGGAACGCGACGCGCAGCGTCCGCATGGTGGCCCGCCGGTGGGCGTCCGCCATCTCGCGCACCACCGTGACCTGGTGCCGCTCGCGGCCGAACGCGCGCAGGGTCGGCAGGCCGGCCACCACGTCGAGGAAGTGGCCGCCGAGGCGGGACAGCAACTGCCACTGGCGGGCGGTGCGCCGGGCGGTGTGCATGCCGACCAGTGCGCCCAGCACGGGGATCAGCGGCAGCGTGATGATGATGATCAGCGCGGAGGCCCAGTCGGTCCACCACACCCAGGCGACCACCGCGAGGGGCACCACCGCGGCGGCCGCCATCGTGGGCAGATAGCCGACGACGTACGGGTCGAGGGCGTCGAGTCCGCGGGTGAGCAGCGTGGCCGTCTCGCCGTGGCGGCGGGCCGTCAGCCGCAGCGGCCCCGTCCGCCGGAGCCGTCCGGTGATCCGGTCCCGCAGGGTGCGTTTGGCGTCGGCCGCGGCGCGCTGGGCGAGCACGCCGCGGAGCCAGGCGAGGAGCGCGCGCAGCGTCATGACGGCGCCCAGCGCGGCCAGCGTCCCGACCCGCGGCCCGTCGCCCGCGAAGCCGTCGGCGAGCGCCGTCGCCAGCAGGACCGCCTGGCCGATGATGAGCCCGGCGCCCGCCAGGGCCAGCACCGAGGAGTACGTCATGTGACGTCGCAGCGCCGGGATCTCCCGGGTGAGGCGGCGTTCGACGGGCTTCATCGTGGAGGTACCTCTCGTCGGTTTCCGGGGGTCAGAAGTAGCTGGGGTGACGGCGGCCCGTCCGCCCCCGGAAGGCCCACCAGCTCCAGAACTGGTAGGCGAGGACCGTCGGGACCACGAGGACCCCGAAGCCGCTGAGGATCTTCAGCGTGGCGTCGTCGGTGATGGCGTGGCCGATGTCCAGGCCCGCGCCGGCCTCGGTGATCAGGAGGTACGGGTAGTGGCCGGCCCCGACGAGCAGCACGGGCAGCGCGGCCGCGGCGCAGGTCGCGGCGAACGCCCAGGCGTCGCGTCCCCGGTCGAGGTACCACCGGGCGGCGCCGAGGGCCGCCACGAGCAGGGCGGCGATGACCGCCGAGGCCGCCGGGTTCGTCATCGAGGCGCCCGCTCCGAAGAGCGTGAGGAGCAGGGCGAGGGCACCGGCGGCGGCGACGCCGATGATCAGCTTGGCGGCCACTTTCCTTGCCCGCGCGGCGAGTTCGGGCTCCGAGCGGAGCGCGACGAACGCCGCGCCGTGTGCCGCGAAGAGCAGCACGGTGGTGGCGCCGCAGGCGAGTACGAACGGCGTGAGCACCTCACCGAAGCCGATGTGGAAGCTGCCGTCGGCGCGGCGGGGCACGCCGTGGAGCAGCAGCCCCACGATCAGCCCCCAGGCCGCGGCGGGGACGGCGCCGCCGAACACGATCAGGGCGTCCCACATCCGGCGGGCGCGGGCGCCGCGGGAGCGGCGGCGCAGCTGGACCGCGGCGTTGCCGAGGACCAGGGCGGCGAGGATCGCCACGATCAGCGGGTACAGGCCGGGCAGGAGCGAGCCTTCGAGGTGCGGGAAGGCACCGAACATGACTCCGGCGAAGGCGACCAGCCAGACCTCGTTGCCGAGGAAGAAGGGCGCGATGGCGTCGAGGGCGGCGTTTTCGCCGGTGCGTCTCTCTTCCGGGGTCTCCCGGCGGAGGAAGGGGTGCAGCATCTGTGCGCCGTAGTCGTAGCCGCCGAGGACGAAGTACCCGGCGAGCAGCAGGCCGAGGAGGGCCAGCCAGACGGTCTCCAGACTCATCTCGCTCAACTTTCCGTTACAGCAATGGAGTTCATGTCGATGTGCTTGCGAGGGGGCCGGCTCAGAGGACGGGCACCGGCTGCCTCTCGTCCGCACTGCCGCCGCCCGGTCCGTCGAGCAGGCCGTCCGGCAGCGGCTCGGTCACGCCGAGCTGGGTCGCGTCGGGGCCGCGGAGCGCGAACCGGGTGATCAGGGTCCAGTTCGTCACGGCCAGCGCGACGAAGATGGCGACGAACAGGACGCAGGACAGGAGCAGCGAGGTCTTCCCTACGGGGGAGAGCGCTTCCTCGACCGTCAATTCGCCGTATACGAGCCAGGGTTGGCGGCCGACCTCGCGGACGAGCCAGCCGCCCACGGAGGCGATGAAGGGGAACGGGACCATGGCGACCAGGACCCAGGAGGCCCAGCGCCAGCGCGTCAGGCGGTCCTTCCACAGCAGGACGAGGGCGAGGAAGGTGAGGGTGGACACGGTGTTGCCGATGAGCGTCATGGCGTCCATCGAGATGCGCATCGTGTCCTGCCAGGGCACGTAGTCACCGGGCCCGTACTCCTTGACGAGCCGGGCCTGGAGCTCGGCGACGCCGCTGTTCTCCAGGACCGCGTCCTTCATGGGCTGGGTCCGCTCGATGATCGGCCGCTGCATCTCGCCGACGACGACGACAAAGAAGGAGGCGACCGTCGAAACCCACAGCCCGAGCTTGAGGGAGGTGCGGAAGAGCTCGGTCTCCTCGGTGCGCCGCAGGAAGTGGTAGGCGCTGATCCCGGCGACGAAGACGCCGCCCGTCGTCAGGGCGCCCAGCGAGAGGTGGAAGAGGGCCATCAACGCGCTGGAGTTGGTGAGCAGCGCGCCGAAGTCGGTCAAGTAGGCCGCGCCGTCTCGCACTTCGTGGCCGACGGGGTGCTGCATGAAGCCGTTGGCTATCAGTATCCAGTACCCGGAGGCGTACGCGGTCAGCGTGACCAGCCAGATCAGTGTGACGTGCATGCCACTGCGCAGCCGGCCCCAGCCGAATATCCACATGCCGAGGAAGGTGGACTCGGCGAAGAAGGCGATGAGGGTTTCGAGGGCGAGCGGGGCGCCGAAGACGTTGCCCGCGAACTTGCTGAGGCCGCTCCAGCTGAGCCCGAACTGGAACTCCATGACGAGGCCGGTGACGATGCCGACCGCGTAGTTGATGACGTAGAGCTGTCCCCAGAAGCGGGTCATGCGCTCCCGGACCGCTCTCTTGACGGGATCACGGGTGAACGCGGCCCGGGTGTGCATGATCGCCACGATGGGGACGAGTCCCATGGTGAGGATGACGAACAGCCAGTGGATGCCGGTGGTGGCCGCGAACTGGAGTCGGGCCAGATCCGCAGCGCTCATGGTGCGACCCTCCTGGGGGGCAGTGGCCGGTAAGGGCAGCGGGGGGAATGGGGTGAGGCCGCCGCTTCGCGTGCAGGAACCGGGCGCCGTTGCCCGCCACCTGTGCGGTGGCCTCGTGGCAAACCGTAGAGAGAATTCCTTATGCGTTCCAAGACCAGTTCTGCCATGTGATGATGTCCCGGAAGGCATAAAGGGGGGACCGTGGATCTTCTGCAGTTGCGCTACTTCCAAGCCGTCGCCCGCTTCGAGCACATCAGCCGCGCCGCCGAGGAGTTGCGCGTCGCCCAGCCCTCGCTGAGCCGCACCATCGCGCGCCTGGAGGCCGACCTCGGCACCCCTCTGTTCGACCGGCAGGGCCGCCGTATCCGGCTCAACCAGTACGGCGCGGTGTTCCTGCGCCACGTGGACCGTGCCCTGAGCGAGCTCGACGACGCCCGCCGGGCCCTGGACGACGCGCGCGACACGGCGTTCGGCCGGGTCAGCGTGGCCTCCGAGACCCTGCTGACGATCACGCACCTCCTCGGCAGCTTCCGCGCCGCCTTTCCCCGCGCCGACGTCCGGCTCTACCAGTCCAACGCGGAGGAGATGGACCGCCAACTCCGGGCCAGAGAGGTCGACTTCTGTGTGGCCTCACAGCCGCTGACCGGCGGGAACCTCGACTCGATCGAGCTGGCCCGCGAGGAGGTGCTGCTCGCCGTCCCGCGCGGCCACTGGCTGGACGGGCGGGAGAGCGTGACGGTCCGCGAGCTCGCCGCCGAGCCGTTCGTCACCACCCGACCCGGCCAGTGGCAACGCACGCTGCTCGACCGGCTCTTCGCGTACGACGGGCTCAAGCCGCTGCTGTCCTGCGAGGGCGACGAGCCGGGCGCCAGCCAGCACATGATCAGCGCGGGACTCGGCATCGGCCTGATCCCGGCGATGTCCCGGCAGGCCGGAACCGAGTCCCAGGTCCCGGTCGCCTGGGTGCACCTGGACGCCCCGGACTGCCACCGGGTCCTCACCCTGGTGTGGAACCGCGACACCTATCTCTCCGAAGCAGCCGTGCGGTTCCGGGAGTTCACCACCAGCAGGCCCTTCATGACCCACCGCCTGCCGGATCCCCGCCGCGGCCGCGCCCGCCGGCCCTGAGGTCACCGGGCGGGCCCTGGTTCGGCCGAAATTTCTTTGCTACTCTCCGACGCGCTGCCATCACCCTGGCCGAGGACAGTCGCGTGTCCGAACGGCCGGTGTACGACGGCGGGTTGGCACGGGTGTCGCGTCCCCTGCCGACCGCCGGCCGCACCACCTCCACCTTCCGTCGTTCCACTTGCCAGGCATCCGTGCCACGGCGCCCTCGTGCGCGTCCGGATGCCATCGAGGAGCTCCGTCATGCCCAAGATCACGTATGTCGCCGTCGACGGGACGCAGACTTCGATCGACGTCCCGGCCGGCACGAGCGTCATGCGCGGCGCCGTCTTCAACGACATCGACGGCATCGTCGCGCAGTGCGGCGGCAACATGCAGTGCGCCACCTGCCACGTCTACGTGGACGAGACCACCCTCGACAAGCTGGAGCCGCCGCAGGAGCGGGAGGACGAGATGCTCGACTTCACCGCGTGCCCGCGCAGGCCCAACAGCCGGCTGAGCTGCCAGCTCAAGTCGAGCGACGCCCTGGACGGCCTCATCGTCCACACCCCCGAGCGGCAGAACTGATGACGGACGGCACACAGGACGGCACGCAGCACGGCGCGCGCCCCGAGTCGGTCGTCGTGGTGGGGGCCGGCCAGGGCGGCTACCAGACCGCGGCGTCCCTGCGGGAGCACGGCTACCCGGGCACCATCACGCTCATCAGCGCCGAGGACGCGCTCCCCTACGAGCGTCCGCCGCTGTCCAAGGCGTACCTCAAGGGCGCGGCGGACGAGGCGCAGCTGTGGCTGCGGCCCGCGACGTATTACGTGCGCCGGTCGATCGACCTCGTCGCGGGCACCGTGTCGGAGATCGACCCGGCCGCCCGCACGGTGCGCCTGACGGACGGCTCCGCGTACGGCTACGGCCATCTCGTCCTGGCCACCGGCGCCGCGCCCCGCACGCTCGCCGTGCCGGGCACGGAGCTGCGCGGCGTGCACACCCTGCGCACCGCGCGGGACGCCGCCGCGCTGCGGTCGTCGCTGGCCGGGGCGCGGCGCGCGGTGGTGGTGGGGGCCGGGTTCATCGGACTCGAATGCGCCGCCGCGGCACGGGAGGCGGGCGTCGGGGTCACCGTCGTCGAAGCGCTCGACCGGCCGCTCGCCCGCGCCGTCTCGGCACGCACCGCCGAGCACTTCACGCGACTGCACCGGAGCAGGGGCACCGAGCTGCTGTTCGGCCGGGGCGTCGCGGCCCTGCACGGCACCAGCCGCTCCGGCGTGACGGCGGTGGAGCTCACCGACGGCAGCCGGCTGCCGGCCGACCTGGTCCTGGTCGGCATCGGTGTCGCCCCGCGCACCGAACTGGCCGCCGCGGCCGGTCTTCCCGTGAGCGACGGCATCACCGTCGACTCCCGGCTGCTGACCGGTGACCCGCACATCTCCGCCATCGGTGACTGCGCGGCGTTCCCGCAGGTGCGCTCCGGGAACCGGCTGCGGCTCGAATCGGTGCAGAACGCCGTCGGGCACGCCCGGTCGGTCGCCCGGCGGCTGACCGGGACGCCTCGCCCGTACGACGAACTGCCGTGGTTCTGGAGCGATCAGTTCTCCACGACCCTGCAGATCGCGGGATGCCACGAGGGGCACGCGTCCGAGGTGGTGGTGCTCGGTGACGACCCCGACGCGTTCTCGGTACTGCTCTTCGGCGGCAAGGGCCTCCAGGCGGTCGAGTCCGTCAACCGCCCCGGCGACCACATCGTGGCGCGCCGGCTCCTGACGCGGGGTGTCGCCCTGACGCCCGAGGCCGCGTCGACGCCGGGCTTCAGCCTCTCGCCGGCGATTCTCTGACGGCTCCCCGAACGACTTCACGAACAGCTCTCCGAACAGCTCTTCGCCTGCTCCGCCGATCCGTTCGAGTCGGAATCCGTTCCGACCAAAGAAAGACCCCGCATCGTGGGCACTGTCCCGGCCGGACAGCACCGGCCACCGGCACCACCCCGTGAACCGCCGGGCCGACGCCCTCCCCCGAGCGTCGGCCCGGCATCCCACGGCCGCCCACCGATGACAGTGGAGAACAGATGCACAACTATGCAGTTGTCGACGCGTTCGCCCGGGAGCCCCTCAACGGCAATCCCGTCGCGGTGTTCTTCGACGCGGACGACCTGCCCGCCGAGCGGATGCAGCGCATCGCCCGCGAGATGAACCTGTCGGAGACGACGTTCGTGCTGGGACCGAAGCAGGGCGGCGACGTTCACGTAAGAATCTTCACGCCCGTCAACGAACTCCCGTTCGCCGGGCACCCGTTGCTGGGCACCGCGATCGCGCTGGGCGGGCGCACCGACGCGGACCAGCTGCGGATCGAGACCGCCATGGGCGTGATCCCCTTCGAGCTGCGGCGCGCCGGCGGCAAGGTCGTCTCGGCGAGCATGCGCCAGCCGGTGCCCGTGTGGGAGCCCTTCGACCGCGCCGGCGAGCTCCTCGACGCCCTCGGTGTCAGCGAGTCGACGCTTCCGGTGGAGATCTACCGCAACGGCCCGCGGCACGTCCTGGTCGGCTTCGAGAGCTTCGAGGCGCTCTCCAAGGTGGACCCCGACCACCGCGCGCTGGCGGCCTTCCCCGACATGGCCACCAACTGCATCGCCGGATCCGGTACGACCTGGCGCAACCGCATGTTCTCGCCCGCGTACGGAGTGGTGGAGGACGCCGCGACGGGCTCCGTCGCCGGGCCCATCGCCATCCACATCGCCCGGCACGGCCTCGGCTCGTACGGGCAGCGCATCGAGATCACCCAGGGCATCGAGATCGGCCGCCCCTCCCCCATGAGCGCACTGGTCCAGGGCGAGGGCGAGCGGGTCGACTCCGTCGAGGTCTCGGGCCACGGCGTCGTCACGATCGAAGGAACGATTCATGTCTGACCTGTCCCAGCAGAATCCCACTGCGACGGCCGCCGTCAACGGCGCACCGGAGGCGCGGCGTTCGGAGACCATGACCGCTGGCCTCCACGTGGACTTCCCCGAGTTCCGCACCCCGCCGGCCGAGCCGATGGCCCTGCTGGCCGACTGGCTGGAGACGGCCACCGCACAGGGTGTGCGTGAGCCGCGCGCGCTGGCCCTGGCCACCGCCGACACCCGGGGCCGGCCCTCCTCCCGGATCCTGGCCATCAACCGGCTCACCGAGCGCGGCATCGTCTTCATCACCCACTCCGGCAGCCGCAAGGGCCGCGAGCTGGCCGCCAACCCCAACGCCTCGGGCGTCTTGTACTGGCGCGAGACCAGCCAGCAGATCACCGTCGCCGGACCCGTACGCCTGCTGCCGCGCGCAGAGGCCGAGGAACTGTGGGCGGCCCGCGCGGTGTTCACCCACCCCATGACCACCGTCTCCCGCCAGAGCGAACCGGTGCGCGACCTGCAGCACTTCGAGGAGATCCGCACCCGCGCCCTGCAACTGGGCACACCCGCGCGGCCGTTGCCCTGCCCGCCGACGTTCGTGGGCTTCTGTCTGGAGCCCGACGCGGTGGAGTTCTGGGCCAACGGCACCGACCGGCTGCACGAGCGCCTGCGCTACGAGCGCACCGACAGCGGCTGGACCACCAGCCGCCTGCAACCCTGACCCCGCCGGTCCGCCGGACGTGGGGCCTCACACCCGCAACAGCTTCGCCGTCGTGACCGAGGAGTCTGCATGCCCCGCCAGCAGCCGAATCCAGCACGCCCCATGCACACCACCGGACCGGCAGGGCCGGGTACGTCAGTGGCGGTCTTCGTCGGGGACGCCCCGGTCCTGCCGGGGAAACCGGCCTTCGTCCGTCACCCGAAGGAGTTCATCGAGGCGTTCTCACCACGCGTGACGGAGGGGGGGCCGCTCTCATACGTCCACGACGCCGTGCTCGGCCACTTCCGCAACGGGGGTGGCGGCGCCTGGGTCATCGGAACGGGCGGTGCCGAAGGCCGGATCGCCGCCTACCGGTCCGCGCTCGACAAGCTGGAGCGCCTGCCGGAGATCACGCTCGTGGTGGCGCCGGACCTGTGGCGGGTGGCGGAGGAGGCGCACGGCATCGCGAGGGAGATCGCCGGACACTGCCGCCGCGTGGGCCGCCGGGTCGCGCTGCTGCACACCCGGCAGGGCCTGGACCCCGCCGACGTACGGAGCAGGCCCTTCGAACTGGCGGAGCCCGAGGCACAGTTCGTCGCTGTCCACTATCCGTGGCTCATCGTCACCGAGACCGACGGGCACGAACGCCCGGTGCCGCCCTCCGGCCATGTGTCGGGGCTGTGCTGCCGCGTCGACACCGAGCGGGGCGTGCACGCGACACCCGTGGGCGCACTGGTCGGCGTGGTCAAGCAAGAGCGTGAACTGACCGACGCCGAACGGGAGTCGGTGAGCGCGCACGGGGTGAACTGCCTGGGGTCCGTCCCGGGGCGGGGCATCCGGGTGCTGGGGGCGCGCACGCTGTCCACCGAGCCCGACTGGGCGGACCTCAGCGTGCGCCGCCTGGTCAACCACGCCCGTGCCGCGCTCGAACAGGGCACGTGGTGGGCCGCATTCGACACCAACAGCGCCTCACTGCGGGCGTTGATCCGCCATGCCGCCACGACGATCCTGGACGGCCTGTGGCACCAGGGCGCACTGTCCGGCCGGTCCGCGGCGGAGGCCTTCGAAGTCGTCTGCGACGACAGCAACAACACCCACGAAGACGTGGCGCGGGGGCGGGTGAACCTCGACATCGGCCTCGCCGCGGTGCGGCCGGCCGAGTTCGTCACCTTCCGCGTCCAGCACGAAATAGGGAACAGATCCACCTGACGGAAAGAGATCCACCATGGAGATCCACTCATGCTCATCCGACCCCGGACAGGACGGAGGTGCCGTGGCCGGGTCCCTGCTCTGCGACCCGTGCGTCAGAAAACTGGAGCTTGATCTGCGCGCGCTGCCCGGCCTCCATCAGGAAGGCCTGCACCACGTCCTCGCGACGTCCAGGCGACGGAATCCGACGAAGGTGTCCGGCAGCCGCCGGCGCGACCACCTCAACGTCTCGGCGCTCGACGCCAGGAGCAATATCGTCGCCATCCTGGAGTCGTGGGCGGGATATGTCGCGGACGAACTGGGGACCGCTCCCCCGGCCCGCTCCGTGCCCCACCTCGCGTGCTTCCTGCTGCTTCATCTGGAGTGGCTCACGGCCCAGCCGCCGGCCCTGGACTTCGCGGAGGAGATCCAGAGCCTCCACGTGGAACTGCTGCGCGTCATCGACCCCGAGCAGGGCGAAAGGAATCCGCTCACCACGCAGTGCGTGGTGGACAACTGCACCGGCACGATCGACGCCTCGCCGCAGAACACGCGGCATTCCGGTACCGCCGGAAAGAAGAGCAGCATCAGCTGTTCGGCAGGGCATTCGTGGGAGATACGGGAATGGCTCGTCCTGCGGCACCTCATGGACCGGCAGCGCAGGGAAGCCGCCTAGAAAAATTGGGCCGACTTCGGTGCTGACGAGAACGGCTCCGCGGAACGCTCGGCCTGCTCAGCGGGAGAGAGCAGGGTAGAGCGCGGGGACGCAAGCGGCCACGGCACGCGGGGAACACGCACCGCTTGCCGTGGCCGCGCCACGTCCGGCCTGTCGGGCCTTTCGGGCCTCTGCCGGGCCGCTGTCGGGCCGGGGAGCTCTCTTGGGGGTTTGAGAACTCCCCGGCCCGGTCAAGGGGTGCCGGCCGTCAGCGGCGTTCGTAGATCCGCTTGTGGCCGTGCAGCGCGGCCAGCCGGAACTCGCCGCTGGTCTGCACCGGCGTGGGATACCCGCCGCCGTCGGTCGGGAAGGACCGCTCGTGCAGCTCCCGGTACTGCGCATACTCCAGCGGCCGGCGCCGCTCGATCACCGCCCGGTGCTCCGCCGTGCGCAACCGCTCCCGATACCCGGGCACCACCCGCCCGGCGAAGAACTCCGCGACACTGCCCGAGCCATAACTCAAAAACCCCACCGGCCGGTCGCTCAGATCCCCGGCCTGGTCCAGCAGCGCCGCCAGCGCCAGATACACCGACGCCGTATAACTGTTGCCGATCACCCGGTTGTACGCCGTGGTCTGCCCCAGCGCCGCCTCGATGACAGTCTTGTCGGTGTCCAGGCCGCAGTAATTCAGCAGATGCCGGTGCGCCTTGTACGCCATCTTCGTGAACGGCTGGTGATAGCAGAACGCCGCGAACTCCTCCAGCCCGTACCCGCCCTGCCCGCTGTAGTCCTTCCAGCAGCCCTCCACCGCCTGCAGATACGCATGGATCGACTCCTGGCCGTCCACCAGCGCCGCATCCCGGTAATTGGGCCGCCAAAAATCCATCACATCCGCCGTGAACAACCCCGAGGGCCCCTCGAAACGCACCAGGGCCGGATCGGCGCCCACCAGCATCGCCACCGCCGCCGCACCCTGCGTCGCCTCACCGGGAGAGTCCAGCTCATAGCGCGACACATCACTGGCGATCACCAGCACCTGCTGCCCCGGATCCCGCGCCACCAGCCCCAGCGCGAACTGCAGCCCCGCCGTCGCCCCGTAACAGGCCTGCTTGAGCTCCACCACCCGCGCCGCCGACGGCAACCCCAGCAGCGAATGCACATACACACCCGCCGCCTTGGCCTGATCGATGGAGGACTCCGTGGCCAACACCACGGTACGGATCCGCTCACCGCCGTGCCGGGCGATCACCGGCGCCGCCGCGGACGCCGCCAGCGTCACGATGTCCTCATCGGCCGCCGGCACACTCATCGACTCCTGGCCGATACCCACGTGATACTTGCCGATCTCCGTACCGTTGTACGCGGCCAGCGCCGCATGCGGCAGCACGAACTCCGTCGTCGCGAACGACAGATCAACAATCCCTATGCCCGAACCACTGCCCATGCCTCACACACCGACCTTCTCCGACTTGTTGTCGCGCTCCAACTGGACGTGCGCACGCATCAGTTCACCAGGGTTCGTCTGCGCGGCGAGCAGCGAGAGCTCCCCGCACAGCACCGTCGCCGCGGCGATCACCGCGAGGCGGCGGGCGTTCTCGCCGGGCTCGCGTTCGGCCCGGCAGCCGAGCCGGGCGAGGTTGGTCTCGACGAACTCGATGCCCTTGCCGTTGCCGACCGTGCCGACGATGAGGTTCGGCAGGGTGCAGGCGAAGTAGAGGTCGCCGTCGCGGTCCTCGGCCATGGTGACGCCCTGGGAGCCCTCGACGATGTTGGCCGCGTCCTGGCCGGTGGCGAGGTAGAAGCCGAGCAGCATGTTGGCGTAGTGGGCGTTCGCCGAGCGGATGCCGCCGGCGAGCAGCGTGCCGAGCATGTTCTTGCGGATGTTCAGCTGGACGACCTTGGCGGCCGTCGTGTGCAGGACGTCGGTGACGACGTCGCGCGGGATCGTGAGCTCCGTGACCACGTTCTTGCCGCGGCCGAGGATGCCGTTGATCGCGGTGGCCTTCTTGTCCGTGCAGTAGTTGCCGGAGATCGACCCGTAGGAGATCCCCGGCACCGTCTCCAGGAGGTGCTTGAGGAGCGCGTCGGACGCGAGCGTCGCCATGTTGTGCCCGGACGCGTCACCGGTGGTGAACTCGAACCGGATGAAGAGCAGGTTGGCGTTGATCTCGTGCCGGATGTTGATCAGCTGGGCGTACCGGCTGCAGCCGCGCACCACTTCGCGCAGCTCGTCGATGCGCGCGTCGATGGCGCGGGCGGCCACGTACGCGGTCTGCGCGTCCGTCGCCTCGACGAGCACGGAACGGGTCATCCGCTCGTCGACGAGGGTGGCGACGATGCCGTCCTCGGCGAGCATGGAGACCTTCGCGCCGCGGCCCACGGAGGGCCACAGCGGCGTCTCGTAGGTGGCGAGCGGCACCTGGGTCTCGGTGGTGGCGACATTGCCGGTGATGCGCAGGGGACCCACCCACCGCATCGGGACGCCGGCTATCGCGTGTGTCTCAGTCATCGGGTGCTTCCCGTCAGTTGGTGGGCGGCCTCGACGGAGCGCGAACGCTGCGCGAACGGCCCCGTCTCGATGCCTCGGTCTGCGCAGAAGGAACGGAGTTCGCCGTGGATCAGCAGGTCGCAGCGGGTCAGTTCGGCGGGGGTGCGCGCGCCGAGCATGGTCTGCAGCGCCGCGAGCTGGTCGAGCCACGTGGAGATCTGCGCGATCAGCGCGGAGACGCCCTCGTCCTTCAGGGTGCGGAGGAATCCGCCGGACGCTCCGACGGCGGACGCGCCGAGCGCCAGCGCGCGGGCGACGTCGAGCGCGTTGCGCACACCGCCGGAGGCGAGCACGGGGATGCCGACGTCCTGGTTGTCGAGGAGGCAGGCCGCGGTGGACTGCCCCCAGCCGTGCATGAACGCGTACTCGCCGAGCTCCCTGCGGCCGTTCTCGATGCGGGCGAAGTCGGTGCCGCCCCGGCCGCCGAGGTCCGCCACCTGGACGCCCAGGCTCTCCAGCAGGAGGACGGTCTCACGGCTGAGGCCGTTGCCGACCTCCTTGACGATCACGGGCACTTCGACGGCCGCCGCGATCTTCTCGATCTGCGGGACCCAGGAGGAGAACGACCGGTCGCCCTCGGGCATCGGTGTTTCCTGCGCGGTGTTGATGTGGATCTGCAGGGCGTCGGCGCTCACCAGGTCGATGGCGCGCTGTGCCTTGTCGGTCGAGGCCGTCGCGTTGACGTTGGCGAGGACGAACCCGTCCGGGTTCTCCTTGCGCAGCACGCTGAACGTGTCGGCGCACGACGGGTCCTTGAAGTACGCGCTCATGGACCCGGAGGCGACGGCGACGCCGGTCTCGCGGGCGGCGATGGCGAGGTCGCGGTTGATGACGCCGGTGCTGACGCTGCCGCCGGTCATCGCGTTGATGTAGAGCGGCACCGGCCAGGAGATGCCGGCGAAGGTCGTGGCCAGGGACACGTCGGGCCGGTCGAGGCCGGCCAGGGCGTGGTGGACGAACGACACCTCGTCGAACTGGTTGTGTCCGCTGTGCTGCCGCTGGTGCTCGACGGCGAGGCGGACGTGGTCGTCCTTGCGTTGAGAGATCATTCTTCGTTCCCTTCCATGGCGGGACGGATCGGCAAGGGCCGCACCCCCGCCGTGGTCCACCGTTTCCGTACGTGGGCGATGTCCGGTGACGCCTCGGCGTCGAGCAGCGCGATGCCGCAGTCGCCGCCGCCCGCCCCGGAGGGCTTGGCCGCGCCGCCCGCGGCTTCGGCGGCGTCGCACAGTTCGGTCAGCTGCGGCGTGAAGATGCCGAGCCCGGCCTCTTCGTCGATGCGCGCCAGCTCCCGGCGGGCGCGCCGGATCTGGGTCAGCAGGCCGTCGCTGTCCCCGCTCTCCAGCGCGTCGGTCGCGGCACGCACGAAGTCGTTGCTGGTCGCGACGAACCGCCGGTGCGACGCGCTGCCGCGCCAGGCCTTGCGGTCCAGTCCGGAGACGAGGGTGGTGGTCGAGGCGGGCGTCCCGGTCCAGCCGACCTCCAGCGAGAGGCCCCGGGGCTGGGGCAGCCGGCGTACCTCGAAGCCCGGCCAGGGGGCGCGCAGTGCCTCCTCGACGCCCGCTCTCCGGGCGAGGTCGAGTACGGCGGGCCGGTCGGGTGCCCGGTAGGCGATCCAGCCGCCCCAGGTCTGGGCGGCGAGGTCACCGCCGGATGCCTTGGCGTCGAGGCCCGCGGTGGCGAGCATGGCGAGGCGGTAGCGGGCGTCGTGCGAGAGGTCGAGGCCGCTGTAGGAGGCGACCGCCGCGACGGTCGCCACGGTCACCGCCCCGCTCGACCCGAGGCCGAACTTCGTGCCGTCCTCGTGCAGGCCACTGCTCACCGAGAGGTCCAACGGCGGGACGGCCAGGCCCCGTTCGGACAGTAGCCGGGCCACGGTCTCTACGGCCGCCGCCACGTGCGTGAAGCCGTCGCGGAGCCGCTGTCCGTCCTCGGGGCCGGTGCCGTCGAGCCTGCCGTCCCGCCACCGGCAGCGCGCGTGTCCCGCGACGAGGTCGGAGGAGAGGCGGACGCCGGGTTCGCCGGGGTCGGACACGGTGACGGTGACGTACCGGTCGACGGCCACGACGATCGCCGGGTTGCCCGGCTCCACGACCGCGTACTCGCCCGCGACGAACAGCTTGCCCGGCGCGCGCCGGACGACCGTCGGCCGACGGGTCACCGTCCGTCCCCGGTCAGCAGCCGGGCGCCGGGGCCCGGGCGGGCGGTGTGCACGGCGCCGCCCCGTGCGGCGGCGCGCACGGCGTCGGCGACCCGGTCCGCGTCCGCGTCGCGGCAGAGCACCTTGACGTTCGGGCCCGCGTCCATGGTCGCGTAGGCGGCGATGCCGTCGCGCCTGAGCTGCAGCACGCTGTCGAGGACGGTGAGCGAGGCCGGTGACATGTAACGCACGGCGGGGCGGGCCGCCAGCATCGTGGCGTGCATGCCGAGCGCGTTGCGTTCGGCGATCTCCCCGACCGCTTCGAGGTCGCCCTTGCCGAGGGCCCGGCGCATGTCGGCCAGGTCGTCCTTGCTGGAGGCGGCCCACGGCTCGTAGAGCGGCGAGGTGTCGACGGTTCTCCGCATGGCCGCGCGGCTGGACACGTCCTTGGGTCCGGCGTTGACGACGGCGACGACCAGGGCGGGATCGAGCGGTCCTGCGGGCACCGGCTCGGCGTACGAGCTGAGGTCGGCTTCCTCGTCGGTGCCTGTCTCCCGGCCCGCGTGCCAGACCACGAAGTCCCCGAAGAGGGACCGGGACGCCGAGCCGGAGCCGCGCCGGGCGAGGCGCGACAGCGCGGTGGCGTCGAGGTCGAGTCCGTAGGCGGCGGCCGCGGCCACGGCCAGGGCGGCGAATCCGCTCGCGGAGGAGGCGAGGCCCGCCCCGGTGGGGACGGTGTTCTCGGTGTCGACGACGGCGCGGTCGGCGACGCCTGCCCGCTCCCGCACCAGGTCGAGAAAGCCGACGATGCGCCGCCGCGCCTCCCCCTCCGCGGGCACGCCGCCGAGCGTCACTCCGTCGTCCTCGGCACCGGGCGCCAGCCGCACGCTCGTGGTCGTCGGAAAGATGTCCAGAGTCATCGACAGACTGTCGGTACGCGGCAGGATGAGCCGCTCGTCGCGCTTGCCCCAGTACTTGATGAGCGCGATGTTGGGATGCGCCACGGCGGTGGCGACGGTCCCCGCGCCCTCCGGCGCGACACGCACCGCCGTGCTCTGCTGTTCAGCGCCCATGACCGGCAATCCCCCTCAGCGGTACGACCCATGTCTGTACGGCGCCGGCCTCGTGGAGCTGCCGGGTCACCGCGCTCGCCTGCTCCGAGCGGGCCAGCGCGATCACGCAGCCGCCCATGCCACCCCCGGTGATCTTGGCGCCGAGGCTGCCCGCCGCGAGCGCCCCCTCGACCAGGGCATCGATCCCGTCGGTGCTCAACCCGGCCGATTGGAGGAGCTGGTGATACCCCGTCATACGCGGGCCCAGCTCCTCCGGCTTTCCATCGGCCAGGGCGTGCCTGGCGTGGTCGGTCAGCTCCGTCGCACGGCGTACGAACCGCTCCTGCGCCCCGTCCTCGCGCCGGAAGCCGTCCCGGAGCAGGGCGACCGCGTCCTTCGTACGGCCCGTCTCGCCGCTGTCGGCGACGATGAACAACCCGTCGCAGCCGATGGGCAGTTCCTCGGACCGCCCCTGCTGGAACAGGAGGGGCCCGGTCGCGCCCACGGCCGTGGCGTCGACGCCGCTGGCGCGGCCGTGGGCCACGTTCTCGGCGGTCTGCACCAGGTCGAACGCCGTCCGCTCGGTGATGTCGCGGCCGAAGAGGTCGGCCAGGGCGTGGACCACGGCGCGGGCGCCCGCGGCGCTGGACCCGAGTCCGCGGCCGGGCGGGATGGCGCAGTCCAGGATCACGTCGAGGTGCACGTCGTCGGCCACGCCCATGGTCGTCCGGAATTCGGCGGTCAGCCGCCGCAGCCAGTCGGCGGCCTGCGTCACCACCGGACGGGAGGCGGAGCCGGTCGTCGTCAGCGAGACGTCGCCGGCGTCGCCCGACGTCCTGGCGGACCAGCCGACGCTCGCCGTGACCGCCAGCTGGGGCACGGGGAGAGCGAGTGCGGGAGCGCCGTGGACCACCGCGTGCTCCCCCAGCAAAATGACCTTCGCGTGGGCGCGACCGATACCGACCGAGCGGGTGTGACGGATTTCTGACACCCCCTCCGCCGAGGTCGGTGGCGTCAACGCGCTCAGCTCCCTTTGTCTTTTCGGCATGAAGATCGCATCATCCAGAGTTCTTGGCCGGAGTTGTTGACCGGAGTTGTCGGCCGGAGTTGTCGGCACGAATGAAGAAGGGCCTGCGCAGAAGCAAGTCGTTGCTTCTGCGCAGGCCCCGGGTCTTGTCGCCCTCGCGGGCGAGGCGTGTCAGGACTCGGAATGGAGCAGCCCCTCGACCCGCTTCTGCCACTGGTAGTACGACGCGACCTTGTGGTATTCGCCCTTGGGCGTCGCCGCGATGCCGTAGACGAAGTTGTGGCCCTCCGTGCTGTACGGGGCGTTCTTGAGGAGCCGGTCGAAGACCGGCGTCATCTTCACCGGAAGGCCCAGCGGCTCCGGCGTCATGGCGGCGTAGCTGACCCGCTGGATCTTCGGGGAGTCCCAGCTCATGGTGATGTAAATCGAGAACGCCCGCGCGGCGAGCTTCAGCAGTTCCTCGCTCGGCGCCGGCAGCCCGAGCTCACTCAGGATCGCCTTGACGCCCTGCTCCTCGAAGCACGCGGCGGGCACCTGGTGGTCGCCCGCGCCGAAGTACAGGTTCATGGTGCGGTTGGGGTAGTCGATGCCGACCGTGCTGACGATGTCGTCGAGGCCGTACCGCTGGAAGAAGTCGGCGTTCTCGGCCACGCCGGGCGGGATCGACGGCAGCTCGACGAGCCGGGATATCGGCAGCAGCCTGGCCGCGCTGGGAAAGGACCAGGTCTTCGCGAAGCCGCCGACGACTCCGAAGTCGACTCCGCAGCTGTCGATGGGAAGGTTCTGGTGGACTTCCTTCAGCAGGCTGCCGACGGGGTGGTCCGTCTTCGGGGTGAGGCCGTGCTCCAGGGCGCGGGCGTACGGGTCGAAGCCCTTCGGGAGCATCGTGAAGCGGCAGTCGAGTTCTTCCGTGCTTCGGCCCGTCGACGCCCGGAAAGAGATCACGGCCTGCCCGAACACGTCCTGGAAGGCATTCAGGATGGGCCAGACCTTGTCGTGCGAAGCAGTGACGTCCACCACCTGAGCCGTCTTCTCGATGATCGAGTACAGCTCTTTCGCATCGGTGGTTTCTGACATGGTTCCTCCACTTGTCGGTCTTGGCGTCTGTTCGGACGAAAACCCCATACGGGCAGCGCGCAAAGGGAGGGGCGGCATCACGCGTGAGGGGATGCGAAAGGGAGTTGACACTGCGCCGGGGGCGGGCTCGGCCTCGCCTGTACGAACCGGCGGCTACGGCGCCCGACTCACGGCCTCGCAACAGATTTTGGGCAGAGTCGGCGCGCAGAAATAGTGACACGGGTGGCGCCTTCGGGCCAAGGGCCCCCCAAAGTGACCCGGGTCACACGGGCCGAAGTCGCGCCAGGGGCAAGCCAGTTGGGCGAGCCCCCGGCGCGTCCGGTGCCGCTTCAGACGTACTGGCAGATCCCGCGCCGCAGGAACGCCCCGTGGCCCGCGCGCCCCGCGTACACCCGGTTGTCGACGACCGGGACACCCCGCGACAGCACCGTCTCCACGCGTCCCGTGACCCTCTTGCCCTCGTAGGCGGAGTAGTCGACGTTCATGTGGTGCGTCTGCACGGACATGGTCTGCTCGGCGTGCGGGTCGTAGATGACGATGTCGGCGTCGGCGCCCGGCGCGATCGTGCCCTTCTTCGGGTAGAGGCCGAACATCCTGGCCGGCGTCGCGCAGGCGACCTCGATCCAGCGGCGGCGGCTGATGTGCCCCTCCACCACCGCCTGGTGCAGCAGGTCCATGCGGTTCTCCACGCCCGGCATGCCGTTCGGGATCTTCGAGAAGTCGTCCCTGCCCATCTCCTTCTGCCCCTTGAAGCAGAACGGGCAGTGGTCCGTGGAGACCACCTGGAGGTCGTTCGTGCGGAGCCCGCGCCACAGGACCGCCTGGTGCTCCCGCGGCCGCAGCGGGGTCGAGCAGACGTACTTCGCGCCTTCGAAGTCGGGCTCCGCGAGGTTGTCGGTCGACAGGAAGAGGTACTGCGGGCAGGTCTCACCGAAGACCGGGAGCCCGTCGTCCCTGGCCCTGGTCAGTTCGGCGACGGCCTCCCGCGCCGACACGTGCACCACGTACAGCGGAGCCCCCGCCACCTGGCTCAGCTTGATGACGCGGTGCGTCGCCTCCGCCTCGAGGAGCGCCTTCCTGACCTCGCCGTGGTGACGCGGGTCCCGCTCACCGCGTGCCAGCGCCTGCTCCACGAGCACGTCGATGGCGAGACCGTTCTCGGCATGGGTCATCACCAGGCCGCCGTTGGTGGCGGCGCGCTGCATGGCCCGCAGGATCTGCCCGTCGTCGGAGAGGAAGACGCCCGGGTAGGCGGTGAAGAGCTTGAACGAGCTGACCCCGGCCGTGACGAGCCGGTCCATCTCCTTGAGCGAGGACTCGTTCACGTCCGACATGATCATGTGGAAGCCGTAGTCGACCGCGCACCGCCCGGCCGCCTTCTCGTGCCACGCGTCGAGCCCCTCCGTGAGCGTGCCGCCCTTGGGCTGGATCGCGAAGTCGATGATGGTGGTGGTGCCGCCCCAGGCGGCGGCGCGGGTGCCGGTCTCGAAGGTGTCCGAGGCGAGGGTGCCGCCGAACGGCATCTCCATGTGCGTGTGGGCGTCGACGCCGCCCGGGATCACGTACTTCCCGGTGGCGTCGATGACGCGGTCGGCGCTCCACCCGTGGCTGCCCCGGGTGGCGAGCGCCGCGACGCGGCCGTCCTCCACCAGTACGTCGACGGGCAGTTCGTCGGAGGCCGTGATAACCAGGCCGCCGGTGATCAGAGTGCGGATACTCATGTGGTGCGCTCCCTTTCCTGCGGACCTGCCGGTTACGTGCGTGCCCGAACTAGGCGCTGTGCAGCGCCCGTTCGAGGATCGCGGCGCCCTCCTCCGCCTCCGCGACGGTCAGCGAGAGCGGCGGCGCGACGCGCAGCACGCTGGTGTCGTGCCCGCCGCCCTTGCCGATGAGCAGGCCGCCCTCGCGGGCCGCTTCGAGCACGGCGGCGGCCGCCTGCGGGCTCGGCCGGTCCGTGCCGGGTTCGACCAGTTCGATGCCGATCATCAGGCCGCGCCCGCGCACTTCGCGTACGACGGGCAGCTGGGCGCAGATGGCCCGCAGCCGCTCGATGAGGAGCCCGCCGACCCGGCGCGCGTTGCCCTGGAGGTCGTGTTCCAGGAGGTACGTGAGGTTGGCGAGTCCGGCCGCCATGGTGACCGGGGAGCCGCCGAAGGTGGAGATGGAGTTGGCGTCGAGGGAGTTCATGACCTCGGCGCGGGCCACGACCCCGCCGACCGACATGCCGTTGCCGATGCCCTTGGCGAAGGTGAGGATGTCCGGCGGGCCGTGCTGCGCGTGCGCCTGCCAGCCCCAGAAGTGGTCGCCGGTGCGGCCCCAGCCGGTCTGCACCTCGTCGGCGATCCACAGGATGCCGTGCTCGTCGAGGACTTCGCGGAACGCGGCGTACAGGCCGTCGGGCGGCGAGGTGAAGCCGCCGACGCCCTGGACCGGCTCGGCGATCAGCGCCGCCACGCCCCCGCGGGTCTGCCCGAGCATGTCCCGCAGGTCGGCGACGCAGGCCGCGGTGAACTCGGCGTCGCTCAGCGCGGCGTACGGGCCGCGGCTGCGGACGCCCCCGTGGACGTACAGCGTCTGGAGGGGCGAGAGGCTGGTCGGCGACCACGACTGGTTGCCGGTGATGCCGACGGTCGTGAAGGACCGGCCGTGGTAGCTGTTGCGCATCGCCAGGATCTGGTTCGAGCGGCGGTGCGCGGTGGCGAGGAGCAGGGCGGCGTCGTTGGCCTCGGTGCCGGAGGTGGTGAAGAAGACGCGGGCGTCGGGGATGCCGGACAACGCCGCGATGCGCTCGGCGAGTTCGACCATCGGGCGGTTGAGGTAGAGGGTCGAGGAGTGGATGATGCGGCCCGCCTGCTCGCTCACCGCCTTGGTGACCTCGGGCAGGGCGTGCGCCGTCATGGTGGTGAGGATGCCGCCGAAGAAGTCGAGGTACTTCCTGCCGTCGGCGCCCCACACGTGGCGGCCCTCGCCGTGGGTGAGCTCGATCGGCCGCTGGTAGTAGAGCGCGAGCCAGTCGGGCAGTACCGCCCGGTGGCGGTCGTACAGATCGGTCACGGCTGCACCAGCCCTTCGTAGGCGTCGGGACGGCGGTCTCGGTAGAACGCCCACTGCTGGCGCACTTCCTCGATGAGGCCGAAGTCGAGGTCTCTGACGACGAGTTCTTCGGTCTTGTCGCTCGCGGGCTCGCCGACGAACTTGCCGCGCGGGTCGACGAAGTAGCTCGTTCCGTAGAAGTCGTTGTCGCCGTACTCCTCCTGGCCGACGCGGTTGATCGCGGCGATGAAGTACTCGTTGGCGACGGCCGCGGCGGGCTGTTCGAGCTGCCACAGGTGAGAGGAGAGGCCGCGGTGGGTGGCGGAGGGGTTGTAGACGAGCTGGGCACCGTTGAGGCCCAACTGCCGCCAGCCCTCGGGGAAGTGGCGGTCGTAGCAGATGTAGACGCCGACCTTGCCGACCGCGGTGTCGAAGACGGGCCAGCCGAGGTTGCCCGGCTTGAAGTAGTACTTCTCCCAGAAGCCCTTGACCTGGGGGATGTGATGCTTGCGGTACTTGCCGAGGTAGCTGCCGTCGGCGTCTATCACGGCCGCGGTGTTGAAGTAGAAGCCGGACTGCGCGACCTCGAAGACGGGGACGACGATCACCATGCCGGTCTCGCGGGCGAGTTCCTTCATGCGGGTGACCGTGGGTCCGTCCGGTACGGGCTCGGCCCACCGGTAGTGCTCGGCCTCCTGCACCTGGCAGAAGTAGGGGGCGTTGAAGACTTCCTGGAAGCCGATCACCTGCGCGCCCTGCCGGGCCGCCTCGCGGGCGTGCTCCTCGTGCTTGGCGATCATTGATTCGGTGTCGCCCGTCCAGGTGGCCTGGACCAGTGCGGCGCGTACGACGTTGGCCATGAGCTGCTCCTTCGCATGCCCGTGAGAGGGCGTCAGAGAGCTTCTACGCACGTAGATCTGCTGCGTGGATCAGGAAAACGTAAGCCTCCCCGACGGGCTGAGCAAGACCATCGCCGTCAACCGGCGGAGTCGATCATGTTTCGCACCCGAGCGGGCCAGAAACGGGCAGGGGCGATCCCGGTCAGGCGCTGAATCCGGCCACGCGCAGGGCGTGCACCAGATCCCAGTGGTGCGCGTCCGACACCTGCCGGGCCGTCTCCAGGAGCAGTGGGATGAGACGGTGCGGGTCCGTGTGCGCGCACCGGGCCACGTCCTCGGGGGTGCGGACGCGGAGGTACGAGTCGAGGAGCGCGCGGGCCTCCCGCTCGCGGCCCGCGTCGATCAGCGCGACGACCGCCTCGGCGATCTCCGGCGCGGGGCGCGCGACCCCCTGCCGCAGCAGCTTCCTGCAGTCGTCGGCGCGGCCCGCCCCGGCCAGCGCGTCCGCCAGGGCGACGAGCCGGTCGGGCGGCAGCGAGGCAGCCTCCCACAGGAGCGTCGCCCAGTCGGCGCCGAGGCCGGCGCGGTGCAGCTCGACGGCGAACGCGGGGAGCCTGTCCGCGGGCCAGCCCGCGGCCTCGACGAGCACGCCGTGCGCCTCGCCGCTGCGGCCCTCGCCGCGGAGCTCGAGGAGCTTGCGCACCGCGTCGGACGTGGCACGCCCCGCGGGGTCCTCGTCGGGGACGTACGGTGTTTCCGGCTCGGGCGTGACACCGGGGGCACCGGTGCGCTCCCCGGCGTCCCCGAGCCCGGCGAACCGTGCGCCCCTGGGGTACGCCGGTGCCGCCGCGCGGGAGCCGGACGCCTGCCGGGGCACGCCCAACCCGTCCCCCGGAGCCGGAGACGCCCCGAACCCGTCGTCCGGCGCCGCCGCGCCGATGTCCATCCACGACGGCCGTTCCGCCTCGGCCAGGCGGTCCATCCGCTCCTGCAGTTCGGCGCAGCGGGCGGTCGCGCGCTCGTGGTCGTCGCGCACCCAGGCCAGGTCGAGGTTGATGCGGTCCGCCTCGTCGGCGGAGGCCGCGCCCGTCAGCTGCCGCGTCAGGTCGGCCTGCCGCTCCAGGGCGATCCGCTGCTCCGTGAGCATCAGGTCGAGCCGGTCGCCGAGGAGTTCACGGCCGCCGGGTCTGGCGTCGTACGCGGCGATCGCCGCCCGGTGCAGGGCGCGCGCCACGCCCGCCTCGCGCTCGGCCTCCGGGAGGCCGCGGTCCGCCGCGAGATCGTGGAGCAGCGCCTGCACCACGTCCCAGGGCGGGATCTCGGCGCCGTCCAGACAGGCACGCATGCCGTCCGGATCGCGCTGCCAGAACACGCCGCACCAGCCTGCTTCCTGGTCCAACCGCCCCAGCAGATCCCGCAAGTACCTCACGAACTCCCTTACCTGTTCCGGGAGTTGTTCCACTACCATCCGACCGGCACCGCCCCGTGGAGACTGGAGTCTTCCGGTCCGGAAGATAACACCAGACGTGTTACGGGACGACTACACGCAGTTTTCCGAGGGGCGCGAAAGAGACACTCAGACGGCGGCCAGGTCGCACCGGACCACCAGCTCGTCCAGGGAGAGCCCCAGCACGGAGGCGAGCGCCGCCACGGTGAACAGCGCGGGCGTCGGTGCCCGCCCCGTCTCGATCTTCCGCAGCGTCTCCGCGGAGAGACCGGCCTCCGCGGCGACCGACACCATGCTCCGCTCTCCGCGAGCCTCCCGCAGGAGCACCCCGAGACGCTCGCCGCGCTCACGCTCTTCCGGGGTCAAAGGAGTCCTCACCATGCGGCCATGCTACCCGACCTCCCATTTGTATACCGGCATTTAAATACCGGTAGAGGTCCCAGGATCCGCACGGCACTGTGACCCGGCGGGGACATTCCCCGACGTAGATCATCCGTACGATTCTCCGGTGACCCGAGAGATCATTGACTACGGACAGTTCGCGGACCGGCTGCGCGCATGGCAACAGGGCGGGCGCCGCTGGGAGTTGCTCGACGCGGTGCAGCGCGAGTGGGGGTACGAGGACCCGGGCGGCGAGCCCGGCCACTCGCGGTGGGGCGGGGAGAACCGCACGGACGGCATCGACTGGACGCTGCCCGTCCCCGGGGCCCTGACCGAGTGGTGGGACTCCCCCGTCAACTCCTTCGCCTTCAATCCGCGCCTGTACTGGGTCCACACCCAGTGGCCGCCGAGGATCTCGGAGCTCGAAGTGCCCGTGGACAGCGGCCTCTTGGAGCCCGGCGGCGACCGACGTGTCTGTGTCTTCATGTCGGAGTACCACTACAGCCACGAGTGGGGCTATCTCGCGGCCGAGGCGGAACTGCCCGACCCGCGCGTCGTCGTGAGCATCCGCGGCGAGTGGGTCGTGCAGAGCCGGTCGCTCTCCGAGTTCCTGCTGCAGCTGGCCTTCGAACGGCTGCCGGCGCGCTACGGCTGGACGCTGCGGGTCCGCAGGACGGCCGTCGACGCCGACCCGGAGATCGTCCGGCGCCTGACGGACGCGTACCGCGACCTGGGCCTGCTGCCCTGGCAGGAGATGGGCACGGACGCGCTGTCGTACGGGGCGCCCGACGCGGTCATACGGCATGGCCGCGGCCCCGGCGCCGACTTCGCGATCGTCATCAACGCCCGCACCCGGGACGCGCTCGTCGCGGTCGCCGAGACGCTCGGCGTCGACTGGTCCGGCGACAAGGCGATCACTCCGCCCTCCGAGGTGCCCGAGCCCCTGGAGGACCTCGGGCCCGTCTCGCTCGCGGAGGGCGACGCCGATGCGCGGGGGCGCTGGACGGTCCTCTCGCGCGGGCCCGTCGCACCGCCGTCGGTGCCCGGCGCCGCCGCCGCGCTCGTCCCCGCGCCGGGCGAACTGCGGGCGGTCGCCGCCGACCAGGACGCGACGACCCTCGTGGCGGGTGACGCGGACGGCTGCGTGCACGTCCTGGAGACCGACGACGAGTCCCCCGAGACGATCACCCTGACCCTGCACCGCGCCCCGGTCACCGCGCTCACCTGCGTCAAGCGAGCCGGCGGCGGGCGCCTCGTCCTGAGCGGCGACGAGAACGGCGTGATCCGCTACTGGAGCACCCGCCGCAAGCCGCTGCGTGCTCCCTTCGCGCGTCGCCGCACGCCCGTACGGGCGCTGGCCGCCGCACAGCTGGCGACCGGACCCGCCCTCGCCGCCGCGTGGGCGGACGGCCTGGTCCGGGTCTGGGACCTCGCCTCGGACGCGGTGGCCACCCTGCGCCTCGGCACCGGCATCACGTTCCTGGGCCTCGACGCGGACGCCACCCTGCGCGTCACCGACGCGGACGGCACGTCCGTGCTCCGCTTGGACCCGGCGAGGCTGTGGCCGCACCGCGACCTCCAGCTGCGCCTGGACGACGTCGACTGGGGCTCCCTGTGGACCGCACGCGGCCCCGGCCGCATGATCCCCGAGCTGATCGGCAAGGTGGCCTCCGACGACAAGAAGACGGCCATGGACACGGTCCACGACCTCTACCGGCTCCTCGTCTCCAAGGAGGCCTCCTCGACCGCCGCGGTCCCCGCGATCCCGTTCCTCGTCGAGCTGATGACCGACCCGGACAACAAGTCCCGCAGCACGCTGCTGCTGCTCATCGCGGACCTCGCCGACGTCCGCCAGGCGCGCGGCGGCCGCGGCGACGCCCAGCTCGCCGCCGTCCGCGAGGCACTGCCCACGCTGCGGTACCTGCACGACGACCCGGAGTCGTCGATCCGCTGGGCGGCGAACGAGCTGGAGCAGAACTGCGCGGCGTCACCCGTGGCGTAGGACGTCACTCCGTGGGGCGGACCACCATCGCCGAACCGCCGCCCCTGCGGACCTTCTCCGCCGCCGCGAGCCACCTGCCGTCCGGCAGCCGCTGCACGCCGGTGGCCGCGCCGATCTCGGGGTTCTGTTTGAAGGAGTGCCCGATCGACTCCAGCCTGGTGCGCGACGCGCTGTTCCAGAGGCCCGGTTCGAGCTCGGTCTGCGCGGCGTTGCGCTGGCTCGCGCGCGGCGCGGCGATCGCGTCGACCAGGGGCAGGCCCCGGTCGACGAAGCCCGTCAGGGTCTGCAGGACGGTCGTGACGATGGTCGCGCCGCCGGGCGAGCCGAGCGCCACCACCGGCTTGCCGTGCTTGAGCACGATGGTCGGGGAGATCGAGGAGCGCGGCCGTTTGCCGGGGCCCGGCAGGTTCGGGTCGTGCACGGCGGGGTTGGCGGGCGCGAAGGAGAAGTCGGTCAGTTCGTTGTTGAGCAGGAAGCCCCGGCCCGGGACGGTGATGCCGCTGCCGCCGGTCGACTCGATGGTGAGGGTGTACGCCACGACGTTGCCCCACTTGTCGGCGGCGGTCAGGTGCGTGGTGTTCTCGCCCTCGTACGTCGTCGGGGCGGCCTTGTCGCCCGTGGCGCACGGGTTCGGGTTCCGCGGGTCGCCGGGCGCGAGCGGGCTCTTGAGGACGGCGTCGTCCTTGATCAGGCACTCGCGCGAGTCCGCGAACCGCTGGGAGAGGAGCTGCTTGGTCGGTACGTCCTCGAAGGCCGGGTCGCCCACCCAGCGCCCCCGGTCGGCGAACGCGACCCGGCTCGCCTCGATGTAGCGGTGCAGGTACTTCGTCTTCGACGCCCTGGAGAGGTCGGTGCGCTCCAGGATGTTGAGCGCCTCGCCGACGGTGGTGCCGCCGGAGGACGAGGGCGCCATGGAGTACACGTCCAGGCCGCGGTACGAGGTCTTCGTCGGAGCCTGGCGTTTGACCGCGTACGTCTTGAGGTCCTTGCGGGAGAGGTCGCCGGGCCGCACCACGCGGTCCGCCGCCGGGTCGACCGGGGGCTTGTTCACCGTGCGCACGAAGTCCCTGCCGAGGTCTCCGCGGTACAGCGCGCCGATGCCCTCGCGGCCCAGCTCCTTGTAGGTGCGCGCCAGGTCGGGGTTCTTGAACGTCGAGCCGACCACCGGCAGCCTGCCGCCGGGCAGGAACAGCTTCGCCGAGGCGGGGAAGTCCTTGAACCGCTGCTGGTTCGACTCGGTCTGCGCGCGGAAGGTCGGGTCGACCGTGAACCCGTCGCGGGCGAGGCGCTCGGCGGGCTTCAGGAGCGTGCCGAGGCGCTCGGTGCCCCACCGGTCGAGCGCCGACTGCCAGGTGGCGGGGGTGCCGGGGGTGCCGACGCCGAGGCCGCTGGTGACCGCTTCCTGGAAGGGGATCGGCTTGCCGTTCTCCAGGAACAGGCCCGAGTCGGCGGTGCGCGGGGCCGTCTCGCGGCCGTCGATGGTGCTGACCTCGCGGGTCCGCGCGTCGTAGTGGACGAAGTAGCCGCCGCCTCCGACGCCCGCCGAGTACGGCTCGGTGACGCCGAGCGCGGCGGCGGTGGCGACGGCCGCGTCCACGGCGTTGCCGCCCTTGCGCAGGACCTCGATGCCGGCAGCCGAGGCGTCCGGGTCGACGCTGGCGACCGCACCGCCGTGGCCGACGGCGACGGGCGTCTTCTCCGGTGCGGCCGGTTCCGCTGAGCGCGTAGGCGAAGGGGGCGCGGCCGCACCGACCGACACCAATACCCCTCCGACCGCCAATAGCGTCAGATTCCGTACGACAGCGCGACGCATTCGTACCTCCTGTCAACAACCGTCTGCGCAGCGTAACTTCGTATCCCCAACCGCGTAAGGACCTCCTCGAACACGGGTCCGGCGGGCCGCTAGCATGCGCCCTCATGACTGAAGACGTGCGCAACCTCGTCCTCGGCCTGAGCGCGGTCGGCCTCAGCGCCGTCCTTGGCTGGCTCGCCCGCGGCTATCTGTGGAAGCGCAGGCTCCGCCGCAAGCAGGCCTTCTTCGGGCTGCCCGACAACGCCGAGTCGCTGCTCGTGGTGAACCGGGACGCGGGCGGCCCCGAGCCGGCCGTGGTGCGCCAGGACGTGTTCGCGCTCCTGGAGCTGGCCGCGGTGATCAAGGAGTGCGGGGCGCACGCCCAGGTCGTCGCGCACGACGCGGCCCAGCAGGGCTTCGGTGAGCGCACCGAGTTCTGTGTGGGCAACCCGGTGGCGAACCGCCGGATGGCCGCGCACATGCACTCCCTGCTGCCGGGCGTCCGGGTGAACGCCGAGCCGGAGCCGGTGGCCGACCGCGGCGCCTTCCAGATCGGCGCCGAGCGCTACCGCCTGGAGGCCGGGCTCACGGAGTACGTGATCCTCGCCCGCCTCACCGCCGACCAGGGGCAGGACGCGAGACCCGTCTTCCTCTTCTGCGGCCAGCGCGCGGTGACCAGCCAGGCGGCGACCCGCTATCTGGCCCGCCACCACGAGAAGCTCGCCCGCAAGCACGGCGGCAACTCCTTCGTCCTGCTCCTGAAGACCGTCAATTCGCAGGCGTACGGACCCGACGTCGTGGAGCTCGTCGGGGACGTGACCCGGGCCGCCCAGGCCCCGCTGCCCACACCGTCGGCCCGCGCCTCCCATCGCGCCAAGTGACGCGGCCCTCACGGAGCGCCGACATGATCCAGGCCCTTCTGTGACCTAGCGGGGAATTTCCGGACAACAGGCAACCCGTCCGGCCGAACGTCCCTCTCACCGTGCAGTCCACATTCGCACGGAGGTACGTTCCTTGACCCCCCAGAGCTCTTCGAGCCGCCGACGCCCCCTTCGCACCCGCCACACGGCGACCGCGGGCCTGGCGGTGCTCGCCGCCGCCCTGACCGCCTGCTCCGGCGGCAGCGGCTCGTCCGGCGCCGCCGAGGCCGCCGAGAAGCCGAAGATCTCAGTGAACCTCTCGGGTCAGCGGGCGGAGGCGGGCAAGCCCGTGAAGGTCAGCCTGGCCGACGGCCGGCTGAAGCAGGTCACCGTCGCCGACGACAAGGGCGCGAAGCTGCCCGGCAAGGTGTCGGCGAACGGCTCCACCTGGACCTCGGAGCGCAAGGCGGCGCCCGGCACGGCCTACCGGGTCGAGGCGAGCACCGACAAGGGCGGCAACGCGAAGGCCTCCTTCAAGACGGCCGAGCCCGAGCAGGTCAACAAGGTGACGCTCGCCCCGGGCAAGGGCACCACGGTGGGCATCGCCCAGCCGCTTTCGATCACCTTCGACCACCCGGTGCGGAACAAGGCCGAGGTCGAGACGCACCTGAAGGTGACGACCTCGAACGACACGACCGGGTCCTGGGGCTGGATCAAGAACCACGACGGCAAGGACCGCGTCGACTGGCGCCCCAAGGAGTACTGGAAGTCCGGCACGAAGGTGAAGCTGGACGCCCGGCTCAACGGCATCGACTCGGGCGGCGACGACTGGTTCGTCCGTGACTACGCCACCAACTTCACCGTCGGCGAGAGCCAGGTCGTCAAGGTGAACCTGGACAGCAAGACGACGACGCTGACGCGCGACGGCAAGACCGTGAAGTCGGTGCCGATGTCGGCCGGCACGCCCGGCGGCGAGAAGGCGTCCTGGGGCGGCACCTCCGTCCTGATGTCGAAGGAGGGCACGATCAACATGCGCTCCGAGACGGTCGGCCTCACCGGCAGCAACAGCTACGACAAGATGGTCGACTACTCGATGCGGCTGACCTGGTCGGGCATGTACGCGCACGCGGCCCCGTGGAACGCCGCGTACTTCGGCAACACCAACCACAGCTCCGGCTGTGTCGGCATGAGCACCGCCGACGCGGGCTGGCTCTACCGCCAGGTGCGGCCGGGCGACCCGTTCGAGGTCACCGGCAGCGGCTCGAAGGGCGTCCCGGACCCGGGCAACGGATACGGCGAGTGGAACGTCTCGTGGTCCGACTGGCAGGCGAAGAGCGCGCTGAGCTGACGGTACGTCCGTAAACAATCGTTACCGGGGCGTAACTTACCGACGGGTTACCCCCGGTAAAGCCCTGCGGTTACCGTCGGGTCACTTTGCACCGTCCGAGTGAGGAGTGACCCGTGGGACTGCCGCACCGTGCTCACCATGCCTGGCGTACGCCCACCGTAGGGACCGTTTCGGCGGCCCTCGTCGCCGGTGCCGCCTTCGGTCTCGCACCGGCGGCACAGGCGGCGCCGGCCGCCGCGCCGCCGGCCGCGAGCGCCACCGGCGTACGCTTCGTCGACATCCCCGGCGACGGCGGCACGATCCTCAAGGCCAACGTCTTCACCCCCGAGGGCGCGAAGGCGGACACCCAGTTCCCCGCGATCGTGCTGCCCACCAGCTGGGCGATGCCGCAGATCGAGTACGTCGCCCAGGCCCAGAAGCTCGCCAACTCCGGTTACGTCGTGGTGAGTTACAACTCGCGCGGCTTCTGGCAGTCCGGCGGCGAGATCGAGACCGCCGGCCCCGAGGACATCGCCGACGCGTCCAAGGTCATCGACTGGACCCTCGCGAACACCCCGGCCGACCCGTCGAAGGTCGGCATGGCGGGCGTCTCGTACGGCGCGGGCATCAGCCTGCTCGCCGCCGGGCACGACAAGCGGGTCAAGGCCGTCGCCGCGCTGAGCGGCTGGGGCGACCTGATCGACTCGATCTACAGCGGACGCACCCAGCACTCCCAGGCCGCCGCTCTCCTCGGTGGCGCGGGCGCGCTCACGGGCCGCCCGAGCGCCGAACTCCAGCAGACACTCAAGGACTTCCTCGGGTCCAACCTGGACAAGGAGGACGAGATGATCGCGTGGGGCGCGAAGCGCTCCCCCGCGACCTACCTCGACGACATCAACAAGAACGGCGCGGCCGTCATGCTCGGCAACGCCTGGGGCGACACGCTCTTCCCGCCGAACCAGTACGCCGAGTTCTACGAGCGGCTGACAGGACCCAAGCGCCTGGAGTTCCGCCCCGGCGACCACGCGACGGCCGAGGCGACCGGCCTGCTCGGGCTGCCCAACGACACCTGGACCTCCACCCAGCGCTGGTTCGACCACTACCTCAAGGGCGCGGACAACGGCATCGACAAGGAACAGCCGGTCCAGCTCAAGTCCCGCTCCACCGGCGGCTACGAGGGCTACCCGGACTGGAAGTCGGTGGGCCCCACCCGCAAGAAGATCGCCATGGCGGGCTCCACCACGATCCGCGCGAACGTCGACTCGGGCGCCAACGGCGGCATCGCGATCCTCTCCAACGCCCTGGAACAGTTCCTCAAGATCCCGCCGACGGCCTCGGTGCCGCTGCTCCCGCGCCGCTACACGGGCGTCTGGCAGTCGGAGCGGTACGCCTCGGCCCAGCGGGTGCGCGGGACGGCGAAGCTGCACACCACGCTCACCAGTACCAAGGAGAGCGGCACCCTCGTCGCGTACCTCTACGACGTGGGCCCGCTCGGCCTCGGCAAGCTGGTCAGCAACGCGCCGTACACCTTCCACGGCAAGACGCCCGGCAAGCCGTTCGGCGTGGACCTGGAGCTGTTCTCCACGGCCTACGACGTACCGGCAGGACACAGGCTTGCCCTGGTGGTCGACACGGTCGACCCGCTCTACATCGAGCACAACCCCTCCGGCGCGCAGCTGACCTTCTCCTCGCCACAGGCGGACCCGTCGTACGTGTCCGTCCCCCTGCGCGAGCAGTGATCCCCGGCTGCTGCCGGGTGGGCATGGCCCTGCGAGCTACTGCGTACCCGGCAGCAGCGTCCCTGGTTCCGCCGGGGCCACGTCCGCGGCCTCGGTCTTGGGATTGCGCCGCTGACGCTTGGACACCCACTGGGCGAACCACGACAGCAGCATGCACATCCCGATGTAGATAGGTGAGATCACCATGACCACGGGGATGAAGGGCAAATCGTAGTCGAGGTTCGACGCGATGAGCTTCCCGGCATGGAGGAACTCCTCGTAGGTGATCAGATAGCCGAGCGAGGTGTCCTTCAGGGCCACCACCAACTGGCTGATGATGGCGGGCAGCATGGCCCGCACGGCCTGCGGTACGAGGACGTGTCCCATCACCTGTGTCTTGCGCATTCCGAGGGCGTAGGCCGCCTCCCGCTGCCCCCTCTCCACGGAGTTGACGCCGGATCGGAAGACCTCGGCGAGTACGGAGCCGTTGTAGAGCGTGAGCCCGGCGACCAGCGCGGGCAGCGGCTGCACCTTCAGCGCCACGAAGACGAAGAAGATCATCACGAGCACGGGCATCGCGCGGAAGAACTCCACGACGAGCGTGGCCACCCAGCGCACGGGCCGGTGGTCGGAGAGGCGCCCCATGGCGAGCAGGCCGCCGAGCGCGAGGGCGAGGACCGCGGAGATCGCGAAGGCCTTGAGCGTGTTGCCGAGGCCGCGCAGCAGGAGCTCCTGGATGCCCTGGTACTCGAAGGGCGTCCACTTCGTGGCGGTGAACTGGTCGGTGTCGAAGAGCAGGTACAGGAGCCAGCCGACCAGCGCGAGCACGAGCAGGGTGGAGAGCACCCCGTACAGCCTGTGGCGCCGGACGGTCCGCGGTCCCGGGATGTCGTAGAGGGCGGTGGAATCGTGGGAGAGGGCTTTCATCGGGCGACTCCCCAGCGCTTTTCGAGGACATTGAAGACCGCGCTGATCGCGAGGGTGATGATGAGGTAGCCGAGGGCGATCCAGACGAACGTCCAGATGATGTTGTAGCCGAGCTCGCTGAGCGTCTTGTACGTGCCGAGCAGTTCGGTGACGCTGAACGCGCCCGCGATCGCCGAGTTCTTGGCCAGCGCGATCAGGTTGGAGCCGACCGGCGCGATGACGGACCGGAAGGCCTGCGGCAGCACCACCATCGACAGCGTCTGCCCGAAGCTCATGCCGAGGCTCCGGGCCGCCTCCCCCTGCCCCTTGGGCACGGTGTTGATGCCGGACCTGAGCGCCTCGCAGATGAAGGCGGAGGTGTAGCAGCCGAGGGCGAGGACGGCGAACACCTTGAAGGGCAGGACGAGTCCGAAGCGGGGCAGACCGAGCAGCACCGCAAAGAAAAGCAGCGTCAGCGGGGTGTTGCGCAGGACCGTCACCCACACCGTGCCGAACGCCCGGAAGGACCCGACGGGCGCCACCCTGAACGACGCCATGACGAAGCCGAGCAGGAGCGCCAGGAGCGAGGCGTAGACGGTCAGTTCGACGGTGCCGAGGAAGCCCTCGCCGAACGTGGAGAAGTTGTCTGTCAGTACGTCCACGACGCCTCCTCAGCTCGCCGGGTAGCGGTCGATGGCGGGCGGTTTCGGCGCCGGGACCCCGGAGAGGCCGAGCGTGGCGTCGTACGCCTTCTTCCAGTCGCCGTTCTTCTCACCCGCGGCGAGGGCGTCGTCGACGGCGAACCGGAGGGCGTTGTCGCCCCGGGGCACCCCGATGCCGTACGGCTCCTCGGAGAACGGCCTGCCGACCACCTTCAGTTCGTCGGGCACCTTGGCCGCGTAACCGATCAGGATCGCGTCGTCGGTGGTGACGGCGTCGACCTGATAGGTCAGCAGGTTGTCGACGCAGACCGAGTACGTGTCGTACGCGACGAGGGTGGCCTTCGGGTGCTCCTTCTGGATCCGCTGGTACGGGGTCGATCCGGCGGCCGAGCAGACGCGTTTGCCCGCCAGGTCCTGGGGGCCCTTGATGTCGTCCTCGTCGCTGCGCACCAGCAGGCCCTGGCCCGCCATGTAGTAGGGGCCGCCGAAACCGACGAGCTTCTTGCGGTTGTCGTTGATGGTGTAGGTGCCCACGTAGTAATCGATCTGGCCGTTCTGCAGGGCCGTTTCGCGGTTCGCCGACGCGATCGTCTTGAACTCGATCCGCTGGGGGTCCAGGCCGAGCGAGGCCGAGATCATCTTGGCGATCTCGATGTCGAAGCCGGAGTAGGTGCCGGTCGCCGGGTCCTTCTCGCCGAGGTAGGGCTGGTCCTCCTTGGCGCCGACGATGAACCGGCCGCGGCTCTTCGCCTTCTTCCAGGTCCCCGACTCCGGCAGCTGGAAACCGGTCGCCACCCGGTACTCGGGCAGTTCGTCGGCCGCGGGGCCCTTGGTGGGCGGGCTGCCCTCCTTGCCGCACGCGGCGGCGGCGCAGGCGGCGACGACGAGGGCCGCGAGCAGGCGTGTCGTACGCATGGTGTGTCGCTTCACGAGCGCTCCCCCCGTCAGTGCTTGAGGATCTTGGAGAGGAAGTCCTTGGCGCGCTCGCTCTCCGGGCGGGTGAAGAAGTCCTCGGGGGTCCGGTCCTCGACGATGCGGCCGTCGGACATGAAGACGACGCGGTTGGCCGCGGAGCGGGCGAAGCCCATCTCGTGGGTGACGACGACCATCGTCATGCCCTCCCGCGCGAGCTGCTGCATGACTTCGAGTACCTCGTTGATCATCTCGGGGTCGAGGGCCGAGGTCGGCTCGTCGAAGAGCAGCGCCTTGGGGTCCATGGCCAGCGCGCGGGCGATGGCGACGCGCTGCTGCTGGCCGCCGGAGAGCTGCGCCGGATACTTGCCGGCATGCGCGGAGAGACCGACGCGCTCCAGGAGTTCGCGGGACCGCTTCTCCGCCTCGTCCTTCTTGCGGCCCCGCACTTTCATCTGCGCGAGGGAGACGTTCTGGAGGACGGTCTTGTGCGCGAAGAGGTTGAAGGACTGGAAGACCATGCCGACTTCCGCGCGGAGCTTCGCGAGTGCCTTGCCCTCGGCGGGCAGCGGCTGCCCGTCGAGTCTGATCTCTCCCGACTGGATGGTCTCGAGCCGGTTGATCGTCCGGCAGAGCGTTGACTTGCCCGACCCCGAAGGGCCGATGACCACGACCACCTCCCCCTTGCCGACGGTGAGGTTGATGTCCTGGAGGACATGCAGCTCTCCGTAGTACTTGTTCACATCGCGCAGCTCGATCAAAGGATCGACGGCCATGGCAAGACCTGCCCACTCTCAGCTGTGTACGTCCGCGCAAACTATCCACGTGAAAACGGGACTTACTGGACGACACGCACTTATGGGCATTAACCGTATTTGACGCAATACAGGGCAGGCCGGGGAGTTGGTCGGGGAGCTGCTGCGCTCACGCCTCGGAGGCCTCGCCGTAGACCTGGGACAGCTGCGGCGCTCCCTGCACGGCCCAGTCGAGCCCCGCCTCGACGACCTGGATGTCCCGCCCGCTCTTCAGCCGCACGACGGGGCTGCCGCCGGGCCACACGTGCCAGGCCGCACCGGGCACGGTCCGCACCACGACGGTGCCGAGGTACAGCCCCGCGTCGTTGCCGAGCCAGGGCAGCAGCTCCGGGTCGTCGCGCCAGCGCGGCAGCAGCTGGTCGAGGGCGGCCAGGGAGGCCGGCGAGTCGTCCAGCACGAGCCCCGCGACACTCGCCTGAGACCGCAGCAGCTCGCACTCCGAGAGCAGGGCGGCTACGCCGTCCGGATCCTCCTCGAACGCGACCGCCAGCCCCGCGGCCCGGTCGATCTCGGAGTGCCGCCGACGCCACTTGTCGAGGAACGGAATGTTCATGATCGGCCTCTCCGTCGGGTGGCGCGGCGCCGCCCGGACGCGCGGCCTGGGGCGGATTCAGTACCCAAGAATGTATCTTCCATCAGTTGATCACGGAATGAGCGGATCGCGCCTGGGTACTCGGCCGTCCTGCTCGGTCCGGGATCGGGAGGTGCGCGATGGTGTGGTGGGCGTGGTTGATCGCCGTGATCGCCGTGGTGGGGGTGCTGGCCGCCGCGGTGATCGGCGTACAGGCCCGGCGGCGCGGCGGGGGCGTGATCGTGGTGCGGCGCGGCCGGCGGCCCGGGCGGGGGAACGTCCGGTGACGGCGCCCGTCCCGGCCCTGCTGTCGGCAGGCGACCTCACCAAGCGGCCGGTGGTCACCCTGGGCGGCGAGGCGGTCGCCCAGGTCAAGGATGTCGTGCTCGACGGCGCGGGCGGCCGCATCGCCGGTTTCACGCTGGCCGGCCGCGGTCTTCTCTCCGGTCCCCTGCGCAAGAGCCTGCCGTGGTCCGCGGTGCACGCCCTGGGCACGGACGCCGTGATGATCGCCTCCGCCGACTCCCTCCAGGAGCGCTCCGCCGTCGCCTCCGCCGGGGAGACCTCCGGCGGCCTGGTCCGCGGCGCCCGCGTACTGACGGACCAGGGCGTCCAGGTCGGCACGGTGCTCGACGTGGTGGTCGAGACGGGTCGCGAGGGCCGGGTGGTCGGCCTGGAGATGGCCTCCTCGGAGGCGCTGGGGCGCCATGAGCGCACGGTGTATCTGCCCCTCGGGGCCCGGTCGGCGATGACGGGCGACACGCTGGTCGTGCCCGCGCGGGACACGGAGCTCGCCGTGGAGGAGCTGCGGGATTTGGCGGTGGGGGCGGGGTCCGCGGACCCGGGGCCCACCGGCAGCGGGCGCACGGACGTGCCCCCGGCCCAGGCGGGAGGGCCCGGCGGCCCGGGTGAGGGGCGGGTCTCATGATGCTGCTCAGTCAGGCCGTGGGGCGGCCGGTCGTCAGCGCGGTGGATGCCGCGCACATCGGGACGGTCGGCGGGATCGTCGTCGCGCCTGAGGACGCCCTGATCACCGCCATCCGGCTGGATGGCGCCAAGGGCCGCGGTGACGTCATCGCCTGGGCGGACGTGCACGCGGTGGGGCCGGACGCGGTGGTCGTCGGGGCGGCGTCGGCGGCCCGGTTCGCCTCCACGGACTCGTCCGGGAGCCAGGACCTGCTCGGCAAGCGGCTGCTGACCGAGCTGGGCGACGGCATCGGGACCCTGGCCGACGTCACCTTCGACCCGGAGTCCGGCCACCTCCACACCCTCCACACCTCCCGCGGCCACCGCATCCCCGGCCCTCACCTGTTGGGAATCGGCTCGTACGCGGTGGTGGTCCGAGTGGCCGACGAGGGCGCCATAAAGGGGCCGCCTCCCCCGGTGGCGTAGGCCCACACGAGCCCCCTGCGGCGGGGTCCTGCCGTGGACTGTCGACCGTGGTTGTACAGCCGTGGTCGATTCCCGGCGCGCACCCTCCTGGCTACGATCGACGCATGTCAGCCACCCCGCCCATATCCCTGTTCAAGCATGCGCCGCCAGGTGTGTGGGCGGCCGCCGCCTGGTGCGTCGGCATGGCCTCCGGCGCCCGTGCGTACTACGGGATCTCATGGCTGCCGACCAGCACGCAGGAGGGGCCGCAGGCTTGGGAGTGGCTGCTCGTGGCTGTCGCGGCAGGCATGGCCCTGTCCGTCGTCCGGCTCCTGGAACGCCACCCGATGGTGGCGCTCGGGCTGCTCGTCGTCGCCTCGTACGTCGGGACGCTCGCGATCGGCGCGACGAACATCGGATTCGCGCAGTACGCGGCGGTCGACATCGCCATGGGTTACGTGGTCGCGACCGGGGCGCGCCGGGCCCGCACCGCCGCCGTCGTCCTGGCCCTCTGCGTCCTGCCCGGTTACGCGCTGCTCCGCCAGCTCCTCGGCCTCCCTCTCCGGCTGCCCCACACCATCAGCTCCAGCTGGTCGGACTGGCAGACCGTCGCCCTGACGGCCGCCGTCGCCTGGCTGGTCGGCAACTCGGTGCGGCAGGCCCGCGCCTACACGGAACGGCTCGGCGCGCAGGCCGCCGCGCAGGCCGTCACCGCCGAACGGCTGCGCATCGCCCGGGAGATGCACGACACGGTGGCGCACAGCATCGGCATCATCGCGTTGCAGGCGGGCGCGGCGGCCCGGGTCGTCGAGACCCAGCCGGCCGGCGCGCGCGAGGCGATGGTCGCGGTGGAGCGGGCGGGCCGGGAGACCCTGGCCGGGCTGCGGCGCATGCTGGGCGCGCTGCGCGAGAGCGAAACCGGTCAAGTCGCCAGCGGGGAGCGGGAGTCGGCGCCGCGCGGCCCGGCCGAGGGGCTCGCGGACGTCGACCGGCTCGCCGCTGCGACGACCGCCGCGGGGGTGCGCGTGGACGTGGTGTGGCATGGCGAGCGGCGACCGCTGCCGGCGGACCTCGACCTGTCGGCGTTCCGCATCATCCAGGAGTCCGTCACCAACGTGGTGCGGCACGCGGGCGCCACATCTTGCACGGTGTCCGTGCACCACCGCGAAGAGGAGATCGTCATCGAGATCGAGGACCACGGAGGGGGCGCCCCGAAGGCCGCCCACGGCACCGGGTACGGCCTGCTCGGCATGCGGGAGCGGGTCGCCCTGCTGCACGGCGAGTTCAGCGCCGCGCCCCGCCCCGGCGGCGGATTCCGGGTGAACGCCCGGCTGCCCGTCCCGGCCACGGCGGGCGCCCGATGACGATCCGCGTCCTGCTGGTCGACGACCAGCCCCTCGTCCGCACCGCCCTGAGCATGGTCATCACCGAGGCCCCCGACATCGAGGTCGCGGGCGAGGCCGCCTCGGGCGACGAGGCGGTCCGCCGGTGCGCGGAACTGCGCCCGGACGTCGTGGTGATGGACATCCGGATGCCCGGCATGGACGGCATCGAGGCCACCCGGCAGATCACGTCGGGCCCGACATCCGCGCACGTCGTCGTCCTGACCACGTTCGACGACGACGATTACGTGTACGGGGCGCTGCGCGCCGGAGCCGCCGGGTTCCTCGTCAAGGACATGGCGCTGGACGACATCCTCGCGGCGGTACGGGTCGTCGCGACCGGCGACGGCCTGATCGCGCCGAGCGTGACTCGCCGCCTCATCAAGGAGTTCGCGGACCGCCCCACCGAAGTGCCGCCGCGCGACGTGCCGATCGAGGGCATCACGGACCGCGAGCGCGAGGTGCTGACCCTGGTGGGCCGCGGCCTCTCGAACACGGAGATAGCCGCGGAGCTCTGCCTCAGCGTCGCCACCGCGAAGACGTATCTGACCCGGCTGCTCGCGAAGCTGGGCGCCAGGGACCGGGTGCAGCTGGTGATCATCGCGTACGAGAAGGGGCTGGTGTCGGCGGAGCGCTGACGGGCCCGTCGGCACTGCGCGGCGACTTCGCGCCTCCCGGCGAGTTCGCGTCGCGTTCACGCGCCCCTCATTGACTCGCCTCCCGCACCTCCTTAGCTTCATGGCGCATCTGTCAACGCGGGAGGGGTCTGTCGTGCGCCGACGTATCTGGGGAGCGGCCGCCGTACTCGGTCTGCTCACGGGGCTCGTACCCGTGGCATCCGCACAGGCCGCGGTCCCGCACGGACCCGGGCCGCTCCCCCTGGAGCGGCTCTTCGACAACCGGGCGGTGAGCGACGACGAACGGCCCGCCGACGCGGACTTCGACGGGGCGGGCGGCTCGCTGTCGGCGCGGGACCTGACGGCGGCGGGCTGGACTCCCGGGCGGGGGCTGGCCGTCGACGGGGCCCGCCTCACCTGGCCGCGCACCACGCCCGGCGCCCCGGACAACGTGCACGCCGACGGGCAGTCGGTGCGGCTGCGCGGCCGCGGCGACGCCCTCGCCTTCCTGGTCGCCGGCACGGGCGGTGCGGCGAGCGGCACGGGGACGGTCCGGTACCGGGACGGCTCGCGCGGCGGCTACCGGCTCACCGCGCCGGACTGGCGTTCGGGTCCGCTCGCCACGAAGTCCGTGGCCCTGCCGCACATCAACACGCCCGGCGGCCAACTCGCCGAGAAGGCACGGCTGTACGTGGTGACTGTGCCGCTGGCCCGTGGGCGCGAGGTCGCATCGGTGACGCTGCCGCGCGACCCCGGCGCCGCGGACCTGCACGTGTTCGCCCTGTCGGTACGGGCCGAGGCGAAGGGCTGGACGGGCACCTGGTCGGCGTCGACCGCGGGCTACACGGCGGTGGGGCCCTGGGCCGACCGGACCGTGCGGCTCGTCGTGCACACGAGTACGGGCGGGCCGCGGGTCCGCATCCGGCTCGACAACACCTTCGCGGCGGCCCCGGTGCGGATCGGCAGCGCGACAGTGGCGGTGCAGGAGTCCGGGGCGGGCGCGCGGGGCGAGCCACGGAGGCTGTCCTTCCGCGGTTCCTCGGGGACAGAGATCCCGGCGGGCGCCCAGGCCTTCAGTGACCCCCTCGACTTCGACGTGCCCGCCGACGCCAACCTCCTGGTCAGCTTCCACCTACCGGGACCCGTGGCGACGGCTCCCGTGCACAGCCAGGCCGTGCAGCGGTCGTACGTCAGCGGTCCCGGCGACCACGCGGCGGACGGCTCCCCGGCCGCGTACACCTCGACGATCACGACGTGGCCGCTGCTCACCGGCGTCGACGTGGGCGGCGGGCCCGGCTCCGTGGTGCTGCTCGGCGACTCGATCACCGACGGCGTGAAGTCGACCCAGGACGCCAACCGGCGCTGGCCCGATGTCCTGGCGGCCCGCCTCCGAAACCAGTCCACCGTCCCGCGCTACGGCGTGCTCAACCAGGGCATCTCCGCGAACCGCGTGATCGCCGACCGCTACCCCGGCGACGGCGTCTCCACCGACACGGGCGGCGTGAGCGCCCTGCACCGCCTGGACCGCGACGTCCTCGCCCAGACGTCGGCCCGCACGGTCGTCGTCTTCGAGGGCGTCAACGACGTGCGCTGGGGCGCCTCGGCGGACCAGGTGATCGCCGGGCTCCGGGAGATCGCGGACCGCTCCCACGCACGCGGGCTGCGCGCGGTGGCGGCGACCATCGCGCCGTGCGAGGGCGAGAGGCTCTGCACCGCGGCCGCCGACGAACAGCGGGAGAAGGTCAACGCCTACCTGCGGGGCACGGACGACTTCGACGCCGTGCTCGACTTCGACGCGGTGCTGCGCGACCCCGCACACCCGGCGCGCATGCTCCCCGCCTACGACAGCGGGGACCATCTGCACCCCGGAGACGCGGGACTCGCGGCGCTGGCGCAGTCGGTGGACCTGCGCGTGCTCGTGCCCTGAGAGCCTGTCTCTGAACCCCTACACGTCCAGGTCCACCACCACCGGCGCGTGGTCCGACGCGCCCTTGCCCTTGCGCTCCTCGCGGTCCACGTATGCATCGGAGACGGCCTTCGCGAACGGCTCGTTCCCGTACACGAGGTCGATGCGCATGCCCTTGTTCTTCGGGAAGCAGAGCTGGCGGTAGTCCCAGTACGTGAACGGGTGGTCGTACTTGAGGGGGCGCGGCACGACGTCCGTCAGGCCCGTCTCGCGCAAGGAGGCGAGGGCGGCGCGCTCGGCGGGGGTGACGTGCGTGGAGTCCACGAAGAGGGAGGGGTCCCAGACGTCGTCGTCGGTCGGTGCGACGTTGTAGTCGCCGAGGACGGCGAAGGGGCGGGAGCCGCCCGCGTCCCCGGCGACCGCGGCCTTGAGCGCCTCGAACCACTGGAGCTTGTACGCGTAGTGCGCGTGGTCGACCTCGCGGCCGTTCGGCACGTACACCGACCAGAGGCGGACCGGGCCGCAGGTCGCGGAGATCGCGCGGGGCTCCTGCACGCCGTCGTACCCGGGATCGCCCGGCAGGCCCCGGACGATGTCCTCGAGGCCGACCTTCGAGACCAGCGCCACGCCGTTCCACCGGCCGGTCGCGTGCACCGCCGACTCGTACCCCAGCTCACGGAGGGCCTCGGCGGGGAAACCCTCGGCCGTCGTCTTGGTCTCCTGTATGCACACGACGTCGGTGCCGGTGGCCTCCAGCCAGGCAAGGAGCCTCGGCAGACGAGCGGTGATCGAGTTCACGTTCCAGGTCGCAATGCGCATGCCTCACAACCTACCGGGCGGCACTGACAGTCACAGAGCGGCCGACTCCCCCGGCGTCAGACGCAGGTGCTCGGCCCCGCCGAGGGCACCGATCTGGTTGTCGTAGATCGGCCGGGCGAGGTCGGTGAGGAGCGCGTCGTGGATGTCGTAGGCGCGCCGCGGCTTGACCTCGCGTACGTAGTCGATCACTTCGGAGATCTTGTTCCAGGGGGCCATGACGGGCAGCATCAGCGTCTCGACGGGGTGGTCGGGGACGGTCAGCGCGTCGCCCGGGTGGAACACCGAGCCGTCCACCAGGTACCCCACATTCGTGATCCGCGGGATGTCCGGGTGGATGACCGCGTGCAGCTCGCCGTGGACCTGGACGTCGAACCCGGCGGCCGTGAACGTGTCGCCGTGCCCGACGGTGTGCACGCGTCCGGGGAAGGCGGCCGAGATCCGGTCCGCGACGGACCTGAGCGTCCAGATCTCGGCGTCGGGGCGATCCTCCAGGGCAGCCCTCAACCGGCCCTCGTCGAAGTGGTCCGGATGCTCGTGCGTGACGAGGATGGCGTCGGCGCCGAGCGCCGCGTCCTCCTCGCTGAAGCCGCCGGGGTCGACGACGAGCGTGCGTCCGTCCTTTTCGAGACGCACGCACGCGTGGGACTTCTTCGTGAACGTGGTGCGCTCCGCGCGCGTGGAGTGGGTGCCGGGAGAAGTCGTCATGCCTCCCATCCTGCTACTCCTGCGGCGTGGTTTCCTCACGGATCACGGCCTGCGCCACCTTGAAGGCGGAATTCGCCGCGGGGACGCCGCAGTAGACGGCGGCCTGGAGCAGGACTTCCTTGATCTCGGCCGGGGTGAGGCCGTTGCGCAGCGCGGCCCTGGTGTGGAAGCCGAGCTCGTCGAGGTGGCCGCCCGCGACGAGCGCGGTCAGCGTGACGCAGCTGCGGGAGCGGCGGTCCAGACCGGGACGGTTCCACACCTCGCCCCAGGCGTAGCGCGTGACGAGCTCCTGGAACTCTCCGGAGAAGTCGTCCGCGGATTCGAGCACCCGGTCGACGTGCGCGTCACCCAGCACCTCGCGGCGGACCTTCATCCCCGCCTCGTACAGGTCGGGCCCGGCCCCGCCCACCACCGCCTCGGGCTGCTCGGCGGCCGCGATCTCGGCGACGGGCGCGACGGGCGGCGGGGCGAGGACGGGCTTGACGGGCGGCGCGGAGATGGCCGACTGCCCGACGGCCGTCTCGGTGGCCGGCTGCCAGGCCGACGAGAAGTGGCGTACGAGGAGGTCGGTGACCGCGGCGGGCTGCTCGACCGGCGCGAGGTGCGAGGCGCCCGGCACGACGGCGAGCCGCGCGTCGGGGATCCCCGCGACGAGCGTGCGGGCCTCCCCCTGTCCCGTGACCTGGTCCTCGGACCCCACGAGCACCAGCGTCGGCACCCCGATCCTGCCGAGCTCGGCGCGCACGTCGAAGGCGGCGAGGGCCTCGCAGGCGGCGATGTAGCAGCCGGGGTCGGTGGTGCGCACCATCTGCACGGCCCAGTCGGTGATGGCGGGCTGGGCGGCGGCGAAGCCGGGCGTGAACCAGCGGTCGGGGGCGGACCGGGCGATGGGGTCGAGCCCGTTGCTGCGCACGATCACGCCGCGCTGCCGGAACTCGTCGGCCGTACCGAACCGCGGCGACGCGGCGATCAGCGCGAGCGAGGCGACGCGCTGCGGGTGCCGGAGCGCGAGCTCGGTGCCGATGGCGCCGCCGAAGGCGCAGCCCGCGTACCCGAAGCGCTGCACGCCGAGCTCGTCGAGCGTCGCGAGCAGCCGCTCGGCGAGCTCCCCCACGGACCCGCACGGGTGCGCGGGCGCCCCGCCGTGCCCCGGCATGTCGAACCGGAAGACCCGCCAGTGCCGGATCAGCTCGGGTATCTGGCGGTCCCACATGTGCCAGGTCGTACCCAGTGAGGCACCCAGGATCAGGACCGGGGCGTCCTCCGGCCCGTCGAACCGGTATTGCAGGGTGCTCTTCGGTGTCTCACTCACCCGCCCGACCCTCTCATCTGTCACGACAGCCCCTATGAGCGGGGTCCTGACTGTAGCTGTCTGACCAGGTGGAAGACCTCCCGGGCCGCATAGCGCTTGAGGCATCGGACGATCTCGCGGCGGGTCTTGCCCTCCTTGATGCGGCGCTCGTAGTAGTCCTGGGTGCGCGGGTCGACCCGCAGTCGGGTGAACACGATACGGCGGGACTGACTCCGCTCAAAGCAGCGAACGACACCTCACTGTCCAGGCGCTCCGGGTTGTCCCCCACCGTGGTCGAACACTTCAACCGCACCGAGCTGCTGCCCGAAGCCATCAATGTTCGACGTCGCGCAGCGCCTCCCGAACTGCCGCCCGAGAACTACTGCCCCTCCTAGTCATCGGCAGAGCCCGCGTCACTTCCCCACATTTGCCGCCCGGACGTGGGGAGTTCACCTCCACCACCCGGCACCCAAGTACGGCTTCACGCCAAAAGAGTACGGCTGCATCGGCCGCTTCGGTCGTGTGCTCAGGCGGCACGCGGCGAAGCCGTCCACGAGGCACCGAGGGTTTCCAGTCGTCTCAGCCGTACCGGGTTAGTTCGAGCCCTCAGTGGATCAAAGGTCGTGGCGGGCGTCGCCCGGGCCGGGGCAGCCTCGCCCCGGGCCCGGCCGGCCACCACGGCCGCGGCCGTCACCCCGAGAAGGCCAGGGCGGCCGCCGATCTGCCCAAGCCCCCCAAGGCCATGACCCTGGCCGAGCGGCGCGCACAGGTCGCCGAAGAACAGCACGAACTGTCGCCGATGCGCGCCTACATGAACGCGCCCGACAGGAAGCCCCAAGGCACACCGCACAGCCACCCGACCCGAGCCGGATGCGGCACGGCCCGGCCGCCGTCCCGACGCGCCGCGCGGCCCAACAGGGCTGCGACGCGCTGGCGGACCTGCACGCCGAGGCGGCCGACGAACTCGTCCAGCAACTCGTCCTCACCGGCGTCGGCGGTCTGACGGGGTGGCGCAAGACAGCGGCGGCTCCGCGGGGCGAGGCAGAGAGCGTGATGGGCATTCCGCCCGTCTCGTCGTTCACCTGGGCCGGTGACAACGTCCGCTACACGAGAACCGCCACGGCCATCGGCGACGACGCGAACACACTCCAGAACCTGCAACGTTCGAAAGGCACGTACGGCCACGACGTCATCGTCCACGGCAGTAAGGAGGGGGAATGCATCGTCGACGGCAAGATAACCCACCCCCAGCAGATCGCTGACTTGGTCAGAGAGAATCCCTACTACCACGGAGGTCCCATCCAACTGGTCACCTGCCACGGAGCCTGCAAGGCGGCCGGAGAACTCTCCAAGGCACTCGGTGGCGTGGAAGTGAGAAACGCGAGCGGCCATCAGGTCGACATCGATCCACGCACCGGAAGGGGGCGGGCCCGGCCCCGGAGCGCACCCCCCGCACTGATGTGATGACACCCACCACCGTCAACGGCCCGTTCGACAGCTCGTTCCGGAAGGACGTTCCATGCGTCAGGTCACCCCGCTCGGCTTGTTCGGCGACAGCTCCAGCCAGTCCCATTTCGAAGGCCGCGCGGACGACCTCCGTGAACTCTCCGGCCAACTGCCCGTGAACGAACGCGGACGCGTGGCGGAATACCTGCGGACGGCACCTGTGATCATCGCGCTCATGGGATTCACCGAGGACGTCGTGGGAACCGAGTTCTCCGTCATGGGCGGGTCGGCCCTGCACAGTGACGGAACCTTCTACTGGCGCCGCGACACGGCCGAGTACGTGGAGACCTACGGCACGGGCCTTCCCTCCGCATTCATGGAACACGGCGCCCGACTGGCATGGCGCGTACCGTCCCTCACCGACGAAGAGGTACTGGAAATCGACGACTTCTTCATGTTTCTCCGCGCACGGACCAAAGGGACCAGCCGGTGATCCGTCTCGAACGAGGTGCGGCTCGTCGCACCCTGTCCAGGCACAGCGGGTGAGCCGGCTGACGCGCGGAGCCGGGGACTTATGACCTGCTCCACCGGCTTCTACGAGCCGGGCCGCCGAATAAGGAATCTGCTGCGGTGGGATCCCGAAGGAATCTGCTGCGGTGGGATCCCGCGGCGGCGCCCGGGCTCCTGGGCAAGGGGTGGAAGCTCCTTCTTGAAGCGCGGATCGACGCCTCCACCGAGACGGTCGTCCTGCACGATGCGGACGGCACGAAGGTGACCTTCACCAAGCAGAGCGACGGCGCCTACAGCGCGCCAGAGGGCACGCCGTACAAACTATCGGCGACGACCGACGGCTACCGCCTGACGCCGAATAACGAGGGACCGGTGCGGAACTTCGACCGGGCCGGACGGCTGACCACGGTCGTGAGCCGAAGCGGAGACGGCCTCCATCTCGCCTACGCGATCTTCCACATGCTCACCCACGGCCCGTCCTACCGGGCCACCAACTGGCCTGCGGGAGGCTCCTGGTGAAGAGGTTCTTCGGCCCGGTCACGATGGCCGACCCGCAGGTCTCCGATGCCGAACACGGGCTGTTCGGCGGTCCCTTGCGTTACGGCATGGGCTGGTCCCAGCACGAGCACGCGGCCTTGGACCTGACCATGATGTCGGCGCTGTGCTCCATGCCGGCGCTCGTCGGCGCCACGTTGCGCATGGCGTGGCAGGCCAACCGGCGTGCCCTGCTTTCGGTCGGGGTCAGCGAGGTCGGCCAGGGCATCGCCGCTGCCGCCGGCCTGCTCGCCGTCAACGCCGTCATGCACGCCTTGCTCGCCGGCAGCGGCAGCACCGCCGAGCGGCTGCACTCCTTGCTGCCCGGCCTCCTGGCCGCCGCCGTCATCGGCGTCGTCAACTCCGCCCTGGCCGCCTGGTCCACCTCCCGCGCCGGGCGGCTCGAGCCCAAGGTGGAGCGGGTCGCCACCACCCAGTACCTGGCCGCCGCGGCCGAAGTCGAACTGGGAGCCATCGACGACCCCGACTTCCGGCGCCTGGTGGACATCGCCCAGCACGGCCCCGCTTCCGCCCGCCGCATGATCAGCTCCTGCGTCGCCGCGCTGAACGGCCTCATCTCCCTGATCACCACCGCCGGCGTCCTCGCCGTACTGCACCCCGCGCTGCTGCCCATGCTGATCCTCATCGCCGCCCCGCGCGGCTGGGGCGCGATGCGCGTGGCCCAGGAGCGGTACGTGTCGGTGAAGAGCTGGATCGAGCACGTACGGGCCAGCCGCCTGATCGGCAACCTGCTCACCGAACGCACCGCCGCGCAGGAGGTCCGCCTCCACGCCGTGGGCCCCTTCCTCCTCAGCCGCTACGAGCGCATGCAAGCAGCTGCCCTGCTCGGTCGGGGCCCGCCCGGGGCCCGGCAAGCGCAACCCGCCGCGTCCACGGCACGTGAGCGATGGGGCCTTGCCACCGCTCGCGCCGCCGCCATCGAGGAGATCCCTGCGGAGGGGATGCGGCTGAGCTGATCCGCACGCCTACCCCGCCTCGACTCGTCCCGCTACGGACCGACCGAACTGCCCTGACGAATGGAGGCACGCGTGTCAGACGACACCCAGCAGGCGATCCCAGTCGTCCCGAGCCCGGCGGCCGGAGACGTATCGCCCGAGCACCACATGCACCTGCTCGGGCGGTACTACCGCCAAGTGGAAGCCGGCCGCAAGACAATCGAAGTGAGGGTGGCCGCTCCGAACGAGCGCGCCGTCGCCGTCGGCGACACTGTCGTCTTCCACGACCGGGACACCGGGCGGGAACTCGACGTCATCGTGCGGCGGATCACTCAGTACCCCTCCTTCGAGGACCTGCTCAGCTCGGAGGACGCCGCGCGCATCGATCCGGACGGGCCGCCAGGAGAGCTGCTCGCCGGCCTCCGCGGCCTCTACCCGCCTGCCCAGGAAGCGTTCGGCGTTCTCGCCTTCGCATTCGACCACCGCCCTGCCCGTCCCGGCCGCCCCATGCCGATGACTCCCACGCAGTACGCGCAGACCATCCCCCACCACACGGTGTACGGCTGCCTGTACATCCGCGACGAACACGACCGGCCGGTCCAGCTCCGCTCCGTCTACGGCTCACGACTCTGGCAGTTCCCGGGCGGCAACCTGGACGTCCCCGGCGAGGACCCACTACAGACCGCACGGCGAGAGACGGTCGAGGAGACGGGCCTCGAACTCGGTCTGAGCACACCGAAGCTGCTCCTGACGCACTTCCTGCACGCCGGGCCGCGCCTGCCGCTGAACAAGGTGGGGTTCGTCTTCGACGGAGGCCGACTGACCGCCGGCCAGCTCAGCCGGATCCGCCTCGATCCCGCCGAGCACGACATGTGGGCCGTCCACGACCTCGCGACCTGGCGGGAGCTGATGGCGCCGCGCGCCTTCGCCCACCTGGACGCCATCGAGCGAGCCCGGCTCGGCGAGGGCCCCTTGTACCTCACCACGCACACCTGATGCGGCACGCCCCCCACCCAGGAGGCACCGTGCCCATCGGACCCGGCGAGGAGGTGCTCGGCCCCCTGGCAGGGAAACGGGTACTGGACATCGGCTCCGGCGCCGGCCACTACGCCGTCCACCTCGCCCGGACCCACGGCGCACTCGTCGATGCGGACGTGATCGAGCGCCTTCAGCAGGGCCAGCCCCGGCACCCCGCTCGTCTTCTCCGTGCCGCGACCTGGACAGCACCGCCTTCCCGCACCGACCACCGGTTCACCCGAAGGGACCGGCTGGGCGGGCGGCCCGCAGCGGTCTGGCGAGCATGAGAGGAGCCGGAAGCCGTATCCGGCTGCTTCGCCGAGAAGCGAGAACCGGGTCGGTTCGCCCGTTGCGCCGGATGGAAGGGGAGAGCATTGTGGCCGATGACGAGCTGCTCGCCCCTGTCCACACCCGGGAGGCGGTGAGCGCCGCCGAGCAGGGGCGCCAGGACGAGGCCCGGGGGCTGCTGCGCAAGGCGCTGCTGGCCGATCGCGCGTACGAACCGGCGTGGCTCTGGCTGGCCTGGCTGGTCACCGACGAGAGCCACCGGAAGTACTGCCTGGAGCAGGCGGTGGCGGCGAACGCCGAGAGCGAGGCGCACGCCCGTCTGCACCGGCTGCGCAAGGTGACGTCCGCTCCGCCGCCCGAGGTGGAGGACTTCGCCGACCCGCCGCCTCCTCCCGAGCCGACCCCGGAAAGGCCGGTCTGGCGCCGCCGCGCCCGGCACGCGGCGCTCGCGGTCACGGCTGCCGCGGTGGTCGCGGCGCTCATCGTGCTGTCGCTCCGGCTGACGCGGGACGAGCCCGCGCCGGTGCACGTGGCCGTGGTGGCGGGGCTGAGCGGCCCGGGGGCCGAGCGCGGTCAGGCGGTGCTGCGGGGGACGCGGTTCCACCTCGACCAGATCAACAGCCACGGCGGGGTCGGGGGCCACCCGGTCCGGCTGCTCGTGCACGATGACAAGGACGACCCGGGGACGGCCCGCCGGGTCGCCAGGAAGATCGTCGAGGACGGCCGGGCGGCTCTGGTCGTCGGTCATACCGTCAGCGGCACGGCGATCGCCGCGGGGCCGGTCTACGCGGACGCCGGTATCGCGGCCATCACTCCGACAGCGACCGCGGACGCCGTCACCCGGGACAACCCCTGGTTCTTCCGGGCCACCTTCACCAATGGCTACCAGGGCGCTTTCATCGCCGGTTACCTGAACAGCGTCGACAAGGCGCGGACCGCCTCCGTGATCCACACCGACACCGACTACGGGCGCACCCTGGCCGACGGCTTCCGGAAGGCGTTCGGCGGGCTCGGCCGGGTTCGGCACAGCGAGAGCATCGGCCGCGTCACCGATCCCGGTCTTGGCGGACGTATCGACAAGGCCGTGACCTCCGTGGCGGAAGACGGTTCCGCCGGGCCGGTCGTGCTCGCCATGCATGAGGACGCCGCCGAGCGGACCCTGGTGGCCCTGCGCGACGCGGGGGTGCGCGGCACCGTCGTCGGCGGCGACGCGCTGAGCAACGACGCCTTCGTCGCGCGGCTGCGGCAGAAACCCCAGGAGGAGAAGACGGGGGCATTGACCCGCAAGTTGTACGTCACCTCTCCCGTGATGGCCGACAGCCTCACCGGCGAGGCCTTGAACTGGGCCGATTCCTTCCGCGACGTCAACGGCTCCCGGCCCTCCTGGCCCGCCATGGCGGCGCAGACGGCCGTCGACGTGGCCGTCGAGGCCCTGAAACGCTCCGGAGTCTCGGCGGGCCGGCCCGGCGCGCGGGACCGGGAGGCCGTGCGCCGGAGCCTCGAGTCCATGAACAGCCCCGAGAAGGGGGTGAAGTGCCTGCACGGGCTGATGTACTTCGACGCCGCGCGTTCCCTGCCGCAGCCGGTGACGATGGGCGTCGTGCGGAGGGGCAAGGTGGTGTCCGCGGCCATCCAGCTCGTGCCCTCCGCCACGGCGAAGGGCCTCGACGCGGCGACGGAGATCGCGGCCGACCGTTCGGTGCGCGTCGCGGACCAGGTGCTCGTCCGCCAGCAGCTCGTGTCCACGGGCTTCAACTTCAACGAGGTCAGCGCGCTGGACACCGAGGCGGAGACCTTCGAGGCGGACTTCTTCCTGTGGTTCCGCTACCGCGGCAGCGACGACGCGACCGCGGTCGACTTCCTCAACGCCGCCGACTCCGACGTCTCCCTGGGGTCCCCGGTCCGCTCCTCGGAGCGCGAGGGGATCAAGTACCGCCTGTACCGGGTCACCGGCACCTTCAAGGCATCGCTCGACTTCCACCAGTTCCCCTTCGACCGGCAGCACCTGACCATCGTCCTGCAGAACCACAAGCACTCCGCGTCCCATGTCGTCTACATCGGGGACCGCAAGCTGCTGGAGCAGGACCAGGCCGAGGCGCTGCGCAGCGGCAGCGACGTCAACTCCTCCATCGACCGGCTGTCCGGGTGGAAGTCGACCCGCCTGGATCTGTACAAGGCCACCGTGGGAAGCACCGCCGCGCTGGGCGACCCGGCCGTGACCGAGGAGACGCCCGGCATCTACTACGGGCAGTACGTGGCGAAGGTGACCATCGAACGCGACCTCGGCTCATTCCTGCTCAAGAACATGTTGCCCCTGGTGCTGCTGGCCCTGGTCACCTACGTCTCGCTGTTCCTGGCCCGGGAGAAGCGCTACATCAGCAGCCAGATCTCCATGGGCGTCACGGCCATCCTGAGCACCGCCGTCCTGCTGACCACCGTCACCGGGTCCCTGCCGGACGTGGAGTACACCGTCGCCATCGAGTGGGGGTACTACGCCTTCATCTTCCTGGCCGGCACCTGTGTGCTGGCCGCCCTGATCAGCGGCCGGCTCGCCGCGAAGAACGACCTCGTCGGCTGGCGCAACCTCAACATCGCCTTCCGGATCTACTACCCCCTCTTCTGCTTCGCTGTCGTCCTCGCCTACGCGGTGGCCTACGCATGAAGCCCGGCCGCCCGCCGGCCCGGGGCATCGTGCACGCCGTCCGCTCGATGGGCGCCCCGTTCGCTTCTCGCGTCCGGGGCGCCGTAGTTGTGCCTGGTTACGCGGTCACGTGCGCACCGGGCGCTTGCCGTTGTCCGGCCTGTCCGCGTCACCCGGGAGCGGCGGCAGCTTCTCGATGAGGTCGAGCAGGGGCTCGTACTCACCGTAGGGCGAGAAGCCGTCGGCGCACCGCTGGTTCCTGGACGCGGTGAGGAAGTTCTGCGCCTCGGTGCCGGCCAGTCCGACGATGCTCCGCGTCTTCGCGACCGGGACGTCGGTGCACACCTTGCCGACGACGGTGTCGACGACGGCCACCGCCGGGTTCTCCTTGGTACCGAGAACCGGCTCCGGGGCGGCCGGGTCGGGCGGGGTGGACGGAGTGGGCGGGGCAGACGGGTCAGGCGGGACGGGCTCGCCGGCAGTGGTGCCGCGGTGCGCGTCCGGAGTGGCGTTGGCACTTTCGGGGGTGGGGCGCAGCCACTCCTTGGGCGGGCGTTCGGAGTTGGCGGGCTCGGCCTTCAGCCCCAGCAGATCGCCGTGCTTGCGGGCCAGCTCGTGGATGGGGTTCTCGGTGTCCTCGGCCGCCTCGTCGAAGCACTTGGCGACGACGTGCCGGGGGGCATCAGCCGGGATGTGGCCGAGGCGGACCAGAGCCAGGCCGCGCACGCCCCGGTTCACGGCGGTGGTCTCGGGCAGGCCGACGCACTCCGCCGTCTCCTGCGAGATCAGCATCAGTGCGGGGCCTTCGGAGTGCGGGGCCGCCGCGGTGGGTGCGGCCGCGGCTGATGTGGCGGCGGTCGCGGTGGCGGTGACGGGAGTGGCCGCCAGCAGGCCGGCGGTGGCCAGGCCGACAGCGGTCAGTACAGCGGATGCTCGCATGGCATCTCCTTTGGGTTCACTGGTTTCTCACGGACGGATTTATCCGTGATGTGAGCTTTGTTCGCCGTCAAGCCGAGCGCAATCTCAGCGCGGCTGAATGGGCGCCGACTTGAGGCATTTGCACTTCAACTCCCTCTGAATGCAGCCCTGTTACATCCGATCAGTCAGACAGCTCAACCACAGCGAGCCGCAAGCGGCCCGGTGATTACGGGAGTTGGGCGGGAGACGTCATTTTCCGGTGGCCGCCAATTGCTTGACGACTACGCCGCGGAGCGGGGTCGGCCTTTCCTGGGCCCGCCCCGCCTTTCCGGTCATCGGTGCAGTGGCACCTGCCAGATCTCCACGGGCTGCCGGCCCGGGACGAGGCTTTGCTGTGCTTCGGTCTTCCGGCTGGGCTTGAGGGCTCGGTCCGAATCCGAGGATCCGCCGGTGTTGTTGCCCGTGTTATTGCCCGTGTTGTTGCCCGTGTTGTTGCCGGACTGCTTCTGCTGGTTGGTGTGTTCTCCCTGTTCGCCGTTCGGGTTGCCCTTCTGCTGGGCGAGGCCCGGGCAGCTCTGCGAGTTGAACGCCTGGGCGATCAGCCTGCTCGAGTTCGCCGTGGAGGGCGTGTGCATGGAGAAGTTCTCCAGCTTGTTCCCGTTCTTCTTGTTCGCCATGTCGCCGGTGACGGTCGCCATGGCGAAGGATGCCCCGAAGTGGAGCGTCCGGCCGGGGCGGACCTCGAACTTGTGCGTCATGGTTTCGCTCGCGGTCTTCGTCCAGGACTTGGAGAACGTCGCACGGAAGGCGGCGGTGAAACTGGCACGCGCTCCGACGAGGACGCTGTCCGTGGCGCCGACGTGCGCGGTGTTCTGGCCGGTGGCCGTCGCGCTGTACTGCGAGCTGGCCTTGCTCGTGCTGGACGAGTTGGCCTTCGAGCTGTGCGGCGACCATGTCTGGTGCGTGCTTTCGGTCGCGTTCTGCTTGGTCGCCGAACCGGTCACCTGGGCGGTGTCGTCCATGGTGACCGAGGCGGTGTTGTTGATGGTCCCCTCGAACATGGCGCTGCCGGAGATCTCGCCGCCGATGTTGTCGGTGGAGGACGAGGTCAGGGACGCCTCCTTGGTGACGATGATCGGGTCGTCGGTGCAGTTCTCCACCGCGTTGCCCACCGACACCACGGCGGTGTTGTACTCCTTCTTCTCCTTCAACTCGAAGACGCACGGCGACGGCTTGCCCTGGGGCGTCCGGCATTCCTCGAGGACCTTTCGGTAGTCCTTGATCGGCTTGCGCTTGCTGTCGTAGGCACGGGCCTCGGGCAGGGACGGCAGTTCCACGGTGTCGCTGCTGATGGGGCCCGCCGCGTGTGCCGGCGGGGCCGGCATGGTGAGGCTCAGGCAGGTGAGTGCTGCGAGGGCGAGGCCACGGCGGGCGGAGCGGGCCGTGGGTGGGTTCGATGTGGACACAGGGGTCTCCAGAGGTAGTACGGGGAGGGGGCGGACCACACGGGCGACCGGCACGAATCCCGTCACCGGGGATTCCCGTCGCAGTGGTCCTTGGCCAACAGCACCTTAAACACGGTTTGTTGCGCTCTGCACCCGTAGGCGGTTCTTATCCGACTTTTTGGTGCATTGGTGTGAGTCGCGGAGGGCCGGGCCGCAACGACCCGGCCCCACACGTCACTTCAACCGCACGTGTCCCAGCACTCGCCGTAGCTCTCCCAGTGCTCGTCCCGGGCCGACGGAACCGTCGTCTCCGCGATGACGCACATGTCCTCACCCCGGTCGAAGTACCAGAGAGCCTCGCCCTCGGACACACCACGCCTGGGGCTTTGCGGATCACACGGCGCCATGGCGATCACACCTCGATGAGCGGGGGCCGGCCGGGCGTGCGGCGCCGCGACGGCCTCACCTGTGAGAGCCGCCGAGGCAAGTGCCACGGAGGCGATGACTGCGAAGAAGGCACGCATTCGCGTTGCTCCTTTCGGGAGTTGAGCGGGGCAGGGCAAACGGGCGACAAGCGAGCGTCTCCGAAGGCGGCCCCGCAAGGGAAGGAACGTTTCCGCCTGGAGCGTCCCCCGCGGTTTGACGCGCCGCCAACTCTGCGAGCCGTTCGGGTAATTCGACGGCCGCCCAAATCGCTTGCGGATGCGGCATCTTGAAAGTCGGCGCTAAATGAGGTCAAGGCCCGGGCGTCTGCCCGCCGTTCACTCGACCAAGGAGCGTCCATGCGCCTTTGCGCTGCCCTCATACTCGGCCTGGCCCTTGCCGCCGCCCTGCCATCGGCCGCTCATGCGGACATACGGGAGAAGGCACCGGTTCCCGCCTGCTCCACCTACAAGGCGCCCCTGAAGATCGAAGAGGAGAACAAGTCCTGGTATTCGCCGAACGGACAAGTGGCGCTCACCCTGACGGACGACAACTCCCTTGTCCGCAAGGGCCCTGACGGGAAGGAGGTGTTCAGCACGACAAGACAGGCCGACTCGAACCAGGACGGCTACGCAGCTCTCCAAATCTGCGACGACTCCACCATGCGCATCGTCAGCGGACCCAACCTGCTGTGGTCAGCCCCTTAGACGCCCAGACGGGCAGAAGCCGCGTCCTTCCGTCACGCATACGCGCATTCGGTTCGGGCCGGTTTCCCCCAACCCGAAAAGGAGAAAAACGTGGACACCCGCAAACTCGCTGCGATGGTCGCCCCCGTCATGCTGACAGCCGGAATCCTCGGCGCGTCGGTGGTGGCGGCCCCCAACTCCGGTGCGGTGGACCCGCCGCCCGGGGACACCACGGCAAGCGCATCACCGTCCATCACCTATTCCCTCGCCCCGTCACCGATCAAGGCAAAGGCGGAACCGGTGGACACTCCGACGGTGAGCCAGCCCTCGGTGTCGCAGAAGAACCCGTGCGACTCCGGCACGGGCAACCAACCTCAGTCACCCGCCTGCAAGATGAAGAGCGGGGTCGACGAACGCCTCAAGGCATGCCCGCCCGCCGCGACGGCATCACCCTCGCCCGCACTGCCGCCCGGGGACGGCACCACGGCCGACCAGCCTCCCCGCTCGGACTCCCCCGCTCCCCCACGCGCCGCGGGAGACCCGCACATCTCCACGTGCATGGACCAAGTGGCGGGAATCCAGGGGGCGCACACCCATCAGAAGTCCTTCCAGGACGGCCTCGAGTCCAAGGTGACGGGCTTCCAGGAAGCCCAGAAGGAACGGGACGCTCCGTTCAGCACCGTGGTGTCGGACGTCTGCTCCATCCCCCTGTCGCTGCTGGCGAACGTCCCGCCCGACGTCACTCGTTTCGACCCGAAGGGGAGGCTCTGCTGACCGTGACGCAAGGCCCGAGCCAGTTCGTGCATGCAGTGACCGGCACTTCGGTGCCGCGGACGAAAGCGAGAGAGAGATGAGACAGAGAATGAACCGTCGTGTGCTCCTGGCGGTCGGCGTAGTGATGGCCTGCCTGCCGGCAACGGCCGTCCACGCGGCGGCTGCCGAACCGACACCCCCGCAACCGGAAGAGAAGGAAGTGGCGGTACCGGTCGTCAATGGGTCCTTCAGCCAGCCCCAAGCCGAGCGCACCGCCGCCAATAGCTGGGAGCAGCTCTACGGAAGCGCCGAGAAGAAGCCGTGGTACTGGGGTGGCTCCGACCCGAATTCCGCGGCCGGTGTGATCGTCGCGGCCGGTACGGACCGAGCGGGCCGCAGCGACAACAAGCAGGCCGTGCGCGTCGATGCGCTGCTCACCGCGGACGGCAAGGATCTCGAGGCGGGCAAGCACCTGAAGACGCGGCTGTGGGATGTGCGCAAGGGGTCCCGAGTGACTGTGCGATTCGACTACTCGCCCACGATCGACAAGGCCTGCCCGGCGCCCGTAGCGGGAGCGGCCCCGCAGCGAAAGAAGCTCCGGCTGCAGATGCGCATCGACCGTGAGGTCGCGTGGGACGAGCAGGTCGACGAACCGACTTTCGTGGTCAAGGACTCGAACGGCACCAAAGTCGATGTAGGGAGGGCCAACTGGAAGACGGCCACTCACGAGTTCGAGGCCAAGAACGACCACCCTGAAGTGGCCTTCGCTCTGCCCGACGTGCAGATCAGCGAGAGCAACAAGTCGGCGGTGGCGGTGCAGTGCCACCCCATGATCGCCGCCGTGTCGGCACGCCAGCGACCCATTCAGGTCGACAAGAGCCGGCGCAAGACCGATCTGCCGCCCGCCAGGTCTTTCAAGGGCAATGACCCTTCCACGACCAACAACGAAGCACTGGCGGAATGCGGAAAGGCCACCGGAGGCAAGTGCAAATTCACCCTCAACCAGCGGTACTCGTACGGCTACTACGACCGGCCGAGGCCGGTCGGCGAGGTCTACGAGAACTGCACGTTCGGTGAGAACAGTGCCTCGGCGGCCCTGCGGGACAAGAGAAAGGTCGTCTACCGGGAGCGTTCCTTCGACAGTGCGACTCAGTCGGCGAACACACAGTTCCTCGACTCCGGTTCGCACGACGGACTGACCGACACGGACCTGAGCCATGACGTCTCACACGCCGCGCCCAAGGAGTCAGGCACCCAGGCAGACGCCAACCAGAAAACGGCAGGACAGGCGGCCGTGCACTTCGCGGCGGCCTACGAGAAGGTACGGGACCAGCCGTGGCAGTGGTCGCGGACGGCGGAACGCGAGATCGACGTCGTCACCCCCAAGAGCCACGCGAGTTGGGTGGAGGTGTCCGCCGCGCGCGAACGGGCCGACGGCCACTACACCGTCACGAGCACGGGGGGTGGCACGAGCACGGGCGAGCAGACCGTCTACCGGCAGTTCATCACCTACGACGGCCCCTCCCGCATCACCTCCGACCGCGTCTTCCAGCGCCACGGCACCCTCTCACCCACCGAGATCGAGCGCTGCAAGACCCACCGGCCGCTGCCCTACACCCCGGCCGAGGAACCGGTGGTGCCCTACGACCCGAAGGACAGGGACGTGGAGGACGAGTCCCTCACTCCGGGGACGGCTGTCGGCAACCGGGTGCTGCCGCCCGCCAAGAAGTGATCCCGACCGTCACACCCAGGAAACCCCACCCCCGGCGCCCGCCCCACGAAACACGTGGCCGGGCGCCGGGTGCAAGTCGGATCGAGCTGACGCGGAGACCGCCGCGCGTACCGTGCTGAGCGATCGCGCGCGCTCGCCAGTGAAGTCAGGAAGTGGCCCCGTCGAGGACGCACATCAATGGCAGCCGCCATGTGAAGATCGGCGTCATCAACGCGTTTTGCGAGAATCAGCCCCGCAGCAAGTTTCCGAACTGGATGAGTCAATGACATCCATGCACGACGAGATCGCGGAGCAGCAGGCGGACATGACCCGTCTACTGTTCCACCATGTCCATGCACCAGTCACCGGCACACACTTCATTCGGGGTGTCCTACCCGTAGCTGCGCCATCTTCGGCGATCCGCGTTGTCATGGGTGAAGCGAGCGCTTACGCGCCGGATGAGTTGATCGCCTACGAGATCCCTCTGCGATGGGGCGACGAATCAGCCACGGCGCAGGACATTACGGCGCTTCTGCGTACCCTCGTCACGGGCACCCGCATCTACTCGAGTGAGCACATCAGCCAGGTGATGGGCATGCTCCTCGTCCGCGTGGACCCCTCAGCCCTGGAGGCACCGATCCCCACCACGGATGACCGCGCTCTTGGGATCCTGCGCTGCTTCGCTCAGCCGTGCGCGGAAGAGAAACCGAGCCTTCTGCTGCGCGGATTCTGCTTCCTGGACGAGGACCGACTCCGTCTCTACCTCAACGCCGCAGAGGCTCCCGAGGCCATCGCCGTCGACGTGCGCCCGTCAGATGCCACCACTGCCTTGCTTGCCTCCCTGCCGTCGCTGCTCGACGAGGAGCAGTACTGGACAGACGATGGCACCGATCCACACTGCACCCATGTCGTGAGCCTCACCGGCTGGTAGCCCAGACGTCGTGCGGGCTGAGGCTTGGGGCTACTCGGCGGGGTTCTCGTCGACCTGCCGGCGCACGAGCTTCTTCACCGCCTGCATCCGCACCCTGCAAGACGGATCGCAGACTTGGCCGGACCTACACGCCCGCGGGCAACAGCGGCCACTACCAGGACCCGGCGGGCAGCGGGCAAGGTCACCACGTACAAGTACAACAACAACGACGTCCGCACCCAGACCGCCTACCCCGGCGGCACCGTGCAGAGTGTCGACACGGACCGCTCGGCACCTGTCGGCGATCTCAACTGCCGGTGTGGAGAAGGGCTTCAGCCGCGATCCCGGGGGCACTCTCAACTCCATGACCGGGGACGGGAAGACGTACGTACTTCTACCTCACCGACGTGCTCGGCGGTCTGTTCTGGACGCCGCCGGTACCGGACTGGGCCAAGTCCGCCGGGTGCAGCGATTCCGAGGCTTTCGGCGGCAATGAGACAGGCCTCAGAAGGGTGCGGTAGAGCACACACCAAGGGTCTCGCCGTGCGCCCCAGCTGCTGCCGCTGTCCCACCGTAGGGCGGGACACTCTGGCTCGCGGTATTCACCCGGACCATCCTCTCTTAGGAGAACCGCGTGCGGCCCGAAGTGAAATTGACGGTGTTCACCATTCTGGCAACGCTCTTCGGAGTTCTCTGCATACTCATAGGCGTCACCCATGGGGACTACTGGCTGTTGGGGGCGGGTGTGGCCGCCGTAGGGTTCGGTCTTTTCCTCGGCGGTCTGATGATCAAGCGTCAGGCCAGAACCCGGGCCCACGTTACGGCGAAGCGAGGTACATCCCTCGACCAGTGACCAGGGCGTGGAATACGTGCCGGGTACCGGCTTGTCGAGCTGCCTGTGGGGCGTTAGTGCTGGTCCGTCGGGTGGAGGAGTTCGAGGACGCGTTCCTCGTAGCGGATGCGGGCCGGGGAGAAGTCGTAGGGCATCTTGCCGATGGCCTCCAGCGTGCTCATGCCCGCCTCGCCTTCGTCCTCCCCCGCATCCCCCGCATCCTCCTCGTGCTGGTCCAGGAGGGCGTCGAGGGTCTCGTCCAGGCCGGATCTCTCGATGGCGGTTCGCAGAGCGGTCTCGTGAGCGCACCGCTGGGAGGCGAGGAACTCGATGCGGGAGGCGTCGGCGGGGACGGTGTCGTCCAGGGCCGCCTCCGCCTCCGCCAAGCGGTCGTCCTCGGCCCGCAGTTCGGGGTGGGTGGCCAGGACGATGAACCGGTCGGCTTGGACGGCGGCACCGAGCGGGCCGAAGACGCGCTCGGTGACCAGGAGGGCATCGAGGTCGGCGGGGCGCAGGGCTCCCGGCGGCAGATCGCGCAGGCGGCCGGTGACCAGCGGAGAGAGCAGGCCCAGCGGGCTGCCCACCTCGCGGAGGCGGTGCACGGCGGCCTGCTGGGCTTCGACGGCGGCTGCCTTGGCGGCGAGGGCTTCCGCCAGCCGGGCCAGGGGCTGCTCGATGCCGGCGGTGCCCGAGAAGGCGGCGCGGATGTCGTCCAGGGAGATCCCCGCATCGGCCATCTTGCGGATCCACAGCAGGCGGATCATGTCGTCGTAGCCGTAGCGGCGGCGGTCGTCGCTGCCGCGTTCCGGCTCGGCCAGCAGCCCGATGGCGTGGTAGTGGCGGATGGCGCGGGGGGTGGTCCCGGCGAACGCGGCGGCATCACCGATCTTGACCCGGCGGGGAATCGGGGGCAGGGGCATGCGAAGAACCTCTCGACGTCGTACTCACGGCCTACTCGACCACATGCCGCTGCGGCATGTGCAACCCCGCCGCCAAGGCCTCGCTAATCCACAAGCCCCGCGTGATGCGCCAGGATCGCCGCCTGCACGCGGTTGGTGAGGGAGAGCTTCGACAGGATGCGGCTGATGTGGGTCTTCGCGGTGGCCTCGCTCATGTGGAGGGCCGCGGCGATGTCGGTGTTGGAGAGGCCGCCGCTCAGGGCTGTCAGGACCTCGCGTTCCTTTTCCGTCAGGGCCTCCAGGCGTTCTCGGGCCTCGGAGCGGCGGCGCCGGTGGTCGGCGGAGGGGCCGGAGTCGTCCTCCGTGAAGCGGCGGATGAGGCGGCGGGTCACCTTCGGGGAGAGCATCGCGTCGCCGCGGGCCGCGCTGCGCACCGCGGCGATCATGTCGTCCGCGGTGGCGTCCTTCAGGAGGAAACCGACGGCCCCGTGACGCAGCGCCGTCTGGACGTATTCGTCCAGGTCGAAGGTGGTCAGCACGACGACGCGGGGCGGGCGGGGCGAGCGGGTGAGGCGCTCCGTGGCGGTCAGGCCGTCGGAGCGGGGCATCCGGATGTCCATCAGGACGACGTCCGGTTCCAGGGCGGCGGCCATCGACACCGCCGTACTGCCGTCCGACGCCTCACCCACCACTTCGATGTCGGGGGCGGACGCCATGATGGTGCTGAGCATGGAGCGCACCATCCATTCGTCGTCCACTATCAGGACCCGGGTCGTTGTCTCGCTCATCGCGTGGCTTCCATGTGGGTGGGCGGCTTGGACAGGATTGCGTGCTGCTGGGGCAGGTCGTCCAGTGGGATCTCCGCGGTGATCTCGAAGCCGCCGTCCGGGGTCGGGCCCGCGGTGAGTTCGCCGCCGACCAGCCGTATCCGTTCGGCGATGCCGAGCAGGCCGTGGCCGCCGCTGGGCAGGCCGGAGGGGTTGTCGCCGACGCCGTGCTGGTTGATCACCGTGAGGTGCAACAGGTGGCGCGTGCAGTGGACTCGGACGTGGGTCTCGGCGTCGGCGGCGTGCTTGTGGACGTTGGTCAGGGCCTCCTGCACCACCCGGTAGACGGCGTGCTCGATCAGGGCGGGCAGTTCGGGTGGGCGGGTGTTGCCGTGCTCTCCGGTCAGTTCGAGGGTGACCGGCGTTCCCAGGCTTCGGGAGTCGGCGATCAGTGTCTCCAGTTCGGCCAGGCCGGGCTGCGGGGCGAGCGGGGCCTCGGATTCGGTGTGCAGGACCTCCACGAGAGAGCGGAGTTCGGTCAGTGCCTCGCGGCCGATGGCGCCGATCTGCTTGCCGATGTCGACGGCGGACGCGCCCTTGGTGGCCTCGAGCGCGGTCGCGTGCAGCACCATCAGGGCGACCCGGTGGGTGACGACGTCGTGCATGTCCCGGGCGATCTGGGCGCGTTCGTCGCTGCGGGCCTGCAGCACGCGTTGCAGCTGCTCGTGCTCGGCCCGCTCGGCGCGCTCCCGGAGCTCGGCCATGAGGCGGCGGCGGGCGCCCATGTACAGGCCGAGCAGGGCCGGGAAGACGCAGATGCCCACGCTCATGATCGCCGCGTCGAAGCCGCCGCCCCGCCAGATCGGCGGAGCGACCACCAGGACGGCGACCGTGGAGGCGACGGCGACCCGCCACCAGGAGGCGGCGCGGTCGGCCAGGGTGTACTGCGCGAACACCACGGCGAACCAGGCCGAAAGGACCACATAGGCGGCGAGCGCTGCCAGCAGGAGCAGCACGGGACGGCGGTGGCGGAACCATGCCGCGAGGCCCACGAGCAGCCCGAAGGGGATCGCCACGAACAGCGGCGGTTGTGCGGGAAGGTAGTCGAACCTCGCGGAGATCCCGTCGCTGGTGGCGGTGGTCGCGGCGAGGGCCAGCGCCAAGAGGGCTCCCTCCACCTGACGTCGGCGTTCCCGGTGGCTCGTGAGGCGACTGTGCCAAGTCATGGCCGCAGGCTAGCCGCGGTGCGGTGGAGCGGGCGTCGATCGATAGTTGTACGCGGCACTGCCCGGCCTGCAACCTTCCGCCGAGGAAGGGGCGAGGATCGGTGGATGCCCGGCCGGTGCGGTGATCGCCATGCTGTCGGCATGCCTGAGACCACCGAATCCACCACCGCGGGGCGCCGCCGCCTCCGGGCCCTCGGCGACCGGATCGCCCGCGACCTCCGCAGGGCGCGCAGACGCCCGCCACAGCCGCCGTCGACCGCGGCCCTGCGGCCGCAGGGCCGGGGGTGACGGCCATGTACGTCGCCGCCGCCGGAATCGAACTCGCCCTGGGCATCGCCCTGTTCCCCGCCTGGCTGCTCGCCGCCGCCGCGACGGGCCTGCAGCCGGGCCGCCGCACCGCCGGCCGCATGCGGCGGATGTCCCGTATCGCGCTGTTGCTGGTGTCCGTCGCCCTGCTGCTCACCGCGGCCAGGCTTCTCGTGTACGGGCTGCTCGCCCAGAAGGGGTGGGTGTTCGTCGGCGACCGGCGGCTGTTCACCACCTTCGTCATGCTGCTCCCGGCCGTGGTCGCCACCACCGTCTGGACGGTGCCGTGGCTGGCGTCCGCGGCGCGGATGCGGCTGCCCGACCCGGGTGCGCCGGTGCCGCTGGACGAGCAGTCGCGCGCCCGGTCCCCGCGCCGTGTCGTGCCGCCCCGGCTCGCGGCCTTCGGCGGTCTCGGCTGCCTCGCGCAGATGGCCCTGCCGCCGGACCGGTCGTTGCGGCTCGGTCTCGTCGCGTACGGGCTGGTCACCGCCGCCGTCGCCGGGCTGCTGGTCTGGCGGGCCGGGGTGCGGCTGCGACGCCTGCTCTCCGGCCGTGAGGTCCCCCTGCGACGGGCGTTGGCGGTCCGGCTGGGTACGGCCGTGGTGGTGCTCGGCACCGTGGTGGGGCTGGTGAACTACGGGATCGCCGGCAGTCGGCTTCCGCACACCTTCTCGATGATGAAGGGCGAGGCCGACTGGGGCGGCGGTGTCGCCGGGCAGCACCACGACATGGCCGGTGGTCACGACATGGCGGGTGGCCACGACATGGCCGATGGTCACGACATGGCCGGCAGCCATCACATGGCCCCGGGCACCGGCGGCGCCGACGCCGTCTCCGTCGACCAGCTGCGCGGTCCCACGAGCGGTACGCCGGACCGGCGCTTCACCCTCACCGCACAGGCCAAGAAGGTGAGGCTGGCCTCCGGCAGGACGGTCGACGCCTGGACGTACAACGGCCAGGTGCCCGGCCCCCAACTGCGGGTCACCGAGGGTGATCTCGTGGAGGTCGAGCTGCGCAACGAACTGCCCGGCAAGACCCCCGTCACCGTCCACTGGCACGGCGTCGACGTCCCCAACGGCGAGGACGGCGTGGCCGGCGCCACCCAGGACGCGGTGCTGCCCGGCAAGTCCTTCACCTACCGCTTCCGCGTGGAGGAGTCCGGCACCCGCTGGTACCACTCCCACCAGGCGGCTTCCGAACAGGTCGACCGCGGGCTCTTCGGCGCCCTGGTCATCGAGCCGAAGAAGCGGACCCGGCCGGTGGACGACGACGTCAGCGTCCTCGCCCACGACTGGAAGACCGACGAGGGCACGGTGTCCGCGATCGGCGCCTCGGACGAGCTGGAGCGGCGCCGCGCCGAGCCGGGCGAGAAGATGCGTATACGGCTCACCAACACCAGCGGCACCACCCGTGAGTTCGCCGTCGACGGCGTCCCGTACAAGGTCACTGCCCTGGACGGCACGGACGTGCACGAGCCGACCGCGATCGAGGGCAAGAGGCTGGTGCTCGGCGGCGGCAACCGGATGGACGTCGAATTCACCATGCCCGACGGCCCGGTGCGGGTGACCGACGGCAGCGCGCCGGACGCGGGCATCGTGTACTCGCCCCACGGCAAGGGGAAGTTGGCGGCGGACCTGGACGGCCCCGAGTTCGATCCGTACGACTACGGCAGCCCGAAGAAGACGGAGCTCGGCCCGGACAGCGACTTCGACCGCGACTACAAGCTCGTCTTCGACGAGTGGCTCGGCTTCTACGACGGCAGCTTCGGGCTGAAGCAGACCATCAACGGCAAGGTCTTCCCGGACACCCCGATGCTGATGATCAAGGAAGGTGACCTGGCCCGCACCACCTTCGTCAACCGCGGGAGCGAGGACCATCCGATGCACCTGCACGGCCACCACATGCTGGTGCTGAGCAAGAACGGCAAGCCTGTCTCCGGCAGCCCGGTCTGGCAGGACACCGTGCTCGTCCGGCCGGGCGACGAGATCCAGGTCGCCTTCAAGGCCGACAACCCCGGCATCTGGATGGACCACTGCCACAACTTCTGGCACAGCAAGCTCGGCATGGTCATGCACCTCGCGTACGACAACGTCACCTCTCCGTACGAGATCGGCGGCCCCGTCGGCAACAAGCCCGAGTGAGGCGTCCTGATGCGACGCCGCCCGGCACCAGCAGTGCCGCGCCCGCGAGGACGAACAGGGACAGCGAGGCCACGTTGAGGGCCTTGTCCACGCCTCCGTACATGTTCAGGTGCTGCAGGTGATAGATCAGGTGCGGGATGCTGAAGACGAGCCAGGCCAGCCCCGCGAGCTGCACGGCGAGGACGTTCTCCGCACGCCACGCCGCCACCGCGCTCAGCGCGGCGAGGGCCAGGTACATGGCTCCGACGTCCTTGACCAAGTGCTCGTTGAACGGGCCGAGGACGGGCAGCCAGTGGCGGCCGAAGCCGGGGAACGTGTCGTACCAGGAGCGGGGGGCGAAGTACGCCCAGCCGCCCACGAAGGCCCCCGTGGCGGCCAGCAGCGCCAGGATCAGGCGCCGGAGTGAAGTGCTCATGCGTGGTGACGTCCTCTCGGCTCATGTGTGGTGACGTCTTCTCGGCGGCGGGCTCAGATCCAGCGGCGTTCGACTGCCCGTACCCCCGCTTCGAACCGGCTCTGCGCGTCGAGCCGCTCCATCAGCTGGGCGACCGTCCGCCGGACGGTCCGGTCGGAGGTCTCCAGGTGCCGGGAGATGGCCCGGTCGGTCAGCCCCTGCATCAGCATGGTGAGGATCTGCCGTTCCGTCTCGGTGGGCTGGAGGTCCTGCTGGGTGACGGGTTCCGCCCGGTCCCACAGCCGGGAGGCCATGGTCCGCAGGGCGGCGAGGACGCCCGGTGCGTCGGTGTGGGCCCAGGCGGGGTCCCCGTACGACCGGGTGGTGAGCAGCGCGCCCTCGGTGGTGAGGAGCAGGGCGCCCGGGGGCAGCCGGTCGCGCTCCCGCACCTGGGCGCCGCTCTGCCGCCACCGGGTGTGGACCGAGACGGAGGACGGGGTGCGCGACATGGGGAAGACGATCCGTACGGACGACGCCCGGCCGTCCTCCTCCAGGAGTCGCAGGACCGGGTCGTCGAGCAGGGGGCGGTTCCAGTAGCAGAAGAGGTCCCCCTCGGGGCCTTCGAGACCTTCGGCGAGGCGGCGGGCGATGCGTGCCGGGTCCCCCGGGTCCGGCAGGGGGTCGAGGAGGGTGTCAGAGATCTTCATCTTTGGGCCCCTTCGGCGGATGGTGTTCCCGGACTCGTGCGGGCGCCGGCGACGAGGTCGGCCTGTGGCGCTCCTGACGTGGGCGGCGGGGTGGTGTCGGCGCTGTCCGGGTCCGGGGTGGGTACGGCTCCGAGCAGGTGCAGTTCGGCCAGCAGCCCCGTAGGCACTCCGGGGGACAGGTTGAGGCGTCCGCCGGAGGACTCGATGAGCTTGCGGGCTATGGAGAGGCCGATGCCGCCGCCGGACTTGGCGGTCGTACCGTTCACACCGCCACGCGGCCCTTCGCCGGGTTTACGGCCCGTCAGACCCGGGCCTTCGTCGTGCACTTGAACGGTGAGCAGCTTGTTGTCGGTCAGTACGTTGATCCTTATCGCGCTGTTCTCCGGGGAGAACTTCAGTGCGTTGTCGAGCAGGACGTGCAGCGCTTGTTCGACGGCTCCGGAGCGGCTCAGCGCCCAGGCCTGCCGCGGCATGCTCACCTTCAGCTGGACGCAGTTCTGCTCCGCCACGGACGCCCAGCCGCGGACGCACTCCTCCACCACCTCGCACACGTTGACCACTTGGGCCGTGTGGTCGGAGGGCATGGAGCGCGCGTGTTCCAGCATGTCGGTCAGCGTGCGGTGGAGGCGGTCCACGTCGGACAGGATGCGGGCCTGCCGCTCCACCGCCGTGTCGGGGAGGTAGGGGCGGAGGTTCTCCACGCGCAGGCGCAGGGCGACCATCGGATTGCGCAGCTGGTGGGCGACGTCGGCGAGGAAGGTGCGATGCCGCTCCAGGGTGGTCTGCACGGAGTCGGCCAACTCGTTTGTGCGGTACCCGAGTTGGTTCAGTTCGTGTCCGGCGGCGAGCGGTTCGACGCGGGCGTGGAACTCTCCCCGGGACAGGGCGCGCAGGGTCTCGCCCAGCCGTCGGGAGGCGGCGCGGGTGCGGTGCCGCATGGCGAGTACGGGCAGGACGCACAGCCCCAGACAGAACGGCCAGGCGATCAGCAGCACCCCCCACACGGTCAGCACGCTGTTCCGCGGCCCCTCGGAGGTCCGGGTGGCCCACAGCGCCGACCACCCGGACTTCCCGGACCACCAGGTCGCCCAGACCTCCGGTCCGGAAGCTCCGGAGCCACGCACCCGCAGCCGTTGCGGCGGCATGCCCTGTGCGCCCGTCCCGCCGACGGGTGCGGACAGCCGCCGCTTCAACTCCTTGGGCGGCGCGGCAGGAGACGCGGCGGAACCCAGCACGGTTCCGTCCGGCATACGGAGATGGAGTTCCGTGTCGGATTCCTTGCCGAGCTCCTTGAGCCGTTCGCGGATTCTGGGCGCGGGAGCGTCGCCCAGGCGTTCCGACAACTCACCCCGGGCTTTTATGAGAACCAGCATCGACTGAGTTTCCGCCTGCTGGTCGGCGTGCCGTTCGTACAGGAACCCGGCCAGGGCCAGGGAGAGACTCATGACGGTGCAGCAGAGCGCGGTGGACACCACGACGTGCAAAGAACGTATGTGCACTGAAATGAACTCTCAAGCACAGTGCTTGGACTGAAAACTGAAACCGACGCCGCGAAGCGTTCTGATCCAGCGAGGGTCCCCCAACTTGCGCCGCAATTGGGCGATATGGGTGTCCAGGGTGCGTGAGGCGCCGAGCCAGGAATCCGACCAGACGGTTTCGGAAAGCTGCTCACGGGTGAATACCCGGCCCGGGGCACCGGCCAGCAGGCTCAGGAGCTCGAATTCCTTGCGCGTGAGGGTGATTTGACGTCCCTCGACGGTCACTGTCCTGGACCACTGGTCGATGGTGAGCGAACCGTGTGTGATACGTGTTTGCACCTTCACCGGTTCGGTACGAGGTTCACTCTGCGGCAATTTCTGCCGCTCGCTGCGGCGGATGACCGCGGTCATCCGGGCCAGCAACTCCTGAAGGTGGTAAGGCTTGACGATGTAGTCATCCGCACCGAGACGCAGACAGAGCACTTTGTCCATCTGGTCGGAGCGGGCCGTGACGGCGATGAGCGGTATCGAATGACTGGAACGGATCCGCTGGCACACCTCCAGGCCGTCGACGTCCGGCAGATTGAGGTCGAGCAGAATGATGTCCCAGGTCGGCACCGCTTCCACCGCTGACCTGCCGTCACTCGCGTGCTCCACGTCCCAGCCACGCTGCTCCAGGCTCTCGATCAGAGCCTCGGCCACACTGGGATCATCTTCTACGAGCAGTGCCTTCACTATCTCCCCCTGACAGTACGTGACATCTTGACGGCGGCGACCGAGTTGACGGCAGCGGTCGACCCGGGCCGACCCATCGTCGAGATCGCGCTGTCATCTTAGGTCGCGGCAGAGGCTTCTACGGACGGCTTTTGAAGAGATCACATTCCCTTGCCACTTACCGCACAGTCCGTTAGAGGGCGCCGTCTACTCTTGGCTCCGCGCGCGACAGATCGAGGAGCGTCAGCGCCTTATACTCGGAGTGATCCTGCGGAGGGGCACGGATGACGGCGAAGCGACCGCGTCGGAACAGAGCGGCAGGGGGGCTGACGCTTTGGGTGGTCTGCGGCTTACTGGCCGGCGTGGCCTTCGGCCTGGTGGATCCGGCGAACGCCGCGCGGATGCGTTTTCTCTCGGACGCCTTCATATCCCTGATGACGCTTCTGGTCACGCCCATCATCTTCGTGACCGTCGTCAGTGGAATCGCCGCGGTCGGCAGCAGCCGAAGACTCGGACAGCTCTCTTTCAAAGCCTTCGTCTACTTCGAGCTGGCGACGACCATCGCGCTCGGTACGGGGCTCCTCATAGGTGACGTACTGGGTTTTTTGCCCACCGGAACCTCTCCCCCGATCGACCCCGCCGAGCTGGGCCCCCTCAAACACCAGGCCGAGTCGAACTGGGGCAACGGACTGGGCCTCGACAGCCTCGTCCCGAGCAGCCTAATTTCTGCCTTCGCCCGGGGCAATCCCCTCCATGTGCTGTTGGTCGCAGTCCTCTTCGGTTTCGCCCTCCTCCAGTCCGGGGAACGGGGCGCACCACTGGTCGATCTGGTCGACCGGCTCGGTTACGTCCTCTTCCAGGCGGTGCGGATCCTCGCCGCGGGTGCCCCCCTGGCCGCGTTCGGCGGCGCCGCCTACACCATCAGCCGCTTCGGGCTCGTGCCGCTGCGCGGGCTCCTGTACCTGGTGGTCGCCTTCTATCTCACGTGTGCCGTGCTGATCTTCGGGGTCCTCGGCCTGCTCGCCCGGCTCAACCACTTCTCCCTGCTGCGGCTGATCCGGTTCCTGCGCCACGAGTTGCTGATCGTGATCGGCACCTCGTCGTCGGAGCCCGCCTTCCCGCGCGTGCTGCGGAAGCTCGAACTGGCCGGTGTGCCACGGGAGGCGGGCGCGCCGCTCCTGGCGAGCGGCTACTCGCTGCACCTGGTCGGCACGTGCCTCTACCTGACCATGTCGGCGACGTACGTCGCGCAGATGACGGGCGAGGGGCTGGCCTTCGGCGAGCAGATGCTGTTCCTGGCCCTGGTCATGATCGTCTCCAAGACCGCGGTGGGCGTGACCGGATCGGGGCTGCTCACGCTGGTGGCCACCGTGTCGATCACGCACACACCTTCACTGGGCGGCATCGCGCTGCTCGTCGGCATCGACCGCGTCATGTCGGAGGCGCGTGCCGTCACCAACCTGATCTGCAACGCCGTGGCCACCCTGGTGATCGCCAACTGGGTGGGTCAACTGGACGTCGTGCGGCTCCGGCACGCGCTCTCCGCCCCTCGCCCGGCCGACCCCGACCGTTCGGAGGACGACCCCAAGGTGGTCGACATCCGGTTCGTGGACTGAGGGACGGGCTGAGGAAGGAACTGCGGAGGGGCTGCCTCACAGGCAGCGGGCCGCCTGGACCGATGCCTCGAGGATGTCGCAGAGCAGGTCGACCTGGCGGTCGGTGAGGCCGGGGTGGCAGGGCAGGTTGAACTGCTCGTGGAACCAGACCCGCTCGGCCGTGGGGCACTCGCCGTAGCGGTGTCCGCGGGCGCGCCATTCGGGAAGCAGGTGGAGCGGGAAGTAGCGCAGCGGGATCTGCACGCCCCGCTGGTCGAGTTCGTGCAGCAGCCGGTGGCGGTTGAGCCGGCCGGCGGCCTCTTCCCGGACGAAGCAGGTGAAGAGGTGCTGGGCCTGCGTGATGCCTTCGGGGTCGCCGGGGGCGTCGACCAGTCCCTCGAACTTTCCGAGGGTCTCGCGCAGGCGTGCCGCGATCAAGCGCCGTCGTTCCACCAGGCTCGGCAGGGCGTCGAGTTGGGCGGTGCCCATGGCCGCGGCCGCTTCACCGAGCGTCGCGTTGGTCCCGTGCCGGTGCAGAGCCACGAGGTCGTGGGTGTACGCGTTCCCGGGATAGAGGGCGCCGGGCAGGTTCTCCTTGGAGTCGCCGAAGTGGTGTCGCTGGGGCAGGAAGCGCCCGTCCACCTCGTTGCCGCGGAGCCGGTCCACGCGCTCGGCCCACTCCCCGTCGGAGAACGTCAGCATGCCGCCTTCGCCGAGCGTGGTGATGTTCTTGCTGGAGTGGAAGCTGAAGCAGCCGATGTCGGCCAGGGCGCCGGGGCGCACCCCGTGGTAGAGGCTGCCCAGCGCGTGCGCGGAGTCCTCGATGACGAGCGCGTCGTGGGCGCGGGCGATGTCCATGATCTCGTGCATGTCGGCGGGGTGGCCGCCGTAGTGCACGAGGATGACCGCGCGGGTCTTGGGCCCGATCAGCCGCTCGAGGCACCGCGGGTCCATGTTGAGGGTGTCGCTCCTGATGTCGCAGAACTTCACCGTGACGTCGGGGTACTGCAGGAGCGGCTGGATGGACGCCTGATAGGTCTGGGGGGTGACGATCACCTCGTCGCCGGGGCGCAGGCCGAGCAGGTGGATGGCGAGTTCGAGCGCGACGGTGCCGCTGGTGGTGCTCATCGCGTACGGAGTTCCCACGTAACTCTGGAAGCGCCGCTCGAACTGCTCGCGCCGGCTGCCGCCGGACAGCGTCTCGCCGGAGCCGAGCACTTGCGTGACCGCCTGGATCTCGCGCTCTCTCACGACACTGCCGATGGGCAGGTAGGGAACGACGTATTCCTTGTCGGGCTTCCGGAAGGCACCCAGCTTGGGTATGTCTCCGATGGTCATGGCGTCTCCAAAAGGGTCGGTTGAGCCGGTGTCCGGCCTTCTGAGGTACGGGGCCCGGAGAGCGGGACTCGATTTCCCGGCCCTGTGGCGTGGAGGGGCCGTCAGACTCGGGCCGCGCGCAGTCGCCCGGTCGTTTCGACGAGGGCGGCGCACAGGGCGTCGAGGCGCCGGCGCGCCCGGACGCCCTGGAGCACGCGGTGGCCTTCGGCGGTCCGTCCGAAGTCGCCGGGGACCGTCACCAGTTGTTCCGGCAGGGCGATCCCGCGCAGCGCGCGCACCACTGTCCGCAGTCCGTCGCAGACCTGTACGGCGGAGAGGTTGGCCCCGTGCGCCACGAGCCCGGTGGGTTTGGCGGCGAGCGGCGAGGTGTCCAGGTGGTCCAGGGCGTTCTTCACGACCCCGCTGAAGGAGCCGTGGTACATCGGCGACGCGATCACGAAGGCGTCGGCCTCGCCCGCCAGTCGCGCGAACTTGCGGGCGTAGGGGTCGGCGTACTCGTCGGGCCTGCCGTGCCGGCTCGGGTCCACGATGGGCAGCGGCTGCGCCGCGAGGTCCCAGACCTGTGGGTCCGCACCCAGCTCGGCCAGCATCCGGCTCGCGGCCTCGGTCGTGGCCGTGGTGTGCGACCCGCTGGTGGGGCTGCCGCTCACCAGCAGGACGACGGGGCGCTGGGTCTGACTCAACGGTTCAAGCCTTTCAGTGCCGGTGGATGGAGCTTCGGGAGACCGGGGGCGGCCTGTGCGACGTGGAGAGGATGGCCGAATCCCGTCGGGAGCAAAAGGCTGATGGCCACTCACGGACGGCCGGTGTCCCAAAGCGGCGCCCTGTTCGAAGACAGGCTCTCAGGGCCGTCCCGGCTTGGGGCGGGCCGCCGTGTCGATGCTCTTGAGCCAGCCCCGGCGGGCGGCGAGGGCGCCGGCCTCGAAGCGGCTCTGGGCGTTGAGCTCCTGCATCATCCGGGTGACGGCACGGCTCACCGTCCGCTTGGAGACGCCGAGCGAGGCGGCTATCTGCTCGTCGGTGTATCCGCGGGCGAGCAGCAGGAGCACGTCCAGGGCCTGGCGGTCGTCGGGGGCATGGGCGCAGGTGCGCCGCGGGCTGGCGTTCTCCCACAGGTCGTGGAAGAGGTAGTGCAGCATGCCGGTGGTCTCGGAGCACTCGGACACCGTGACGGCGCCGTCAAGTCCGTTGGTGTTTGCGGTGGGTTGGACGACGACCGAGGTGCGGCTGTCCAGCAGGGCGAACGTCACCTCGGTTCTCTCGGCGGTGCGGATCTGGATGCCCGAGCCGGCCTGCCAGGAGAGGTAGGACTCGACGTGCGGGGACGACAGTGCCTCTTCGTCCCAGACGGCGCGGACCCGCACCCAGCGGTGCAGCAGGCCGGTCAGGGCCTGCTTGTCCTGGCGGATCGCCGTCGGGCCCAGCGTGCGGGGCCCGTAGACGATGGATACGTCGTGGCGTGCCGCTTCGAGGGCGGCGTGGTAGGGGAAGCGGGTCCGGGGGCCCATCGGCCTCTGCGTGGCCTGGGGACGGGGCGAATACCGGACAGGGGACGTGGCGGTGATGGTCATGGCTGTGCTCCTTACGCTCCACTGTGCGGTGAAGAGCCAAGAGGCCTGCGTGACACGGAAGATGACGCCACCCGATGAGGGGGGTGGACGTTCGCCCTCAGGCTAGGAGCACTGAGTAAAAACAATGCGCGCGCATGTATGCGGAACGTCAGGTCTCTGTGAGTTCTTGGACGCGATCGGGAGCGGCACCCGCCCCGGAGGGGGGTCTGACAGGCCCCTGACAGTCATCAACTCACCTTGACAGCAAGTGAGTTACCCCTACTTGGCACCGGGTAACCATGGGGTCACGATAGTCATAGCCTATGGAAAGCATGCGTTTCTTGAGTTGGTGCCCATGTGATGCGTGGGCTTAGCATCCGGTCCCATGACTCTGGTGACTCGTACGACGAGCACGTCGAGGTCCCGCTCGATGTGGGGCTCGACGGTAGGCAAGAAGGCGGTCATGGCCGCGAGCGGTCTGGTCATGATTGCCTACCTCGTGGTGCATATGGTGGCAAATGCGAAGATCTTCTTTGGCGCGGCCGGCTTCGACGCCTACGGGCACTGGTTGCGAGTCATGGGTGAGCCGGTACTGCACCGTGAGTGGGGGCTGTGGATCGCCCGGGTGGTCCTCCTCGTCTCGGTGATCGCACACGGGGTGTCGGCGTACCAGCTGAGCCGCCGCGACATCCAGGCGCGCCCCACCAAGTACGTGCACAAGAAGCCGCGCACCAGCTACGCCACGCGCACCATGCGCTGGGGCGGCGTCATCCTCGGCCTGTTCATCGTCTGGCACATCCTGGACATCACGACCGGCACCGTGCACCCGGGCTTCGAGGAGGGCAAGCCGTACAACAACGTCGTGGACACGTTCTCGACCTGGTACGGCAACGTCATCTACATCGTCGCCATGCTCGCCATGGGGATGCACGTGCGGCACGGACTGTGGAGCGCCGCACAGACGCTGGGCGTCGGCAGCCGGGTCCGTGACCGCTCCCTCAAGGCCCTGGCCAACGGACTCGCGCTGGTGCTGACCGTTGGCTTCATCTCTGTTCCCGTGGGTGTCATGACCGGAGTAGTGAGCTGAATGAACTCCTTTGCTGAGTACGCGATCGGCGAGCCGCTCGTCGACGACAAGGCCCCTTCCGGGCCGATCGCCGAGCGCTGGGACACCCGCCGCTTCGAGGCGAAGCTGGTCAACCCGGCCAACCGCCGCAAGCACAAGGTGATCGTGGTGGGGACGGGCCTCGCGGGCGGCGCGGCCGGTGCCACGCTGGCCGAGCAGGGCTACCACGTGGTGCAGTTCTGCTATCAGGACTCGCCGCGTCGTGCGCACTCGATCGCCGCGCAGGGCGGTATCAACGCGGCGAAGAACTACCGCAACGACGGTGACTCCGTGCACCGGCTGTTCTACGACACCGTCAAGGGCGGCGACTTCCGCGCGCGTGAGTCCAACGTGCACCGCCTGGCGCAGATCTCGGTGGAGATCATCGACCAGTGCGTGGCGCAGGGTGTGCCCTTCGCCCGCGAGTACGGCGGACTCCTCGACACCCGCTCGTTCGGTGGTGTGCAGGTGTCCCGCACCTTCTACGCGCGCGGCCAGACCGGGCAGCAGCTGCTGCTTGGCGCCTATCAGGCGCTGTCCCGGCAGATCGCCGCGGGGAACGTGGAGATGCATCCCCGTACGGAGATGCTCGATGTGATCGTGGTGGACGGGCGGGCGCGCGGCATCGTCGCCCGTGACCTGATCACCGGGAAGATCGACACGTACTTCGCCGACGCCGTCGTCCTGGCCTCGGGCGGTTACGGCAACGTCTTCTACCTGTCGACCAACGCCATGAACTCCAACGCCACCGCCGTGTGGCGAGCCCACCGGCGCGGCGCCTACTTCGCCAACCCCTGCTTCACCCAGATCCACCCCACCTGCATCCCGCGCACCGGCGACCACCAGTCCAAGCTCACCCTGATGAGCGAATCGCTGCGCAACGACGGCCGCATCTGGGTGCCCAAGGCCAAGGGCGACACGCGCCCGGCCAACGAGATCCCCGAGGACGAGCGCGACTACTACCTGGAGCGCATCTACCCCTCCTTCGGCAACCTCGTGCCCCGCGACATCGCCTCCCGCGCCGCCAAGAACGTGTGCGACGAGGGCCGCGGTGTCGGCCCCGGCGGCGAGGGCGTCTACCTCGACTTCGCCGACGCCATCAAGCGCATGGGCAAGAAGAAGGTCGAGGCCAAGTACGGCAACCTCTTCGACATGTACGCGCGGATCACCGACGAGGACCCGTACAAGACGCCCATGCGGATCTATCCCGCCGTGCACTACACGATGGGCGGACTGTGGGTCGACTACGACCTTCAGACCACCGTCCCGGGTCTCTTCGCGATCGGTGAGGCGAACTTCTCCGACCACGGCGCGAACCGGCTCGGTGCGAGCGCGCTGATGCAGGGTCTGGCCGACGGCTACTTCGTGCTGCCCTCGACCATCAACGACTACCTCGCCCGCAACCCGCACAAGGACGAGGTCAAGGCCGAACACCCCGTCGTGCGCGAAGTGCTGGCCGAGACCGAGGACCGCCTCGCCCGGCTGCTGGCCGTCGACGGCGACCGCACCCCGGACTCCTTCCACCGCGAACTGGGCTCCGTGATGTGGGAGTTCTGCGGCATGGCGCGTACCGAGTCCGGTCTGCGCAAGGCGCTGGAGCGGATTCCGCAGATCCGGGAGGAGTTCTGGCGCCGGAT
>NZ_JBJDPY010000026.1:0-85951 GCF_044903205.1 Streptomyces sp. NPDC029674
TCCTCCGCCTTGCATCTCGACGCACCAGACCCCGCTCACCTGCACCGACGGGTGGCCGTCGCCCCACCGCGACCTGATCCGCCGGACAGGCCCTAGGTGCGGGCGGTGCCCCCGGTGTCCGCGGCGCGCGCGGTGCTCCCGGCGCCGGAGGCCTCCACGGCGCCCGAGATGCCCGAGGCGCCGGAGACACCCGCGGCGTCAGCGGTGCCCGAGCCGCCGGAGATGCCCGAGCGCCCGGGCGGCGCTAGTTCCAGGCGGCCGTCACCGCGCGGCGGGCCGTCTCCAGGTCTACCGCGAGGCCTGCCTCGCCCATCGCGGCGCCCAGTGCGGCGATGCAGGCATGCACCACGCCGCGGGTTGCGTCCGGGCCGTAGTGGTTGACCCGGATCATCTCCTTGGCCAGCGCCCCGCCCCCGGCGACCAGCGGAAGCACCGGGTCCGCGGCGAGTGCCCGTGCCACCAGCTCCGAGGCGTCGACGCCCGAGGGCGCGCGCAGCGTGGTGGCGACCGGCGCCGCGTCCGCCGCCTCGTGCACGTACGGCGTCAGGCCCCCGCCGAGCGCCTGCGCGCCCGCGCGGGTGGCGGCGGCAGCGGTGGCGTGCCGCGCCATCAGGGCGTCCAGGCCCTCCGTCTCGATGCGCTCCACGCACGCTTCGAGCGCGAGCATCTCCAACTGGGCCGGCGCGTGCAGAAGCGCCTTCCTGCCGCCGTCGATCCACCGCTCCTTCCAGTCCAGGAGGGAGAGGTAGGAGCGGCGCGGCGCCTGCGGGTTGGCGGCGATGCGCTCCCAGGCCCGCTCGCTCACGGACACCGCGGAGACGCCCGCGGGGCCGCCCATCGCCTTCTGCGCGCCGATCACGCACAGGTCCACGCCCCACGCGTCCGGAAGGAGCGGCTCCGCGGCCACCGAGGCGACCGCGTCCAGCATGAACAGCGCACCGTGCTCCCGCACGACCTCGCCGATCTCCGCGACCGGGTTGGTGTTGCCGGTCGCGGCCTCCGCGTGCACCAGCGAGACGAAGTCGATCTCCGGGTGCTCGGCGAAGGCGCGGCGCACCTGGTCGGCGGTGACGGCGGTGTGGAACGGCACGGCGAGATCGACGACGGTCGCGCCGCAGTCCCGCAGCCAGTTCCCGAAGGTCTGCCCGTACGGCCCCGTGATGACGTTCAGCGCGGTCGTGCCGGGCCGCGCGGCGCCCCGGATGCACCCCTCCAGGGGCAGCAGCGCCTCGCCCTGCATGATCACGACGTCCTGCTCGGTGTCGAGCAGCCGGGCCACCCGCGCCTCGATGGCGGCGAAGTGCTGGGCGCTCAGCGGCGCCAGGTCCAGAAAGGGGTGCGTCACAGTACTGCTCACGTCACTGCTCACTTCGCTCACGAGTTCGTTCGGGCTGCGGTACCGAGCGTACCGACCGGCCCCGTACCGGGCCTTTCCAGTGCCTCCTAAGCTGCTGCCCATGAGCGATCACGCGGTGCTGCACGTGAAGGGGCGGGTGCTCGTCGGACCCGATGACGTACGCGACGAGCTGTGGGTGGTCGGGGGGAGGGTGACGTACGACCGGCCGGCCGGGACGGCCGCGGACGACGTCCGTACGGTCGAGGGCTGGGCGCTGCCCGGCCTGGTCGACGCGCACTGCCACGTCGGCCTGGACGCGCACGGGCCCGTCGACGCGGACACCGCGGAGAAGCAGGCGCTCACCGACCGCGAGATCGGCGCCCTCCTCCTCCGCGACGCGGGCTCGCCCTCCGACACCCGCTGGATCGACGACCGCGAGGACCTCCCCAAGATCATCCGCGCGGGCCGCCACATCGCCCGCACCCGCCGCTACATCCGCAACTACGCCCACGAGATCGAGCCCGAGGACCTCGTCGAGTACGTCGCCCGGGAGGCCCGGCGCGGCGACGGCTGGGTCAAGCTCGTCGGCGACTGGATCGACCGCGGGGCCGGCGACCTGACCGCGTGCTGGCCCCGCGAGGCGGTGGAGGCGGCGATCGCCGAGGCGCACCGGCTGGGCGCCCGCGTCACGGCCCACTGCTTCGCCGAGGACTCGCTGCGCGACCTGGTCGAGGCGGGCATCGACTGCATCGAGCACGCCACGGGCCTGACCGAGGACACCATCCCGCTCTTCGCGGAACGCGGCGTCGCGATCGTGCCGACGCTGGTCAACATCGCCACGTTCCCGGACCTGGCCGCGGGCGGCGAGGCGAAGTTCCCGAACTGGTCGCGGCACATGCGGCGGCTGTACGAGCGCCGTTACGACACGGTGCGCGCGGCGTACGACGCGGGCGTCCCGGTCTACGCGGGCACGGACGCGGGGGGCTCCCTCGCCCACGGTCTGGTGGCCGCGGAGGTCGTCGAGCTGACCCGCGCGGGCATCCCGGCGGTCGACGCGCTCTCCGCGACGACGTGGGGTGCGCGGGAGTGGCTGGGGCGCCCCGGTCTCGCGGAGGGCGCGCCGGCGGACCTCGTCGTGTACGAGGCGGATCCCCGGGCGGACGTACGGGTGCTGGGGGCGCCGCGGAGGGTGGTGCTGAACGGGAGGGTGGTGGGTTGACCTGGGCGTTACGCGTGCTCGGGTGGCTCGTTGGAGTTGCCTCGGCGGGGCGGTCGCGTCAACTCCCGTGCGCGGGGGGCGTAGTGGGCGGGTGATGCTCGGGTGGTTCGGGGGAACGCACGTGCCGGGAGATTCGAAAGCAGGGGCGGATTGCGCCCTTTGGAGTGAACTCACGTCGGGTTGCTGTTCATTCACTCTAAGTGCGTAAAGATTCCCGCGTCGTCCCCCGTCCCAGCGGGACGACGCCATCGGCGCGCACGTGATGTCCCCATGTGGCGTGCGCCGCCGGTGGCCCGGATTCTCTCGTGGGGGTTCCACCACCTTGAACAGCAACACCTTCCGCACGCCTGCCCGCCGCCTCTCCGTCGTCGCCGTCACCACCGCGCTCGCCGCCGGCCCCGCGGCGCTCGCCGGCGCGGGCCCCGCACAGGCCACGGGCGGCGACAGCCACCGGGGCGGGCACGCCGACGCCGTCGTGCTCCGCACCGGCCTGAACGTCTCCCTGCTCAACAAGACCCTGAACGTCCCGCTCAAGGTCGCCCTGAACGAGGTGCGGGCACCCGCCAGCGCCGAGAAGACCACGCTCACCGCCCAGTTGGACGGCGTCGACGGCGGACGCCCGTTCAGCGTGCTGCGCGCCGACGTCGCCACGGCGAAGGCGACCGTGCGGGGCGGCACGGCGGAGGGGTACAGCAACATCGCGCGGGCCAAGATGCACGTCCCCGGGCTGCCGTTGCTCTCCCTCGTCGAGGTCGAGAAGGTCACGTCGAAGGCGGTCTGCACGGCGGGGAAGCGGCCGGTTGCCGAATCGAATCTGCTGGGCGGCGTGACCGTGCTCGGCAAGAAGGTCACGCTGACGGCGCGGGGGACGACCGAGGTGAAGGTACCGGGGGTCGGTGAGGTACGGCTCGACCTGTCCAAGACCCGCACGACGTCACGGACCGCCGCGGCTTCCGCGCTGGAACTCACGGTGTCCGTGAACCCGCTGAAGCTGAACGTGGCGGAGGTGACGGGCACGGTGCGGCTGGCCGGGGCCGGGTGCGAGGCGCCGTCGTCCGTGCCGCCGAAGGACTCCGGGGAGAAGCCGCAGGGCGAGCCGGGGGAGCGGGTGGAACCGACGAAGCCGAAGCCGGAAACGGAGGCCAACCTCGCCGAGACCGGCGGCAACTCCATGACGCCGTACATCGCGGGCGGCGCCGTGGCGCTGCTGGCGGCGGGCGGAGGAGCGGTGGCACTCGGCCGCCGCCGTCGGGGCTAGGGCGTGTCTTTTGGATCGGTCGGGCCCGGGCTGATCCGAAAGACACGCCCTAGGACCTGCCCGGCGGTCATGCCGGGAGACGCGGGTCCGGCACCCGAGCTCTCCCGCGGTCGTCGGGGCACCGGTCGCACATCCCCCACGCCCCGCGGGCGCGCTTGCGCCCGCGGGTCAGTGGGGGGTGTACCGGTGTGGGCCCGAACGGGGGGCCGTGCCCGGCGAGGCGCGGGGCCCGCAGGTGTGGCGGCGGCATGATGAGGCTGCGACCGGGACGTCGGGGCGGTCGCGCTGCCGAGCGGAGGAATTCGGGATGCACGAGGAGCCTGCCCGCGCCTTGACCGCCCGGGGCGCCGGGAGCCACGGCCAGGAGGGGCTGGACAGGCTCTGCGTGCTGCCGGAAGCGGCGACGATGGGCACCGCGCACGCACGTACCGGCGATCAGCTGCTGGCCGAGCTCGGGCCCCGCAGGGTGTTCATGATGGGGGACAACCCCGCCCTGCCGACGATGCCGCCGCGGCCGGCTCTCGCGGACTTCTTCCGCCTGCGGCTGGAGCCCTTCACCGCCCGCCACATGCTCCACAGCGCCCGCAGGGCCCGCGAGCTCGGCCTGGCCGAGCCGGTCGTACTGGCCTGCCTGCTGCACGACATCAGCGTGGCCGGCCTCCTGCGCAGTCACCACGGCCACTGGGGTGCACAAATGGTGGCTCCCTATGTCAGCGAGGAGGTCGCCTGGGCCATCCGCCAGCATGAAATCCTGCGGTTCTTCCCCGATGCCTCCGTCGGTTACGACTACCCGGAGAGCTACCGGCAGATGTTCGGCCCCGACTACACCCCGCCCGCACATGTCCAGGACGCCTGGCGGAGCATCCGCTCGCACCGGTGGTACATGACCGCGCGGTTGGTCACTCTCAATGACCTCTACACCTTCGATCAGGAGGAGGAGGTGGACATCGGTGAGTTCGAGGACGTCATCGGCCGCCACTTCCGCCAGCCCGTCCAAGGACTCGGTTTCGACGGTTCGCCCGCGGCACACATGTGGCGCACCATGATCTGGCCGAACAACTTCCTCTGATGCCGCCCGGAACACCAGTGGTTCAGCCGTCCCCGGAGGACGGGTTCCGGTCGCCCGCCGAGACGCTCCTCGACGCTCTGGGCCGTCACCCGGATCGCGTGGTGCTGGTGTACGGGGAGCGGCGCGTGACGGCCCGGGAACTTCGCGGGCTGACGTTTCGTGCCGCACGGGTCCTCGCGTCCCGAGGTGTTCACCGGGGCGACACGGTCACCCTCCTGACCGGCAACGCACCGGAGGGCTTGGCGGTGACATACGCGGCGGACCTCCTGGGTTGCCGGGTCGCCGCCCTCTACGAGGACATGGCCGCCCGGGCCCAGGGAACGGTGGTGCGCGACGTCGAGACCCGCGCTCTGGTCGTGGCGCCCCACCTGATCGCCCCGGCCGTCCGGCGGCACGTCCTGCCGCACGCGGAGGAGGTGTACGTTCTCGGACCGGACCGGGCGGAGAAGGACCTGCTGGCACTGGCCGCCGACCACAGCGCCGCCCCGCTGCCCGGACGGGCCCGGCCGGAGGACATCCGCGCCATCCAGCACACCGGCGGCACCACCGGGCACCCCAAAGGCGTGTGCCTGTCCTTCGGGCGCCCACGTTCGTTCCCGCTGCCCCGGCCCGTCGAGCCCCACCGCCTGCTGGTGAGCACCCCCCTGGCGCACCTGGCCGGAATGGCGGCCAACACCGTGCTCGCCCACGGGGGCCAGGTCGTCCTCCACGACGGCTTCGACCCGGCCGCCGTTCTGCGGGCCGTCGCCGACCACCGCATCACTCTGCTCTTCCTGCTGCCTCCTCAGCTCCATCAGCTGACCGACCACCCCGACGCGGCCCGGACCGACACCTCCAGCCTGCGCGTCCTGATGTACAGCGGCTGCACGGCCGCACCCACCCGCATCGCCGACGCCGTCCGCCGCTTCGGACCGGTTCTCGTCCAGAACTACGGGCAGAACGAAGCGGGCGCTCTCACCGTGCTCACCTCCGCCGACCACGACCCGGCCCGGCCCGAACGGCTGGGCACGGTGGGCACGCCGCTGCCCGGCGTCCAGCTGTCGATCCGCGACGGCGACGACCGCGAGGTTCCCACCGGCCGGCGCGGTGAAGTGTGCGTGCGCACCCCCAGCCTCATGGAGGGCTACTGGAAGCGGCCCGAGCTGACCGCCCAGGTACTGCGCGACGGTTGGCTGCACACCGGCGACCTCGGCTTCGTCGACGACAGCGGCTACCTGACGATCACCGGACGGCTCAAGGACATGATCGTGGTCGTCGGCGGTCACGTGTACCCCGCCGAACTGGAGCATCTGCTCGACTCGCACCCGCGGGTCCTGCACAGCACTGTGGTCGGCGTGCCCGGCACCGACCGGACCGAACACGTTCATGCCTTCGTGGTCCCCGCACCCGGTGGTGTCAGTGAGGCAGAACTGCGCACCCTCGTCCGCGACACCTACGGCGCCATGTACGTACCCGCCCGCGTGCACCTCGTCCCCACCATCCCCCGCACCGCCGTGGGCAAGCCCGACACCGACGCGCTGCGGCGACAGGCGTCGGTGTCGTGAGTCAACACGACTCGTGCCGCAGCACCGCGGAGAGCACCGCCACGAAACGGTCCGAGGTCGCTCGGTCCCTGACGGCCAGCCGGATCCAGTCGGGCCCCAGGCCGGGAAACGTATCGCCGCGCCGCACAGCGAACCCCCGCCCCCGAAGCCGCTCCCGCACCCCGCCCGCCCCGGGCACCCGCACCAGGAGGAAGGGCCCCTCCGCGGGCCCCACCGCGCGGACCCCGTGGGGCGCGAGCGACGCGAGGCCGGCGAGGAGATGGGCCCGGTCCGCGGCGACGCGGTGCGCCGCGTGGCCCGCCTCCGCCAGCGCCCGTGGGGCCACACACGCCCGCGCCGCCTCCAGCGCGGGCGAGGACACCGGCCACAGCGGCTGCGCCTGTGCGAGGGCGGATATCACCTCCGGTGAGGAGAGGACGTAACCGATCCGCAGACCCGCGAGGCCCCACGTCTTGGTGAGGCTGCGCAGGACGACCAGGCCGGGTACGTCCGTACGGCCCGCCAGCGCCTCCCGCTCACCCGGCACCGCGTCCATGAACGCCTCGTCGACCACCAGGATCCGCCCGGGGCGCGCCAGTGCGGCGATGGCCGCCGCCGGGTGGAGGACGGACGTCGGATTGGTGGGGTTGCCGACGACCACCAGGTCGGCCTCCTCCGGTACCGCCGAGACGTCGAGCCGGAAGCCGTCCTCCTCCCGCAGCAGCACCCGCCCCACCTCGTGCCCCGCGTCCCGCAGCGCAGCCTCGGGTTCGGTGAACTGCGGGTGCACCACGTAGGGGTGACGGACCTTCAGGGAGCGGGCGAGGAGGACGAAGGCCTCCGCCGCGCCGGAGGTGAGCAGCACGCGGTCGGATGTCAGACCGTGCCGCGCCGCCACCGCATCCCGCGCCGCCCGGCCGTCCGGATAGGCCGCCAGGCCGTCGAGGGACGCGGCGATGACCTCCTTGAGCCAGGCCGGGGGAGTGTCGGAGCGTACGTTCACGGCGAGGTCGGTGAGGTCCGCGCCGTCGTCCCGCACCTCCGCGTCCCCGTGGTGGCGCAGGTCGACCGGGGCGGCGGGGGTGCGCGGCCGGGCCGCGACCGCGCACGTCGCCATCGGCGGCCGCCCCACGGGCGCCGACTTCCGCTTGGGTACGAGGAGTTCGCCGCCGCCCCGCAGCGCCGCCGCCTCCGCCACGGACGGCGTGCCCACCGCGGCCCGGGACCTCGCGGTCGGGTTCGGCACGGTGACGTCCGCCAGGTCCCGCGCCGCGTACGTCACGAGCGGCACGCCGAGCCGGGCGGCCGCCCCGGTGATCCCCGGCTCCTCGCCCTTCACGTCCACCGTCGCCAGCTCGGCGACCGCCGTCTCGGGGAAGCCCGCCTCGCGGACCGCGTCCCGGACGAGACCGAGCACCTCCTCCACCGGGGCGTCCTCACAGGCGCCGACGCCGACGACGAGCACGACGTCCCCGGCGGAGGAGGGGGGCGTCACCTTTCCGGCACCGGCCATGGCGAGTAGGTCCTTTCGGGTGGGGAGGGGGTGGTGGATGTGCGGGACGGGGGATCAATCGGCTAGCAAGGGGCCATGGCGGTGTTCGTGGCGCTCGGCGCCTTCCTCATGACCCTGGTGGGCGGCTGGACGGCCCAGCGGGTCACCGACCGGCGCCATCTCGTGCTGGGCCTCGCGGGCGGGCTGATGCTCGGCGTCGTCGGCCTCGACCTGCTGCCGGAGGCGCTGGAGGCCGCGGGCGGGCCCGTCTTCGGCGTACCGGCGGCCCTGCTCCTGTTCGTAGCAGGATTCCTCGTCGCCCATCTGGTGGAACGTCTCCTCGCGGGCCGTCAGGCCGCGCACGGCGCCGGCGACCGGGAGAGCGCGAGGGTCCCCCAGGTGGGCCTCACGGCCGCCGCCGCGATGGTCGGGCACAGCGTGATGGACGGCGTCGCGATCGGCGCCGCCTTCCAGGTGGGCGGCGGCATGGGCGCGGCGGTGGCGCTGGCCGTCGTCGCCCACGACTTCGCGGACGGCTTCAACACGTACACGATCACCAGCCTGTACGGGAACGCCCGCCGCAAGGCCGTCGCCATGCTCTTCGCGGACGCGGCGGCCCCGGTGGTGGGCGCCGCGTCGACGCTGCTCCTCACCATTCCGGAGCCGCTGCTCGGCGGCTATCTGGGCTTCTTCGGCGGCGCGCTGCTGTACCTCGCGGCGGCCGAGATCCTGCCCGAGGCGCACCACGACCACCCGGCACGCTCGACGCTGCTGTGCACGGTGGCGGGCGCGGCGTTCATCTGGCTCGTGGTGGGCATCGCGGACTGAGCCGCCGCGTACGGTCACGGCGCGCAGCTCTCCACGAAGCGCCGCGCGACCCCCGGCTCCGCCGCCCAGTGCGTGTGCAGATAGCTGGCGTGCACGTTCCCCTGTACGAAGCCCTCGACGCGCCGCTCGGGCCGGTGCAGGCCCCACGCGGGGGCCGCCCCCGCACCCGGCTCGACCACCGTGCGGTGGAACTCGTGGCCCCGCATCCGCGTCCCCGCCGGCGCGAGCACGCTGTCCGACACGGCCACCGCGTCCCGGTAGCCGAGCGTCAGCCGCTCCGACATCCGCGCCGCGGCGTCGAGGACCCCGCACATCGGCTTCCCGTCCAGCTCGCGGGAGAGGTAGAGCAGGCCCGCGCACTCGGCGGCCACGGGCGCCCCGGAGAGCGCGAGCTCGGCCACGGCCTTCCTGAGCGGTTCGTTGGCGGACAGCTCGGGCGCGTACACCTCGGGGAAACCGCCCCCGATGACCAACCCGGCCGTCCCGTCGGGCAGTCGCTCGTCATGGAGGGGGTCGAACGGTACGACCTCCGCGCCGGCGGCGGTGAGCAGCTCCGCGTGCTCGGCGTAGGAGAAGGTGAAGGCGGCCCCACCGGCGACGGCGATGCGGGGGTGATATTCAGCCCGTCCGGCGTTTGAGGATGAACTCGGCGAAGCCGGTGATGCACCGAGCCCCGTGTGGGGGTCCCACGCCTCACCCCGCAGGGACGGCGCACTGCGCGCCAGCGCGAGCAGGGCATCCAGGTCGCACCCCTCCCGCACCTGGGCGGCGAGCGCGGCGACGGACTCGACCGCATCGGCCTGCCGCTCCGCCACCGGCACGAGCCCCAAGTGCCGGGAAGGCGCCCGGACTTGGGAAGCGCGGCGCAGAGCGCCGAGCACCGGCACCCCGGACTCGTCCAGCGCCTCCCGCAGCAGCACCTCGTGCCGGTCCGAGCCGACCTTGTTGAGGATCACGCCCGCGACCCGCACCTCGGGGTCCCAGGACGCGAAGCCGTGCACCAGCGCGGCCACCGACCGCGACTGCGACGACGCGTCGACGACGAGGACGACCGGCGCCCGCAGCAGCTTCGCTACGTGGGCCGTGGAGGCCAGCTCGCCCTGGCCCGCGGCCCCGTCGTACATCCCCATCACGCCCTCGACGACGGCGAGATCGCAGCCCGCCGACCCGTGCGCGAAGAGCGGGGCGATCAGGCCGGGCCCGCACAGGTACGCGTCGAGGTTGCGGCCGGGGCGGCCGGTCGCGAGCGCGTGGTAGCCGGGGTCGATGTAGTCGGGCCCGACCTTGTGCGGCGAGACGGCGAGCCCGGCCGCCGCGAAGGCGGCCATCAGGCCCGTCGCGACGGTCGTCTTGCCGCTGCCCGACGACGGCGCCGCGATGACGAGACGAGCTACCACTCGATGCCCCTCTGGCCCTTCTGGCCGGCGTCCATCGGATGCTTGATCTTTGACATGTCGGTGACGAGGTCCGCGAAGTCGATCAGCTGCTGCGGGGCGTTGCGGCCGGTGATGACCACGTGCTGCGTGCCGGGGCGGTTCCGCAGCACCTCCACGACCTCGTCGGTGTCGATCCAGCCCCAGTGCATCGGGTAGGCGAACTCGTCGAGGACGTACAGCTTGTACGTCTCCTCGGCGAGGTCCCGCTTGACCTGCTCCCAGCCCTCACGGGCCTTGTCCTCGTTGGTCGGCTCGCCCTCGGCGGGGGCGCGCTGGATCCACGACCAGCCCTCGCCCATCTTGTGCCAGGCGACCGTGCCGCCCTCGCCGGAGGCGCCGAGGACCTTCAGCGCGTTCTCCTCGCCGACCTTCCACTTCGCCGACTTCACGAACTGGAAGACGCCGATCGGCCACCCCTGATTCCAGGCGCGCAGCGCGAGCCCGAACCCGGCGGTCGACTTGCCCTTCCCGATGCCCGTGTGGACGAAGACCAGCGGACGGTTGCGGCGCTGGCGCGTCGTGAGCCCGTCGTCCGGTACGACACTCGGCTGTCCCTGCGGCATTAAGCGGCCCTCCTCGAAGGCGAGTTCATTCCCTGTACGTCCTTGACGAGGCCGGCGATCGAGTCGGCCCGCAGCTCGTCGAGGGTCACGGCGGTCCCGCCGAGCTCCCCGGCCAACTGGCCCGCGAGACCCAGGCGTACGTAACCCGACTCGCAGTCCACGACGACCGAGGCGACCCCGTCCGCCGCGAACAGCCGGGCCGCGCGGCCCGCACGGGCCACCGGCTCCACACCGCCCGTCGCCCGCCCGTCCGTCACCACGACCACCAGCGGCCGCCGCGCGGCGTCCCGCAGCCGCTCGATCCGCAGCACGTCGTGCGCCTTGAGCAGGCCCGCGGCCAGCGGGGTGCGGCCGCCGGTCGGCAGCGATTCGAGGCGGGCCGCCGCCGCGTCCACCGACGAGGTCGGCGGCAGCGCCACCTCGGCGTCCTTGCCGCGGAACGTCACGAGCCCCACCTTGTCGCGCCGCTGGTAGGCGTCCAGGAGGAGCGAGAGCACGGCGCCCTTGACGGCGCTCATCCGCTGCCGCGCCGCCATCGACCCGGAGGCGTCCACGACGAACAGCACGAGGTTGCCCTCGCGGCCCTCGCGGGTGGCCTGCCGCAGATCGTCACGGCGTACGACGAGCCCGGTGCCGGAGCGTCCGCGCGCCTTCTGGTGCGGGGCAGCCGCCTGCACGGTCGCCGCCAAGTGCAGCTTGGTCAGGGCCCCTTGGGGGCGCCGCGAACCCGTCGTGCGGCCGTGTTCGGTGCGGGCCCGCGAGCGCCGGCCCGCCGCGCCCTCGCCGATGCCGGGCACGCTCAGCATCTTCGTGCGGAACGGCTCGGCGGCGCGTACGGGCTGCTGCTCGGCGGAGGCGCCGCCCGGGGCCGGGGCGGGCTCCTGCGGGGCCGGGGCCTCCTCGGTGTCCGGGCCCTGGCTCTGGGACGGCAGCTCGGGGGAGTCCGGGCCGTCCGGGCCGTCCGCGGGAGGCTGACCGCCGCCGGGGCCGCCCCCGTCGGGCCCGCCGCCGTCCGGATCGTCGTCGCCCTCCGGCGGCTCGGGCTCCTCGGAAGCCTCGTCGTCGCGCGCCTCCTCCAGCGTCTCGTCGAGCTTGTCCTCGTCGAGTCCCGGCGCGTCGAAGGGGTTGCGGCGCCTGCGGTGCGGCAGCGCGAGCAGCGCGGCCTGCCGCACGTCCTCGCTCTGCACGTCGGTGCGGCCCGCCCAGGCGGCCAGCGCCGTCGCCGTGCGCGCCATCACGATGTCCGCGCGCATCCCGTCGACCTCGAACGCCGCGCAGGTCGCCGCGATCTGCCGCAGCGCCGCGTCCCCCAGGACCACCTGGGGGAGCAGCGCGCGGGCCGCCACGACGCGGTCGCGCAGCGCGGCCTCGTCCGCGGCGAAGCGGGCGGCGAAACCCTCGGGGTCGTCGTCGTACGCGAGCCGCCGCCGTACGACCTCGACGCGCTGGTCGGTCTCGCGGGACGCGGCCACCTCGACGGTCAGACCGAACCGGTCGAGCAACTGCGGCCGCAGCTCGCCCTCTTCGGGGTTCATCGTGCCGACGAGCAGGAACCGCGCGGCGTGCCGCACGGAGACGCCCTCGCGCTCGACGTACGAGGCGCCCATCGCGGCGGCGTCCAGGAGCAGGTCGACCAGGTGGTCGTGGAGCAGGTTGACCTCGTCCACGTACAGGATGCCGCGGTGCGCGTCGGCGAGCAGTCCGGGCTCGAAGGCCTTCACGCCCTCCGCGAGCGCCCGCTCGATGTCGAGGGCGCCGACGAGCCGGTCCTCGGACGCGCCGACGGGCAGCTCGACCATGCGCGCGGGGCGCGCGGTGGCGCCGCCCGCCTCGTGCGGGCCGTCGGGGCAGTTCGGGTCGGGCGCGGCCGGGTCGCACGAGAAGCGGCACCCGGCGACGACCGGGACCTCCGGAAGGAGCGCGGAGAGCGCACGCACGGCGGTGGACTTGGCGGTGCCCTTCTCTCCCCGCACGAGCACGCCGCCGACGGCGGGCGATACGGCGTTCAGCAAGAGCGCGAGCCGCAGGTCGTCCTGCCCGACGAGGGCGGTGAACGGATACGGGGTACTCACAGAGCCTCCTTGATGCGGTGGTGCGTGGCGGTGCTCACGTGGGCCTTCACAGGGGCGCTCATGACGGCGCGCCCGGCGCGATGAACGGCAGGCCCCCCGGCACGCCGTTCTCGATCAGGCCCAGCAGCGCGTCCGTGTCCGCGTGGTGTTCGATCAGGTCGCCGAGCAGGTCGAGCTGCTCCTCGCGCAGCGCGCCGAAGCTGGTGTCGGGGGCGGGCACGAAGCGGCGGCCCGCCGCGCGGGCGACCTCGGTGAGGAACCGGCGCCGGAACGCGTCGCTCTCCAGCGACCCGTGCCAGTGCGTGCCCCACACCTCGCCGACCCGGCAGCCGTCCAGGAAGGGTTCGCCGCCCGCCACCTCGGCGACGCCGTGATGGATCTCGTACCCCTCGACCGGCTCCCCGAGGGCCTCGCCCACCGGCCGGGCGAGGGTCTTCTCCCGGGCGAACCGCACCCGCACCGGCAGCAGCCCCAGCCCGTCGACGGATCCGGCCTTCGACTCCACGTCGTCCTCGATGTGCTCGCCGAGGACCTGGAAGCCGCCGCAGATCCCGAGCACGGGCCGCCCCTCGGCGGCCCGGCGCGCGAGGGCGTCCGCGAGCCCGCGCTCACGCAGCCACCGCAACGCCTTCACGGTCCCGCGCGTGCCCGGTACGACCACGAGGTCCGCGTCGACGAGCTCCTCCGCCCGGTCCACGAACCGCACGACGACACCGGGCTCGGCGGCCAGCGCGTCCACGTCCGTGAAGTTCGACATCAGCGGTACGGCGCACACGGCGACCCGCAGCACGTCCTCACCGACCGGCGGCGCCACCACGGACTCCCGGACCGCGCCCCGCAGGGAGACCCGCAGGCCGTCCTCCTCGTCGATGCCCAGCCCGTGCTGGAACGGCAGCACGCCGTACGTGCGCCGCCCGGTGAGCCCGAGCAGCATGTCGAGCCCGGGTTCGAGGAGGGAGACGTCCCCGCGGAACTTGTTCACCAGGTAGCCCGCGACGAGCTCCTGGTCGGCCGCGCTCAGCAGCGCCGTCGTCCCGAAGAACGACGCGAACACCCCGCCCCGGTCGATGTCCCCGACCACCAGGACGGGGAAGCGGGCGGCGCGCGCGATGCCCATGTTGACGATGTCGGTGCGCCGCAGGTTGATCTCGGCGGGACTCCCCGCGCCCTCACAGATCACGGCGTCATAGCTGCCCCGGAGCTCCTCCAGGCATCCCACGACGGTCTCCAGCAGTGCGGCCTGGCGCCCCCCGTGGTAGCCGCGCGCGCTCATCTCGCCCACCGGCTTGCCCATGAGCACGACCTGGCTGGAGCGGTCACCGCCGGGCTTGAGCAGCACGGGGTTCATCAGCGCGCTCGGCTCGACGCGGGCGGCCTGCGCCTGCATGGCCTGCGCACGGCCGATCTCGGCGCCCTCGCGGGTGACGAAGGAGTTGAGGGACATGTTCTGCGCCTTGAACGGCGCGACGGACACGCCCTTGCGGGTCAGCCACCGGCAGATGCCGGCGGTGACGACGCTCTTCCCGGCGTCGGAGGTGGTTCCGGCGACCAGCAGTCCACCGCTCATACGTCTCTCCCTGACTTGGCCGACCGCGACCTTGCCGACCGCAGTGTCCGGCGGGCGGCGACCGCGACGCCGAGAGCAAGCCAGCTCACCCGCCGGGACAGCTTCACGGCCCGCTCGATGTCTTCTACGCGCACGTCACGCCCGCCCCCGTTCAGCACGGGCCGGTGCTCGATCCGTCCGCCGTACGAGAGCGTCCCCCCGAGCCGGACCCCCAACGCCCCGGCGAAGGCGGCCTCGACGGGCCCGGCGTTCGGACTGGGGTGCTTCGCCGCGTCCGTACGCCAGGCGCTCAGCGCGCCCCGCCCCGAGTCCCCGGCGACCGCCGCGAGCACGGCGGTGAGCCGCGCCCCCGGCCACCCGAAGACGTCGTCGAGCCGGGCGGAGGCCCACCCGTAGCGCCGGTACCGGGACGACTTGTGCCCGACCATGGCGTCCAGCGTGTTCACGGCGCGGAAGGCGACGAGCCCCGGCACCCCGCCGAGGGCGCCCCACACGAGCGCCCCCACCACCGCGTCGGACGTGTTCTCGGCGACGGACTCCACGACGGCCCGCGCGATCCCGTCGGCGTCCAGCGCCTGCGGGTCCCGCCCGCACAGATGCGGCAGCCGCTCCCGCGCGACCTCGACGTCGCCGGCCTCCAGCGCCCCGCCGACGGCCCGCGCCTCCCGGCCGAGCGAGGTCCCGCCGACCACGGCCCAGGTCGCGGCGGCGGTCAGCGCCACCGAACCGGCGCGTGACCGGCGTACGAGGGAGGAGGCGAGGGCGGCGGCGCCCGCCGCGCCCCCGGCGCACACCACGGCGTGCAGCGCGCCCCACCCGCGGTGGTCGCGCCACAGCACCCGCTCGACGGCGCCCGCGGCACGTCCGAACGCGGCGACCGGATGGCCGCGGCGGGGATCGCCGAGCAGCAGGTCACCGAGGAGTCCGGCGGCGGCGCCGTACGCGAAGTCGCGATCGGCACTCATGGGCTCAGCCCGTCGCTTCACTGAGGAGGGAGCTCGTACTCAGGGAGGGAACCGGCAACGGGCGGCCGCGCATGGCGATATGTCCTCACTCAGGGTGTCCGCGCCCTGGTTCGACGTGATCGGTGGCGAGAGTTCCTGGCTCGCGGGGAGTGTCTCTCCCCGGTGACAGTGGCGGGACCGCGCCGGATTCGCACCGGCTTCCTCTTCTGCCGCCGTAGTTGGCCCCGGCAGTCCACCACGCCCCGCGAATGCCCGTCAACTCGCCGTTGACCTGCGGCGGGAGAGTGTGCGGAGCCCCACACACGACGGTGGGGCGCGGGACGCGCCAGCGCGTCCCGCACCCCACCCGAAAACGCTTCGTCAGGCGACGATCAGATAGATCCCGTACGCCACGGCCGCCGCGCACAGCGCGAAGCAGGCGTACGCGCCGGTGCGCGCCGCGGTCGCGGAGCCGCCGCCCGAGGTGGCCGCCGTCTCCTGCTTCGAGAGGCCGACGATGCCGAGGGTGAACAGGCCCACCAGGGCCACCGTCACCGCGAGGCTGACTCCGAAGACGGAGCCGAGAGCTGCCCAGTCGATGCTCATGGTGATCTGTCCTTATACCGTCGCGGGCCGGGCGGGGTCCGCCATGGCGCCGGTCGTGGTGGTGGTCGGGGCTCCGACGGTGGCCTTGAGGGGCTCGTCCGGGCCGGTCGAGGCGGCCATCGCGCCCGTCGGGGGCGGGGTGACGGCGGCGATCGCGGTGGTCACGACGCCCGCGGGCTCGGCGCCCGTGGCGTCGTCGGAGCGGATCTCGTCGTCGGTGACGTTGGTGTGGTCGACGGCGTTGCGCCGCGAGAGCACCCAGATGACGGCCGAGCCCGCGACCAGGAGCGCGGCGGTGACCGCGACGCCCCAGGGGCCCTGCTTGGTGAGGAACTCGGCGCCCGCGCCGACCAGGCCGGCGGCCGGCAGGGTCAGACCCCAGGCGACGAACATCCGGGTCGCGGTCGACCAGCGGACCACGCCGCCCTTGCGGCCGAGGCCCGCGCCCATCACGGCGCCGGAGCAGGACTGGGTGGTGGAGAGCGAGAAGCCCAGGTGCGAGGAGGCCAGGATGACCGTCGCGGCGCTGGTCTGGGCGGCGAAGCCCTGCTGCGGCTGGAGGTCGGTGAGGCCCTTGCCCATGGTGCGGATGATGCGCCAGCCACCGAGGTAGGTGCCGAGGGCGATGGCCACACCGGCCGAGACGATGACCCACATCGGGGGGTTCGCGCCGGGGTTCAGGACGCCGCCGGTGACCAGGGCGAGCGTGATGATGCCCATGGTCTTCTGTGCGTCGTTCGTGCCGTGGGCCAGCGAGACGAGGCCCGCGGAGGCGATCTGGCCCGCGCGGTAGCCCTTGGCGGTGGCCTTGGTGTCGGTGTTGCGGCCGATCCGGTACGTCAGGCGCGTGGCCAGCGCCGCGGCGAGACCCGCCACGAGCGGCGCGGCGAGGGCAGGGATCAGGATCTTGGTGACGACGGTGCCGCCGTTGATCGACGACCAGCCCATCGACATGACCGCGGCGCCGATGAGGCCGCCGAAGAGGGCGTGCGAGGAGCTGGAGGGCAGGCCCACCAGCCAGGTGAGCAGGTTCCAGAGAATCGCGCCGACGAGCGCGGCGAATATGACCTCTGTCTTGAGGCCGTCCTCGTTGACGATGCCGCCCGAGATCGTCTTGGCGACTTCGACGGAGAGGAAGGCTCCGACGAGGTTGAGCACGGCGGACATGGCCACCGCCGTCTTGGGCTTGAGAGCGCCGGTCGAGATGGTCGTCGCCATCGCGTTGGCAGTGTCGTGGAAACCGTTCGTGAAATCGAACACGAGAGCGGTGACGATCACGATCCCGAGGAGAAGCGTGATGTGTTCCATTTACCCAGGCTTCTGTTGGACGTCAGTGGCACGTGGAACGTAGGCAACCTGAGTGAACGGAAAGTGAACTGGGCCGGGCGGTGCGGTGACCCGAAGCGGAGTGCGCTCCCTCCGTATGGACCAGGTGTCCGACCACGATCGTACGGAGGGGTGGTGGGAGGCCCGCAAACTGGGCGGAGTGTCGGCCTCCGCCATTCGGCGGCCGCCCCGCGCGCACCGCTCCTGCGGGCCCGGCGACCCACCGAAGAGATCCTGGTCACCTCCGGCCCTGGACCGGCGGCCCGGTAACCGGAATCGCCGGGCTGGCAGGATCGCCGCATGACTGAGCAGCGGCACCACGAGGAGCGGGAAGCGGCGCGCGACGCCGTGCGGAAAGCCTGGGCCGAGTTGGTCAGGACGGCCCGCAGGACGGTCAAGGACGGCCTCGTCGTCGGCACCTCCGGCAATGTCTCCGTACGCGTCGGCGACACCGTCCTGGTCACCCCGAGCGGTGTGCCGTACGACCAGCTGCGGCCCGAGGACGCGGTCGGCGTCGACCTCGAAGGAGAGCAGTTCCTCGGTGACCTCGCGCCGACCAGCGAGCTCCCCATGCACCTCGCGATCTACCGGAACACGGACGCCGGCGCCGTCGTCCACACCCACGCCGTGCACGCCACAGCCGTCTCCATGCTCGTCCCCGAGCTTCCGGCGGTCCACTACATGACCGGCATCCTCGGCGGCCCCGTCCGCGTCGCGCCCTACGCGCTGTACGGCACCGAGGAGCTGGCCGCGCACATGCTCCACGCCCTCCGCGACCGCACCGGATGCCTCCTCCAGAACCACGGAACGGTCACCTACGGAGACAACCTCTCCCAGGCATACGACCGCACCGCCCAACTGGAATGGATGGCCCGCCTCTGGCTCACGGCCACCGCGGTCCCCGGCCACGCCCCGACGCTCCTCTCCCCGGGGCAGCTCCGGGAAGCGGAGGACAAGCTGCGGGGCTACGGCCAACAGCCCGGCTGACCCGGCGCGTCACCCCGCGGGCACCGCCCACTGGCCCCGGAGCCCCCGGCCCCGGACACTGGGACGGTGCGCCCAGCCAAAGCGACGGCAGCGGCCGTCACCGCAGTAGCAGCCGCCCTGGGGACGGCCGCGGCCGCCGTCGCGGCGGGCCGCTTCGCCAGCGACGCCGCCCTCAAGGCACCCGCAGGCCGCCCCCTGCCGACCGAGCCACGCCTCACCGTGCACGCCACGGCCGCGGGCCAGGTCAGCCTGACCCGCGCCCTCGCCAGCCGCCGCCCCGGCACCTACGGCCTCAGCGCCCCCGGCACCCACGCGGTCGTCGGCCCCGTCCTCGAGTCAGCCCCGCACGAGGCCGACACGGTCGTACGCCGCCTCGAAGCCGTCACCCACGGCTCCCTGGAACCCGGCGACCGCGTCTGGCTCACCCCGCAGGTCCACATCGGGAACCCGAGCTCCGCGCTCGGCCTCGACCACGCGGACGTCGACATCGCCGGCGAGCTCGGCTCCCTGCCCGCCTGGTTCGTGCCCGGCGCCCGGGACACCTGGGTCATCACCGTGCACGGCCTCGGCACCACCCGCGAACACCCCATGGTCGTCATGGACTTCCTGCACCGCCTGCGGGTCCCGGTCCTCGACCTCGCCTACCGCGGCGACCCCGGCGCGCCCCGCTCCCCGGACGGCCTCGGCCACCTCGGCGAGACGGAGTGGCGCGACCTGGACGCCGCCCTCCGCCACGCCGTGCGCCACGGCGCACGGCGCGTCGTCCTGCACGGCTGGTCCACCGGCGCCGCCATGTGCCTGCACACCGCCGCGCACTCGGCGCTGCGCGACCGCATCGGCGGCCTCGTCCTCGACTCACCGGTACTGCACTGGGAGACCACCCTGCGCGCCCTCGCCGGCGCCCGCCGCACCCCCGGACCGCTCCTTCCGCTTGCGGTCCGCGCGGCCCAAGGACGCACCGGGCTGCGCGGCGACCGGCTGCCGGCCGCCGCGGACCCCGGGGCGCTGCGGGTGCCGACCCTGCTCCTGCACGGACCCGACGACGCCGTCGCCCCCTGGGCGCTCTCCCGCAGGCTGGCCGAACAGCGCCCGGAACTGGTCTCGTTGCACACGGTGCAGGACGCGCCGCACGGCGCCATGTGGAACGCCGACCCGGCGGGCTACGAAGAGGCGCTGCGCCGCTTCCTCACCCCCCTCCTGTAACGCCTGCCGTAACGCTGCGCCGCCATTCCGTTTGGGTTTTCGGACCGTCAACAGGAAGACTGCCCCCGTGACGTCCCGTACCCCGCGCGACTCCAGGCTCCGACTTGTCCGCGCGCCCCACCCGAGGGCCGAAGAGCGAGGAGAGACCCGGCGCGACGCGACACGACCCCTCTCCGCCGCGCCCGGCGCGATGAGCAAACGCCGAACGCGCCGTCCCGCGCCCCGGCCCCCCGAGGGCACGCCCGCCCCCGCCGAGCTGGCCCGCAGCGCGCGCGCCTGCCTCGCCGCCGCCGTACGGGTCGCCCGCTGGGCCGACGCCGCCCTCCGCCCGGGCCCCGGCCGCACCGGCGCGGCCCCCGACGGCAAGGGCACGCTCTCCGACGCCACCGCCGAACGGGCCGCCGACGAACTGGGCCTGACCCCCGCTCAGGTCCGCGCCGACTGGGACACCGCCCGCCTCGCGGGCCTCATCGAGGTGCACGGCGACAGCGCACGCCCCGGCTGGCGGCTGCGCGCCTGGGACCGCGACGACACCGCCGTCCTGCGCGGCTGGGTCGCCCTCTTCGACGCCTGGTCGCTGGCCCACCCCGCGCCGGACGCCCTCGCCCCCGCGGCCGTCGCCGAGACCGTCGAGGCCATGCCGCAGGTCCTGTCCTTCCTCCAGCTGTCCGCGGGTCCCGTCCCCGTGCCGCAACTGCTCGACCTCCTGGACCAGCGGGTCACGGAACTGCGCACCGAACGCTGCGAGATCCCGTACGGGCCCCAGCCGGAAGCCGCAGCCCCGGCCGACCGCCCCCGGGACGAGGCCCCGCTGCCCGCCCTCCTCGACTGGGCGCTGCACGGCCTCGCCGCCGTCGGCGCGCTCACCTACGCCGACGGACAGGCCACGCTCACCCCGCTCGGCAGCTGGGCGGTCTGGGTCAAGCTGGAGCAGATCTGCGTCGCCGCGCAGAGCCCCGCGGGGCACATCGAACAGTCCGCCGAGGACATGCTGCGCGGCTGCGCCCGCCTGCGTCCCAACGCGGCCCGCGCCGAGTACCGCGCCTGGCTGGCCGCCCGCACCGTCGGCAGCGCCGTCACCGACCTCCTCACCGCCGCCCGCGGCGAGGACGCCCTGCTGCGCGGCCTCGCCTTCGAGGCCCTGCGCGTGGTCGGCGCCGCCGCCGAGGCCGAGGTCAGGGCCGTCGTCGACGAGCCGTCGCTGCGGCCCTACGCCCTGCTCTGGCTCGCCGAGCAGGAGGGCGCCGACCCCGAGGACGTCCACCTCGTGCTGACCCGCGAGGAGACCACCTGGCTGTGGGTCGACACCGCGGCGGCCGTCGCGGACCACGGCGAGGCGGAACTCCTCGTCCGCCACCTGGAGTCGGCGGTCCAGCCCACCGTGCCCGCCCTCCTCGACGAGGTGCGCCGCGTCGGCCACCCCCGCACCGTCCAGGTCCTGGTCGCCCTCGCCGCGGCCCACCCCGACCCGGCCCTCGCCAAGGCCGTGCGCCGCGCGGCCTTCCAGGTGCACACGGGCGGGGAGTAGCCGCCGGACGGACGCGTCAGCGGAAGGTGTCGCACTGCCCCATGTCGCCGGTGCGATAGCCCTGGTAGAACCACCGCTGGCGCTGTTCGGCCGAGCCGTGCGTCCAGGACTCCGGGGTGACCCGGCCCTGGAATTTCTCCTGGATACGGTCGTCGCCCACCGCGGCCGCCGCGTCCAGGCCGTCGCGGATGTCGTTGTCGTCGAGGCTGCTGATCAGCGGTCTGCCCGTGCGGTCGTCGGGGCTGCGGGTCGCGTGCCGCGCCCACACCCCGGCGTAGCAGTCGGCCTGCAGCTCCACCTTCACGGCGTTGCTGTCGCGGCCCGTGCGCCCGTCCTGGGAGCGCTGGAGGATCCCCGTCAGGTTCTGCACGTGGTGCCCGTACTCGTGGGCCACGACGTACGCCTGCGCGAAGGGCCCGCCGGTCGAGCCGAACTTGGTCCGCAGCTCGTCGAAGAAGCCCAGGTCCAGATAGACCTTCCGGTCGCCGGGACAGTAGAACGGGCCGACCGCCGACGACGCGGTGCCGCAGGCGGTGCCCACACGGCTGGTGAACAGGACGGTCTGGGCGGGGGAGTACGAGGCCCGGCGGCGCTGGAACTCGGGACGCCAGTAGTCCTGGAGGCTGTTGACCACCGCCACGATGCGGCAGTCCTCCTTGGTGTTGGCGTCCCGCCCCGTGCGGCAGCTCTGCTGCACCTGCGCCAGGGACGAGGACGAGGCCTCGGGTTCCTCGTCGCCCGAGGAGAGCCCGAGCTGGTCGGGGCCCACTCCGAAGAAGAGCCCCAGGAGCAGCGCGATGAGCCCGGCGACACCGCCGCCCACGGTCGCCCGGCCGCCGGGGATCCGGCTGCCGCGCACATCCCGCACCTCCGAGGTGTCCAGGCCGGCGTCGTCGTCGAACTGCATGGGCGCACCCCTCTGCCGCGCATCCGGAACGACATACGCCGCCCCGCGCCGGACCACCGGCCACTTCATCCTGATACGCCCGCCCCCGCCGGGCGCCGGACGGAGGTCCGAACGGGGGACGGGGACCCGCACCCGCGCCGTGTCGCCCCGCCGCCCGGCGGCCGCCCGGACACCCCGCGGCTACGCTCTGCGCCTGATCCGTGGGCAGTGGTACCGAAGGGGGGCGTCATGTCCGCTCTGCCGCTCGACTCGACCGGCCTGCCGCACGAGGCACCCGGACCCGCCCCGGACCGCCGCGGCACACGCATCGCCCTGCCCATGGCCCTCGCCCTGCTCGCCCTGCCGCTCATCACCGCCGCCCACCACTCGCGGCCCGTCCCCTACGGAGACCACCTCACCGTCCACGCGCGCGTGGAGGCCACCGCCACGGACCCCGCACTGCGCACGAAGGGCCCGGCCGTCCAGGCGTACGACACGAAGAGCGGCAGCCCCCGCTGGACGTACACACGCGCGGGACGCCGACCCGTCACCGTCCTGCCCGCGTCGGGGCACGCCTTCACGCTCTGGAACGACGGTCTGGTCACCGACACCGCACGCGCCGACGGCGGCTCCGTGCGCTGGCACCGCGCCATCCCCGCCGCCGCGGGCTGGCTGCGCACCCCGGCCGCCCGCGGCGGCGCAGGCGTCCTGCGGCCGCTCACGCCCGGCGCCCGCATGCTGGCCGTCGTCACCCCGCACCGCATCGCCGCCTACCGCACCGCGGACGGCGACCTGCGCTGGGTGCTGCCGGCCCGCCCCGGCTGCGCCTTCGAACCCGCACGGTCCGTGCGCCGCGGCGCGGCCCTCCTGATCGCGCAGCCCTGTACGGGACCGGCCGCCTCATGGACCTCCCAGGTCGTGGCGGTGGACGACTACGGAAGGATCGTTCCCGGCCGCACTCCGCTGGGCAACGGGGATCTTGAGCGGCCCCAGCGCCGGTAGGAGCCCGGAAAAACAGTTGCGACGGCCCGTTAGACTGGCTGCCATGGCAGCTCCTCTTCTCAGTTGGACGGCATAGACACCGGTCCCGAGCACCTCAGTCGTCCCACTCGCCGTCCACTCTGTTCAGGAGTACCCCCGTGATCACCGCTTCCGGCATCGAGCTGCGCGCCGGCGCCCGCATCCTCATCGAGAACGCCTCCTTCCGTATCGCGAAGGGCGACCGCATCGGCCTCGTCGGCCGCAACGGCGCGGGCAAGACCACCCTCACCAAGTGTCTGGCGGGTGAGGGCATCCCCGCCGGCGGCACGATCTCCCGCTCCGGAGAGGTCGGCTACCTCCCGCAGGACCCCCGCACCGGCGACCTCGACGTGCTCGCCCGCAACCGCATCCTCTCCGCACGCGGACTCGACGTACTGATCCGCAAGATGCGCGAGAACGAGCAGCGCATCGCCAGCGGCTCGGGCGCCACCCGCGAGAAGGCCCTCAAGCAGTACGAGCGCCAGGAGACGGAGTTCCTCACCAAGGGCGGGTACGCCGCCGAGGCCGAGGCCGCCACCATCGCCGCCGCGCTCAACCTCCCGGACCGCGTGCTCGGCCAGCCCCTGCACACGCTCTCCGGTGGTCAGCGCCGCCGTATCGAGCTGGCCCGCATCCTCTTCTCGGACGCCGACACGCTCCTCCTCGACGAGCCCACCAACCACCTTGACGCCGACTCGATCGTCTGGCTGCGGGACTACCTGAAGACGTACCGCGGCGGCTTCATCGTGATCTCCCACGACGTCGACCTCGTCGAGACGGTCGTGAACAAGGTCTTCTACCTGGACGCCAACCGCGCCCAGATCGACGTCTACAACATGGGCTGGAAGCTCTACCAGCAGCAGCGCGAGTCCGACGAGAAGCGCCGCAAGCGCGAGCGCCAGAACGCCGAGAAGAAGGCCGCGACGCTGCACTCGCAGGCCGACAAGATGCGCGCCAAGGCCACCAAGACCGTCGCCGCGCAGAACATGGCCAAGCGCGCCGACAAGCTGCTCGCGGGCCTGGAGGCGGTGCGCCAGAGCGACAAGGTCGCCAAGCTGCGCTTCCCCGAGCCCGCGCCGTGCGGCAAGACTCCGCTGATGGCCGAGGGCCTCTCGAAGTCGTACGGCTCGCTGGAGATCTTCACCGACGTCGACCTGGCCATCGACAAGGGCTCGCGCGTCGTCATCCTCGGCCTCAACGGCGCGGGCAAGACGACCCTGCTGCGGCTCCTCGGCGGCGCCGAGAAACCCGACACCGGACAGGTCATCGAGGGCCACGGCCTCAAGCTCGGCTACTACGCGCAGGAGCACGAGACGCTCGACCCGGACCGCACGGTCCTGGAGAACATGCGCTCGGCCGCCCCCGACCTCGACCTGGTCGAGGTCCGCAAGACGCTCGGCTCGTTCCTCTTCTCCGGAGACGACGTCGACAAGCCCGCCGGTGTGCTCTCCGGCGGTGAGAAGACCCGGCTCGCCCTCGCGACCCTGGTCGTCTCCTCGGCCAACGTCCTGCTCCTCGACGAGCCCACCAACAACCTCGACCCGGCGAGCCGCGAGGAGATCCTCGGCGCGCTGCGCACCTACAAGGGCGCGGTCGTCCTCGTCACGCACGACGAGGGAGCCGTCGAGGCGCTGCAGCCCGAGCGGATCATCCTGCTGCCCGACGGCGTCGAGGACCTGTGGGGCCAGGACTACGCGGACCTCGTCGCCCTCGCTTGATCGAACCGGTGATCCACTGCGTATGGATCATTCGGCCGATCCGTGATCCCTCATCTGTGTGAGCTCTCCTCGTACCGAGGTGTGGCATACACGGATTTTGCCGCCGATCTGCGATGAGGCTCGCCTCATCGCCCGGCACGGCGCTGACCTGGCGGTTCGCCGCGTTCGCCGTTCGATCGCGCGGAATCCGGTGTCCGGAATCTTCGATTCCGATCGTGATGGACGCCGCCCGAGCAGCAAACCTCGCCGTACGGACCTTGTCGAATGGGTGGCCAGGAAGCCCAGGAGGGGTGATCATGAGAAGTCCAGAGCGCACTTCCCATGAGGAGGCACGGGTGGCCGAGACTCTGAAGAAGGGCAGCCGGGTAACCGGCGCCGCGCGCGACAAGCTCGCGGCAGACCTGAAGAAGAAGTACGACGGCGGTGCGAGCATCCGGGCGTTGGCCGAAGAGACCGGCCGCTCGTACGGGTTCGTGCACCGCATGCTCAGCGAATCGGGCGTCACGCTGCGGGGACGCGGCGGGGCGACGCGAGGCAAGAAGGCCGCCGCCGGCTGACGGCGGCGGCCCGCAGTACCGGTGGTCCGATGGTGGCCACCCGGTCGGTCAGCTGATCGACCGGGTGGTTACTGTGCAGTCACTTACGGGCGCTCCAGTGCGTCCGGCCCGACCGCACCCACTCGGAGGCACCCATGGCTTCGTCCGACAGCGAGCTCGCACCGGTTCTCGACAAGGACGGCGTACGCCTCACCATCGACGAGGCCGTCGCCACGGTGACGCTGACCAATCCGGCCAAGCGCAACGCCCAATCTCCGGCGCTGTGGAGGGCGTTGACGGAGGCCGGTCAGCTGCTGCCGGGCAGTGTCCGCGTCGTGGTGCTGCGCGGTGAGGGCAAGTCCTTCTCCGCGGGCCTCGACCGGCAGGCGTTCACGCCCGAGGGCTTCGACGGCGAGCCGTCCTTCATCGATCTCGCACGCGGTGAGGACGGCGTCCTCGACGCCACGATCACCGAGTACCAGGAAGCTTTCACCTGGTGGCGGCGGAGCGACATCGTGTCCATCGCCGCCGTCCAGGGCCACGCCATCGGCGCCGGCTTCCAGCTCGCGCTCGCCTGCGACCTGCGGATCGCCGCCGACGACGTGCAGTTCGCCATGCGCGAGACCAGCCTGGGCCTGGTCCCCGACCTCACCGGCACCCATCCGCTGGTGGGGCTCGTCGGCTATGCCCGCGCGCTGGAGATCTGCGCCACCGGCCGCTTCGTCCACGCGGACGAGGCCGAGCGGGTCGGCCTCGCCAACCTCGTCGTGCCCGCCGACCAACTCGACGCCGCCGCCAAGGACCTGGCCGCCGCACTCGTCGCCGCGCCGCGTGACGCGGTCATCGAGACCAAGGCGCTGCTGCAGGGCGCGACGGGCCGCTCCTACGAAGAGCAGCGCGTCGCCGAGCGCGCCGCCCAGGGCCGCCGACTGCGCGACCTCGCGGGCCTCGGCGACTGACGCACCCGTACGCCCTAACCCACCTCGGTGACGAGCACGGCCACCGAAGGGTGGTCGGGCAGGGCGTCACCGACCGCCGCGCGGACCGCGAGCGCCACGTCCAGAGCACGGTGCCCGCGGTCCGTCGCGAGCTCCACGCGCGCGTGGCGGCGCGGCAGCGTGTCCGTCGCCGTGCGCTGCTCGATGTGCACGGCCCGGCCGAGCACGCCGGTCAGCCGGGACACCCCGGGCACCGACAGAGCGGCCCGCTCGGCGCGCCCCTCGTCCCCGTCGCTCGCGGCTTCCCTGCCGGCGGCCCCGGCGGACTGCTCCGACGGTTCCCCTTGGGGACGTACGTCCTCGGGGTCCGCGCCCTCGTCGAGCAGGGCCGTCACCCTCAGATCCACCTCCCGCACCACCAGACCGAGCCGGTCCGCCGCCGCCCCGGACAGCGCGGCGCGCAACCGGTCCGCCGCCGCCGGCAGCGGCTCGCCGACGGCGGCCGCGAACTCCGCGGTGATCCGCAGCGGCCCGGGCGGCAGCGCGCTCGGCGGTGCCGGCACGGCCGCGACGTACGTCGTCCCGGGATCGGCCGGAGCGAAGCGGACCCTGCCGAGCCGCACGCCGGTGATCCCGTCAGCCATCTGGCGCAACGCGCCGTCCGCCGCGGATTCCGTCATCCACGCGCCGTCCGCCGCACCGCCCAGCGGCAGCACGCGGCCGAGTCGCAGCTGCCGTCGCACCGCCTGGGTCAAGCCCTCACCCGTCATGACTCCACCCTGCCGCATCCCGGGCGCGCGGGCGCGGGGCCGCGCTTAATGTGAGCGGAGAAGCAGCACCCCACGGAGCAGATCCCCTTTCGAAAGGAACGGGACGACGATGAGCGACACCGGACAGCGGAACGCGTCTCAGACACTGCAGAAGGACTCCCCGAAGGAGAGCGCGGCGAAGTCCGCGACCGGCCGGGGCGGCGGTGACCCCGGCGGCCGGGGCCGCACCACCATCGCGGACGGCGTCGTCGAGAAGATCGCCGGGCTCGCCGCGCGTGACGTGGAGGGCGTGCACGCGATGGGCGGCGGCCTCGCGCGGACCTTCGGCGCCGTGCGCGACCGGGTCCCCGGCGGCTCGAAGTCCGTGGCGCGCGGCGTGAAGGCCGAGGTCGGCGAGGTACAGACCGCGCTCGACCTGGAGATCGTCGTCGAGTACGGCGTATCGATCGCGGACGTCGCACAGGACGTGCGCGAGAACGTGATCGCGGCCGTCGAGCGCATGACCGGGCTCGAGGTCGTCGAGGTCAACATCGCGGTGAGCGACGTGAAGCTGCCGGACGAGGAGGACGACGAACCGCAGGGCCGCCTCCAGTAGGACATCCCGCCAAGGGACCCAGAGCGATCCAAAGGAGCGCACGATGAGCATGGCCGTGATCGGCATGGTGGCCGGAATGGCTCTTGGCTTCGCCGGATACTTCGGCGGATTCGGGGCGTTCCTGCTGGTGGCCGCCCTGGGCGCCATCGGCTTCGTGGCCGGGCGGTTCCTCGAGGGGGACCTGGAGCCCGGCGACTTCTTCCGCGGCCGCGGCGACCGGGGGCGGTGAGCGGTGGCGGCACAGGTCGCACCCGGAGAGCGCGGCGCGACCCGGATCGCCGACCGGGTCGTCGCGAAGATCGCCGCGAGGGCGGCGCGCGAAGCGGTGGACGCGGTTCCGGCCGACGGCTCGCCGCCCCGCGCCACGGTCTCCGTCCGCGACGAGTCCGCCCGCATCCGCGTCAGTGTCGAACTGGACTACCCCTGCGACATCGGCCGCCAGTGCGGCGCCGTGCGTCGCCAAGTCGCCGAGCGGGTAAGGGCGTTGGCGGGGATGGACGTGCCCGAGGTGGCCGTCCAGGTGGAGCGGCTGCACTCGGCGCGAGTCCGCGCCGCGGCACAGGGGAGGACACGATGAGCGAACCCCGAGGCGGCGGCACCCAGCCGCTGCCGGTCGTCGAACAGTCGGAGAGCGAGCTCGACCAGTCGTCCTCCGCCACCGTCTACCAGCCGCATCCCACGCTCTCCGAAGACGACAAGGTTCCCCGGTTCTGGTCGCGCCGCCGGGTGCCCGCGGCCCTCCTCGCCCTGCTGGCCCTCGGCGCCACCGGGCTGCTCCTCTACGACGTCGTCGCCGTCCGGGCCGACCACCCCGCGATGCGCTGGCGCCGCGAACTGGCCCACCGGCTCGGCGAGCGGCCCCTTGACGACACCGCCGTGCTCGCCGGGGCCGCCGTGGCCGCCCTCGTCGGCCTCTGGCTCCTCGTGCTCGCCGCGACCCCCGGACAGCGCCGCCTCCTGCCGATGCGGCGCACCCACTCGGACGTGCGCGGCGGGCTGTACCGAAGCGCCGCCGCCATGGTGCTGCGCGACCGGGCCATGGACGTGCCCGGCGTCCAGTCCGCGCGGGTCCGCATGACGCGCTCCAAGGTGGCCGTGCGCGCGGTCTCCCACTTCCGGGAACTCGACGACGTACGCGGCGACCTGGACACCACCATGGCCGACGGCATCCGCGAGCTGGGCCTCGCGCGGACCCCGGGCCTCTCCGTCCATGTGGCCCGGCCCGGCCGGAAGGGATGAGTCCGATGCTGCGCACGGTCAACCGCGTACTCCTCGCCCTCGCCGGGCTCGTGCTGCTCGTCCTCGGCGGCTCGGTGCTCGCCGTGGGGCTCGGCGCGTCGCCGCCTTCCTGGTGGATCCACGACGGCCGGCACGACGTGCTGGTCAGCGCCGCCGACCGGGCGCGGTGGCGGGACCACGGGTGGTTCTGGCCCGTGGTCATCGCCGTTCTCGCCGTGCTGGTCCTGCTCTCCCTGTGGTGGCTCTCCGCGCAGCTGCGCAGGCGCCGCCTCGCTGAGGTCCTGGTGGAGACCGGGGACGGCGAGGGCGCGCTGCTGCGCGGCCGGGCCATGGAGAACGTACTGGCCGCGGAGGCGGAGACGCTGGACGGTGTCGACCGCGCCCAGGCCGTCCTGACCGGCCGGCGCAGCACGCCGCAGGCGCGCGTGGACCTGGCCCTCGCGCCCCACGCCACCCCGTCCGACGCCCTGCACCAGCTCTCCACCGGGCCCCTCGCCCACGCCCGCGACTCGGCGGGCCTGCCGAGCCTGCCGACGACGGTGCGCCTGCGGGCCCGCAAACACCGTGCGGAACGCGTGAGTTGACCGGCCGGGCACGCGCCCCGGCCGCCGTCAGAAGCCCGCGCGGGCCCCGCCGTCCACCGGGACCATGATCCCCGTCAGGTAGGACGCCGCGGGGGAGAGCAGGAAGGCCGCGGTGCGGCCGAACTCCTGAGGGGTGCCGTAGCGGCGCAGCGGGATGGTCGACTCGTTCGCGGCGCGGGTGGCGTCCGGGTCGGGGGAGAGGCCGTCGAGCTGGCGCATGCGGTCGGTGCCGATCCGGCCGGGGAGCACGCCGACGACGCGGATGCCGCGCGGGCCGAGCTCGTCCGCGAGGGACTTGGCGAATCCGGCGAGCCCGGGCCGCAGACCGTTCGAGATGGTCAGGGCCGGGATCGGCTCGTACACCGAGCCGGAGAGCACGAAGCCGATGACGCCGCCCTCGCCGAGCTGCGCGGCCGCCGCGCGGGCGAGCCGCACGGCGCCCAGGAAGACCGACTCGAACGCCGCCCGCCACTGTTCGTCGGTGTTGTCCGCGACGAAGCCGGGCGCGGGCCCGCCGACGCTGATCAGCACACCGTCGAAGCCGCCGAAGTGCTCACGCGCCGCGGCGATCAGCGCGTCCGGGGCGGCGGGGTCGGCGTTGTCGGCCGCCACGCCCACCGCGTTCGGCCCGAGCTCGGCGGCCGCTTCGACGGCCGTCTTCTCGTCGCGGCCGGTGATGACGACCTTCGCGCCGTCCGCGACCAGTTCGCGCGCGGTGGCGTTGCCGAGGCCACGGGTGGCGCCGGTGACTACGTAGACACGGTCCTTCAGTCCAAGATCCATGGCCCCTATCCTCCCGCGTCCGGCCCGTAGAGCGCGAGGGCGGTATTGACCAGCCCGATATGGCTGAATGCCTGCGGGAAGTTGCCCAGCTGCCGGCCGGTCGCCGGGTCGTACTCCTCCGCGAGCAGCCCCACGTCGTTGCGGAGCGCGAGCAGCTGATCGAACAGCTCACACGCCTCCTTGGTGCGGCCCGTCATGTGCAGCGCGTCGGCGAGCCAGAACGAGCAGGCGAGGAAGGTGGCCTCGCCGCCCGGCAGTCCGTCGATGCGCCGCTCGTCCGCGCTGTAACGCCGTACGAAGCCGTCGCGGCCCAGCTCCCGGTGGATCGCGTCGACCGTGCCGATGACGCGCGGGTCGTCCGGCGGCAGGAACCCCACGCGCGGGATGAGCAGAAGTGAGGCGTCCAGCTCGGCGGAGCCGTAGAACTGCGTGAACGTGTTGCGCTCGGCGTCGTACCCGCGTTCGCACACCTCCCGGTGCACCTCGTCGCGCATCTTGCGCCAGCGGTCGACGTCCCCGAGGTTCTCGGCCAGGCCGGGATCCTCCTCAAGCGCGTGCACGGTCCGGTCGGCGGCCACCCAGGCCATCACCTTGGAGTGCACGAAGTGCCGGCGCGGACCGCGGACCTCCCACAGGCCCTCGTCCGGTTCGCGCCACTTCTCCTCGAGGAACTCCAGCATGCACCGCTGGAGGTTCCAGGCGTGCGGGCGGGGGGCCAGGCCCTTCGCGCGGGCCATCGTGAGGGAGTCGATGACCTCGCCGTACACGTCGAGCTGCAGCTGGTTCACGGCGTCGTTGCCGATGCGCACCGGGGCCGAGTCCTCGTACCCGGGCAGCCACGGCACCTCGTACTCCGGAAGCCGCCGCTCACCGCATATCCCGTACATGATCTGGAGGTCGGCGGTGTTGCCCGCGACCGCGCGCAGCAGCCAGTCGCGCCACGCCTCGGCCTCCTCCAGATAGCCGGCCGCGACCAGGGCGCCCAGGGTGAGGGTGGAGTCGCGCAGCCAGGAGTAGCGGTAGTCCCAGTTGCGCACGCCGCCGATCTCCTCGGGCAGGGAGGTGGTGGGGGCGGCGACGATGCCGCCGGTCGGGGCGTAGGTGAGCGCCTTGAGGGTGATGAGGGAGCGCACGACCGCTTCGCGGTGGGGCCCGTCGTAGCGGCAGCGCGCGGTCCACTCCTGCCAGTCGGCGAGGCTGTCGCGCAGCGCCTCATAGGGCTCGACGAGGGTGGGGCGCGGCTCGTGCGAGGGATGCCAGGTGAGGACGAATGCCACCTTTTCGCCCGCCTCCACCGTGAACTCGGAGTGCGTGCTGAACCCCTCGCCCCAGGTGCGCACCTCGGGTTCGCTGCGCAGCCACACCGCGTCGGGGCCCGCGACGGCGACGCGGAGCCCGTCGATGCGGCGCATCCACGGCACGACCGAGCCGTAGTCGAAACGGAGGCGGAGCGTACTGCTGACCGTCACCCGGCCCGCCAGCCCTTCGACGATGCGTACGACATCGGGGGCGCGGTCGCGCTGCGGCATGAAGTCGGTGACGCGGACGGTGCCCTCAGGGGTCTCCCACTCCGAGTCGAGGACGAGGGTGCCCGGCCGGTACGCGCGCCGGGTGCAGGGGCCCGCGTCCTTCGGCGCGATGCGCCAGTGGCCGTTCTCCTCGTCGCCGAGCAGCGCGGCGAAGCAGGCGGCCGAGTCGAATCGGGGCAGGCAGAGCCAGTCCAGGGAGCCGTCCCTGCCGACCAGGGCGGCGGTCTGGAGGTCGCCGATGAGCGCGTAGTCCTCGATGGGGTGATGCACGCAGAACGGCTTCCCGGGATAAGGCCCCGTCAATCCGGCCCGCCGCCGCGCGGATACGCGCGGCACCCCGGCTCAGACGTTCGCCGCTGCCGCCTCGGGCGCGGGAGCCTCCGCGGCCGCCGCCGCGCGGTCGCGCCGCTCCCTGCGGACCAGCACCACCCAGCCGACGGGCACGCCCGAGGCGAAGAGCCACCACTGGACCGCGTACGCCATGTGCGCGCCGATGCTGCTGTGGTCGGGCTCGCCGATCAGTTCGGGTGAGCCGTTGCCCGGCTCGGGCGAGGTCTGCTCGACGTAACCGCCGAGGACCTGCTTGCCGAGGCTGTCGGCCTGCTGCCCGCTGCTGATCAGCATGATCTGACGGTCCGGCAGGCCACGGACGTTCTTGATGCCGCTGGCCGCGGAGGTCTCGTCGGCCTTCATGCGGCCGGTGATGGTGATCTCGCCCTTCGGAGGGGCGGGGATCTTCGGGAAGGCGGTCTGCGGGCCGTCGGCCGGGATCCAGCCGCGGTTGACGAGCAGGACCTTGCCGTCCGCCAGGACGAAGGGGGTGAGGACGTGGAAGCCGACCTCGTCGTCGGAGTTGGTGCGGCGGCGCACGACGACCTCGTGCTCCGTGTCGAATGTCCCCTTGGCGCTCACCCGGCGGTAGAGGTCCTTCTTGGGCACCTCGTGGCCGGGCGAGGTGAGCTTCTCGGCCGGGACCGGGTCGGCGGCCAGCGCGTCGGAGACCCGCTGGTTCTGCGCGACACGGTTCTCGTGGCGGTGCAGCTGCCAGAAACCCAGCTCGACCATCACGGGGATGAGGACGAGGGCGATGAGGGTGAGGATCACCCACTGCCGGGTCAGGAGGAAGCGGTACACCCCACGAAGGTACCTCTAGCTCCGTGGGGTGCCTGCCCGGGGGTGGGTTCGGTGCCCGCCCGGCGGCGGAGCCGGTCACACCTTGTCGATGATGCCCACCCGCCCCTCCGCCCGCGAACAGTGGGCGCCGCAGTACCAGTGCCCCTCCACCTCGACGCCCTGGCCGATGATGCGGCACCGGCAGTGCTCGCAGATGGGCGCCATGCGGTGGATGGCGCAGGAGAAGCAGTCGAAGACGTGCACCGCGCCCTGCGCGTGCACTTCGAAGGACATGCCGTAGTCGTTTCCGCAGACCTCGCAACGTGCCATGCGCCACAGGGTGGGACGCCGCGGCGGTGCGGGGCGAGCGGTCGGCGGGCGAGTCGCCCGCAATCACCCGTCTGACGCCTGCTCGGTTACGACTCCGTGGCGGGCGCCACGTCCTGGAGGAGCTGCCCGAAGGCCGCCTCGTCGATCACCGGTGTGCCGAACGAGCGCGCCTTGACGGTCTTGGACGTGCCGGAGTCCGGGTCGTTCGTGACGAGCAGGCTGGTGAGACGGGACACACTCGTCGCGATGTGCAGCCCGGCCTCGACCGCCCGGTCCTCCAGGAGTTCACGCTCCACGGAGGTGTCTCCGGAGAACGCCACCCGCATGCCCTGCTTGAGTGGTTTGCCCGGTTCGTAACGCCCCGGGTTCGGATACGGGCACGGCTGGCGCTTGCGCGAGGGGCGCCAACTCCCCGGCCGGTACGACGAGGAAGGCGCGGGTCCCGTCGACTGCCGGACGATGCGCGGCGCGCCGTCGGACCACTCGGTCAGCGGGCGGCACTCCAGGAGCGGCAGCCGGACATTGCCGCCCGCCGCCGCGTGCAGGCTCGGGCGGAACGCCTCGGCGAGCACGCGGGCGTCGTCCAGCGCGTTGTGCGCGTGGCGCTGCTCGACACCGAAGTGCGCGGCCAGGGACTCCAGCTTGTGGTTGGGCAGCGGGAGCGCCAGCTCCTTGGAGAGGGCGATGGTGCACAGGCGTTGACGCACGGGGGCCCGGCGCTCCGCGCGCGCGTACTCCCTGGCGATCATCGACCAGTCGAAGACCGCGTTGTGCGCGACCAGGACGCGGCCGTCCAGGCGTCCCGCGAACTCCTCGGCGATGTCCTTGAAGAGCGGCGCGTCGGCGAGCATCGAACTGGTGAGCCCGTGGATCCAGACCGGGCCCGGGTCGCGCTGCGGGTTGACCAGCGTGTACCAGTGGTCCTCGATCTCGCCCTGCGCGTCCACGCGGTAGACGGCGGCCGACACTATGCGGTCGTCGCGGGCCAGGCCGGTGGTCTCCACGTCGACGACCGCGTATCCCGTTGGATACGCGGCCGGCCAGGGCACTGCGGACGCTGCGGTCGTGTGGTCTTCGAGCATGGTCCATGAGGATACGGGCCGCGACTGACAGTCAGGGCGCCGGTCCGAGAAGCCCGGCCACCAGAGCCCTGACGGAGGTGGTGAAGAGCGCCTCCGCGTCGACGGGTCCGGCCAGCGCGCGGGCGAGCGCGCCGTCCTGCTCGGCGGCCTGCGCCGTCCACAGCTCGTCCTCGCCGGGGCGCTGCTCGGGGGCGCGTTCGCGGTTGCGCTCGACCAGGACGTGGCCGACGACGTGGACCTGGACGGCGCGCACGGCGTCGGCGGCGCGGGCACCGCGCAGGCCGGCCTCGTGGAGCTCGTGCACGAGGGCCCGCTGGGCGGGCAGGAACATCCGTTCCGTCAGGCCACGTTCGTGGACCATCGCGACGAGGTGCGGGTGGTCGAGGAGCTGGTGGCGCAGGGCGCGGGCCACGGAGGCGACGCGCCGCGCGGGGGTGCGGCCGGTGGCGCGGATCTCGCCGAGGTCGGCGAGGGTGCGCTCGACGAGGGCGTCCAGGAGCGACTCGCGGTTGCCGACGTGCCAGTAGATCGAGGTGACGGCCGTGCCGAGCTCCGCGGCGAGCGCGCGCATCGTCAGGGCGCGCGGGCCGTGCCGCTTGACGAGGCGCGCGGCCGTATCGAGGACCTGCTCCCGGTCCAGATGCGCACGGGACTTCTCCCTGCCCTTCTCTTTACCCTTCACGAGCCCTGTTGTAACTGTGTTACAGAACCGCCGCAAGTCCCGGCCGCGGGCCCGAGTCCGCGCTGACGAAGGGTGGTACGACATGGCACGCATTCGCTACGGAGCGCGCGACGAGGCGGAGATCGCCGCCTCGCGCACCGCGAGCTCCAAGCTCCCCGACATCTGGTCCACGGGCGTGGTGGCCGTCTGGGAGAGCGATCCGGACGCGGTCGCGGCGGTCCTGCCGCCGCCGCTGAAACCCACCGGGCGTCCCCTGGTGCGGGCGAACATCAGCAAGGTGGACCTGCCCGGCTACCCGCTGGGCGCGGGCTCGGTCGCCGTGGCCGCCGAGCACGCGGGGGTGGTGGGCTGGTATCCGCTGGTGATGCCGATGACCCACGAGCGGGCCCTGATCGGCGGGCGCGAGGTCTTCGGGGAGCCGAAGAAGCTCGGCGAGGTGGAGGTCGAGCGCGACGGCCTGGTGGTGCGGGCCCGGCTCGCCCGGCACGGCATCGCGTTCGTGGAGGTGCGCGGCGCGGTCAGCGGCGCGCTGCCGCTGCCCGAACCGACGCGGAAGACCGACTTCTACTTCAAGTTCCTGCCCGCCGTGGACGGTTCGGGCTTCGACGCAGACCCCGTACTCGTGCACTGCGTACGGAACGAGAAGGTCCGCAAGCTGGAGGCCGTCACCGGGGACGTCGTGCTGCGCGAGTCGATGTACGACCCGGTGGCCGATCTGCCGGTGCGCGCGCTCGTCGAGATCACCATCGGCGAGAAGACCACCGACCAGCAGGGCCGCGTCGTCGACCGCGTCAGCGCGCAGGCCCTGCTGCCCTACATCCACCAGCGCTACGACGACCCGGCGCAGATCCTCGACGGGCCGCCCGAGGGGAGCGTCTGAGATGGAGCTGCGTGCGGGGCAGGTCGCCGTCGTCACGGGCGCGGCGAGCGGCATCGGGCTCGCCATGGCGCGGCGGTTCGCGGCGGACGGCCTGACGGTGGTCCTCGCGGACGTCGAGGCCGGCGCTCTGGAGAAGGCCGCCGCGGAGTTGCGCGAGGACGGCGCGACGGTGCACGCGCGCGTGGTCGACGTCGGGGTGCGCGAGCAGGTCTTCGCCCTCGCCGACGAGGCGTACGACAGGTTCGGCGCCGTCCATGTGCTGTGCAACAACGCGGGGGTCGGCTCGGGCGCCGAGGGCCGCATGTGGGAGCACGAGCCGAACGACTGGAAGTGGGCCTTCGAAGTCAACGTCTGGGGTGTCTTCCACGGCATCCAGGCCTTCGTGCCCCGCATGATCGCGGGCGGCGAGCCGGGGCACGTCGTCAACACCTCCTCCGGGGACGGCGGCATCGCGCCGCTGCCCACCGCCTCCGTGTACGCGGTCACCAAGGCCGCCGTGGTGACGATGACCGAGTCGCTGTACGCCCACCTGAAGGCCGAGCACGCGCGCGTGGGCGCCTCCGTGCTCTTCCCAGGACCCCACATGCTCCGCACCGGCCTGTGGGAGTCGCACCGCAACCGGCCCGACCGGTACGCCAAGTCCCGCCCCCGCAGGACCCCTTACCGCAGCCTCGACCAGTGGGAGGCCGCGATGAAGGAGGCGGGCCAGGAGGTGGAGTTCACGCCCGTCGAGCAGGTCGCGGACTTCGTGGCCGAGGGCATCGCGGCCGGCCGTTTCTGGCTGCTCCCGGCGAGCGAGCACAGCGACCGGCAGATCAGGGCGAGGTCGCGCTCGATGCTCGACCGGTCCGACCCGGCGTACTTGGAGAACTTCATCCTGGACTGAAGGGAGCGCCTCCCATGAGCGCTCAGGACCCGTACCTCATCATCTCCTCCGACTGCCACGCCGGGCTCCCCACCGAGGAGTACCGGCCCTACCTCGACAGCCGCTTCCACCGTGACTTCGACGCCTTCCTCGGCGAGCGCGGCGCCCGCCGCGAGGAGGCGACCCGGCTCGGCATCCGCAACGACGCGTTCGCCGCCAAGTGGTTCCAGGACAACGAAGAGGGCCTGCGCGGCGGCTGGGACAGCGCGCAGCGCGTCAAGGAGCTCGACGGCGACGGAGTGGCCGCCGAGGTCGTCTTCCCCGACGCGGACGCCGTCGACAGCCGGACGGCCGCCCCCTTCGGAGTGGGCCTCGGCCTCTCCGGAGACCAGGACCCGGAGCTCGGCATGGCGGGCGCGCAGGCGCACAACCGCTGGCTGGCCGACTTCGTGTCCGAGCACCCCGAAAGGCACTGCGGTGTCGCCCTGCTGCCCATCACCGGAGAGGTCGACCGCGTCGTCGCCGAGGTGTACCGCGCCAAGGAGTCGGGGCTCGGCGCGCTGATGATCCCTTCCATGTGGGTCGACAAGGCGCCCTACCACGACCGGCGTTACGACCCCGTGTGGGCCGCGGCCGCCGAGTGCGCGATGCCCGTGGTCACCCACTCCGGAGCGGCGCCCCGCCACGAGTACGGCGATCACCTCGGGATCTACGTCTCCGAAGTGACCTGGTGGCCCGCGCGGCCGCTGTGGTTCATGCTCTGGTCCGGCGTCTTCGAACGCCACCCGGGACTGCGGTTCGGGGTCGCCGAGTCGGGCTGCTGGTGGCTGCCGAACCTCCTGTGGTTCATGGACCGCCTCTACCTGGGCGCGCACGGCGGCAAGAAACTCTCCCCGTTCGCGGAGCTGAAGCGCCCGCCGCACGAATACCTGGACCGGCAGCTCTTCGTCTGCGCCACCAACACCAAGCGCCGCGAACTCGCCCAGCGGTACGAGATCGGCGTCGACAACATCCTCTGGGGCAGCGACTTCCCGCACCCCGAGGGCACCTGGCCCGACACGCGCGCGTGGCTGCGCAAAACCTTCCACGACATCCCGGTGGCGGAGACCCGCCGCATGCTGGGCCTCGCCGCCGCCGAGGTCTTCGGCTTCGACACGGACCGGCTCGCGCCGCTGGCGCGCCGCATCGGCCCGACACCCGCACAGCTCGGCCAGGCGGACGACCAGGAGGCCGTGGCCGCCTCCTGGGCGCGCTCGCGCGAGGTGGGCCGCCATTGGCTGACCGACCACGACTTCCCGGTACTGGGAGCGGACACATGAACTCACCGCGTACGACCGAGGACCGCTACACCGTCATCTCCGCGGACTGCCACGCGGGCGCCGATCTCCTCGACTACAGGCCCTACTTGGAGTCGCGCCACCACGACGCGTTCGACGCGTGGGCGGCCACCTACGTGAATCCGTACGAGGACCTCCTCGCGGACACCGCCGACCGCAACTGGAACTCGGACCGCCGCGTCGCCGAGCTCGAAGCGGACGGCATCGTCGCCGAGGTGGTCTTCCCGAACACGATCCCGCCGTTCTTCCCGAGCGCGTCCCTGATGGCCCCGGCCCCCACCCGCGAGGAGTTCGAGCAGCGCTGGGCGGGTCTGCGCGCCCACAACCGCTGGCTCGCGGACTTCTGCACCGCGGCCCCGGGACGCAGGGCGGGCGTCTTCCAGATCCTCCTGAACGATGTCGACAAGGCCGTCGAGGAGATCCACCGGTCGGCGGCGGCGGGCCTCACCGGCGGCCTCATGCTGCCCGGCACACCGCCCGGTTCGGGCCTGCCCGAGCTCTACTCGTCGACGTACGACCCGATCTGGGCGGCCTGCGCCGAACTGGGCGTACCCGTCAACCACCACGCGGGCTCGGCCTCGCCGCCGCTCGGCGACGAACCGGCCGCGCGCGCGGTGTTCATGGTGGAGACGACGTGGTTCTCGCACCGCGCGCTCTGGCACCTCGTCTTCGGCGGTGCCTTCCGCCGCCACCCGGACCTCAGGCTGGTCCTCACCGAGCAGGGCTCGGGGTGGGTCCCCGGAGTGCTCGACATGCTGGACTACTACCACGGGCGCCTCGTCGCGGCCGCGAGCAAGGCCGGCGGCCCGGACACGGCCGAGTCCAAGTTCGGCGCGGGCCTCGCCGACGCGATGGGCAAGGGTCCCTCCGAAGTGTGGCGCGACAACTGCTTCGTAGGAGCCAGTTTCATGCGTCCGCACGAGGCGGCCCTGCGCGACCGGATCGGCCTCGACAAGATCATGTGGGGCAGCGACTACCCCCACGACGAGGGCACCTACCCCTACTCCCGCGAAGGCCTCCGCACCGCCTACGCCGGCCTCCCCAGGGACGAGATCGCGGCCATGGTCGGCGGCAACGCGGCCCGCGTCTACGGCTTCGACCTGGACCGGCTCGCAGAGATCGCGGCACGCGTGGGCCCCACGGCCGAAGAGCTGGCCGAGCCCCTCAAGGAGCCACCCGCCGACGCGACGAGCCCGGTGTTCGCGGGGGGAGGGGCGGTGCGGGTCTGGTGAGCGCGCGGGCCGGAGGCGGTGTCCTGCGCCGGGCACCGCCACCGGGCCCCCTGTGGGATCCTGGCCCGCGTCGAGCTCGGAGCAACGGGGGGCGCGGAACCATGGGGGAGAGCAAGCGGGCGCTGATCATCGCCGTTCCGCGCTATGAACTCGAGGAAGAGTTCCCCGACTTGACCCGGGCCGTCCACCGTGACGCCGAACTCATCGGCGAAGCGCTGCACTCCTCCGGATACAGCGTCGAGGTCCTCGGGCTCGCACCCGACAAGCCCGCCCAGCGCTCCCGCGTCCGCAGCGCGATCAGCCGCATCTGCTGCACCGCGCCGGAGGACGGCACCGTCCTCGTCCACTTCACCGGACACGGCCTCTCGGTCGGCGGCGCCGACCATCTCGTACCGTCCGACGCCCAGTTGAGCTGGGCCGCCGAGCCACCCGAGGTGGCGCTCGACAGCCTCATCGATCTGGACCTGACCTCGCTGCTCCAGGGCTGCCGGGCCGGCACGGTGCTGCTCACCGTCGACGCCTGCCGCGACCCCGCGGGCACGGACGGCGGTTCGCACGGCGGGCCCGCGACCAACTTCCCTTCGTGGCGCGACCGCGTCGCCGTCCTCTTCGGCTGCGGCCCCGGCCAGACCTGCGGCGCCGACGACGAGCAGGGCAGCCACTTCACGCGCGCGCTCGCCGAGGCGCTCGACGCCGACACCTCGCCGCGCACCGTGGCCGAGGTCATCGCGTACACGACGACGAGGACCACGGAGCTGGCCCGCGCGGCCCGGCACGAGCAGACCCCCACCCCGCACTACGCGCCGAGCGGCCCCGACGCCATCGCCCGCTTCCCGCTCTGCTCCGGACGTACTCTCCAGGAGTCGTGGTCGACGGCGGTCTGCGACCCCGAGCTGTGGGCGGCCGTGCGCTGCGACGACGAACGCCGCGCCACGCTCCAGCAGGCCCTGGTACAGCTCACCCGTGAGTGTGCCCGGTGGTGCAGGGCCGCGACTGCTGGGGTGCACGACCCATGGGCGGACGAGGACTATCCCGTACGCGTCCTCACCAAGGGCCTGCGGCCGCTCCTCGCGCCCTCACAAACTCAAGGGGGGCCGGTCCTGGATGCGGGAGAGTTCGCCGTGCTCGCCGCGGCTCCCTTCGTGCGGGAGGCGTTGTACGCCCTCGGTGTCAAGACGGCCGTCGCGGCCGACGCCTTTCACCTCGATCCCGCCGTCGGCGACAGTGAGACGGAGACGGAACGCGTCGACCTCGAACACACCTTCGCCGCGCATGCGTTGATCTGGCGCAAAGGTCGCGAGCTTGCGGGCCGAGGGCGCGATGAGGACGCGCGGGCCGTCGCCGCCTGGCTCATGCACCGGCACGTGCGGGGCAAGGAAGAGCTGTGGGACGACCAGTACGTCACCCAGCTCCTGCGTCCGCTGGCCAGGGCACTGCTCGGCGAGAGCGCGCCGACCGGACGCGCCGAGGAACTCGCCGACGAACTGGTGCGCGTCTGCCGGCAGACCGGGATCGTGCCTCCCCAGCCCGGCGGCGACGACCGGGAACCGCCCTACCGCCTCACCGAGCTGGTCTGCGCAGGGCCGCCGGGCACGAGCGAGGTGACCGAGCGCTGGCGCCCCCGGGAGCTGGCCTGGCTGATCGCCGTCGCCGGGCTCTTCGGCGGCGATCTGCGGGAGCTGCCCGGCGTGCTCGTCGACAACATCGGCGTCACCGACGGGCTCGTACCGGCGCAGGCCGTCGCGAGCGTGCGGGAGCTGCGGTGGGTCAGGGACCGCTACACCCGCGCCGTCGACCTCGACCTTCAGTGCCCGCACCCCGCCGTCCACGCGGCCTTGGAGGCGCTGACCGGCTGGGCCGACGACGCCGTGCAGCGTGTGCGGGAGCATGCGGGACCGGCGCCGGACGACCTCTTGGCGTACCTCCCTGAGCGGGTCACCTGCCGTCGGCTCGGACCCGCGTGGGACACCGCGACCAAGAACACCGTCTATGGCGTGCCGTTGATGCGCTTCGGCCTCGCCGAGGACGAGATGCGGGAGCTGCTGATGGGCACGCAGCTCTACGGAGACCCTCATCTCGCCTTGCGGGAGCTCTACCAGAATGCGCTGGACGCCTGCCGCTACCGCCAGGCACGGCTGCGGTACGGCAAGGCCCTCAAGGGCATCCCGTACTCCTGGGAGGGAGAGATCGTCTTCCGGCAGGGCGTCGACGACGCGGGCCGCCCCTACGTGGAATGCGCGGACAACGGCGTCGGCATGGGACGCGACGCTCTGCGGGGCACCTTCTCGCGCGCGGGGCGCCGCTTCGAGCAGTCCCGTGAGTACCGCAGGGAACAGGCGCGCTGGCGTCGCGCCGACGAGACGTTGCGCATTTACCCCAACAGCCGTTTCGGCGTGGGGGTGTTCAGCTACTTCATGCTGGCCGACGAGATCAGCATCCGCACACGTGCGACGGACGACTACGGCCGCCCCGAGTCGGGCCGGGGGCTGCGCGTGGACATCGCCTCCAGTGGCAGCCTGTTCCGCATCAAGGACGCGGACGAGTCCCAGCCCGGCGGCGGCACCACGGTGCGCCTCTACCTCCAGGACGACACCGTTGATGTGGCGAAGGAACTCGGCGCGCTGGTGTGGCGCACCGATTTCGCCCTGCGGGTGGAGCGGCACGGGACGACGGTGAGGAGCTGGCAGCCGGACACGCTTTACTACGGAGGCGACGCCTCACGGGCGGTGCGGGCGACACGGGACCTGTGGTGGGTGCCGGGGCCGGGCCGACTGCTGGCGGACGGCGTGCTGGTGGGCGAGTCGGGCGAGAGACCGGGGCAGTTGGAGTTCCATCTGCCTCGGTGGGGCAGGGACGATGACAGGGAGCCCCACGATTCCCGCCGCGACAGTTTCCCGTTCGGCTGTGTGATGGACTTCAGGGAGACCCACGCACCGGAGCTCAGTACCAGCAGAACCCGCGTCTTCTCATACGACCAGGCGTGGGCGACCGGCGAGATCCTGCGGGCCTGCGCGCGGTTCGAGGCTCCGGAGTGGTTCTACCTGGAATGGCTCTGGGACTTCGCCTGGTGGGTGCCGGAGGGCGCCGCACGTCTGACGGAGCGGCTCATGGCCGCGGACGCCCACGTGACGTCCATGCTCACCTGGGACCGGACGACCCTCATCCCCTTCCGCCAGGTGGGCTTCTTCGCCGGCGATCCGGTGATCGCCGCCAAGCGCGAGGCGGCGGTATCCATCTACTCGCCGGCGGACGACCGCTATCTGGCCTGGCGGACCGGCATCCTGCGGGACGCCGGCATCAGGCGGGAGGAACGGACACTGAACCTGCCGGTTCCGGACTCGGTCGAGGGCTATCCGCGCCCCCGCGCCTGGGAGGCCGGTGCCCATGGGCGCGCCCTGTATGGAATGGACTTCCTGTTCCGTGCCGCCGTGCCACCGGAGTCCGAGGCGTGCACCTTCGGCCAGTTGCTCATGCGATCCAGGCGGCACGCCATCACAGGCATCGACGTGCCCGACGTGCCTGACCTCGACGCCGCTCACTCCATGGCCCTGGACGTCGTCGACCGGCGTCTGCTGCTCGGGGGAAGACCTCGTGGCGGGTTGCGGAGCTATTGGCTGACCGACACCGAAGAAGGCGGTGTCGGGGACGTGATCTGGCTTCTGCGGTGGTTCTCCGCGGATCCGGGGCTCCCCGTGCGTGAAGCGTTGGAGCGCGCACGACGTTTCGCCGCCGCCGGTTTCGCCTTCCACGTCCCGGACACCGCGGCGGAGCCGCCCGGCGATCACCGGGCCACCCATGAGGAGCTCGACGCCCTCTCCTGGCACCCGTGGTTCGCGAAACCCGACGGCGGAGCCGTCCGGGGCGGTGGCCCGCCCCCCTGGTTCTACGACGAGGTGCTTCGCCGCTACGCCTGGCTGGGGATGCCCGAACTGCCCGCCGTCGAAGAGTCGGCCGGGATGGCCGGGGAACGCCGGCGCAGGGAGCTCACCGACGAGGAGAGGTACGCATACTCCCAGCACTTCAACGTGTATGTGTCCGACGCGGAGGTGTCGCTCGTCAGTGTGGCTGTCGCGGCGGGTGCGCTGTCACTCACGTTCGCCGAGGTCGTCGAGCGCTTCGCCGCTACCTTCGAGGTGCTGGGAATGCGAGTGCCAGACCTCGGGGACCTCGCCGGATACACGCCCAGCAGGCTCGATTGCGAGCTGTTGCAGGCGCCTCAGCACCGCCTCCGACTGTTCGAGACGGGGGAGGAAAACACCCCCGCCCCGCTGCTCGGCACAGCGCTCGCGGTGCAGAGCGTGCAGGCGGACCCCGAGCAGGTGAGGCGGGCCCTCACACGGCTCGCGGACGGCGGGATCGTACAGCCGTCTGCCCCAGGATTCGTCGACAGCTGGCGGGAACTGTCGCGCAGTGACCTCGCTCTCCTGCCGCACGAACGGGGTACGTCCGGTCTTCTGGACCGGGTGAACGCCATCGGCTACACCGAGGCACAGGAGGAGTTCGACAACCCCTACGGGCTCATGGCAGCGGCCACGGCCGGGCTGCCACTCGGACCGGCCTTCGACCGGCTGGCCGTCCTCGGCCCGCTGACCGGCCATCCCGCGCCACTGCGCCTGCCGTCCCCGGAGCGACTCGCCGAAGTGCGGCCTTCCAGGGAGGATGCCTTCGTCTGCTGCCTGCGCGGTGACCGGGGCGCGGTCTGGCGTACGGAAACGGGCGTGCGCCTTCTGATCAAGCATGCGCGCGAGCTGAACCACACGCTGGGGGACAGCTTGGACACGCTCGTCCAGTACGCCGCGCTGGGTGCCCCCTGGCGTGCGGTCGAGGGCGACGACCAGGCGTGGCGCGACCACCGGCCGAACCCGCACGACAGCGCCCTCTTCGAGGACGACCTGGTCGGCGACGGCGGCCCTGTCACCCCCCTCACCCTCGTCCGCGTGGCCGCCCGCTTCGGCTGGCCCCTAAACCAGGCCTGGGACAGGCTCGCGCTCTACCGTCCCTTCGGCCTGGAACTCACCATGGAACGCCCGGAGATGACGGTCATCCCCCGCTGGCAGGACCTGATCCTCCTCACCTCCCGGTACACCGGCCGCGCTCCCGCCCTCACCGGGCAGGTCCCGCCCCGCCACATCGCCGTGGCCGCCCGAGAGGTCGAGGAGACCACGCACTGGGTGTGCGACCGGATCGCCCTGTACGCCGAGCTGTTCGCCCTGACGCTGCCCGAGGACTGCCCCGCCGAGCCCGCTCCCATCCCGAAGGCCGTGCCGTACCGTCCCGAAGCCGACTGACCGACTGACCGACCGACGGAGACCGACGCCGAATGTCCGCTCACGCCCCGACCCCGTTCCAGGAATCGGAAGTCCAGCCCGTCGGCACCTTCACCGTGGAGCGGTCCGCCGACGGCCGCTGGTACACCGTGACCGGCCCTTGCCCGACCTGCCGGGGCCGCACGGTGTTCCGGGTCGCGTTCGGGGTGCTCGGGCCGGCCAAGGGGCGGGGGCGCCGCCGCTCCCGGCCCGAGCCGCTCACCGGCTCGATCCCCGTCTACTGCCAGTGCGGCTACCCGCACCCGGACCGCCCGCCCGAGTCACCCGACTCCGGCTGCGGAGCCTTCTGGGACGTGCCGGTCCCGCCCCCGGCGCAGGGCGGTGCCACCCCGTGACCGACCTCGCCAAGAAGCGGTTCGCGCAGCTCGGACAGCAGCTCCAGATCGACCAGCTCGCCGCCGTCCGGCGGCAGGCCGAGGGGTGGCGCAACGGCCTCGCCGGGCTGACCGGACTGGTCGGCGCCGTCTTCGTGCTCAAGGGCAGGGAAAGCGTCGCGGGCATGCCGGACCTCTGGCGGTGGACCACGGCGGGCCTGCTCGTCGCCGCCTTCGTCCTGCTCCTCTCCGGCGCGCTGAAGGCGGTGCGGGCCGCGCACGGACAGCTGGGGCAGCAGGCCTGGCTGAGCGGTGACCGGCTCTTCGCGGCCATCCTCGACGAGGTCGAGGAGACCCAGGACGCCTTGGCCTCGGCGCGGCGGCGCTCCGTCGTGGGGCTGTGCGCGATCGTCGCCGCTCTGGCGGTCAGCTGGGTGGTGCCGGTCGACGCCGACGAGGGCAAGAAGAGCGAGGGACGGTCGGCCGGGACGCCCCGTGTGCTGGTCACGACGGCGAAGGGCACCGTCTGCGGAGAGCTGGTGGTGAGCGACGCCCGGGGTGTGACCATGCGCGCGGCTGACGGCGGAGGCCGGAAAGGGAAGCCGGTGCGGCGCACGGTCCCCGCCGACGAGGTCCGGTCGGTGGTCCCCGTGCGGCGCTGCTGAGCCCGGCCGCCGGACGGCGTGCCGACGGCGTGCGGGGACGCCCGCGGTGAGACCCTCCCTCGATGAGTGATGGGACAGCGCACGACGAACCGCACGGCGGAGCCCTCGGGACACGGCTCAACTGGCTGCGGGCCGCCGTCCTCGGTGCCAATGACGGCATCGTCTCCACCGCGGGCCTCGTCGTCGGTGTCGCGGGTGCCACGGACGACCGCGGCACGCTGCTGACGGCGGGGCTCGCCGGGCTGCTCGCCGGGTCGATGTCCATGGCCGCGGGGGAGTACGTCTCCGTATCGACCCAGCGCGACTCGGAGAAGGCCGCGCTGGCCGTGGAGAAGCGGGAGCTGCGCGAGCAGCCCGAGGTCGAACTTGCCGAGCTGACCGCGCTCTTGGCGGAGCGTGGCCTCAGCCACGACGTGGCCCGCGAGGCCGCCGAGCAGCTCACCGAGCGGGACGCGCTGCGCGCCCACGCGCGCGTGGAGCTCGGCATCGACCCGGACGACCTGACCAATCCGTGGCACGCCGCCTGGGCGAGCTTCGTCGCGTTCACCGCGGGCGCGCTGCTGCCGCTCCTCGCGATCGTGCTGCCGCCCGCAGGATGGCGGCTCGCCGTGACCGTCGGCTCCGTCCTCGCGGCGCTCGCCCTCACGGGCTGGAGCAGCGCCCGCCTGGGTGCCGCGGCCTCGCGCCCGGCCGTGCTGCGCAACGTGCTGGGAGGGGCGCTCGCGATGGCGGTGACCTATGGGGCGGGGGCGCTTCTCGGGGCGGCAGGGGTTTGAGGCCGCACCTTTGGTGAGGATCACCAACAACCGCTCCCGTACCGCCGGTAATACTTGTCGGTAACAACCCCTAGTCGTGGACGAATAGCCGTTCTACCGTGCACGCATGTCCCCGAACCTGCCCGATGTCGTGCTGTGGTCCATCCCGGCTTTCGTGCTGCTGACCGTCGTCGAGATCGTGAGCCACCGGATCCATCCCGACGAGGACGCCGCGGGGTACGAGACGAAGGACGCCGCCACCAGCATCAGCATGGGGCTCGGCAGCCTCGTCTTCGACCTGCTGTGGAAGATCCCGATCGTCGCGATCTACACGGTGGTCTACGAACTGACTCCGCTGCGCGTGCCCGTCCTGTGGTGGACGATCCCGCTGATGCTCCTCGCCCAGGACTTCTTCTACTACTGGTCGCACCGGGGCCACCACGTCATCCGCATCCTGTGGGCCTGCCACGTCGTGCACCACTCCAGCCGCAAGTTCAACCTCACGACGGCACTGCGGCAGCCCTGGACGAGCCTCACGGTGTGGCCGTTCTACCTGCCGCTCATCGTCTGCGGCGTCCACCCGGCGGCGCTCGCGTTCTGCTCCTCGGCCAACCTGGTCTACCAGTTCTGGATCCACACCGAGCGCATCGGAAAGCTGCCCCGCCCCTTCGAGTACGTCTTCAACACGCCCTCACACCACCGCGTGCACCACGCGTCCCAGGGCGGCTACCTGGACCGCAACTTCGGCGGCATCCTGATCGTCTGGGACCGGATGTTCGGCTCCTGGGTCGCCGAGACCGACCGTCCCGTGTACGGCCTGACGAAGAACATCGACACGTACAACCCGCTGCGCGTGGCCACCCACGAGTACGCGGCCATCGCCAAGGACCTCAGGGCGGCCGCCGGTTGGCGGGAGCGGGCCGGGCGCCTCTTCCGCGGGCCCGGCTGGCAGCCCAAGGCCCCGGAGGCCTCCGGGGCTCCCGAGGCGTCCCCCGCGCCGCTGCCCGCCGCCTCCGACGCGGCGGTCCCGGAGCGGGCGGCGTGACGGGGCGGCCGCCGCCGGGGCTGCTCCTCGGCGCCTTCGGCGTGGCCGCGCTCGGCGACCTCGTCGCACTGCTCGCCGACTCCGGCCCCGGCCACGCCGTCCTCAAGCCGCTGCTGATGCCCCTCCTCGCGGCGTACGTCACCACACAGCGGGGCCCCCGGCTGCTGATCGCCGCCCTCCTCTTCGGCTGGGGCGGCGACACCCTCCTGCTCTTCGACGCCGAGCCCGCGTTCCTCGCCGGGATGGGGTCCTTCGCCGCCGGACACGTCTGCTACCTCGTGCTCTTCAAGCGGTACGGCGACACCCGGAGGTACGCGCGCGGCGGTGGGTCGGCCCGCGCGCGCGGGGCCGGGCTCGTGGCCGCGTACGCCCTCGCGCTCGCCGTCACCGTGGCGCTGCTCTGGCCGGACCTGCCGGCCGACATGCGGGGTCCCGTCGCGGGCTACAGCCTGCTGCTCACCGCCATGGCGTTCGGCGCGACCACGCTCGGCGTCACGGCCGCCGCGGGCGGGGCGCTGTTCCTGCTGTCGGACACCCTCATCGCGACCGGCGTCGCCGACTGGCCGCAGCTGCCCCGCCCCGACTTCGCGATCATGCTCACCTACCTCGCGGCCCAGGCCCTGTTGGCCAGGGGAGTGCTTGGCGCCTTCGAAGCCGGGCCGGACCCGGCGCGCGCGGTCACCAGCGGATCGGTACCGGTACCGCGGTGAGCAGCGCCGAGAGCGCCACGACGAGGCCCAGCGCGATCACCTCCCCGCGCGCGGGGACGTACGCCGAGACGCGGTCCGCCGTGCGGCGCAGCCGGCGGCGCGCCAGCAGCGCGAGCACGCCGACGACGGCGACGAGCAGCACCTTGGAGAGCAGGACGCGGCCGTACGCCGTCTCCGTGAGCTGGTCGACGACCGTGCTCGGCGGCATCCTGCGCAGCGTGCTGCACACTCCGGTCGCCGTGATCGCGGCGAACAGGGCGGTGGCCACGCGCGCGTAGAGACCCAGTACCGCGACGCCCTCCTCCGGAGAGGCGCTCCGCCACCGCCGCAGCACGCGCAGCACGTACAGGAGTCCGCCCGCCCACAGTGCGCCGCACGTCAGGTGCACCAGCGTGAGGCCGCTGCCGACGAGCGGGGCATCCTCCACCGGAGGGTGGGCCCGCAGCGCCTCCGCGACGATCACCGCGGCCAGCGGGAGCGCGGCGACGGCCGGCCGCCGGGAGCGTGCGCACAGCGCGGCCACGAGGAACGCGTTGACCTCGACGAGGGCCAGCCTGCCGTCCCTGGTGTCGTACAGCCGCCCGATGTCCAGGTCCGCGAACTCACGCGGCACCAGGTTGCCGTTGGCCACGATCGCGGCGAGCCCGAGCGCCGCCGCGCACCCCGCCCACGCCGCGTACGACGACCAGCCGCGCGGCAGCCGGTCCAGCGGCGCCCCCGGCACCCGCCGGGCCAGCCGGGCGGCGAACACCTCGCCCGACTGCACGCACAGAGCGGCGAACAGCACACCCCGCAGGAACGTGATCCAGCCCGTGCCGGGCGCCCGCGCCTCGCCGGTGCCGTCCAGCGCCACCGACGGGCCGAGCAGGGGGATCAGCGCGGCGACGGCCACCAGGACGAGCACGGCGGCGGCGCGCCCCACGGACGGGCGTATGGAACTCACCGCCAGATCTTCGCGAGGGGGCCCGCCGACGGGCAAGTCGAAGGGCCGGGCGGCCCCCGAGCCGCCCGGCCCTCCCCACCGCTCCACGGTGATGTGGTGCTACATACCCGCTACTTGCGCACGGCGTCCAACGCGTCGGCCATGCCCACTCCGTAGAAGCCGTTCTTGTTCCGGCCGCCCTCGCAGACCGCGTCGACCTTGCCGTCACCGTCGTAGTCGTACGGCTTCGTGCAGGCCATCGCGTCCGCCTGGCGGTAGAGCAGCGCCTTGACGCGCGCCGCCGAGGCGTGCGGATGCGTCGACTTCAGCAGTGCGGCCACGCCCGCGGCGTGCGGCGACGCCATCGACGTACCGCCCTTGTAGCCGAACTTGCCGCCCGGCAGCGTCGACAGGATCCGGCCGTCGACGGCCGGCGGGTTCGGCGCCTGGTACTTCGTGGAGTCGCCGCCCGGCGCCGTGATGTCGATGACGCCGTCGCCGTAGTTCGAGTACGACGCCTTGATGTTCTTCGCACCGGTGGCGGAGACCGTCACGACCCCCGGCAGCTGCGACGGGAGGTCGAGGCAGTCCGCGGTCTTGACGGTCCGCGGCACCGGAGTGGTGTCGTCGGGGCTCGACTCGTCGAGGATCTCGTCCTGGGCGAGGTCCGTCTTCGCGTTGCCGGCGGCAGCGACGTTCACCGCGCCCTTGCGCTCCGCGTACTTCGCGGCCCGCCCGACCGCGTCGACCAGCGCCTTCTGGTCGGCGTCGGTCTTGCAGTTGAACAGCCACGGGTCGGTGTAATAGCTGTTGTTGGTGACGTCGACGCCGTGGTCGGCCGCCCACACGAAGCCGCAGACGACAGCCTCCGTGTAGTACATGCCGGTCGCGGGCTCCGCCACCTTCAGGCTCGCGACCTTCACGCCCGGCGCGACACCGGTGACACCGGTGCCGTTCTTCGCGGCGGCGATCGTGCCCGCCACGTGCATGCCGTGGTCGCTCTCGCCGGCCACCGGGCGCCATGCGTCGTTCTTCTGCACGGGCACGCCGCCCAGGCAGCTCGCGGACGCCCGGCGGTCGAAGTTCGGCGCGATGTCGGGGTGGGTGTCGTCGACTCCGGAGTCGAGCACGCCGACCGTGACCTTGCTGCTGCCGAGGGAGACCTCGTGCGCCTTGTCCGCCTTCATGGCGGGCAGGTCCCACTGGAGCGGCTCCAGCTCGTCCTGGCCCGCCGAGGCCTTGCCCGCCGCCGCCTTCGCCTCCGCGGCGGTCAGCGGCCGCTCGGACTCCAGGGCGTTGTCCGTCTGGGCCGACAGCGGAGCGGTCCGCGTCGCGCCCGCCGAGTCGACGCCCTTCACCTTGCGCATCGTCTTCGCGAAGTCGGGGTTCGCCGAGTGGACGACGATGACGCCGATCTTGTCGTACGCGATGACGACGTCGCCGCCGGCCTTGGCGATGGCCTTCTTCGCGCGCTCCGAACTCCCCTTTCCGGGGCGGACGTTCACGACGTAACTCATCGACGAGGCATCCGAGGCCGACGCCGAGACCGAGGCCGGCGCGTCCGGCATCGCGGCGGGCCGCGCGGACGCCGTCCCCGGCAGGAACGCGACGGCCGAGACCATCGCGACGCCGAGCGGCAGGGCCAGCGCACGGCGGGAGCGCAGGAAAGCAGTGGCCGATATGTGGGACTTGTGCACGTTCTCTCTCCCCGTCACTTCTTCTTCACGGCGTCGAGCGCGTCGACGAGCCCGCTGCCGTAGAAGCTGTTGTCGCGCTTGCCGCTCTCGCAGACCGCGTCGACGTCACCGTCACCGTCGGGGTCGTACGGATCCGACGGGCACTCCAGCCGGTCGGCCTGCTTCTTGAGGAGCCGCTGCACCTCGGCCGGGCCCGCCTCGGGGTGCGTCGACTTGATCAGCGCGGCGACGCCCGAGGCGTGCGGCGCGGCCATCGAGGTGCCCTGCAGCCAGCCGTACTCGCCGCCCGGCATGGTGGAGAGGATGCGGCCGTTCTTCGACGGGGTGTCCGCCGGGATCTGGAACTTGTCGCCGCCCGGCGCGGCGATGTCGACGACGCCCTTGCCGTAGCTGGAGTAGATCGACTTCAGGTCCTTCACGCCCGTCGCGCTGGTGGTGACGACGCCCGGCAGCTGGGTCGGCACGTCGAGGCACTCGTGCGGGTCGATGGTGCGGGTCACCGGAGTGGAGTCGTCCGGGCTTGAGTCGTCGACGATCGCGTCGGAGTCCAGGTCGTGGTTGGAGTTGCCCGCGGAGGCCACGTTGAGCGTGCCCTTCTTCTGCGCGTACAGCTGCGCGCGGTTGACCGCGTCGAGGATCGCCTTCTGGTCCGGGTCGTCCTTGCAGTTGTACAGCCACGGATCCACGTAGTAGCTGTTGTTGGTGATCTCGACGCTGTGCTCGGCGGCGAACACGAAGGCGCAGACCACGTTCTCCGGGTAGAACAGCTCGTCGACCGGGTCGGCCACCCTGATGGCCGAGATCTTCACGCCGGGCGCGACGCCCGCGACACCGACGCCGTTGCGCGCGGCGGCGATCTCACCGGCCACGTGCGTGCCGTGGTAGCTGTCCTTCGGCGACGGACGCCAGGCCCCCGCCGAGGTGTCCAGCTTGCCGCCGACACAGCTCGCGGACTGCGACGCCGAGAAGTTGGGGGCGAGGTCCGGGTGGGTGTCGTCGACGCCGGTGTCGATCACGGCGACGGTGACCTTCTTGCTGCCCGGGTTGATCTTCGCGGCCTTGTCGGCGTCGATCGCCCGCAGGTCCCACTGGTCGGCTTCCAGCGGCTCGGCGCCCGGAGCGGCGCTCTTCTTCAGGGCCTTGGCCTCGGCCTTGGAGAGCAGCTTCGCCTTGCCGTCGTCCGTGGTGCCGGCCGGCTTCAGCGGTGCGGTGTGGGTCGCGCCAGCGGACTGGACGCCGCGCACGTCACGCATCAGCTTGCCGAAGTCCGGGTTCGTCGAGTGGACGACGACGACGCCTATCTTCTCGTGCGTGGCGACGACGGAGCCGCCGGCCCTGGCTATCGCCTTCTTGACGTACGCGAGCGTCTTGCGGTCCGTGCGGGTGTTGACGACGTACGCGAAGACGGGGGCGTCCTTCGCGGTCTGCGCCGACACCGGGGCGGGGGGCTCGTTCGGGGCCGCGGTCGCGGCACCGGGCACGAAGCCGACCGAGGCGGCGAGCGCGAGGCCGAGCGGCACGGTGAGCGCCGTACGACGTCTGGAAGGCAGATGAGCCATGGGATCTCCACATCATCCGGATACGGAACTGCCCGAACACAGCTGGTGCTCGGGCAGGTACATGACGGGTTGTGCAGGGTGAAGCTATCCCCCGAACTCCCAGGCCAGCAATGCCTTCCGGAAGAAACCGGTTGGTCGGGGCGCGTCGTGCGCGTCACAAGGACGTTGAGCAGACAACGGAAGCAACATCAACCCCTGTCGGATCACGTCCCATGGCCTTAGCATCGCCATCCGTGGCTCACGTGATCCGCGTCACGCCGGATGTGAGACCAGAGAGCCCATGGAACAACTGTCCGTCCCCACCCCACCCGCACCACGAGGAGACTCCGTGGCCACCGACGCACCGCCCCCTTCGAAGGGTGGCGCAGGAAAAGACCCCGCTCCCCACGCGCCCTCCACGGAGGAGTTCATCGAGGTGCAGGAGAGCGCGGAGTTCGGTGAACTGCGCCGCTCGCACCGCTCGTTCGCCTTCCCGCTCACCATCGCCTTCATCGCCTGGTACCTCGTCTACGTCCTGCTCTCCAACTACGCGGGCGAGTTCATGGGCACCAAGCTCTTCGGCAACATCAACGTGGCCCTGATCCTCGGCCTCGGGCAGTTCCTGACCACCTTCCTCATCGCCTGGTTCTACTCGCGCCACGCGGCGGCGCAGCTCGACCCCAAGGCCGAGGCCATCAAATCCCGCATGGAGAACCGTCCGCCGACCCGCCTGGAGGGCGACGCATGAGCCCCGCGCACACCGCCGTGATCGACCTGGCGGCGGCGTCCGACGCCTCCGAGCACCGGCCGCTGATCATCAGCCTCTTCGCCGCCTTCGTCGTCGCCACCCTCTTCATCACCGTGTGGGCAGGACGGCAGACCAAGAGCGCCGCCGACTTCTACGCGGGCGGCCGCCAGTTCACCGGCTTCCAGAACGGCCTGGCGATCTCCGGCGACTACATGTCCGCCGCCTCCTTCCTCGGCATCGCGGGCGCCATCGCCCTCTTCGGATACGACGGGTTCCTCTACTCCATCGGCTTCCTGGTCGCCTGGCTGGTGGCGCTCCTCCTGGTCGCCGAGCCGCTGCGCAACTCCGGGCGCTACACGATGGGCGACGTCCTCGCGTACCGCATGCGCCAGCGCCCGGTCCGTACCGCCGCGGGCACCTCCACGATCGTCGTCTCGATCTTCTACCTGCTCGCGCAGATGGCGGGCGCGGGCGTCCTCGTCTCGCTGCTGCTCGGCATCACCAGCGACGCGGGCAAGGTCCTCATCGTCGCCCTCGTCGGCGTCCTGATGATCGTCTACGTCACCATCGGCGGCATGAAGGGCACCACGTGGGTGCAGATGGTCAAGGCCGTCCTGCTCATCACCGGCACCATCCTCATCACCTTCCTGATCCTGCTGAAGTTCAACTTCAACGTCTCCGACCTGCTCGGCACGGCCGCCTCCAACAGCGGCAAGGGCTCGGCCTTCCTGGAGCCCGGCCTCAAGTACGGCGTCTCCGGCACCTCGAAGCTGGACTTCATCTCGCTCGGCATCGCCCTGGTCCTCGGCACCGCCGGCCTGCCGCACATCCTGATCCGCTTCTACACCGTCCCGACGTCCAAGGCCGCCCGTAAGTCCGTGAACTGGGCCATCGGCATCATCGGCGCCTTCTACCTGATGACGATCGTCCTCGGCTTCGGCGCCGCCGCCCTGCTCAAGCCCGGCGAGATCATCGCCTCCAACAAGGCGGGCAACACGGCCGCCCCGCTCGCCGCCATGGAGATCGGCGGCGGTGGCGACTCGACCGGCGGCGCGATCCTGCTCGCGGTGATCTCCGCGGTCGCCTTCGCCACGATCCTCGCGGTCGTCGCGGGCCTCACCCTGGCCTCGTCGTCCTCGTTCGCCCACGACATCTACGCGAACGTCATCCGCAAGGGCAAGGCCACCGAGAAGGAGGAGATGAAGGCGGCCCGCTGGTCGACCGTCTTCATCGGCATCGTCTCCATCGCCCTCGGCGCCCTGGCCCGAGATCTGAACGTGGCAGGGCTCGTCGCCCTCGCCTTCGCGGTCGCCGCCTCCGCCAACCTGCCGACGATCCTCTACAGCCTGTTCTGGAAGAGGTTCACGACGCAGGGCGCACTCTGGTCGATCTACGGAGGCCTCATCGCTGCCGTCGGCCTGGTGCTCTTCTCGCCGGTCGTCTCCGGCAAGCCCAGCTCGATGTTCCCCGACGCGAATTTCGACTTCTTCCCGCTGGAGAACCCGGGCCTGATCTCCATCCCGCTGGGCTTCCTGCTCGGCTGGCTCGGCTCGCTCCTCTCCAAGGAGGAACCGGACAAGGGCAAGTACGCGGAGCTGGAGGTCAAGTCCCTCACCGGCGTCGGAGCCCACTGACCAGGTTCTGTTCACACGTTTGTAGCGGCCGCGTCGTAGAGTCCTACGACGCGGCCGCACCGTTCCTCGTGGCAAATGGCCCATGGCGTTGTCAGAGGTGTCGCGTAAGGTCGAAGGCAGTGGGACCCATCAGCATCCGTCCGCCGGGGAGGGGGCCGCAGTGCTCATCGACACGTTTGGCCGCGTAGCCACTGACCTGCGCGTATCACTGACAGACCGCTGCAATCTGCGGTGCACCTACTGCATGCCGGAGGAAGGCCTGCAGTGGCTGGCCAAGCCGGACCTGCTCACCGACGACGAGATCGTCCGCCTGGTCCGCATCGCCGTCACACAGCTCGGCATCACCGAGATCCGCTTCACCGGCGGCGAGCCCCTGCTGCGCCCCGGCCTCGTCGGCATCGTCGAGCGCTGCGCCCAGCTGGAGCCCCGCCCCAAGATGTCCCTGACGACGAACGGCATCGGCCTCAGGCGCACCGCCAAGGCCCTCAAGGCCGCGGGCCTCGACCGGGTCAACGTCTCCCTGGACACCCTGCGCCCCGACGTCTTCAAGACGCTCACCCGCCGCGACCGCCACAAGGACGTCCTCGAAGGCCTCGAAGCGGCCCGCGACGCCGGCCTCACCCCGGTCAAGGTCAACACCGTCCTGATGCCGGGGCTGAACGACGACGAGGCCCCCGACCTGCTCGCCTGGGCCGTGGAGAACGAGTACGAGCTCCGCTTCATCGAGCAGATGCCCCTGGACGCCCAGCACGGCTGGAAGCGCGACGGCATGATCACCGCGGGCGACATCCTGCAGTCCCTGCGCACCCGCTTCGAGCTCACCGAAGAGGGCTCCGGCGAGCGCGGCTCCGCGCCCGCCGAGCGCTGGATCGTCGACGGCGGCCCGCACCGCGTCGGCGTCATCGCCTCCGTCACCCGCCCGTTCTGCTCGGCCTGCGACCGCACCCGCCTGACGGCCGACGGCCAGGTCCGCACCTGCCTCTTCGCCACCGAGGAGACCGACCTGCGCGGCGCGCTGCGCGCGGCACCGGAAGACACGACGGACGGCTCGGACGAGGCGATCGCCCGCCTATGGAAGCTCGCCATGTGGGGCAAGAAGGCGGGCTCCGGCCTGGACGACCCGTCGTCGTTCCTGCAGCCGGACCGCCCGATGTCGGCGATCGGCGGCTAGGAAGCACCCCGGCCGCCGTCGGCGGCCTCGCGCGCCTGCCACTCGTCGAGCGGCACGACGTCCTTCAGCATGCCGCGCACGCCGAGGAACTGGGAGAGATGCTCGCGGTGATCTCCGCACGCGAGCCACGTCTTGCGGCGCTCCGGGGTATGGATCTTGGGGTTGTTCCAGGCGAGCACCCAGACCGCCGGTACACGGCAGCCCTTGGCGGAACAGATCGGGTTTTCGTCACTCACAGTCGCATCCAAGTGCCGCAAACAAGGCGACGCCGAGCAGCCACGGGGGGAGCTGCCCGGCGTCGGTCTGTCGCTCCGACGGGGGATGCGGAGCGCGTACGAAGTATGTCATGGGGGACCCGTCGACTGGCACCGGAACTACATGATTGATCTGAGGTTTTCTTGAGCTTGGCGCAACGTCGACGGTCAGTTCGGCTCGTGCGCGGCGTCGCGCCGCTGGTCGTGTGCGGGGCCCAGGGGATCTTCCGGGACGGATTCCGCGGCGGCGGCCGCGGCGGGCGGCGCGAGCATTGGCCGAGAAGGGGCGGGTACGAACGTCGACGGCAGCGAAGGAGGCGACTCCCGGCCGGCGTTGGCGATCACGACGGAGATGTACGGCAGGAGAATACCGAGCACCAGAGCGACGAGCGCGACGTGCCGCTCGACGTTCCACAGCACCGCGGCGGCCACCACCGACACGGTACGGACCGACATCGAGATCACATACCGTCGCTGCCTGCCGCGCACGTCCTCCGCCAGACCCTGTCGGGCCCCGGTGATCCGGAAGACCTGGCCGCTGCTCTGCTTCCGCATCACATTCCACCGCCCTGTCCGCTGTGCCGGACTCTCCGCGGTACCTGCCCCGGTCCGGCCCCTCAACGTTACGCCGCGGCTGCGCAGCCTACGAGACCGGGGCAGGCCTCTTCTCGGTGCCCCTCCTGCGTCCCGCCACGTATGGACGAGCCCGACATGCGCCGTATGGCGGACGGGTCGAGACTGGCCGTAATGCTCATCTGAGCCGACTAGGAGGCAGCTATGGGCTGGTTGTGGGCCATCATCGTGGGTTTCGTACTGGGGCTGATTGCCAAGGCGATCCTCCCCGGGAAGCAGCACAGTCCTCTCTGGCTGACCACGGTGTTCGGCATCATCGGAGCCGTTGTGGGCAACTGGCTCGCGACTCAGTTCGGCATCAACGAGACCAAGGGCATCGACTGGGGCCGGCACGCGCTCCAGCTGGTCGCGGCTCTCGTCGTCGTAGGCCTTGGTGACGCTGCGTACATGGCGGTCCGGGGCAAGAAGCGCACGGCGTAACCGCGCGAAGAGGGGCCGGTCCGCTCGGACCGGCCCCTCTCCGTCCGCGTGGTGCGGCGCGGTGCGTCAGGCCGAGGTGACCTCGACCGCGGCCAGGTTCTTCTTGCCGCGACGCAGCACCAGCCAGCGCCCGTGCAGCAGATCCTCGCGGGCCGGTACGGCGTCCTCGGCGGCGACCTTCACGTTGTTCACGTAGGCACCGCCCTCCTTGACCGTGCGCCGGGCGGCGGACTTGCTCGCCACCAGGCCGACCTCGGCGAGCAGGTCCACGACCGGACCGAGCTCGGCGACCTCGACGCGCGGCAGCTCGGAGAGGGCCGCGGCCAGCGTCGCCTCGTCGAGATCGGCGAGCTCACCCTGGCCGAAGAGCGCCTTGGACGCGGCGATGACCGCGGCGCACTGGTCCGCGCCGTGCACCAGCGTGGTCAGCTCCTCGGCGAGCGCACGCTGCGCGGCGCGCGCCTGCGGACGCTCCTCGGTCTGCTTCTCGATCTCCTCGATCTCCTCGCGGGACTTGAAGGACAGGATCCGCATGTACGTCGAGATGTCCCGGTCGTCCGTGTTCAGCCAGAACTGGTAGAACGCGTACGGCGTGGTCATCGCCGGGTCGAGCCAGACCGCGCCGCCCTCGGACTTGCCGAACTTGGTGCCGTCCGACTTGAGCATCAGCGGCGTGCCCATGGCGTGCACCGCGGCGTCCGGCTCCAGGCGGTGGATCAGGTCGATGCCCGCCGTGAGGTTGCCCCACTGGTCGCTGCCGCCGGTCTGCAGCGTGCAGCCGTACCGCCGGTAGAGCTCCAGGAAGTCCATGCCCTGGAGGAGCTGGTAGCTGAACTCCGTGTACGAGATGCCTTCCTGGGACTCCAGGCGGCGGGCCACGGAGTCCTTGGTCAGCATCTTGTTGACGCGGAAGTGCTTGCCGATGTCGCGCAGGAACTCGATCGCGGACAGGCCCGCGGTCCAGTCGAGGTTGTTGACCATCGTCGCGCCGTTCTCGCCCTCGAAGGACAGGAACGGCTCGATCTGCGAGCGCAGCCGGGCCACCCAGTTCGCGACCGTCTCCGGGTCGTTCAGGGTGCGCTCGGCGGTCGGCCGCGGGTCGCCGATCTGGCCGGTCGCCCCGCCCACCAGCGCCAGCGGGCGGTGTCCCGCCTGCTGGAGCCGCCGGACGGTGAGGACCTGCACGAGGTGGCCCACGTGCAGGCTCGCCGCGGTCGGGTCGAAGCCGCAATAGAACGTGACGGGACCGTCCGCGAGCGCCTTGCGCAGTGCGTCTTCATCGGTGGACAGGGCGAAAAGCCCCCGCCACTTCAGCTCGTCGACGATGTCCGTCACGGGTCTCGCGTCTCCTTGGATGTACGGAAGGGTGCACAGGTGAGTGCAGGGTCCGAGGTTATACGCCCTGGCTGACCGAGCTCATATTGAAATCGGGGACGCGCAGCGCGGGCATCGCGGCCCGGGTGAAGTAGTCGCCCCACTCGCGCGGCAGCGTCTTCTCCGTGCGGCCCGCCTCGGTCGCCCGGCCCAGGAGGTCCACGGGCGACTCGTTGAACCGGAAGTTGTTCACCTCGCCCACCACCTCACCGTTCTCGACGAGGTAGACGCCGTCCCTGGTAAGGCCGGTGAGCAGCAGCGTCGCCGGGTCGACCTCGCGGATGTACCAGAGGCAGGTCAGCAGCAGCCCGCGCCCGGTGGCCGCGACCATCTCGTCCAGCGAGCGGTCGCCGCCCCCGTCCAGGACGAGGTTGTCGACGGCCGGCGTCACCGGCAGCCCGGTCAGGCCCGCGCTGTGCCGGCTGGTCGCGAGGTGAGCGAGCTCACCGGCGCGGATCCACTCGGTGGCGGCCAGCGGCAGACCGTTGTCGAAGACGGAGGCGTCCCCGCCCGAGGAGTGCGCGAGCACGAACGGCGCGGACTCCAGGCCCGGCTCGTGCGGGTCGCTGCGCAGCGTCAGCGGCAGCTCGGTGACGCGTTCCCCGAGGCGCGTGGCGCCGCCCGGCTTGGCGAACACCGTGCGGCCCTCGGCGGCGTCGCGGGCCGACGACGACCAGTACTGGTAGATCAGCAGGTCGGCGACGGCGGTCGGCGGCAGCAGCGTCTCGTACCGCCCGGCGGGCAGGTCGATACGCCGCCGCGCCCAGCCGAGGCGCTGCGCGAGCTCCTCGTCGAGCGCCGCCGGGTCGACGTCCTTGAAGTCCCGGGTGGCCCGCCCCGCCCACGCCGACTTGGTGCGGTCCGGCGACTTGGCGTTGAGTTCGAGCGTGCCGGTGGGCTGGTCGTGGCGCAGCCGCAGCCCCGTCGACGTACCGAGGTAGCTCGACACGAGCTCGTGGTTCGCGAAGCCGTACAGCTCGCGACCGCCCGCACGGGCCCTGGCGAAGGCCTCGCCGAGCGCGGGAGCGAAGTCCGCGAAGACCGCGGACGAGGTCTCGACGGGTGCCTCCGTGAAATCGGCGGAGGCGGCGGTGCCGGTCACCAGCGGCTGCGCGTCCTCGGCGGGGGCCGCCCCGCGCGCCGCCTCCTCGGCGGCCCGCACCAGCGGTTCCAGGTCGTCGGCGGTGACGGCCGAGCGGGTCACGACGCCGGAGGCGGTGCCCTCCTTGCCGTCGACGGTCGCGATGACGGTGAGGGTGCGGCCGCGGGTGACGCCGTTGGTGGTGAGCGCGTTGCCCGCCCAGCGCAGGTTCGCCGTCGACTCCTCGTCGGCGATCACGACGCAGCCGTCGGCGGTGGACAGTTCGAGGGCGCGCTCGACGATCTCGTGCGGCTTGGTGGCGCTGCGGCTCATCGACCGGCCTCCTGCGTGGTGTTCAGAATGTTCACGCCCCGGAAGAGGGCGGACGGGCAGCCGTGCGAGACCGCGGCGGTCTGGCCCGGCTGGGCCTTGCCGCAGTTGAAGGCGCCGCCGAGGACGTACGTCTGCGGGCCGCCGACCGCGGCCATCGAGCCCCAGAAGTCGGTGGTCGTCGCCTGGTAGGCGACGTCCCGCAGCTGCCCGGCGAGCCGCCCGTTCTCGATCTTGTAGAAGCGCTGCCCGGTAAATTGAAAGTTGTACCTTTGCATGTCAATGGACCACGACCGGTCACCGACCACGTAGATGCCGCGGTCGACGCCCGCGATCAGGTCCTCCGTGGAGAGCCCGCCCGGGTCCGGCTGCAGCGACACGTTCGCCATGCGCTGCACCGGCACGTGGCCGGGGGAGTCGGCGTACGCGCAGCCGTTGGACCGCTCGAAGCCGGTGAGCTTCGCGATGCGCCGGTCCAGCTGGTAGCCGACCAGCGTGCCGTCCTTGACCAGGTCCCAGGACTGCGCGGCCACACCCTCGTCGTCGTACCCGATGGTGGCGAGCCCGTGCTCGGCCGTCCTGTCACCCGTCACGTTCATCAGCGACGAGCCGTACGCGAGCTTGCCGAGCTGGTCGAAGGTGGCGAACGACGTCCCGGCGTACGCCGCCTCGTAGCCGAGCGCGCGGTCCAGCTCGGTGGCGTGGCCGATGGACTCGTGGATCGTCAGCCAGAGGTTGGACGGATCGACGACGAGGTCGTACGAACCCGCCCGAACGCTCGGCGCCCGCATCTTCTCCGCCAATTGCTCGGGAATCCGCGCGAGTTCGCCCTCCCAGTCCCAGCCGGTCCCCGTGAGGTACTCCCAGCCGCGGCCGGCCGGCGGCGCGATCGTCCGCATCGAGTCGAACTCACCGGTCGACGCGTCCACGGCCACCGCGGTCAGCTGCGGGTGCAGCCGCACGCGCTGCTGCGTCGTCACCGTCCCCGCCGTGTCCGCGTAGAACTTGTTCTCGTGCACGGTGAGCAGCGAGGCGTCGACGTGCGCGACCCCCTCGGCGGCGAGCAGCCGCGCGCTCCAGTCGGCGAGCAGCCCCGCCTTCTCCTCGTCGGGCACGGAGAACGGATCGATCTCGTACGAGGAGACCCACGTCTTGTCCGCGTGCACCGGCTCGTTCGCCAGCTCCACCCGTTCCTTCGACCCCGCGGCTTTGATGACCTGCGCGGACAGCTTCGCCATCGCCACGGCCTGCGACGCGACCCGCGCCGCCGCGTCCATCGTCATGTCCACACCCGAGGCGAAGCCCCAGGTGCCGCCGTGCACCACACGGACCGCGTACCCGAGGTCCGTCGAGTCGGAGCTGCCGGACGGCCGGGCGTCGCGCAGCTGCCAGGACGCGCTGCGCACCCGCTCCAGGCGGAAGTCCGCGTGGTCGGCGCCGAGCGCCCGCGCGCGGGCCAGCGCGGCGTCGGCGAGAGCCCGCAGCGGCAGCGCCGTGAAGGCTTCATCGATGGAATGAGGCACGGATGTCTCCCTGCTGTCGGCACCGGTCAGCCCCGATCATGTCGCGCCGGACGGCCCGGGGGCCAGGCTTTTCTGTAGGGACCCGACAGCGACTCCTCCGAGCCACTGTCGGTCGTCGATTCTCCGTATCGCGGGAGGTACCGATAGGTTTTCGAGGTACCAGACCGCTATCGAAAGGGTGATCCGTTGAGCCGCTCGGTTCTCGTCACCGGAGGAAACCGGGGCATCGGCCTCGCCATCGCCAGCGCTTTCGCCGACGCCGGCGACAAGGTCGCGATCACCTACCGCTCGGGCGAGCCACCGAAGGTCCTCACCGACGCCGGTGTCCTCGCCGTCAAGTGCGACATCACCGACGCCGAGCAGGTGGAGCAGGCCTACAAGGAGATCGAGGAGAAGCACGGGAACGTCGAGGTCCTGGTCGCCAACGCCGGCATCACCAAGGACCAGCTCCTGATGCGCATGTCCGAGGAGGACTTCACGTCCGTCCTCGACACCAACCTCACCGGCACCTTCCGCGTCGTCAAGCGCGCCAACCGCGGCATGCTGCGCGCCAAGAAGGGCCGCGTCGTCCTCATCTCCTCCGTCGTCGGCCTGCTGGGCGGCGCGGGGCAGGCGAACTACGCCGCCTCCAAGGCGGGTCTGGTCGGCTTCGCCCGCTCGCTCGCCCGCGAGCTCGGTTCGCGCAACCTCACCTTCAACGTCGTCGCCCCCGGTTTTGTCGACACCGACATGACCAAGGTGCTGACGGACGAGCAGCGCGAGGGCATCGTCGCCCAGGTGCCGCTCGGCCGTTACGCGCAGCCCGAGGAGATCGCCGCCGCGGTGAAGTTCCTCGCGTCCGACGACGCCTCGTACATCACTGGAGCCGTCATCCCCGTTGACGGCGGATTGGGCATGGGTCACTGATCACATGAGCGGAATTCTCGACGGCAAGCGCATCCTGATCACGGGTGTGCTGATGGAGTCCTCCATCGCCTTCCACGCGGCGAAGGTCGCTCAGGAGCAGGGCGCGGAGGTCATCCTGACCGCCTTCCCGCGGCCCACCCTCACCGAGCGCATCGCCAAGAAGCTCCCCAAGCCCGCCAAGGTCATCGAGCTCGACGTGACCAACCAGGAGCACCTGGACCGCCTCGAGGGTCTGGTGCGCGAGGAGCTCGGCGGCCTGGACGGCGTCGTCCACTCCATCGGCTTCGCCCCCCAGGACGCCCTCGGCGGCAACTTCCTGAACACGCCGTTCGAGTCGGTGGCCACCGCCATGCACGTCTCGGCGTACTCCCTGAAGTCGCTGACGATGGCCTGCCTGCCGCTGATGCCGGAGGAGGGCGGCTCGGTCGTCGGCCTGACCTTCGACGCGCAGTTCGCCTGGCCGCAGTACGACTGGATGGGCCCGGCCAAGGCCGCCCTGGAGGCCACCAGCCGCTACCTGGCGCGCGACCTCGGCTCCCGGGACATCCGCTGCAACCTCATCTCCGCGGGTCCGCTCGGCTCCATGGCCGCCAAGTCCATCCCGGGCTTCTCGGACCTCGCGAAGGTCTGGGACACCCGCTCCCCGCTGAACTGGGACATGGCCGACCCGGAGCCCGCGGGCCGCGGCATCGTCGCCCTGCTCTCGGACTTCTTCCCGAAGACCACCGGCGAGATCATCCACGTCGACGGCGGCGTGCACATGATGGGCGCCTGACCCGGGCGTACGTACGTTTTCGAGGCCCCGTCCCCCGCAGCGCGCGGGCGGCGGGGCCTCACCCGTTCGGCCCCCCGGCCGGGCGCCCCGGGGCGAGTGCCGCGCACCCTGGAGTGTGCGTCTCTCCGGTGCGGTGCCCGTGGCTCTCGCTCTGGCGGTCGTCGCGCCGAGCGCCGCGCCGCCAGAACCGCCCCACGCGCGCGCGGGGGCGGACGGACAGGCGGACGTGCGGGCGGAGAAGCCGCGGCCGCGCCCCTTCGGCTCGGAGTGCCGCACCGGCGTCCTCGGCTCCCACGTCGTCGCGCACTGCCACAACCCCTACCCCGAGATCGACCGGGTCCGCCTCCACGTGGAGTGCTACCGGTGGTGGGACATCGACACCGACTCGCGCCCCGTCGAGGCGGGGCCCGCGATGACGGTGCGCCTCACCGGACGGTGCTGGAAAGAGGTCCGCTCGGTCTGGGTCAGCCACGAGAAGTGAGCCGCCGCGTCAGCCGCCGGCGGCGAGCCGCTCCGGGCGGCACATGAAGGGGTAACCCGCCGCCTCCGTAGCGGCGGCCTCCGCGTCGCCCGCACGGATCGCGTCGACCAGACGGGCGTGGTCCATGTGGGCCTCCGGGGTCAGCTCCTCGCCGATGTCCTCGCGCAGCCAGTCCCGCAGCACCTCGCCGAGGTCCGCGTACATCGCCATCATGACGTCGTTGTGCGACGCGGCGACGACGGCCATGTGGAACGTCGCGTCGGCCGTCACGAACGCCTCCGCGTCCCCGGAGGCCCAGACCTCCTCACGGCGTGCCAGCAGCGCGTCGAGCTGCTTGAGGTCGCGCTCGGTGCGGCGCTCGGCGGCGAGCTTCGCGGCGCTGGACTCCAGCGTGCTGCGCAGCTCGGCGATGTGCCGCGGGTCCGCGTCGGCGAACCGGCGCTGCATCACGCCCGCGAGCTCGCTCGTCGCGACCACGTACGTGCCCGAGCCCTGCCGGATGTCGAGCAGGCCGTTGTGGGCAAGGGCGCGCACCGCCTCCCTGACCGTGTTCCTGGCCACGCCCAGCTGCTCGACCAGCTCGGGCTCGGTGGGGATGCGGGAGCCGACCGGCCACTCGCCCGACGAGATCTGGTTGCGCAGCTCGGAGATGACCTGCTCGGAGAGTGCCGAACGGCGAGGGGTGGTCAGCGGCATGACGTTCCTTCGTGCGAGGCCTGTGTGCGAGCAGTGTGACGTAAACGGATTGGACAGCCAATCATCCCATGATTCTATGATGGCCCCATGGCTAGTGAGGAAACCGGGACGATGACGTCGGCAGCGACACCCCCGACACGTACGGAAGCACCGGAGCACGCGGCGCAGAGGGCCGGGGAGAAACAGGCCCCCACGCGCGCGTGGGCGACGCGACTCGTCATCGTCGGCATCGTCCTCGCCGCCATGAACCTCCGCCCTGCCATCACCAGCCTCGGCGCCCTCCTCGAAGAGGTGCGCGACGGCCTCGGCATGAGCGGCACCCTCGCGGGACTCCTCACCTCCGTACCGCCGCTCTGCTTCGCCTTCTTCGGCGTGATGGCGCCCCGCCTGGCCCGGCGCTTCGGGCCCAGCGCGGTGGTGTGCGTCGGCATGGCCGCCATCGCGTCGGGTCTCGTGATCAGGCCCTTCATCGGCGGCACCGCGGGCTTCCTCGCGGGCACCGCCCTCGCCCTCGCGGGCATCGCCGTCAGCAACGTCCTCATGCCGGTCATCGTCAAGCGCTGGTTCCCCGACCGGGTCGGTTCCATGACCGGCCTGTACTCGATGGCCCTCGCGTTCGGCACCTCCGTCGCGGCGGCCGCCACCGTGCCGCTCACCGACGGTCTCGGCGGCCGCTGGCAGACCGGTCTCGCCGTGTGGGCGGTGCTCGCCGTCGTCGCCGTCCTGCCGTGGATCCCGCTCGTCCGCGACCGGGGCACCCCCGCCACCGCAGCCCCGGAGCACGTCTCGCCCGCCGTACGCCAGGAGGACGCGGGCCTGCGCATCACCCACAGCCGCACCGCGTGGGCGCTCGCCGTCTTCTTCGGCCTGCAGGCCACGGCCGCGTACATCACCATGGGCTGGATGCCGCAGATCTTCCGCGACGCCGGCGTCCCCGCGGGCGAGGCGGGCGTGCTGCTCGCCGTCACGATGGCCATGGGCGTGCCCCTGGCGTTCGTCATCCCCCGGGTCGCCACGCGCCTGACCAACCAGGGCCCGGTCGTGATCGTCCTCGGCGCCTGCGGGCTCGCCGGCTACGCGGGCCTCTACCTCGCCCCCGCCGGCGGCGCCTGGGCCTGGGCCCTGCTGCTCGGCATCTCCAACTGCGCCTTCCCGCTCGCCCTCACGATGGTCGGGATGCGGGCCAAGAGCAGCGTCGGCGTGGCCAAGCTGTCCGCCTTCGCGCAGAGCACGGGCTACCTGATCTCGATCCCCGGACCGCTCCTCGTGGGTGTGCTCTACCAGCACAGCGGCGGCTGGGGACTGCCGATCGCGCTCATGGCGGCGCTGATGGTGCCGCAGATCGTCATCGGTACGCTCGCGGGCCGCAACCGCACGGTCGAGGACGAGGTCGCCGCCAGGGGCCGGGCGGCCTGACCCTGAGGAGGGCGGACGGTCCGACCCCGACGGGGAGCGGGCGGGCAAAGGGTGCGAGACTGGCCGTATGCCCGTCCTCGACCCGAACCCCCAGAACGGCCAGAAGAAGCTGCTCATCGTGCTCGGCGCGATGCTGGCCATCACCGTGATCATCGGCATCATCGCCTCCATCGCCTCGCCGTGAACCGGCCCCCGGAGGGGTGCTGGTGGGGCTAGCACCCCCATCCCCTAGGGGGCCAGTGTCAGGGTCAAGTGGGTGGATCTCCGGATGGGTTGAGGGTCGCCGATCGCCTAACTTCGAGTTGTGCCCGCGACGACGCGGCACGCACGCACCACTCGAAGACCACGGAGGCGGCATGTCGGCCCGATCGCACACCCGGCGCGACCCGGCCCAGTCGGGCAGCGTCGAGATCCAGCTCCCCTGGTGGGCCATCGCCCTCCCCGCCATCGCCTTCGCGGCCCTCCTCCTGCTCATCCTGAACCCCGTGGACGCGCACGCGGCGACCAGCGAGCCGGCCGTCACGCACCTCCTGGAGCGCATACGGACACTGGTGCTGCGCACGGCCTCCTGACCCCCCTGCCACCGGACCCGTCACCCGCGTCGGGGCACCGCGCCAACTCCCTGCGCCCCATGGCGCGTTTCATGCGAAGCTGGGATGCATGAGCGTCGCAGAACCCCGCAGGATTGTCCTCTTCCGGCATGCGAAGGCCGACTGGCCGCAGGTTTCCGACCACGAGCGGCCGCTCGCGGAGCGAGGCCGCCGGGACGCCCCCGTCGCCGGGCGCAAGCTGGCCGACAGCGGCATCGCCTTCGATCAGGCCCTCTGCTCGACCGCCACCCGGACCCGCGAGACCTGGAAGCTCGCCGTCCAGGAGCTGCCGCAGCGGCCGAAGACCGTCTACGAGGAGCGGCTGTACGAAGCCTCTCCCGGTGAGCTGATCGCCGTGCTCAACGAGACCCCGGACGACGTGCAGAACCTCGTCCTGATCGGCCACAACCCCGGCGTGCAGGGCCTGGCCGACGTCCTCGCAGGGGACGCCGAGGGTGACGCCAGAGTGCGGCTGAACCGCAGGGGCTTCCCGACCGCGGCCTTCGCCGTCCTGACGTACTCCGGTTCGTGGAAGGCGCTCGAACCGGGCGTGGCCACCCTCGTCGACTACTGGGCGCCGTCCGAGTAGACCTCCCCCCGTCCACCGTGAGGGCCCGGCACCATGGGTGCCGGGCCCTCTGTGGCTCTGCGCGGGAGCGGATCAGTCCAGGTGCATGTCGGCCGCCTCGACCTCTTCACGGGTGATCCCGAGGAGGTAGAGGACGGTGTCCAGGAAGGGGACGTTCACCGCGGTGTGCGCGGCCTCGCGGACCACGGGCTTGGCGTTGAAGGCCACCCCGAGCCCCGCGGCGTTCAGCATGTCGAGGTCGTTCGCGCCGTCGCCGATCGCGACGGTCTGCTCCAGCGGCACCCCGGCCTCCGTGGCGAAGCGGCGCAGCAGCCGGGCCTTGCCCGCGCGGTCGACGATCTCGCCGGTCACCTTGCCGGTCAGCTTGCCGTCGACGATCTCCAGGGTGTTGGCCTGGGCGAAGTCGAGGCCGAGACGTTCCTTCAGGTCGTCGGTGACCTGGGTGAACCCGCCCGAGACGACGCCCACTTGGTAGCCGAGACGCTTGAGCGTGCGGATGAGGGTGCGGGCACCCGGCGTGAGCCGTACCTCGGAGCGGACCTTGTCGACGACCGACGCGTCGAGCCCTTCGAGCAGCGCCACGCGGGCGTGCAGCGACTGCTCGAAGTCCAGCTCGCCGCGCATCGCGGCCGCCGTCACCTCGGCGACCTCGTCCTCGCAGCCGGCGTGGGCGGCGAAGAGCTCGATGACCTCGTCCTGGATGAGCGTCGAGTCGACGTCCATCACGACGAGCCGCTGGGCGCGGCGGTGCAGACCCGCCGAGACGACCGCGACATCCACGCCGAGCTTCGCGGCCTCTATGGCGAGGGCCGTGCGCAGCGTCTCCGTCTCGGTGCCGGACACCGCGAACTCGACGGCGGTGACCGGGTACTTGGCGAGCCGGAAGATACGGTCGATGTTGCCGCCGGTGGCCGTTATCCGGGCGGCGATCGCGGCCGTCGACTCCGACGTCAGCGGGTGGCCGAGCACAGTCACGAGGGAACGTCCGTGGCCGCGCGGCCGGTTGTCGCCGATACCCGAGATGATCTCGGCCTGCATCCTCATGGACTCCGCCCAGCTGTGGACGGTGGCGCGCAGGTCGCCCTCCAGACCGGCGGGCGGCTCGGTCACGAGCGCGCACAGCACGATCCGGCCACGGGTGACGACCTGCTCGATGTCGACGACGTCGACGGAGTAGGCGGCGAGGGTGTCGAAGAGGCCGGCGGTGATGCCGGGGCGGTCCTTGCCGAAGATCTTGACGAGGAGCGTCGGGATGTCGGCGGGCTGAGGGGGCTGCGAAGCACTCATGGTGATCCCTACGGTATCCGCCCTCTTCCCGCCCCCGCCCTCCCGGTCCGCCACCCGGACAGCCCTTCCGGGGGGCCCGCCCATCGTGCGGTACATCGCCCTACCTTGCCCCGGTCGGAGCTCACCTGGGGGGCGGTCCCTCACGCTGCCGCGTTGCGCCTCGCTGGCCGGTGCGGTGCCTTGTCCTGCCGCGTCGTGCCTCACTCTGCGGTGCGGTGCCGTGCCTCGCCCTGCGGCGTCCGCCTCGCTCACTCTGCGGTTCGGTGCCCCGCCCTGTCCGGCCGCTGCCGTGCCGGGCTGCCCCGGATGCGCCTGATCGCCGTCGGCTTCGTTGCCATCCGGTCGCCGGCTCGCCAGGGCCCGTCCTCGTGGCCTCGCCTCCGGCCCCGTTGCGGCTGACCCTGTCCCGCCGCTTCGCGGCGGATCCCTCCCTCCCACCCACCCGTGCACCCCGCGACACCACCGTCCCGTAGGGAACGGGACGACATGCCTTCGCTCCCGCTCCTGCGGCGGTGTCCGGCGTGCCGCTCGGGGCTCGGTGCTACCCCTCCCCGTTTCCCAAGAGGACCAGGTCTCTCTGCGCCGCGGTGCAGGCGGGCACCTCCGCTGCCGCTCCTGCGGCGGCCCGGTGTGCGGCTCGGGGCTGGCCGTACCCCGTCCTCCTAGGGGCCAGGTGTCTCCGTTCCTCGTTGGCAGCGGGCGTGTGGCGCTCGGGGCTCGGGTGTACCCCTTCCTGTAGGGACGAGGCGTCTCTGCGCCGCGTGGCGGGCAGGCGTTCTGTTTCCGCTTCTGCGGTGGTCCGGCGCCGCTCGGGGCTCGGGCGTGCCCCTTCCCGTAAGGACCAAGTGTCTCTGCGCCCCCGTTGCGGGCGGGGCCTCTCCGCTGCCGCTCCTGCGGCGGCCCGATGCGCGGCTCGGCGCTGGCCGTACCCCGTCCCCGTAGGGACCAGCCGTCTCCGCGCCCCTTTGCGGGCGGGCCATTCCGCTCTCGCCCCCGGCGGGCCGGCATGCCGCTCGGGAGCGGGCTCGGCCGGGGGGGGGCGAGCCATCCGTTGTGGGCAGGCGGGCCGTGGGCGGCACGGGTGGGCGCAACCCCCGGTGCCGGGGGTCGGTCAGGTGGGTCTGCGGGGGTTTTTCGGGGGAGGGGGAGGTGGGGGAGGCGGTGGTGGTGGGGGCCAGTCGGAGGAGTGGGAGCGGCGGCGGGGCCGTGGAGGGGGTGGGACCACCGGGCCCATGACCGTCGGAGCGCCGGAGGCGTCGCCGGGGGCGGGAGGGGGTCGTAAATAGGGATTCGTGTCAGGGTTCGGCGGGCGGTGCGGGGTGCCCGGGCGGTACGGCCCGGCCTCGGACGCCCCGCCTCCGGAGGCCCCAGCTCCGGACGCTCCGGCCCCGGAGGCCCCGGCTCGAGACGCCCCGGAGCCCGAAGAAGCCCCCCGCACCACCGACGCCCCCACCCCCGCCACCCCACCCAACGCGAACCGCGACGCCCCACCCCCCGCCGCCCCCGCGGCCACCGCGAGCAGTGACCCCGTCGCCCCCGCCCCGAACCCCCACGCCGCCCCCAGCACCGCCGCCATCCCGAGTCGGCCGTGCAGTTCGAGTCCCGCGCCGAACGCGTCGAAGCCGAATACGGAGAGTGAGGCGTCGGCGGAGACGTCGGTCAGTCGTGCCAGGAGGGGGAGGCCGAGCGCGGTCACCGCTGCGAGCCGCACCCCGCACAGGCCCACGAATCCCGGAGCGGAGGTCTCACCGCGTACATAAGGGGTCCGGACAGCCGTCAGCACGCCCGCGAACAGCATCGCCACCGCCGCCGCGACGCCCAACAGCCAGACCCTGCCGTCGAGTTCGGCGAGCCGCCCGAGCGTGAGCGCCTTGTCGGAGGACCCTGTCAGGAGGTCGTCCACCGGATCGGGCAGGAACCGCGAGAGTTCGCCCGTCGCCCTGCCGTCCCACGGCACGAAGAGCCCGACGGGCAGACCGAGCCACACGCCGTTCGGCGCCCCGAGCAGCGCGGCGCCGGCGATCCGCTTGGGATGGTCGTCGCCGACCATCGCGTACGCCGCCGCGGCAAGCCCCGCCGCGACCGCCACCAGCACCACCGTGACCAGCGCGGAGGCGGCGGGCCGCGCCACCCGGTGCAGTCCGCCGAGGGCGCGCGGCAGCGGCGTGCGCCGTGAGGCGAGCAGCGCGATGAGCAGGACGCCGACCACCCAGGCCGCCCCACCGAGCAGCGTCGGCCCGGTGTCCACGGTGAAGCCGACCGACGCCTCCGCCTCGACGAGGTCCCCGAGCCGGTCGGGGAGGAGCCCGCCGAGGTCGTCCCCGATCCCGCCGGGCAGCTTGTCGCCGATGCCGTCCGGCAGCTGGTCGAGGCCTTCCTCGAGCCCCTTGTCGATGCCGAGCTGCTTGCCGTCGATCGTGATGACGTCGTGCCCCGCCCAGGCGAGCCCCGCGAGCATCGCGAGGAAGAGGGCGACCACCGCGGCGACCCGGGCGGCGAGTTCGGAAGGGGCGATGACAACCCCCGCCCCGCGCAGGGACCGCAGGAAGAAGTGGGCGAGGAGCAGCGCACCGACCAAACCGACACCGAGTGGCGCAATATCGACGGTCGTGGCCGCCTCGGCACCCTCCAGGCCGAATGCCGATACGTCGCCGGACGGCGTGACCGAACCGCCCGCGCCCAGCGCGACGGTCGCCGCCGTCATCGGTCCGAGCGCGCCGACCGCGTCCGCGCCGAGCAGGTGCAGACCGAGCGCGGCCGTCCCGGCCATGCCGATCAGCGCCCAACTGACCGCGGCGATCGCGGAGAGCAGCACGTCACCCCACCGCACGCCCCGGCTCTCGCCCGTGTGGTCACCCTTGTGATCGTCGGCCTGCATCAGGACCCCCCGGACCGCGGTGCGTTGCCCTGAATGCACGTAATGCGCTCAATGCTCGGAATGAGCATGATCCGTATGCACTGATGGGCGCTTACTACTCTCCGGGGCGGTTTCTTCCCCGTCAACGGGGCAACCCGTCACGCCCGTACGCAGTCTTCACAAGGCCCGACTTTCGGTCAGAGCCCTCCTCCTGAAATAGTTCCTCCCGATGTTCGACATCCCTAGACTCCCCATCGATGGGGGCTAGCTCGGGGGACAACTCAGTGGGGCATGGAGTGCCGGAACTCGTACTGGAATTGAATGGCAGGACCTGGACGCTGGACGCGTCCAGGCCGTACACCCTCGGACGTGATCCGCAGGGGGATATCTCGCTCGACGACGCCAGGGTCTCCTGGCGGCACGCGACGATCAGCTGGAGCGGGCGCAGCTGGGTCATCGAGGATCACGGCAGTACCAATGGCACCTTCGTGCAGGGCCAGCGGATCCACCAGATGGAAATCGGCCCGGGTTCGGCGGTGTACCTCGGCAACGCGACCGACGGCCCGCGGGTGAACGTGTCCGGCGGTGCCTCGGGTGCGGGCGCGGCGGCCGCGGCGGCCGCCGTCTCGGCACCGCAGCAGCACGCCCAGCAGCAGGCCGCACCGCAGCACACGCCCCAGCAGCACCAGCCGTCCCAGCAGGAGGCTCCCGGCTGGGCCGCGCAGTCCCCGCAGCAACAGGCACCCCAGCAGCAGGCCCCGTACCAGGCGCAGCAGCAGGGCTGGCAACAGCAGCCGCAACAGCAACAACAGCCGCAGCGGCAGCAGCCGCACGTGCCGCAGCAGGCCCAGCAGCACGGCGGTCCGTCCGAGCAGTACGCACAGAAGACCCCGGGGTCCGGCGGTGTCGCGGGGGCCCCGCCGGTCTACGGAGACCGCAGCCCGACGACGTTCCACCAGCTGGCACTCGGCCGCAAGATGCGCATCGGCCGCGCCCTGGAGAACGAGCTCGTCGTCTCCGACCTGCAGGTCTCGCGCCACCACGCCGAGTTCACGGCGACGCCCGACGGCCGCTTCGAGATACACGACCTCGGCTCGCACAACGGCACGTACGTCAACGGCCAGCCGATCGCGAAGTCCTCGACGGTCCTCATCGGCCCGAACGACATCGTCGGCGTCGGCCACTCGACCTTCCGCCTCGTCGGCGGACAGCTCGAGGAGTTCGTCGACACCGGTGACGTCTCCTTCTCGGCCCGCCACCTCACGGTCACGGTCGACGGCGGCAAGCAGATCCTCAAGGACGTCTCCTTCGGCGTCCCGGAGAAGTCGCTCATCGCGGTCATCGGACCCTCGGGTTCCGGCAAGTCGACCCTGCTCAAGGCGCTCACCGGCTACCGGCCCGCCAACCAGGGCGACGTCCTCTACGACAACCGGAACCTGTACAAGCAGTTCGCCGAGCTCCGGCAGCGCATCGGTCTGGTCCCGCAGGACGACATCCTGCACAAGGAGCTGACCGTCAAGAAGGCCCTCAAGTACGCGGCCAAGCTGCGCTTCCCGGCCGACACCACGGAGGCCGAGCGCGAGTCCCGCATCGACGAGGTCCTGCGCGAGCTCAAGCTGGACATCCACAAGGAGAAGAAGGTCACCTCCCTCTCCGGTGGCCAGCGCAAGCGCGTGTCCGTGGCCCTGGAGCTGCTGACCAAGCCCTCGCTGATCTTCCTGGACGAGCCGACCTCCGGCCTCGACCCGGGCATGGACCGCGACGTCATGCAGCTGCTCCGCGGCCTCGCGGACGACGGCCGCACGGTCCTCGTCGTCACGCACTCGGTCGCCGAGCTGGCGATCTGCGACAAGCTCCTGGTGATGGCGCCGGGCGGTTCGGTGGCGTACTTCGGTCCGCCGGAGGAAGCCCTGAACTTCTTCGGCTACAGCACCTGGGCCGACGTCTTCTCCGCCTTCGAGAACTACCGCGACTACGACTGGGCGGGCCGCTGGAAGGGCTCGCAGCACTACCAGATGTACGCCGCGGACATCGACGCGGTCGCCGCGCAGTCCGTAGCGATGCCGCCGCCACAGGCGATGAAGCCGCCGAAGCCGCAGGGCTGGGGATCGCAGCTGTGGACCCTGATCCGCCGCTACACCTCGGTGATCGCCTCCGACAAGGGCTTCATGGGCCTGATGGTGATCCTGCCCGCGGTCCTCGGCATCGTCAGCGTCGTGATCCCGGCCGACTTCGGCCTCGCACCGCCGAAACCGCCGGTCAAGTTCAACGGCGACGCGGGCACGATCATGCTCATCCTCGCGGTCGGCATGTGCTTCTCGGGCGCGGCCAACTCCGTACGTGAGCTGATCAAGGAACGGGTCATCTACGAACGGGAGCGGGCCACCGGCCTCTCCCGCTCGGCGTACCTGATGTCCAAGGTCATCGTCCTCGGCGTCATCACGGCCATCCAGGGCGTGATCATCTGCGCCATCGGCTTCATCCCGCGCGAGCTGCCGGAGGAAGGCCTGATCATGCCGCCGGCGGCGGAGATCTGCCTGACGATCATCGCGCTCGGCTTCACCTCGATGATGTTCGGCCTGGTCATCTCCTCGCTGGTGAAGACCGCCGAGAAGACCATGCCGCTCCTGGTCATGTTCGCCATCGTCCAGGTCGTGTTCACCGGCGTCCTCTTCCAGGTCTACGGCTCGCCGGGCCTGGAGCAGTTCGCCTGGCTGATGCCGTCCCGCTGGGCCATCGCGGGCGCGGGCGCCACGCTCGACCTGGCGCACCTGATGCCGCCGTGGGACCCGAAGAACCCGAACGACCTGGACCCGCTGTGGGAGCACTCGGCGAGCCAGTGGGGCATCAACATCACGATCCTGCTCGCGCTCGGCGTCATCTGCGGCGTCGCGGTCGCGCGCCTGCTGCGCCGGCACGAGCCGGAGGTCATGCGCAAGTGACCGGTGCCCTCGGGCACACGAGAAGGGCGGCACCCCGTGCGGGGTGCCGCCCTTCGGCGTCTGCGAACCTCATCTTCGGCTGAAGAGGTCCAGTGATCAGGCGATCAAGGTCAGTAGGCGCCGTTCACGTTGTCCATCGAGCCGTACCGGTCGGCGGCGTAGTTGGCCGCGGCCGTGATGTTGGCGACCGGGTCGTAGATGTTCGTGGAGGTGCCCTCGACGTGGTACGCGTCGAACGTCGGCTTGATGACCTGGAGCAGGCCGATCGACGGGGTGCCGTTGATGGCGTTGATGTCCCAGCCGTTGATGGCCTGCGGGTTGCCCGAGGACTCACGGATGATGTTGCGGTGCAGGCCCTCGTAGGAGCCGGGGATGCCCTTGGCCTTCATGATGTCCAGGGACTGGCGGATCCAGCCGTCGAGGTTGTTGGCGTAGACGGGCTTGCGGGCGGCGGCGCGGCTGGCGGCCTCCTTGGCCTTGCGCTCGTCCTCGGCCTTCTTCTTCGCGGCGGCCTCGTCGGCGGCCTTCTTCTCCTCGGCGGCCTTCGCGGCGGCGTCCTTGGCCTTCTTGTCGGCGCTGCTGTGCTGCTTGATGACACCGGCGCGCACGGCCTGCTCGGCCTCGACGTTCTGCTTGAAGGCCACCGGGGCGGCGTCGAGGCTCTGGGTCTTGGTTCCCGCATCGGCGCTGCTCGGCACGAGGGAGAACGCGAGGGCAGCGGCGCCGAGCGTGGCGACACCGGCGATCGAGAACTTCTGGGCCTTGGTCACGGCGGCGCGACTATGGCCGCGGGTGTTGTGCTGGGACATGCGAGTTGGACCTCTTCGAATAGCGGAGGTCGCTCACGGCCGGCGGGGACATGGTGCTGTCCGGCAAAACGCCGCGGTCGGGAAGACCGCGGCGCCGAGCGACTGAGCAATTCTTAGCGGCCGCAAAATTGTGTGGCAAAGGTGTGACGTACGATGCCGGGTAGTGGATCAGGGTGCACACAGACTCCCAAATCGGGCACCTACCCCGTCCGCTTTAAGGGATTCCTCTCAACTAGGGGTCTTCGTACGTGACGTGCGCCCTATGCGCGGGCTCACATCAGCGACGTAACGGTCTCACCAAGAGTTGCCGTCGCAACGCTCTCGGTGAGGGGCCTCATTCGGGAGGAGGAGGTGCACGTCGCCGAACTCGTGCCACAGGTAGAGACGGCGTACCGCCTCCGTATAACCCCGCTCGATCGCCGCCCGTCCCGCGACGGCCTCCAGCATCAGCAGATGCGACGCCTCCGGCTCGTGGAGCCCGGTCAGCAGGCCGTCCACCACCCGCACCCCGCGCTCCGGAGTCACCACAAGATCGGTCCGGCCCGCCGCCGCCCGCACCACCCCGTCGGGCCCCGCGGCGGACTCCACGGCGCGCACGGCCGTCGTACCGACCGCCACGACCCGCCCGCCGGCCGCCCGCGCCGCGTTGATCAGCCGCGCCGACGTATCCGACACCTCGAAGAGCTCCGGATACGGCGGCTCGTGCGCCTCCTGCGAGGCGACACCGGTGTGCAGCACCACCGGCGCGAACTGCACCCCCCTGCTCACCAGCTCCGCCACCATCGACGCGGTGAACGGCCGCCCCGCACTCGGCATCTCCGCACTCCCCGCCCCGTCCGCCGACGGCAGCGCGAACACGGTCTGGTACGCGGAGAGCGGCTGGTCCCGCTCCGTATAGGAGTAACGAATGGGGCGCCCGTGCCGCCGCAGCAGTCCGGGCACGTCCCCCGACACCCGCACCCACCACAGCCGCCGGCTCTCCACCGCCACCTGCTCCTCATATACGAGGCGTACGTCCCCGGGGAGCCGCACCACCGAACCCGCCGGACCACCGGCACGCGCGCGTGTAGTGCCCTTCCCGTCCGGATCCCGCAGCTCCACGGCCCACCGCCCGTCCGCGCCCCGGGTGGAGAAATGCACCACCACGCGCGCGTGCCCGCATCTCCCGTCCACCGCCGCGGGCAGGGTCCGGGACGTGTTGACCACCAGCAGGTCCCCGGCCCGCAGCAGCGCGGGCAACTCCGTGAACGCGTGGTGCGTGACCTCCGTGCCGTGCGACACCAGCAGCCGCACCGAGTCCCTGCCGAGTCCCGGACCCCGCTGCTCGGCCGGCACCCGGGCCGAGAGCGAGGCCGGCACGCACAGCGGCGCCCCGAGCACGCTCATCGCGCACCCGCCGGCAGCGCGGGCGCCGAGTAGCGGCCACTGGCGGGCCGCTCGGCGAGCATCCGAAGGAACGCGGGCGCCACCGTCTCCGGCAGCGGCCGCCCGGACTGATCGTCGACGGGCACCGCCGCCTGATACAGATCCGTCCGCATGTCCCCGGGATCCACCGCCCACACCCGCACCCCGGGCTCCTCCTCGGCGAGGACCGCGGAGAGGTGGTCGAGGGCGGCCTTGGAAGCGCCGTACCCGCCCCACGTCTCGTACGCCTCCACCGCCGCGTCGGAGCTGAGGTTGAACACCGCGCCCGCCGACTCCCGCAGCAGCGGCAAGGCCTCCTGCACCAGCCCCAGGGCCGCCACCACATTCGTCTCCAGCGCCGCCCGCAAACCGCCGAGCGCGAGCCCGTCCAGCCGTACGAGAGGCTCGGCGCCCAGCGCGCTCGCGTTGTTCACCAGCAGATCGAGCCCGCCGAGCCGCCGCGCCGCGGCCACCAGGTCCGCCCGGTGTCCCGCATCGGTGACGTCCCCGGCGAGCGCCTCCACGCGCGTGCCGTACCCGCTCAGCTCGCGCGCCGACTCATCGAGGACCGCGGCGGTCCTGGCGTCGAGCACGAGATCCCAGCCGGACTCCGCGAGAGCCGCGCCCAGCGCGCGCCCCAGCCCCTTCGAAGCCCCCGTGATGATCGCTACCGGCATGACATCCGTCCCCTCGTCCCGTTCCTCGGTCCGTTCCGTTCCCTCGGTCCGTCAGGCCACCACCGTAGGAACGGCCCCGCCCCGGGCACCTCGTGCGAGAGCCGCAACTCCCCGGGGCCCTTCGCCCTAGTCCCGGACCATGGACCGACGGACCTAGGCCCCGGGACGTAGGCGGGGGCCTCCACAGGTCGGATACGCACTGTCACACCCCGCCGGTACGGTTGTGACCATGAGTCAAGGACCCCGATCCGGCCTGACCGCGGTGAGTTCCGCGCTCCTCGCCATGAGCAGGCACCTGGAGGTGCGCGACGTCCTCAAGACGATCGTCGCCTCGGCCCGTGACCTGCTCGACGCCGAGTACGCCGCGCTCGGAGTCCCGGACGACCACGGCGGGTTCGCCCAGTTCGTGGTCGACGGCGTCAGCGACGACCAGTGGAAGGCCATCGGCCCGCTGCCCCGGCAGCACGGCATCCTCGCCTCCATGCTCCAGAAGGGCGAGACCGTCCGCCTCGGTGACGTGCGCGAGGACCCCCGCTTCGGAGGCTGGCCCTCCGCCCACCCGGACATGTCCGACTTCCTCGGCGTGCCCATCCGCTCCGAGGACGAGACGCTCGGCGCGCTCTTCCTCGCTAACAAGAAGTGCCCCAAGCCCCAAGGGGGTTGCGGCTTCACCGAGGACGACGCGGATCTCCTCGCCATCCTCGCCCAGCACGCCGCCATCGCCCTCACCAACGCCCGCCTGTACGAGCGCAGTCGCGAGCTGACCATCGCCGAGGAGCGCTCGCGCCTCGCCCACGAACTGCACGACGCCGTCAGCCAGAAGCTCTTCTCGCTGCGCCTGACGGCTCAGGCGGCCGCCGCCCTGGTGGACCGCGACCCGTCCCGGGCCAAGGGCGAACTGCAGCAGGTGGCGGTGCTCGCGGCCGAGGCCGCGGACGAACTGCGCGCGGCCGTCGTGGAGTTGCGCCCCGCCGCCCTCGACGAGGACGGCCTGGTGGCCACGTTGCGCACCCACACGCACGTGCTGCACCGCGCGCACTCCGCACACGTCACCTTCGAGAGCAACGGCGTGCGGGCGCTGCCCGCCTCGCAGGAGGAAGCCATGCTGCGGGTCGCCCAGGAGGCCCTGCACAACGCGCTGCGCCACTCCGGCGCGGAGCACGTCACCGTGGCGCTGGACAAGCGCGGCGCCGGAGCCGTCCTGCGCGTCGCCGACGACGGCTCGGGCTTCGAACCGAAGTCGGTACGACGCGCGGGACGGCACCTGGGCCTGGTCTCCATGCGGGACCGGGCGAGCGGGGTCGGCGGACGGCTGACCGTGGAATCGGAGCCCGGCAAGGGCACAACGATCGAGATGGAGGTCCCCGGTGGCTGACGCCGTGCACCACACGAAGACAGGGATCCGGGTTCTGCTGGTCGACGACCACCAGGTGGTCCGCCGCGGTCTGCGTACGTTCCTGGAGATCCAGGACGACATCGACGTCGTCGGCGAGGCGTCGGACGGCGCCGAAGGAGTCGCGCGGGCCGAGGAGTTGAAGCCGGACGTCGTCCTGATGGACGTCAAGATGCCCGGCATGGACGGCGTCGAGGCGCTGCGCAAGCTCCGCGAACTGGCCAACCCCGCGCGCGTGCTCATCGTCACCAGCTTCACCGAGCAGCGCACGGTCGTCCCGGCCCTGCGCGCCGGCGCCGCGGGCTATGTCTACAAGGACATCGACCCAGACGCCCTCGCCGGCGCCATCCGCTCCGTGCACGCCGGGCACGTCCTGCTCCAGCCCGAGGTGGCGGGCGCGCTGCTCTCCCAGGAGGAGACGGGAAACGGGCAGGGCAGGGGCCCCTCCCTCACCGAGCGCGAGCGCGAGGTCCTCGGCCTCATCGCCGACGGCCGCTCGAACCGCGAGATCGCCCGCGCCCTCGTCCTCTCCGAGAAGACCGTCAAGACGCACGTCTCGAACATCCTGATGAAGCTGGACCTGGCCGACCGGACCCAGGCCGCGCTCTGGGCCGTACGGCACGGCGTGACCGGCTGAGCAGCCGATATGCCCGGAGTGGCCGTCGACTTCCGGACTGAGATTCATACCGTCGTGTAGATGTCCCCCGATTGGCGTATCCGGTGTGACGGTCGGACGTTCTCCAGTGCGTGCTGCGGCGGCCGGCCGCAGCTTCTGCTCAGGAGGATGTAGAAGTGAAGAACCTGAAGAAGGCTGCTGCTGTCACGATGGTGGCCGGTGGCCTGGTTGCGGCCGGCGCGGGCATGGCCTCCGCCCACGGCGGCGCGCAGGCCGACGGTGTCGCGAAGAACTCCCCCGGCGTCCTCTCGGGCAACCTGGTCCAGGCCCCGGTCCACGTCCCTGTGAACGTCTGCGGCAACACCGTCACCGTCATCGGCGGCCTCAACCCGGTGTTCGGCAACGTCTGCAAGAACCTCTGATCGCATCCTGCGAGCCGCACATCCCCCGACCCCGCCACCGGGGTCGCTCATGACAGCAGGAGGAGCACGTCCCATGAACAGCATCGCCAAGAAGGCCGCCCTGGCCGTCGTCGCCGCCGGTCTCGCCGCGGGCGCGTCCGCCGGAGCCGCGTCCGCCACCCCGGACGCCCAGGCCCACGGCGTCGCCAAGAACTCCCCGGGCGTCGGCTCCGGCAACCTCGTCCAGGTGCCGGTCCACGTCCCGGTCAACGCCACCGGCAACAGCGCGAACGTGATCGGCGCCCTCAACCCGGCGTTCGCCAACGCGACGGTGAACCACTGAGGCACTGCCCTCGGCACGGGCCCCGCGGACCGGTCAGGTCCGCGGGGCCCGCGGCGTCGCGCCACCCGACGCCAGCCTCACGCCCCCGAGGGCGCGGCCTCAGCGCCCGCCCCGCTCCCGCTCCTCGACGTACGAGTTGAACGCGGCCACCTGCGCCCGCCGCGCCGTCCGCTCCACGGGCCGCAGCGCCTGCACCCGGGCGGCCATCTCCGAAGCGCTCACGGCCCCGCCGTGCCCGTTCTCGTACGCCAGCGAGATCAGCAGACCGACCCGCTGCGCCAGCTCCAGCACCCGGACCGCACGCGGCGGATAGCCGGGCGCGAGCAGCTCGCGCCCCCGCTCGGCCCGCGCCCGGTACGCGTCGAGCGCCGCCTCCGCGACCGGCCCCGACCCCGCCACATCGAGCCGGGACAGCACCTGCGTCGCCTCCCGCAGCGCCTCCGCGAGCTCACGCTCCGCCTCGCCCAGCGAGGGCACATCGGCGGGCGGCGCCTCCCGCACGGGCAGACAGTGCCAGACGACCTCCACATGGACATCGCCGTCGGGCCCCGCCTCGTACACCTCGGGGACGAGACCGTACGGCGCTCCGAAGCAGACGACGGCCTCCTCCGCCTCCAGTGCGCGCGCGTTGAACCCGGGCGGCCCGCTCAGCCCGAGCGGATGCCCCGGCGCGGGCAGCGCCACCCGCAGTCCGGTCACCCCCAGCGAGCGCAGCCGCCCCATGGCGAGCGTGAGCCCGACCGGGCCCGACTCGCCGGGAAGTCCTTCGACCCGGTGCACCGCGTCCTCGCCGACCATCGCGAGCACCGCGTCATCCGGGGAAACAAGTCCGGCCAAAAGGGCATTTCCCCATGCGGCCAGGCGTCCTGAGCGTGGTTCCGAGAGCATGCACACAGCCTAAGGACCGGCCTCGCGACAGGAACGCTCGGCCGGTGGCGTAGGTTTTATCCGGGGGCCGCGTCCACCGGCGCGAGCGACGACCGAGACTGCAATGGGAGACAGCGCGCTCATGAGCGATGTACTGGAGCTTGAGGACGTATCTGTGGTCCGCGAGGGCCGGGCTCTGGTGGACCAGGTCTCCTGGTCGGTCAAGGAAGGGGAGCGCTGGGTCATCCTCGGCCCGAACGGCGCCGGCAAGACCACCCTCCTCAATGTCGCGTCCAGCTACCTCTTCCCGAGCACCGGCACCGCCACCGTCCTCGGCGAGACCCTCGGCAAGCCCGGCACGGACGTCTTCGAGCTGCGCCCGCGCATCGGCATCGCCGGCATCGCGATGGCCGAGAAGCTCCCCAAGCGCCAGACCGTCCTCCAGACGGTCCTCACCGCGGCGTACGGCATGACCGCCGGCTGGCACGAGAACTACGAGGACGTCGACGAGCAGCGCGCCCGCGCCTTCCTCGACCGTCTCGGCATGAGCGACTACCTGGACCGCAAGTTCGGCACCCTCTCCGAGGGCGAGCGCAAGCGCACCCTGATCGCCCGCGCCCTGATGACCGACCCCGAGCTGCTGCTCCTCGACGAGCCCGCCGCAGGACTCGACCTCGGCGGCCGCGAAGACCTCGTCCGCCGCCTCGGCCGCCTCGCCCGCGACCCGATCGCCCCCTCGATGATCATGGTCACGCATCACGTTGAGGAGATCGCCCCCGGCTTCACGCACGTCCTGATGATCCGCCAGGGCAAGGTCCTCGCCGCGGGCCCGCTGGAGCTGGAGCTCACCTCCCGCAACCTCTCCCTCAGCTTCGGCCTCCCGCTGGTCGTCGAGCAGCGCAACGACCGCTGGACCGCCACGGGGCTTCCGCTCGGCTGATCGGGCGCCCTGTCCCGGAAGGGACCCGCGGTCCTACCATGACCGGGTGGACATCGACGCATGGGTGTGGTGGCTGATCGGCGCCGCCGCACTCGGAATCCCGCTCGTACTGACCGCGATGCCGGAGCTCGGCATGCTCGCCGTGGGCGCCGTCGCCGCCGCCGTGACCGCGGGTGTCGGCGGCGGCATGGTGCTGCAGGTCGTGGTCTTCGCCGCGGTCTCGGTCGCGCTCATCGCCGTCGTACGCCCCGTCGCGGCCCGGCACCGCGCCCAGCGACCCGAACTGACCACCGGGGTCGAGGCGTTGAAGGGCAGAACGGCCGTCGTCCTCGAACGGGTCGACGGCTCCGGCGGCCGCATCAAGCTCGCGGGCGAGATCTGGTCGGCCCGCGCGCTCGACACGGACCGCGCCTTCGAAGCCGGCCAAGCGGTGGACGTCGTCGAGATCGACGGAGCGACGGCCGTCGTCATGTGAATGCCCCACGGGCCGGATGGCGGTCTGACAGACTCGACCAGCAAGATCTTCGCCGAGGCAAGAGGGGTACGGGGAAAACGATGAATTCAATCATCATCGTCCTGGTCATTCTGGTGGTGCTGGTCTTCATCGCCCTGATCAAGACCATCCAGGTCATCCCGCAGGCGAGCGCCGCCATCGTCGAGCGATTCGGCCGCTACACCCGCACGCTGAACGCGGGCCTGAACATCGTCGTCCCGTTCATCGACTCGATCCGCAACCGCATCGACCTCCGTGAACAGGTCGTCCCGTTCCCGCCCCAGCCGGTGATCACCCAGGACAACCTGGTGGTCAACATCGACACCGTCATCTACTACCAGGTGACCGACGCACGGGCCGCGACGTACGAAGTCGCCAGCTACATCCAGGCGATCGAACAGCTCACCGTCACCACGCTGCGCAACATCATCGGCGGCATGGACCTGGAGCGGACCCTCACCTCCCGCGAGGAGATCAACGCGGCCCTGCGCGGCGTCCTCGACGAGGCCACCGGCAAGTGGGGCATCCGCGTCAACCGCGTCGAGCTCAAGGCGATCGAGCCGCCGACCTCCATCCAGGACTCGATGGAGAAGCAGATGCGCGCCGACCGCGACAAGCGCGCCGCGATCCTCCAGGCCGAAGGTGTACGGCAGTCGGAGATCCTCCGCGCCGAGGGCGAGAAGCAGTCCGCGATCCTGCGCGCAGAGGGTGAGGCCAAGGCGGCGGCCCTGCGCGCCGAGGGCGAGGCCCAGGCGATCCGCACGGTCTTCGAGTCCATCCACGCGGGCGACCCGGACCAGAAGCTCCTCTCGTACCAGTACCTCCAGATGCTCCCGAAGATCGCCGAGGGCGACGCCAACAAGCTCTGGATCGTGCCCAGCGAGATCGGCGACGCCCTCAAGGGCCTCGGCGGCGCACTCGGCAACTTCGGCCCGATGGGCGGCGGTTCGGTCCCCGCACAGGCCAAGGAGCGCCGCGAACAGCCGCCGATCGACTGATTCGCCGCGGAGGGCCGCCGGCGCGGTGCTAGGCGGCGGGCTGTGCCAGCCACTCGGGCAGCGAGGCCAGCTCGTCCTTGCCCAGTGACAAGAGCATCGCGTCGGCGGGCGTCGGCTCGAACGGCTGCCGCAGCAACGGCATCCCCGCCTCCTCAGGCGTCCGGTTCGCCTTGCGGTGATTGTCCATCGCGCACGACGCCACCGTGTTCAGCCAGGAGTCCGCACCGCCCTGCGACCGCGGCACCACGTGGTCCACTGTCGTGGCGCGCCGGCCGCAGTACGCGCACCGGTGCTGGTCACGGACCAGCACACCCCGCCTCGACCAGGGAGCCTGTCTTCGGAACGGCACCCGCACGTACCTGCACAGCCTGATGACCCGGGGCACGGGAATGTCGATCGCCGCCGCGCGCACGCGCAGTCCGGGGTGGGCGTGCTCGACCACGGCCTTGTCCTGGAGCACCAGAACGACGGCCCGGTTGAGCGACACCGTCGAGAGCGGCTCGAAGCTCGCGTTCAGCACCAGCGTGTCCCGCATCAACCTGCCCACCTCCCGTATGCACCGGCCCACCCCCTGGCGGGCTTGGATCAACTCTGGCCGGGCACGCCGAGATGGACAACGCAATAAAAAATGCCCGCCTCTGATCACTTCCATGACCAGAGGCGGGCAAACAATCGGTGAACGCTCAGTATCTGAGGGTCACTCAGCTCTCCGCGGGAGCCGCGTACTCCGCGATCACCTGAGCACGCGCCAGCGTGTGGAACCGGAGGTTGAAGCCCACGACCGCGGGCGTGGCGTCCGAGTCGGGGCCCAGCTTCTCCTGGTCCACCGCGTACACGGTGAACACATAGCGGTGCGCCGGATCGCCGGGCGGCGGCGCGGCACCCACGAACTCCTTCGCCCCGTAGTCGTTGCGCACCTGCACGGCGCCCTCGGGCAGTCCCTCGAACTTCCCGCTGCCCGCACCACCCGGCAGCTCGGTCACCGAGACCGGGATGTCGAAGACGGTCCAGTGCCAGAACCCGCTCCCCGTGGGGGCGTCCGGGTCGAAGCACGTCACGGCGAAGCTCTTGGTCTCCGGCGGGAAGCCTTCCCACCGCAGCTGCGGCGAGGTGTTCCCGGCCGCCTGGACCTGAGCGTCCTTGAGGACCGCCCCCGGTTCGAAGTCCTCGCTCACGACCGTGAACGACGGCACGGACGGATGGAAGTCATGGGGAAGCGGCGGCCTCTTGAGCTCGCTCACGTAGGCACCTCCTGGTCGATTGCTGCCCCTTCCGAGCCTAGGACCAGTTGCGCTTGCTGCCGACCTGGGACAGCCACTCGTTCAGGTAAGCCGCCCAGTCCGTGCCGTGGAAGTCGTTCAGCCCGATCTTGAACGAACGGAACGAGTCGCTGCTCTCGCTGAACAGCCCCGGCTTCTTGTCCATCTCCAGTACGACGTCCATCTCGCGGTCGTCGGCGACGAAGCTCAGTTCGACCTGGTTGAGCCCGCGGTACTGCTGCGGCGGGTAGAACTCGATCTCCTGGTAGAACGGCAGCTTCTGCCGCGTGCCGCGGATGTGACCGCGCTCCATGTCCGCGCTCTTGAAGCGGAAGCCCAGCTGGATGAAGGCGTCCAGGATGGCCTGCTGCGCCGGCAGCGGGTGCACGATGATCGGGTCCAGGTCGCTCGAGTCCACGGCGCGCGCGATCTCCAGCTCGGTGGTCACACCGATGTCCATGCCGCGCAGCTGCTGCCCGTCGATGCTCGTGACCGGGGTCTCCCAGGGGATCTCCAGGCTGAACTGCACGGCGTGCACCTGGTTGGCCTGCAGCGTGAAGGCGCCACCGAGCCGCTGCTTGGTGAACTCGATGTCCTGCTTGGTCTCCTGGTCGTTGCCCTCGACCTCGACCCGGGCCTGCAGACCCACGGAGAGCCCCTCGATCTCCTGGTCCACGGATCCGCCCTGGATCCGCACCTCACCCTGGACCACGCCGCCCGGGACCACGTTGACCTCGGTCAGCACGGTCTCCACCGAGGCGCCACCGGCCCCGAGACTCGCGAGCAGCTTCTTGAACCCCATGACACTCCATCCCCAGGCAGCCGCCTGTGGCTCGTCCGGACTTGAATACTTGATCGATAGAAACGCGAGGGGACCGCGCGCGGTTCCGCACCCCATCACCCTGGCAACCGGGCGGGCCGAGGACCACCCGTGAACCAGAACCATGTGCAGTACGCTCGTACGGCATGATCGCGACCCCTGACCGTACGCCCCTCACCCGAGACTTCTTCGACCGCCCGGTCCTGGAGGTCGCCCCGGACCTGCTCGGCCGCATCCTCGTGCGCGACTCGGCGGCCGGCCCGATCGAGGTCCGCCTGACAGAGGTGGAGGCCTACGCGGGAGAGGTCGACCCCGGCTCACACGCCTACCGAGGCCGCACCGCCAGGAACGACGTGATGTTCGGGCAGCCCGGGCACATGTACGTCTACTTCACCTACGGCATGTGGCACTGCATGAACCTGGTGTGCGGCCCCGAAGGCATGGCGAGCGCTGTCCTGCTGCGCGCGGGAGAGATCACCGAGGGCGTGGAGCTGGCCCGCAAACGACGACTCTCGGCCCGTAACGACAAGGAACTGGCCAAAGGCCCGGCCCGCCTGGCCACCGCGCTCGACGTGGACCGCCAGCTCGACGGCACCGATGTCTGCGGCGACCCGTCGTCCCCCTTCTCCGTACTGGCCGGCACCCCGGTCCCTTCCGACCAGGTCAGCAGCGGTCCTCGCACAGGAGTGGCGGGCGAAGGCGGCGTCCACCCGTGGCGCTTCTGGACGACCAACGACCCTACGGTGAGCCCCTATCGGGCCCATGTGCCCCGTCGCCGCCGAACTTGACGCAGGGGCGGTGGCTCCGTAAGGTAGTCCGAGTCGCTTGAACCGGGTACGGCGTTCTGCCAGCAGCCGGAAGCGACCAACCACTACTTAACGACTTCCCCTCGGCGGGGTCTTATTCCGCATGTCCGCATGCCGGAATTCGAACTCGCGAGACTCGATTATGAGTTGCGGAGGGAATCCGCTAACGTAGTGAACACGCCGAAAGGCAAAGGCCCTCCAACGGCCACCGGAAATGAAATCCGAACCGGGAACGGAACGGAAAACGGATCTGGTAAGGTTGGAAACACGAAATACCGAAGGGAAGCGCCCGGAGGAAAGCCCGAGAGGGTGAGTACAAAGGAAGCGTCCGTTCCTTGAGAACTCAACAGCGTGCCAAAAGTCAACGCC
>NZ_JBJDPY010000027.1:0-84619 GCF_044903205.1 Streptomyces sp. NPDC029674
ATCATCTCCGCCTGCGCCATCAAATGCCTGGGCGGCACCATCCAGGGCAAGCTGTGGCCCAAGGACGACGCCGAACGCCAGCGCGCCATCGACGCCGGCCACGACCTGGACCGCACCCTGTCCACCGACGACCTCGTCAAGGGCGACAACGTCTTCTTCGTCGCCACCGGCATCACCGACGGCGAGCTGCTCCAGGGCGTCCGCTACCGCGCCGCCACCGCCTCGACGTCCTCGCTGGTCATGCGCTCCAAGTCCGGCACCATCCGCAAGATCGACTCCGACCACCGGCTCTCGAAACTCCGCGCCTACAGCGCCATCGACTTCGACCAGGCGAGTTAAGGCCTGCGCCGACGTCACATCGCCGGGCCGCTCGCGATGAGCCGGTGGTACGCGTACGCGGCGGAGGCCAGGGTCATGTGATGGTGCCAGCCGGGATACGAACGCCCCTCGAAGTCACGCAGTCCGTAGTTCTCCGTGAGGTCCGTGAGGGCGGCGGCGGTGCCGGACTGCGCCCGCACCAGGGGCAGCAGGTCGTGCAGCGGCGGGCGCACCAGGCTGGTGAGCCAGACGCGCCCGACGTCCTGGGCCCGGGGGCGCCGTCGGGCGAAGAGGCGGTAGACGCCGGGGGAGACACCGCGCCGTCCGGGCAGACGCACCAGGGCGGAGACCAGCCGGTCACCGGACGGCGGGCCGTGCCTGAGCCCGGCCGCGGTGGCCACCGACCCCTTGGGCGCGAGGAGTCGGAGGAGCCGGCCGGCGGTGAGCACCCCGTCGGGTGAGCCGGGCGCGACCACGCGCTGGCCCTCCGGTACGACCCGAAGGCCGTGCGGCACGGCGATCACGCAGTCGCGCCCACGCGCGGTCAGCTCAGCGGCCAGGTACGCCCCGGACGTCGGATGGTGGCTCGTGTCGGCGACGACCGGCACCGGTTCACGGCGGCTGAACGGGGCGAGCGAGTCGACGAGATCCAGCACGTGCTCCGCGGCGGAGCGGTGCCGCACGGTCTCCGGAATGCGTGTCCGCGCGCGCAGCTCCTCGTCGTCGTGCCACTCCTTGGAGAGCCGCAGCCGCCAGTCCACGGGGATGTGCGCGGTGTCCGACGAAAGGAACAGGCCTATTCCCATCTGGCAGTTGACGGTACGGCCGGTGGCCCGCTCGAACCGTTGGTGCACGCCGCAGGAGTGGCTGCCGCGCTTGGGCAGCACCGCGACGCCGACCGTCCAGGCGCGCACCCGGATGCGGCTCTCGGCCAGGCGCAGCAGCTCGCGGCGGGCCGGATCCCAGTCCCAGGGACTGGCGTTGGCGAACTGGTGCAGGGACTGGGCGGCCGTCGGTCCTGCGTGCAGCTGGGCCGCGAGCCGCCTGACCGACTTCCTGCCGGGCGTGGTGAGCAGTCCCAGCACGTAGGCCGCGGCCCAGCGCCGCTGATCCGCGCGGCGCAGGTGGCCGAAGACGGTCTCCGCGTACGAGCTGACCGACGTGTCCGCGATCAGCTCGGGCAGCCGGTGTTCCTGAAGCTCTGTCATGGCATTCCCTCCCCGTGATGGCGCCTGACCCCAGCAATAATAGAGAACGTTCGTTTTCTTTTGAAGTCCCGGGGGCGGACGAGCGCTACTTGGCCAAGTTCATTCGCCCCCGGACAACCGGAGGGGCGACTTTCGGAAGTCGGCGTTGTCGGGGCCGTGCCCAGTGCCCACAGTGGCTGTGGCGTGCAGGACCGCAGCGGCATCCGGGACTGCGGGGAACAGGGAAGGGCGCGATGGTGAAGCAGGAACGGGCCGCGAGGACCAGGGAGGCCCTGGTCCGCGCGGCGGCCCGCGAGTTCGAGCACACGGGGTACGAAGGCACTTCCCTGGGCCGCGTCGCCCGGTCCGCCGGCATCTCGGTCGGCGCCCTCACCTTCCACTTCGCCTCCAAGGCGGGTCTGGCCCAGGCGGTGCGGACGCGCGGGGACGCCGCCGTCCGCGCGTGTGTGGCGGAAGCGAGTGCGGGCACGGCGCCGCCGCTCGACACCGTGGTCGCGCTCACCCTCGACCTGGCGCGGCTGCTCGAACGGGACGAGGTGGTGCGGGCCGCGGTCCGGCTCTGGCGCGAACTCCCCGAGGGCGACGGCACGTGGTCCGCGCTCTGGCTGCCCGCGGTGGCCGAGACCCTGGCCCGCGCCGACCGGGGCGGACTCGATCCCGCCGTCAGCGAGGGCGACGTGGTGCTCCTCGCCGAGTACCTCCTGGCCGGCGCGGAATCCCGCCTCTGGGGGCGGCTTCACGGGCTGCCGGGGGAGGGCGAAGGCGAGGGGGGGCAGGGTGCGGGCGAGCGCGACGACAGTGTGGAGCGGCACCTCTCCCGCCTCTGGGCACTCGTCCTTCCGGGCCTCTCCGGCCCGTCCTGACGCGGCGGGTGCGCGCGGCGGCGCGCAAGCGAAGAGATCCAAGACTCGACTGGGCCGGCGTGGCTCCGGCACGTATCTGGAAGGTGGGTCGGTGAGCAGACGGAGTGAACCTGCTGTCCTCGCACGCGAGTCGGCTGTCCCCTGGGGCGGACCTGAGGGCGGCCCGGCGTCCGGCGGCCTGCTGTGGGCGGCGGGGCACGGGGTGCCTCGGCAGCGCGTGGGCGGGCGCGACCGCGACGTACTCGCCATGGAAAGCCTCCTGGAACGCGTGCGGGAGGACGGCGACGCGGACGCCGCCGGACTGCGTTTCCTGCCGGCGCTCGACCGGCTCCTGCGCTCCCTCGACACCGAGGCCGACCTGCACGCGGAGGGCCGCAGGGCCGCCCGCTCCGAGCTGCTGTCGGCCCTCCACAAGCAGCAGCAGCTGATCCGGCTGTTGCGGGACCGGCCCGAGACCGCGCTGAACGACATCCGCGAACCGGTCTTCGTCACCGGTCTCCCGGGCAGCGGCGCCGCGATGCTGCACAACACCCTCGCGGAGCACCCCGGCCTCGACGCGCCGACCCTGGCGGAACTGCACGACCCGGCAGGCCGCCCCGCCACCCTCCGACAGCGCCGCGCCGCACTTGACCGGGCCGACAGCGTCGCGCGGGACCTGGCGCGCGCCACCGCGGGGCGCGGCTCCGGGCTCCTCATCGGCCCCACGCGGCCCGGCGGCTGCCACCGCCTCCTCGGCAACGCGTTCCACGGCATGGCGGCGACACTCTCCTGGCGCGTGCCCGGCTACGCCGCATGGCTGGAGACGGCGGACACGACCGAGGCCTACGCCTACCACCGCGCCCAGCTCCAGGCGGTCACCTGGCGGATCCCGGCCTCCCGGCTGCTGCTGCGCGACTCCTTCCACGCCCGCAATCTGCGGCAGCTGCTCCGGGTCTACCCCGACGCCAAGGTGGTCCAGGTGCACCGCGATCCGGCGGACACCGTCGCCGCGTGCGCCGGCATCGCGACGGCCCTGCGCGGGCGGACGGCCCGTCAGGTACGGCCCGCCGGGCAGGAGTGGGCCGACCGCGTCGAGCGCCACATCGTGGCGTCCGAGCGGGCGCGGCTCGACGTGCCCCGGGGGCGCGTGCTCGACCTGCGCTTCGACGACCTGGTGGCGGACCCGGCCGGGCAGGTGCGTGCCGTGCTCGCCTTCGCCGGCGTCACCGCGACACCGATGTTCGACCGGGTGGTGTCGGCGTTCGTCGACGGAACGGCCCGCGAGGCACGCCGCGCCCGTCTCTTCCAGCCCTCCGAATTCGGTCTCTCCCGCCGGGAGCTGACCAGCCGCTTCTCCCTGTACCGGGCGAGGTACGGGGTGTGAGGCCGCCGAGATCCCCACACGTACCCAGACCCAAGAAAGCGAGTGCCGTCGGTGACCGTGGAAATTGACCGGGTGACGCGACCGTCCCTGCGGGCGGTGCCCGAAAGCGCCGAACCAGCCGTCCCGCCCTGGCGCCTGGCGCTCACCGTGGGCGTCGTCGCCCTGGGCGGGCTCCTCTTCGGCTTCGACACGGGCGTCATCTCGGGAGCCCTGCTGTTCCTCAAGGAGGACTTCCACCTGACGTCGTTCCAGGAGGGCGCGGTGATCTCGTCCCTGCTCCTCGGCGCGGCGGCCGGCGCGCTCTGGAGCGGCGGTCCCGCCGACCGCTGGGGGCGCCGTAAGACACTGATCGTCATCGCCGCCACCTTCACGCTGGGGCTCGCCCTCGCCACCCTGGCCGCCGGCTTCTGGACCCTGGTGGCCGCGCGGGTGATCCTCGGCGTCGCCGTGGGCTCCGCGTCCTCGCTCGTCCCGCTGTACCTGGCCGAGGTGGCGCCGCCCAGACTGCGCGGCCGCCTCATCACGGTCAACCAGATCCTGCTCACCGCGGGCATCCTCGTCTCGTACCTGATCAACCTCTGGTTCGCCGGGGAAGCCAACTGGCGTGCCATGTTCGGCGTGGGCCTGATCCCGTCCGTCCTCATGCTGGTCGGCCTCTTCTTCGTGCCGGAGAGCCCCGTGTGGATCGAGCGGAGGCGCCGTGCCGGGCTCGCGGGTCAGGGAACGGTCCCGGGTGACGAGCCCGCTGCCGCGCCGGGCACAGGACCCGCCACCCTGCGCGGGATGCTGGCCGAGCCCGTCGTGCGGCGCGCGCTGCTGATCGGCGTCACGATCGGGGCGGTACAGCAGTTCGCGGGCATCAACACGATCATCTATTACGCCCCCAGCATCATGCAGCGGGCCGGCCTGCCGGCCACCAACTCGATCATGTACTCCGTCGCCATCGGCGTGGCCAACCTGCTCATGACCATCGCCGCGATCCCCCTGGTCGACCGGGCGGGCCGCAAGCCGCTCCTCGTCTTCTCCCTGGTGGGCATGGCGGCGGCGCTCGTGCCGCTCGGCTGCGCCCTGAACGGGGCGTTCGGCGGGGCCTCGCACGGGGTCAGCCTGGTTTCCATGGGGCTCTACGTGTCCGCCTTCGCGGTCGGCATCGGACCGGTCTTCTGGATCCTCGCCGCGGAGATCTTCCCGCCGGCCGTGCGCGCCAGGGGAGTGGCGCTGTGCGTCCTCGTCAACTGGTCCGCCAACTTCGTCGTGGGCCAGCTCTTCCTGCCCGCGGCCGACCTGTTCGGCGAGGCCGCCGTCTTCTGGTGCTTCGCCGCGGTCTGCGCCGGTGCCCTGGTCTTCGTGGTGCGCGCGGTCCCCGAGACGAAGAACCGCTCGTTCGCCGAGATCCAGCGGGAGCTGGCCGTGCCCCGGCGTTTGCGCCGTGACGTATCCACGTCGTCGACGACACCCTCACATTCGAAGCCTTAACCCTTGCATCAGCATGCATTGACTATGCATTGACCGTTCCACCTACTGGCCCACGGAGGTCTCCATGGCGACGAACGTCGCACCCCTCGGCAGTACCGTCCACATCCCGCCCACCAGACCCGAGGGCTTCACCCGGCTGCCCTCGCTGACCGGCCTGCGCTTCATCGCCGCGGTCATGGTCTTCCTCTTCCACGCGTCCCTGACCACCGAGCCGCCCCTGAACCCCTTCAGCGGCGGGGTCTCGGACTTCTTCCACGCGGCCGCGAGCAAGACGGGGTGGATGGGCGTCACGTTCTTCTTCCTGCTCAGCGGCTTCATCCTCACCTACTCCGCCCGCCCGAACGACACGCCCCGCAGGTTCTGGCGCCGCCGCCTCGTCAAGCTCTACCCCAGCCACGTGGCCGGCTGGATCGGCGCGATGGTGCTGTTCGCCGCGGCGACCGCCACCTGGCAGCAGTGGCTGCCCAACCTGCTCCTGGTGCAGACGTGGATCCCGGACTACCACACGTACCTGAGCATCAACCCGCCGAGCTGGTCGCTCTCCTGCGAGATCTTCTTCTACCTCTGCTTCCCCCTGCTGCACCGCTGGATCTCGGCGATACGGCCCGAGCGGCTGTGGGCATGGGCCGGCGGCCTTGTCGTCACGATCACCGCGATCCCGGCCCTCGGCTACCTCCTGCTGCCCGACGGCACCATGTCCAACGGCTTCCCGGTCTCCGAGGTCCAGTACTGGGCCGTCTACATGCTGCCGCCGGTGCGCACCCTCGACTTCGTCCTGGGCATCGTCATGGCGCGCATCCTCATGACCGGCCGCTGGATCGACCTGGGGCTGCTGCCCGCCTGCGGCCTCGTCGTCGTGGGCTACGCGGCCGCCAACGCCACGCCCTGGCTCTTCGGGCTCAACGCGGCGGCGCTCATCCCCTTCGCGCTGCTCATCCCCGCCGTCGCCGCCACCGACCTGCGCGGCGACCGCTCGCCCTTCCGGGGGCGCGTCATGGTGTGGCTGGGCGAGGTGTCGTTCGCCTTCTACATTGTGCACAACGTCCTTCTCGTGTACGTCCGTTCGCTGATCGGCGAGACACGTCAGTTCGGGATCGTCGGCGGCCTGGGCGTCATGGCTCTGTACTTCGTGGTGTGCATGGCCTTCGCGTGGCTGCTGCACAAGGGCGTCGAGATGCCGATGATGCGCAGGTTCGCCAAGCCTCGTGCGGAGCGGCGGGCCGGTGCCGAGCGGCGGGCCCGCGCCGTCCAGAAGTAGGCGCACCTCACCTTCCGGCGGCGAACGAGCCGGCGCACCCCGCTCCCGGGGCGCGCCGGCTCGTTCGCATCCCGCACACCCTGGCCCTTGCCGCCCCCTCTGACCTATGCTTGCGGAGGCAAGTATTGACCAAGTGTTGACTGCTGTGACGACACCGTGAGGCGCTGGGCCGCCTTCAGGGGGGCCGGGGTTCGGGCGCAGGCGAAGGACAGGACGGTGAGGTACGGCATGGCGACTGCCGCACGCGGGCGACTCGGTGGCGAACTCGAGTTGTGGAGGCAACTGCTGCTTCTGGTGAACGGGGTGAGTACGACCCTCGACAAGAAGCTGCAGCGCCAGCACGGCGTCACCGCGGCGGAGTTCACGGCCCTCTCGGTCCTGGCACGCGGGGCGCTGCGCATGCAGGAGCTGGCCGACTCGGTGGGCTCCAGCCAGTCCACGATGAGCCGCCTGGTCAGCCGCCTGGAGAACGAGGACCTCGTGGCCCGTACGGTCGGCGAGGAGGACCGGCGAGTGATGTTCGCGCACCTCACGGCGGAGGGCCGCAAACTGGTCGGCCAGGCGCAGGGCACGTTCGCCAAGGAGCTGTCGCTCGCACTCGACATGGCCGCCTTCGAGCCGGAGACGGCGTCGCTCGTCAACCGGCTCCGGCACACCCCCACGTCCCCGGCGTCCTGAGGAGTCCGGGCCGGGACGCGAAAGAGCCCGGTGGGGCGGCTCGGGCCGCCCCACCGGGGCTCTGTGCGGACGTGCGCGTCACACGTCGCTGTCGGCCGCCTCCAGGAACTCCTCGACCAGCTGGGCCAGTTCGGCCGGCTTCTCGAAGACCGCGAAGTGACCCGCCTCCAGCTCGGCGTACCGGCTGCCCTTGATGGCCGCGTGCAGCGCACGGGAGTGCTCGACCGGGATCATGTTGTCGTGCGTGGCACCGATGACCAGGGTCGGCGCCGTGATGTCGGACAGGTGCTCGGTGATGTCGAGCTCCAGGTTGAGCGCGATCTGCCGGCCGATGCCCGCCGGGACGCCGCCTGACACCATCTCCTCGACACCCGCGACGCCGAAGGAATTGACCTGCTGCGTGGTCCAGCCGTTCAGCTGCAGGAACCGGCCGAAGGTCTCGTGGTCGAGCTGGTCGAGGCGGTGCCACAGGTCGAAGTAGAGCTGCTGGCGCGCGTCGTTCTTGATCCAGCCCGTGAGCAGCACCAGACGCCGCACCTTCTCCGGGTGCACGGCGGCGTAGGCGGCGACGGCGAGCGCGCCCTGCGACCAGCCGAGGAGGTCCACCGGGCCCTCGGCGCTGCTGTCCTCGATCGCGGCGTCGATCTGGGCGACGAGCAGCTCCAGGGTCAGCGGGCCGCCCTCGTCCTCGGTGGCGCCGCTGCCCGAGTAGTTGGGGACGACGACGGTGCGGCGGTCGCTGAAGGTGTCGCGCAGCTGGTCGTACGTCCCCGCGTCGCCGCCGGTGCCGTGCACCAGGACGAGTCCGGGGCCGGTGCCGGTCTCGAAGTACTCCACCTTGGAACCGTGCGTGGAAGCGAAAGGCATCGCTTTCTCCTTGCTGTCGTGTCGCTGTAGTGCGGGAGGGGAGGCCGCGCCGGTGACCCGGCGCGGAACCGCGGTCCGGTGAGGGGACCGCGGAAGTCAGGGGGGGGCGGGTCAGCCCGTGGAGGGCTCGACGGACTGGGCGTGGCGCAGGATGCCGCGCGGGTCCCAGTCGCCCTTCACCCGCTGCAGACGGGGGTAGTTGCCCTTGTAGTAGAGCGAGTGCCAGGGCGTCTTCGAGGTGTTGTGCGCCGGGTCGCCGAGGTCGACGTCGGCGTAGTTGACGAAGCAGCCGTCGTTGACACGGCCCGGCACGGGAACTCCGCCGGAGGCGCCGTAGACGTCCCGGTAGAACTCGCGCACCCACGCCAGGTGGCGCTCGTCCTCCGCGGCGTCCTGCCAGAACGCGAGGTACTGCAGCTTCATCACCGAGTCCCGCTGGGCCACGGCGGTCGCGTCCGGCGCGACGGCGTTGACGCGGCCGCCGTACCCGGCGATGAGCAGCAGCGCCGCCGGGTTGGTGTAGTCGGTGCGGGTCAGGTGGTGGTACGCGGCCGAGAGCTGGTCGTCGGGGAAGCTCGCCCGCATGTACGCGGACTTGTCCTCGAAGCGCAGCGTGGGGTCACCGCCCGCGAACCCCGGCCACTTGGTGGCGTGCAGGAACGGCAGGCGCTGGGTGCTGACTTGCGGGGTGCCGGGCACCCCCGCGCCGACCGCGGCGACGAACGCGTCCAGGTCCGCCTTCGCGCCGGAGCGGGTGGCGTCGAGCTGCGTCACCATCGTGATCGCGCCCGCCGACCGGTGTGCCGCCTTGAGCTGGCTGAACAGGTCGAGGTGTGCGGCGTCGGGACCGCCGTGGGCGACGAACCAGTCGCCGTAGTTCTTCACCAGGCGCTTGAAGCCCGTCTGCGTCAGGCCGTCCCAGGACCAGGTGGCGGTGGAGGTCAGCAGCTCCGCCGGCGGGCGGGGGAGGAGCGTGGCCGGGTCGGAGCCGGTGGCGCCCGGCGTGCGCAGCAGGTACTTGGTGACGATGCCGAAGTTGCCGCCGCCGCCTCCTGTGTGCGCCCACCACAGGTCGCGCAGGCGGGCGTCGTCGGCGTCGCGGGTGGCGACGACCTTGCGCACGGTCCCCGCCTTGTCCACCGTCACGACCTCCACGCCGTACAGGTGGTCGACGGTGAGCCCGAACAGGCGGGACAGCGCGCCGTAGCCGCCGCCGACGATGTGGCCGCCGGCCGCCACCGACGGGCACGAGCCGCCGGGCAGGGTGACCCCCCAGCGCTTGAACAGGGTGCTGTAGACGTCGGAGAGCCAGGCGCCGGGCTCCACCACGAAGACCCGCCGGTCGGCGTCGTAGTCCACCGCCGCCAGCTGCGACAGGTCGATGAGGACCTTGATGTCCGAGCTGGTGGTGAAGTTCTCGTAGCAGTGGCCGCCGCTGCGCACCGCCACGCGCTTGCCCGCGGCGACGGCCTCCTTGACGGCGTCGACCACCTGGTCGGCGGAGGAGACGAGGCGTACGTACTCGGGCTTGCCGACCCAGCGCTGGTTGGTGCCGCGGATCAGCTCCGGGTAGCGGGCGTCGTCGGGGCGCACGGTGACCGCCGGAGCCGCGGCGGACGCGGCGGGCGCGGCCGTGACCCGGACGGGCGCGGCCTGGGCGAGGCCCGTGCCGGGCACCGTCGCGCCCAGGGCCACGCCGCCCGCCACGGCGGACCGCCGCAGGACCTTGCGCCGGGTGAGCTCACTCATCAGTGCTTCTCCAGAAGAAGTCGGATGCCACAGGTGGTTGCTGCAGCGGGTGGTGGCCGCGGTCGGCCGTCCTCAGTCGGTCGAGGCGTCGGCCGCGGCGGGAACGGGCGAGGTCGGAACGGGGGCGGGGCCGGCCGGTGCGGGCGCGGTGGCGCCGCGCACGGCGCGCCGGTCCTTCCTGAGCTCGGTGACCGCGACGGCCGTCGCGAGCCAGGACAGGAGGGCCGAGGCGGCGATGACCACGCGCAGCCCGAAGTCGAGGCCGAGGAGCTGGCCGCCGAACCAGGCGCCGAAGGCGATGCCGATGTTGAAGGCGCCGATGTTGATGGCGATGGCGAGCGTGGGCGCCCCGTCCCCGGCCCCGGTCAGGATGCGGGCCTGCAACCCCGGCATCACGGCGAAGTAGGCGGCGCCGAAGACGACGAGGAGGACGAGCAGGAGCCAGGGCTGCTCGCCGCCGAGCGCCATCAGGGCGAGGTCGGCGCCGAGCACCGCGAGGACGCCGACGAGGGAGGGCATCAGCGCCCGGTCGGCCAGCTTGCCGCCGATGAGGTTGCCGACGAGGGAGCCGCAGCCGACGAGCAGCAGCAGCCAGCTGACGGTCGAGTCGGCGAACCCGCCCATCGTGGTGAGGATGGGGTTCACGAAGGTGTACGCGGTGAAGACGCCCGCCATCGCCAACGCGGTGAGCAGGATGGCGATCTGGACCGTGCGGTTGCGCAGCACCCGCAGCTCGGCACCGACGCCACCGGACCCGCCGGCGACCGGCACGGGCGTGACGGGCGGCCGCCAGGCGACCAGGGCGAGGGCGAACAGGCTCAGCCCGGCGATGCTCCAGAACGACGACCGCCAGCCGAAGTGCTCCTCAAGCAGGACGCCGAGCGGCACACCGAGCACGGTGGCGAGGTTGAGGCCGACGGCGACCCGCGACACGGCCGACGCCTCCTTGCCCTTCTCCGCCAGCGACCCCGCGACGACGATGCAGACCGCGAACAGCGTGCAGTGGGTGATCGCCGAGAGGACGCGGGCGGTCATCAGGACCGGGTAGCTGGGAGCCAGTGCGGCGAGCACGTTGCTCGCCGCGAACAGCCCCATCAGGCCGAGCAGCAGCGGGGTGCGCGGCACTCGGCTGGTGGCGAGGGTGACGAGCGGGCCGAGGACCACGACGCCGAGCGCGTACGCCGTCACGAGCAGCCCCGCGTCGGACAGGGAGACGTCCAGGTCACCGGCGATGGCGGGCAGCACACCGGCGACGACCAGCTCCGCGCTGCCGACGCTGAAGACGCAGAGCATCAAGGGGAAGAGGGCAAACGGCATGGCTGTTCCAAGTCACGGGTCGGGAACACGGGTCGGGGCACGGGTCACGTCACGGCGGACGCCGGGACGCCGGGGTCAGTCCCAGGGGGAGATCAGCAGCTTGCCGCGGGAGCCGCCCGCCGCCAGTCGCCGGTGCGCCTCGCCCACCTCGGCCAGCGGGAACGTCGCGGCCACCCGCAGGGTGAGCACGCCCTCGTCCACCAGCGCGGAGAGCTTTTCGAGGCGCCGGCCGTCCTGTTCCACGAACGACATGCGGACGTCGATGCCGCGCTCCGCGACGGGCGGGGCGGTCGGCACGATCGAGACGGCGCGGCCACCGTCGCGCACCCCGGCGACGGAGGCGGGCAGTCCCGCGGTCTCCAGGAGGGCGTCGGCGGCACCGGGCGGCACCGGGTGCTCGTCGGAGTACGTCTCGTGGGCGCCCAGCGCGCGCAGCCGGTCCGCGTCGTCGGGCCGCCCGAAGGCGAGCACCTTCAGGCCGCGGGAGACGGCCAGTTGGACGGCGAATCCGCCGACGGCGCCGGTCGCGCCGGTGACGAGCACGGTGCCGCCCGCCGGCGGGTCGAGGAGTTCGAGCGCCTGGTGGGCGGTGAGCCCGGCGAGCGGCAGCGCGGCCGCGTGCGGGAGCCGGGCGGTGCGCGGGGCGGGCGCGGCGAGTTCGGCGTCGAGCGCGACGTACTGCGCGTGGGTGCCGACCCCGGTGGCCATCTGGGCCGACATGGCGACGACCCGGTCGCCCGCGGTGAAGCGGTCGACGCCCGGCCCGCACTCCTCCACGACGCCGGAGAGGTCCCAGCCGAGGATCATCGGGAAGCCGTGGCGGATGTTGCCGGCCGCCGCCCCAGAGCGCACTTCGAGGTCGACCGGGTTCACCGCCGACGCCGCGACGCGGACCAGGATCTGTCCCGGCGCGGGCGTGGGGCGGGGCAGCTCGGCCACGGTGAGCAGTTCGGGGTCCCCGTAGCGGGGAAGGGTGCTGGCACGCACGTAAGTTCCTCCTGCAGATGTGTGATTCCGGGAGAACGTAGCAGTCGTTCTGTTCTTCGTTCACGCCCTGACGGGCCATGCGCCGCTACTTCGGCAAGTCCAGGAAATGGCCGACCGGCCTTGCGGATGATTGCTTGAGAATGCATAGATTGAGCCACTCCCCACCACCGAGAGGCTCCCCCCGCAGCGCTCTCCGCACCACTCTCCGTACGACTCTCAGCACCGCTCTCAGCACGACTCTCCGAACCACTCTTCGAACCAGTTGAGGTGATCCGTGTCCGGCAACAATTCGGCGCTTCTGGGCCGACCCAGCGAGCACGCCCAGGCCACCGAGTACGGGGCGGCCGGCTCCGTCGGTGCCGCGGTCGTCGCGGCACAGCCCGGCGCGGGGCTGTACGCCTACAGCGAGCGCATCGACGCGTGGGTGGTCCGCACCGCCAAGCCGGTCAGTTATGAAGTGCGCGTCGCCGACGGCCTTTTCGACTTCGAGCGCACGGACCTGCTCGAGCCGGCGGCCGCCCCCGGCAAGCGCCTGCGCCGGTTCGTGGTGCTCGACTCCGACGTCGACCTGCTGCACGGCAACCGCATCCGCGCCTACTTCGACTACCACGACGTCGAGCACGTCATCTGCGTGGTCCCCGCCGACGAGACCGTCAAGAGCTTCGAGACCGCGGCCCGCATCGTCGAGGAGCTCGACGCGTTCGGCGTGGACCGGCGCAGGGAGCCGCTCATCGTCATCGGCGGCGGCGTCCTCATGGACATCGTCGGCCTGGCGAGCAGCCTCTACCGCCGCGGCACCCCGTTCATCCGCGTCCCCACCACCCTGATCGGCCTGGTGGACGCGGGCGTGGGCGCCAAGACCGGGGTCAACTTCAACGGGCACAAGAACCGGCTCGGCACCTACTTCCCCGCCGACCTCACCCTCCTGGACCGCACCTTCCTCGCCACGCTCGACCGCCGCCACATCGGCAACGGCCTCGCCGAGATCCTCAAGATCGCCCTGATCAAGGACGCCCGGCTCTTCGACGTCCTGGAGCGCTACGGCCCGCTGCTGCTGAACGAGAAGTTCCAGGGCGAGAGCGAGGCCGGCGAGGAGGCCGCGCGCGAAGTCGTGCGCCGCGCCATCCAGGGCATGCTCGAAGAGCTGCAGCCCAACCTGTGGGAAGCCAAGCTGGAGCGCTCGGTCGACTACGGGCACACCTTCAGCCCGACCGTCGAGATGCGCGCCCTGCCCGCGCTGCTGCACGGCGAGGCGGTCTGCGTCGACATGGCACTCACCACGGCACTCGCCCGGCGCCGCTCCCTGATCAGCGACGCGGACGCACAGCGCGTCTACGACGTGATGCACGCGCTCGAACTGCCCGCCTGGGACGACCTGCTCGACCAGCCGGAGCTCCTCACCGCCGCGCTGCGCGACACCGTCCGCCACCGCGACGGCCGGCAGCGCCTCCCGCTCCCGGTGGGCATCGGCGACGTCACCTTCGTCAACGACCTCACCGAGCAGGAGCTGCTGGACGGCGTGGCGGAGCTGCGTACCGCGGGCCGCCGCGTGGGAGGTCCGCAGCATGTCTGAGACCGCCTACGCGCCGGCCCCGGTACCGGCCCCGCAAGCGACCTCCGGCGCCGGAGTGATCGTCGGCGACGTCAGCGGCCCCGCCGAGATCCACGGCGTGCACGGCACCACGGGCGTGACCCGCTGGAAGGCCCTCGCGTCCGGCGCGGATCTGCGCGGGGGCTGGGAAGCCGTCGAGTGGGCGTGCGTCCCGCCGGGCGGCGTCAGCGGTGAGCACCTGCACACCCGGACCGAGGAGGTCTACTTCATCCTCTCCGGGACCGGCGAGATCTACCTCAACGGCACCGCCCACCCGATCGCGCCCGGCTCGCTCGTCCTGACCGGCCTGCGCACCGTCCACGGCCTGCGCAACACGGGCGACAGCGATCTGGCCTGGCTGGTCATCGAGATGCGCTCACCCCACTTCGACGCGGCGCTCGGCGCGAGCGTCCCGGCCCCCGATTCCGCCCCCGCCCCCGCCCCCGCCAAGGAGGAACCCCCGGTGCGCACCGCACGCCTGCACGACCTGCGAGCCGAGCGCTCCGTCTCCCCGTCCGACGTCTTCACCGGCCCCATGCGTTCCCTCGCCCTGGAGACGGTCGACGCCTCGGGCACCGTCGAGCTGACGGCGGACGGGCGCGAGCACATGGTGTTCGTGCTCTCCGGCACGGGCTGGGTCGAGAACGGCAGCGGCACCGCCGAGCTGCACCCGGGCACGGCCGTGACGCTGCCACTGGGCACGCGGGCCCGCATCGGCGCGGACCGCGAGGGCGGCCTGGAGTTCTTCCACGCCGAGGTCGCCGTCGCGCCGGCGGAGGCCGCCCGGTGATCGTCAGCACTCCCGCCCCGCCCTCCTTCCGACTGCGCCCGGCCGGCCCGGACACCGGTGGCGGCACCTGGCGCTGCCTCGCCCGTCGCGGCATGTTGCACAGCGAGTGCGAGTCCTTCGAGCAGATCCGGCTGACGCCCGGCGCCACCTGGGCGCACGAGCCGGCCCACGGCACCGAGGCCGCCCTCTACGCGGTCGCCGGATCGGCGTCGGTGCACACCGAGGCCGCGACCGGCGCAGGGACCACGCTCGACGCCGGTGGCGCGCTGCTCGTCGGGGCCCGTGCCGCGGTGCGGGTCACCGCGGGAGCCGAGGGGCTCGACCTCCTCGCCGTACGCGTTCTGCCGGCCGACGTCAGCGCGCAACTTCCAGCGCGCGTGCCGGAGTTGCCGTCGGGCGAGCAGACCCCCATTTTCCGCCCGCCGATCGACGACGGGCACTGACCGAGGAGGACCATACGTTGGCTGAACACCACGAAAAGGTGCTGCCCCCCACGGACGACCTGCTGTGCGGGCGCTGGCCGCACGGCTCCATGCGCGCCGCCGCGATCATGGATGCCAACAAGGTCGGCCAGGTGGAGGTGGAGATACCGGGCCCCGAGCTCGGCTACGTCCTGGTGGCCCCCACGACGGTCGGCATCTGCGGCACCGACCTCGAACTCCTGCACGGCACGGCCAGTTACGTGCGGGACGGCCGGGCCACGATGCCCCACGTGTTCGGCCACGAGTGGGTCGGGCGTGTGGTGGCGATCGCCGGGAACTGCCAGTACTCACGGCAGTTGGAGATCGGCGACCGGGTCGTCGGGCAGACCATGCTGGCCTGCGGCGGCTGCCGCGCCTGCCAGCGGGGCCACCGCAACGAGTGCTCGCAGCTGAAGGAAGTCGGCCTCTACGGGCAGCAGGGCGCGGCGGCGGAGTTCATCCGCCTCCCCGCCCAGTCCCTGACGAAGGTCCCGCCGGGCGTCGACGACTTCGCGGCGGCGCTCGCGGAGCCGGCGGTCACGGTGCTCGCGGCGCTGGACAAGGTCGGGGTCTTCCCCGGCGAGCGCGTCCTCGTCTTCGGCACCGGCACCATGGGCCTGCTCGCCGTGCAGATGGCCCGCCGCGTGGCCGGCACGGTCGACGTGGTCGGCATCGACGACGCGGGCATCGGCGCGGCGCTGCGGATGGGGGCGGAACACGCCTTCCTGCCCGGTGAGGCGCGCGACGGCGAGTACGACGTCGTCATCGAGGCGTCCGGCGCGGTTCCGGCCCTGCTCGAGGCGTTGCGGGTGGCGGACGTCGGGGGCCGTATCGCGGCGGTCGGCGTGCCCAACGACCCGCTGCCGGCCGTCGACGCCTCGGAGCTGGTGCTGCGCGGCGTCACCATGACCGGCGTGCGGCACGGGCTCGACTACTACGAGCGCGCGCTGCGGCTCTTCGCCGAGGGCGTCCTCTCGGCAAAGGGCATGATCGCCGACGTCTTCGAGCTCACCGATGTCGACAAGGCGTTCGAACTCCTGGAGAGGGGGCGTCGGGCCGCACCCAAGGTGGCCCTCTCGCTGACTCCCCGCCCCTGAAGGGGCGTGGCCGGCAACCGCCCCTGACGCCTGACCCCCCGGCGGCGTCAGGGGCTTCCCGGCCCACTGTCCCCCCCTCCCCAACTCCACGCCACCCCCTCACTCACCTCACCTCCTCACCCCCCTCACCAGAAAGGGCACCCCATGAATCGCCCCATCGCCGTCGTCACCGGCGCCAGTTCGGGTATCGGCGCGGCCGTGGCCGAGGCGCTCGCCGCGGCCGGCTTCGACCTCGTCGTCGGCTACGGGCGGCAGGCGGCCGCGGCCAAGGAGATCGCCGACGGGCTCGCCGTGCGGCACGGCGTACGGGCCGAGACCCTCGGGCTCGACCTCACCGACCCCGCCGCCGCGGGGGAGACCCTGCGGGAGTGCGTCGACGCGCTCGGCGGCATCGACGTGCTGGTCAACAACGCGGGCCTGAACCGCCGCGCGACCGTCGTCGAGGAGACCCTCCAGGACTGGCAGCGCATCCTCGACGTCAACCTGACCAGCCCGTTCCGGCTGAGCCAGGTCGCGGCCGCGCGCATGATCGAGCAGGGCCGCGGTGGCCGCATCATCAACATCACCAGCATCCACGAGCACATTCCGATCGGGGAGGGCAGCACCTACTGCGCCGCCAAGGGCGGCCTGGGCGCGCTGACCAAGGCGATGGCGCTGGACCTGGCCGAGCACGGCATCACCGTGAACGCCGTGGCGCCGGGCGAGACCGCCACCCCGATGAACAACGTCCCGGCCGGCCTGGACGCCGCCGAGATCGCCCGTCCCGCCATCCCCGCGGGCCGCCCCGGCCGCCCGGACGAGGTCGCCGCCCTCGTCGCGTACCTGGCGTCGCCCGCCGCCGCCTACACCACGGGCACCTCGACCCTGATCGACGGCGGCATGGCGCTCTCCGCGGCGGTCGCCAACGCGGCCCACGCCGGCACCGTCTGACCCCCGCCGCCTCCGCCCCTCCCCGCGTGCACCCCGGGTGCACCCCGCAACCCTGGAGCAGAGTCATGTCACCCACCGCCCCGACGACGACCGCGGCCACCGCGGAAACCGCGGCCGCCACCTCCATCCCCACCACCCGCAACGTCGACCACTACGCCTACACCGTCGCGAACCTGGACGCGGCCGTGGACTTCTGCACCACGGTGCTCGGCGCCGACGTCCTCTACCGCCTCGGCCCGGTCGAGGAGCCGGACAGCGACTGGATGGCACGCCAGCTCGGCGTCCACCCGCGCGCGAGCGCCCACATCGCGATGCTGCGCCTCGGGCCGGACAGCAACCTGGAGCTGTTCGAGTACACCGCGCCTGAACAGCGGCGCCGGGCACCGGAGTTCACCGACGTGGGCGGGCACCACATCGGTATCCACGTGAGCGACCTGGACGAGGCGCTCGCCAAGGCCGCGCGCTCCCCGCACGTCCAGGTCCTCGGCGAGCCCTGGACGGACGAGAGCGGCCCGACGGCCGGCAACCGCCGGATCCACCTCCTCACGGACTGGGGCATGCGCCTCGAACTGCGCGAACTGGCGCACGCGTTGCCCTACGAGCGGGAGACCGGGGCACGCGTCTACCGGCCCTCGGGCGACTGGGCGCGCGGACTGCCCGGCGCCCTCGGCATCGGTCACGTCGGTTACTCGGTGGCCGACCTGGACGAGGCCGTCGCCTTCTTCACCGGCCCCATGGGCGGCGAACTCGTCTACCGCACCGCCGAGTCGGTGGACGCGGGCACCGCGCGGCGCCGGTACGGGGTGACCGGGCCGTTCCGCAAGGACACCGCCGCGATCCGGCTCGGCCCGGTCACCACCGTCGAGCTCAGCGGCTTCGAGGCCGAGGGCCGCCGCACCGAGCGCCCCCGCAACAGCGACGTGGGCGGCCACCACCTCGCGTTCTTCGTCGACGACGTCGAGCGCGCCGCCGCCTGGCTCGCCCGGACGGACGGCGCCGAGGTGCTCGGCGTCCCCCAGCTGATCGAGGACGGCGGCCCGATCCACGGTGACCGCTGGGTCTACTTCCGCGGTGTGGGCGGATTCCAGCTGGAGGTGCTCAACATGCCGCCCGGCATGCCGTACGAGCGCCACACGGCGGCACGCAGGTTCGGCCCGAGCCCGCGGTGGAGCAACCGCTGAGCGCCACGGGCCGAGGACGAGGCCGGGAACGACGATCGGATCAGGAAGGGGTGGGCGAGTGCGCTGGGACGACATCTACGTGGAGAGCGCTGCCGCCGAGTTCGGGGAGCTGCAGACCGGACAGGAGGCGGTGGCCGCGGGGCTGCTGCCGGCCGAGGAGATCGAGCGGAGCGCGCAGCGCTCCGTGTCGGTGAGCGACGGGCGCAGCGCGCCCGAGCTCGCCGTCGCCGCGGGCCGCGCGGCGCTCGCCCGCAGCGGCCGGGACGCACAGGACGTGGGGCTGCTGATCCACGCGAACTGCTGGTACCAGGGCCTGGAGTTCTGGAACACGGCGGCGTACGTCCAGGACCGGGTGCTCGGCCACGGCGACTGCGTGTCGTACGAGCTGCGCCAGATGTCCAACGGAGGGATGAGCGCGCTGGAGAACGCGGCGGCGCGCCTCACGGCGATCCCCGCCACACGGGCGGCCCTGGTCACCACGGGCGACCGGTTCGCCGACCCGGCCTTCCCCCGCTGGAGCACCGACCGGGGCCTCGCGTTCGGTGACGCGGGGACGGGCGTCGTCCTCTCCCGCACGCCGTCAGCGCTGCGCCTCGTCGCCACGTCGTCCTTCTCGCAGCCGATGCTGGAAGGTCTGCACCGCGGGGACGAGCCGTTCCTGCCCAGCGCGAGCCAGGCGGGACCGCTCGACCTGGTCGCGCGCAAGAAGGGCTTCCTGCGGGACCGCTCGCAGGAAGAGATCACGACGCGCAACGAGACGGGCATGATGTCCGCCGTCAAGAACTGCCTCGCGGAGGCCGGCGCCGACATCCACGAGATGGCGGCCGTGGTCGTCCCCTTCTTCGGGGCCCGGCTCTCCCGGTTGCAGTGCCTGGCTCCGCTCGGCATACAGCCCGAGGTGACGCTGCAGGAACTCGGCCTGACCGTGGGCCACTTGGGCGCCGGTGACCAGGTGGCCGGTCTGGCGAAGCTCTTGGCGGACGACACGCTGAAGAGCGGCGACAGGGTGCTGCTCGTAGGGGTGGGCGCGGGCTTCAGCTGGACCTGCGCGGTCCTGGAAAAGGGGAGAGGGGCGGGGCGATGAATCACGCCTGGAAGCGGTTGAGGGCCGAGGGCGTCGACGTATGGCTCGACGTGTCGGTCACAGTCGAGGGGGCGGCGCGCGAGGTCCGTCGCGCGCTCGCGCAGGGTGAGGTGGCGGGGGTCCGCATGGCGGGCCCGCAGGCGCGTTCCGCGGCCGGCACGGCACGCACCGCACCCACCGAACCCGCCGGACCCACCGAATCCACCGGACTCACCGACGAGATCAGGAGGGTCTGCGACACTCTGCTGCCGCGGTACTGGGCGAGCGGGGGAGCCAAGGGCCTGGTCTCCGTCCCCCTGCCCGCACCGCCGGCGCCCGAAGCCGTCACCTGGGTCGCGCGGGCCCGCGCCCTGCGCGAAGGGATCGACCGCCCCAACCTGGTCGTCCGCCTGCCCGCCGAGGCGGCCGACACGGCGACCCTGCGGGCGCTGTGCGTGCTGGACATCGCGGTCGAGGTGTCCGGGGTGCGCTCGCCGCGCCAGTACGGCCGGGCCGCCACCGCCCTCCTCGCGGCGCTGGACGAGTCGACCCGCTCCGCCTCCTTCATCTCCTTCGACGTGACCGGCATCGAAGGAGACGTCGACGCCCGCCTCGACCTCATCGGCTCCGACGAGGCCAAGGCGCTCCGGGGCCGGGCCGGACTGGCGTGCGCCCGCCTCGCGCACCGTACGCACGAGATGACGTTCGCCTCGGCGCGCTGGGGAGCGCTGGCGGCCGCCGGCACCCCGGAGCCCAAGCCGCTGTGGGTGACCGGCACGGCCTCCCCGTCCCGCGCGGCGCACGCCGTGCAGGAACTGGTGACGAGGGGCACGGCCGCGGCGATGACACCGGCCGCGGCGCACGTCCTCGCGGAGTCCGGCACGGTGAGCGGCGACCGGGTGTGGCGGCACTACGCCGACGCCGAGCGGACGCTGGCGTACCTGGACTGGTTCGGTGTCCCGGTGGAGTCCTTGGCGGCGCGGCCCCCGCAGGTCCCGGCGGCCGCGAAGACGCTCCTCCCGCCCGCCCGGACCCACCGGACGGCGCCCGCGGGTACGACGGCGTACCACCCCGGAACACGCCGCTCGCTGGCACCGGCCTGAGCGAAGAGCCCGGGTCAGGGTGCCGGGGCCCCGGCGGCCGCGCGGCCGCGCACCTTAAGGTGTGCGGCAAAGCGCAACAGAGGAGGCATACGGGGTGGGTGGGCGCAGGATGGCCGCAGGTGGGGGATCCGGAGGGCGGCGGGCGGCGCCGGGAAGCCGTCGTGCGGCGACCGGGCGGCGCAGGAAATCCGGGGAGCGGCGCAGGGCACGGTCGGACGGCGGCATACCCGACGCCCTTGCCAGGGTGCGCGGGCAGCTGCGGCGGCTGCGTCCCGCGTACCCCCGGCCGGGCCGCAGCGGATGGCGGCGGTGGGTGCCTTCGTGGCGTCAGTGGCTGGGCGCCTTCCTGTACTCGGTCATCGGCTTGACCGGCTTCGTCGCGATCGCGTACGCCGCCACGGACATACCGGACGACCTCAACTCGTTCGCCACGCAGCAGGACAATGTGTACTACTGGTCCGACGGTACGGTCATGGCCCGCACCGGCTGGGTCATCCGGCAGGAGATACCGCTGGACAAGGTGCCGCCGAAGGTCCGAGGGGCCGTCCTCGCGGCCGAGAACGCGAGCTTCTACTCGGATTCCGGCGTCTCGCCGAGCGGTGTCCTGCGCGCCGCGACCGCCGCGGTCACCGGCGGGGAGACCCAGGGCGGGTCGACGATCACCCAGCAGTACGTGAAGAACGTCTACCTCAGCCAGGACCGCACGCTGTCCCGTAAGTTCACCGAGGCCCTGCTCGCCGTGAAGCTGGACAACCACACGAGCAAGGACAAGATCTTCCAGGACTACCTGAACACCAGCTGGTTCGGGCGCGGCACGTACGGCATCCAGCGCGCCTCGCACGCGTACTACGGCAAGGACGTCTCGCGGCTCAACGCCAGCGAGGGCGCCTTCCTGGCCTCTCTCCTCAAGGGCGCCGGTCTGTACGACCCGGCCCTCGGCAAGGAGAACCGCGAGCGGGCCGTCGGGCGGTGGAACTGGATCCTGGACCGCATGGTGAAGACCGGCCACCTCTCGCAGGCCGAGCGCGCCACGTACAAGAAGTTCCCGGAGCCCACGAAGCCGGGCTCCGGTGGCACCATCCCGGGCGCGCAGACCGGCTACCTGGTGGAGCTGGCCAAGCGGCACGCGATCAAGGCCGGGCACATCAGCACCGCCGACTACGACCTCGGCGGTTATCAGATCCGCACGACCTTCGACCGGAAGCGCACGAAGGCCCTGACCGCCGCCGTCCGGAAGGCCGAGGACGGCTTCGACGCCAAGCGGCGGCCCGGCACCGACAAGTACGCCAAGATCGGCGCGGCGAGCGTGGGCCGGGACGGCCGGCTGCTCGCCGTGTACGGCGGCCCCGACTTCCTGAAGCAGGGCTTCAACCAGTCGAACGCGACGACCATCCCGGCCGGTTCGGCGTTCACCCCGTTTGTCTACGCCGCCGCGCTGGAGGACGGCGTACAGCTCACCCGTGAAGGGGGCCGCACCCCCGTCTCCCCGGCCAGCGTCTACGACGGCGACGACCGGATCGCCGTGCGGACACCGGAGGGGCCGTACTGGGACCGCAGCGGCAAGGTGGTGAAGGGACGCAACGAAGGCGGCAAGGACTGGGGCGAGGTGACGTTGCAGCGGGCCGTCGCGGGCTCCGTCAACACGCCCATGCTCCAGCTCGGTCTCGACGTCGGCCTGGACCGGGTGGAGAAGTACGCCCTGCGGGCGGGGCTGCTCGAATCGAGCCTCGGGGAGCGGATCCCCGCGTTCGCGCTCGGGGAGAACTCGACGCCCAGCGCCATCCGGATGGCCGGCGCGTACCGGACCTTCGCCGCCGACGGCATGCACACCGAGCCCTACTCGGTGCGCTCGATCAGCCGGGCCGGGGACACGGTGCCGATCGTGCAGCCGAAGGCCTCCCGGGCGGTGTCGCAGAAGACCGCGCAGGCGGTCACGGACGCCCTGCGGGCCACCATGACCGACGGGTCGGGCAAGGCGGCGGGCGGGGCGCACGCCGGTGCCGTGGGCAAGACGGGGACGACCACCGCGAACACGGCGGGCTGGTTCGTGGGCGGCACGCAGGAGGAGACCACCGCCGTGGTCGTCTACCGCATGTCGCTGAAGGATCTGGTGCCGCTGCCGCTGAAGGGTCTTGGCGGCGACGCCCCCGGAACGCCCGGCAGCGAGCGGGCGGTGGGCCTGTGGGCCGACTACATCAAGGGGGTCGAGTAGGTCCCGGGACGGTGGAGCGGGGAGGGCCGCCGCACGCCCCGACGTGGGCGGCGGCCCCCTCGGGCCGCTACTTGACGAGCGACTTCCAGTCCGGCGCCTGCGCCGGGTCGAGCAGCCGCAGCCGGGCGAGCACCTTCGGGTCCTGGACGTCGAGCCAGTCCGCCAGCTCCCGGAACGACACGCAGCGGACGCCCTTGCGCGGGCACACGTCCCGCATGACGTCCTCGACGGCGTTCATGTAGATGCCGCCGTTCCAGTCCTCGAAGTGGTTGCCGATGAACATCGGCGCCCGGCTGCCGTTGTAGACGCGGTTGAATCCGTTCATGTACGACTTGCGGACCTGCGCCTCCCAGGCCGGGAACTTCGCCGGGTCGCCCTGGGTGCTGTCGCCGGACTGGTGGTAGAGGAAGTTGAAGTCCATGGAGAGGACTTGCACCTCTTTGCCCTCCATGGGCAGGAGTTGCAGGGGAAAGTTCCATATGCCGTCGATCTTGGACGGCCATATCTGGAAGTCCCCCGAGGAACTCGCGTCGTAGCGCCAGCCGAACGGCTTGATCGCGGACAGCAGGTTCTTCTGCCCCTCCAGGCAGGGCGCGCGGCCACCGACCACTTCCCGGTCCGGGTCGAAGGGCAGGGGTGCCTCCTGGGTGAAACCGGTGTTGGTCTTCCACTCCTTCATGAACGAATACGTCTGCTCGATCTCGCTCTTCCACTCCGCCGGGCTCCAGTCCCCGCCGCCCTTGGGGCCGCAGAAGTGCCCGTTGAAGTGCGAACCGATCTCGTTGCCGTCCTTCCAGGCGCCGCGCAACTGCTCCAGCGTGGTCTGTATGTGCGGGACGGTCGGGTACGAGATGGCGGCCGACCCCGGGTTGTGCTGCGGCGGGCGGTAGAGCGACTTCTTGCTCTCCGGCAGGAGGTAGATGCCGGTGAGGAAGAAGGTCATGTGGGCCTTGCTCTCCCGCGCCGCTTGGCGGAAGTGGGAGAAGCGCTGGTCGTCGCCCTCCAGCGCGCCGTCCCAGGAGAAGACCACGAACTGCGGCGGCTTCTCACCGGGCTTCAGCTTCTTGGGTTTCAGCTGCCCGCGCTGCGGCCCGGTGTACGAGGTGGAGCCGTCGCCGAGGACCCGGACCTTGCCGTCCCACTTCTCCTCGCCCTTCTTCGCGCGCTTCGCCGAACGCGCCTTCTCCGCCGCGCTGCCCGGCGCGGCGGACGCGGCGTCACCGGCCTCGTCGCTCCGGCTCCCGGAGGAGTTCCCGAGGGCCAGAACGCCCGTGGTGGCCACCGCGCCCAGGCCGAGTACGGCGCCGACCACGGCCATGCGCTTGCGCTTGCGCGTCTTCTCGCGCGCCTTGCGGGCGGCTCGGGACTCGGCCGTCCGTGCGGATCCGGTGCCGTTCGGTTCGATCACAGCGGTCCTACCCCGTGTTCATCGCAGCAGGGCCGCGCGTGAAGTGTTTGTGTGAATATAGGACCGACCGGGTGGTCTTCAGTACCCCGGGTTCCTCACACCACGCTGCGCGACAGCGGCCGTTGGCCCCCTCCGAGGGGGCGCGGGCCGGTCGGTAGCCTTCCGTCCCGAGCGCTCAACGCCCGGCCCGGTACGGAGAAACAGCGAGGTAAGAGGCCCTGTGTTCACGACCCGCCCCACCCTCCAAGGCACCTTCGGCATGGTGTCGTCCACCCACTGGCTCGCCTCCCAGTCCGCGATGGCCGTACTGGAGGACGGCGGCAACGCCTTCGACGCAGCCGTCGCCGCGGGCTTCGTGCTGCACGTGGTCGAACCGCACCTGAACGGTCCCGCGGGCGAGGTCCCGATCATCCTCGCGCCCGCGGGGGGCGAGGTGCGCGTGCTCTGCGGACAGGGCTGCGCCCCGGCCGGCGCCACCGTGGCCCACTACCGCTCCCTCGGCCTCGACCTGGTGCCCGGCACCGGACCGCTCGCCGCTGCCGTGCCCGGCGCCTTCGACGCGTGGATGCTGCTCCTGCGGGACCACGGCACGAAGCCGCTCGCGGACGTCCTCGAGTACGCCATCGGGTACGCGGAGGACGGGCACGCGCCCGTGGAGCGGGTCGGCGAGACCGTGGAGACGGTACGGGAACTCTTCGAGAGCGAGTGGCCGTCGTCGGCCGAGGTCTATCTGCCGGGCGGTGCGCCCCCGCGCCCGGGCGAGCGGTTCCGCAACCCCGCGCTCGCGGCGACCTGGCGGCGGCTCCTCGCGGAGGCGGAGGCCGGCGCGGTCGACGGGTCCCGGGAGGCGCGGATCGAGGCCGCGCGGGAGGTGTGGCGCAGCGGGTTCATCGCCGAGGCGCTCGTGCGGCAGGCCGGGCGGCCCACCATGGACACGAGCGGCGAACGGCACGTGGGGACGCTCTCGGCGCAGGACCTGCGCGGGTGGACCGCGTCCTACGAGGCCCCCGTCACGTACGACTGGAACGGCTGGACCCTGTGCAAGGCCGGTGGCTGGAGCCAGGGCCCCGCGTTCCTGCAGCAGTTCGCGCTGCTGCCCCGGAACGTCGACGAACTCCCCGCGTACGGGTCCGCCGAGTACGTCCATCTCCTCGTGGAGGGCTGCAAGTTGGCCATGGCCGACCGGGAGGCCTGGTACGGGGACGCGGGGGAGGGGCCGGGGGCGGGGGTTCCGGTGGGTGAGCTGCTGTCCGCCGAGTACAACGCGATGCGACGGCGGCTCATCGGGGAGAAGGCGTCCTACCGGTTGCGGCCGGGGTCGCCGGGCGGGCGGGAGCCGCGGCTCTCCGCGCACGCGTACGCGGTGGCCGCGGGGGAGGCGGCGGACCTCGACAGGTGGGGCGGCACGGCGGCGGCCGGGGCCGGGGAGCCGACGGTGGCCGGGGACGGCGGGACCCGCGGCGACACCTGCCACGTCGACATCGTCGACCGCTGGGGGAACATGCTGTCCGCGACGCCCAGCGGCGGATGGCTGCAGTCCAACCCCGTCGTGCCCGAGCTGGGATTCCCGCTGGGCACGCGGCTGCAGATGGCGTGGCTTGAGGAGGGGCTGCCGAACTCGCTCACCCCCGGGCGGCGCCCCCGGACGACCCTCTCGCCGTCGCTGGCGTTGAAGGACGGCGTTCCGGTGCTGGCCTTCGGCACGCCGGGGGGCGACCAGCAGGACCAGTGGCAGGTTCACTTCTTCCTGGGCGTGGCGCTGCGGGACACGGTCCGGGGCGGCCCGGACCTCCAGGGCGCGATCGACGCCCCCAACTGGCACACGGAGTCGTTCCCCGGCTCCTTCCACCCCCGCGGAATGCACCCGGGAAGCCTCACGGTGGAATCACGGACGGACCCGGCGGTGGTGGAGGAGCTGCGCCGCAGGGGGCACGACGTGACGGTGGGCGGCGCGTGGTCGGAGGGACGGCTGTGCGCGGTGGCGCGGGACCCGGAGAGCGGGGTGCTGTACGCGGCGGCGAACGCGCGGGGGATGCAGGGGTATGCGGTGGGCCGATAGCGGTACGGGGGAGATGGGTGGGGCTGAGGAGGATGTGTGGTGCCGGGGGTTCATGGGGGGTTAAGGGCACGTTTGCCCAGGGCGTACGGGATGTCAGTGGGGCGTGCTCTCATGGAGGGCATGATCGAAGAGTTTCTGGCGCACGGGGTGCGCGACGTGGAAGAGGCCCTGCGCAAGGCCGCGGCAGCGGAGGTGACCCCCCGCTTCCGGCAGCTCGCCGAGGGCGACGTCGTGGAGAAGAGCGGCCCGCACGACATGGTGACCGTCGCCGACCGCCGCGCGGAGGAGCAGCTGACGGTCGACCTCGCCGCCCTCCTCCCGGGCTCCGTCGTCGTGGGCGAGGAAGCGGTGCACGCCGACCCGGCGACGTACGAGGCGATACGCGGCGACGCGCCCGTGTGGATCGTCGACCCGGTCGACGGCACGCGCCAGTTCGTCAACGGCGACCCGGGTTTCTGCATGCTCGTCGCCCTCGCGGTGAACGGCGAGGTCCAGGCCTCCTGGACGTACGCGCCGATGCTCGACCAGTTCGCCGTGGCGGTCCGCGGCCGGGGCGCCTGGCTGAACGGGCAGCGGCTGGTGGCCGGCTCACCCGAGGCGGGCGCGGACGTGGAGGTGGCCACCTCCCACCCGGACTACACCACCGAGGAGCAGAAGCGGGCCCTGCTGGGGCTGGGCGTCGAGGGCGTGAAGCCGCGGCCGTGCGGTTCGGCCGGGCTGGAGTACCTGGCCATCGCCAAGGGCGAGCTCGACGCCATCGCCTTCTCGTGGGAGCTGGACTGGGACCACGCCGCGGGCCTGCTGCTCGTCGCCGAGGCGGGCGGCGCCGACCTGACGCTGACGGGCGAGCCGTTCCGCATCGGCGGGGGCAACGCGCTGCCGTTCACCGCGGCCCGCGACGCCGCCACGGCCCGCCGGGTCGCAGGCCTGCTCGCCGCGGGCGCCGCCTGAGCGGGGAGGGGCCCGGGGAATGGGGCCGAGGCCCGGCCTATCCTGGGCGGCAGATGCCATCGGCTGACGAAATCGGCTGACAAAGGAGTCCGAAGGTGCCGTCGATGCTTGACGCAGTCGTCGTGGGAGCGGGACCGAACGGGCTGACCGCTGCCGTCGAGCTGGCCCGCCGCGGCTTCTCCGTGGCCCTCTTCGAGGCGAAGAGCACGGTGGGGGGTGGCGCGCGCACGCAGGAGCTGACGCTGCCCGGCTTCCGGCACGACCCCTGCTCCGCCGCCCATCCGCTGGGCATCAACTCCCCGGCGTTCCGCGCCATGCCCCTGGAGCGGTACGGACTGGAGTGGCTGCAGCCCCGGCTGCCCATGGCGCACCCGTTCCCGGACGGCACGGCCGCCATCCTGTCCCGTTCCGTCGCCGAGACCGCCGCCTCCTTCGGGCCGCGCGACGCGGGGGCGTACCGCAGGCTGGTGGAGCCCTTCCTGCCCCACTGGGACACGCTGCTGCGGGACTTCATGTCGCTGCCGATGACCTCGCTGCCGCGGGACCCGGTGACGCTCGCCCGGTTCGGCCTCGCGGGGCTGCCGCCGTCGACGTGGCTGATGCGCCGGTTCCGCGACGACCGGGCCCGCGCCCTGTTCGCGGGCCTCGTCGGACACGTCATGGCGCCGCTCGACGGCATCGTCACCGCCGGTGTCGGCATGGTCTTCGCGCTGTCCGCGCACGCCCGCGGCTGGCCCGTCGCCCGGGGCGGCTCGCAGTCCATCTCCGACGCGCTCACCGCGTACCTGAAAGACCTCGGCGGCTCCGTCCACACGGACTACGAGGTCAAGCGGCTCGACGACCTGCCGCCCGCCCGCGCCTACGTCTTCGACACCTCGCCGACCGCGCTCGCCAGGATCGCCGGGCTCGGCCGCGCCTATGAGGGATACCGGTACGGGGCAGGCGTCTTCAAGATCGACTACGCGCTCGACGGCCCGGTCCCCTGGACCGCCGAGGAGCCGCAGGTCGCCGGGACCGTGCAGATCGGCCCGGGCAGCAAGGACATCGGTGCCGCGCTGCACGCCGCCTCGCGCACGGGGCGCGCGCCGGAGAACCCGTTCCTGATCACCGTGCAGCCCAGCGTCGTCGACCCCTCCCGGGCCCCCGAGGGCAAGCACGTCTTCTGGGCGTACGGCCACGTCCCGAACGGCTGGGACGGCGACCTCACCGACGCGATCGAGCGGCAGCTGGAGCGCTTCGCCCCCGGCTTCCGCGACCGCGTCCTCGCCCGCGCCACGGCGGGCCCCCGCGAACTCGCCGCGCACAACCCCAACTACATCGGGGGCGACATCGCCTGCGGCGCCGCGAGCGGCCTGCAGCTGCTGCTGCGGCCCAAGATCTCCCTCTTCCCGTACGCCACCCGGCACCCCGCCGTCTTCCTCTGCTCGTCCGCGACGCCGCCGGGGCCGGGCGTGCACGGCATGTCCGGGCACAACGCCGCGAAAGCCGTGTGGAAGATGCTCAGGAGCCAGTCATGACCGTCCGGATCACCCTCGTCCAGGGCGACATCACCCAGCAGACCGCCGACGCCATCGTGAACGCCGCCAACTCCTCGCTGCTCGGCGGCGGAGGGGTCGACGGCGCCATCCACCGGCGCGGCGGCCCCGACATCCTCGCCGACTGCCGCCGCCTGCGCGCCTCACACCTCGGCAAGGGGCTGCCCACCGGCCGCGCCGTCGCCACCACCGCGGGACAGCTCGACGCCCAGCACGTGATCCACACCGTCGGCCCCGTCTGGTCCGCCACCGAGGACCGCTCCGAACTGCTCGCCTCCTGCCACCGCGAGGCCCTGCGCGTCGCCGCCGAACTGGGCGCGCGCACGGTCGCCTTCCCCGCGATCTCCACCGGCGTCTACCGCTGGCCGCTCGACGACGCGGCCCGCACCGCGATCGGGACGGTCCGTGAGGCCGCCGACCCCGCGCTCTTCGACGAGGTGCGGTTCGTGCTCTTCGACAAGGCCGCCCACGACGCGTTCGCCGCGGCGCTCGGGTAGGCGGTACCCGTAGCGTCCCGGGCAGCGTCCGGCTCCCTGGCAGCGCGACGTCGATGTCGGATTCTCGCCAGCCACGAGGGGCGGGACCCGCGATCCTTGACGGCATGCACACCGACACAGAGCGCTGTGTGAGCGCCGTTCAGTCGAAGGACGCCCGCTTCGACGGCTGGTTCTTCACGGCTGTCGTCACCACCCGGATCTACTGCCGCCCCAGCTGCCCCGTCGTGCCGCCCAAGGCCGAGAACATGACGTTCTACCCGAGCGCCGCCGCCTGCCAGCAGGCCGGCTTCCGGGCCTGCAAGCGGTGCCGCCCGGACAGCAGCCCGGGCTCTCCCGAGTGGAACCAGCGGGCCGATCTCGTGGCCCGCGCCATGCGCCTCATCGGGGACGGCGTCGTCGACCGCGACGGTGTCCCCGGCCTCGCCGACCGCCTCGGCTACAGCACCCGCCAGGTCGAGCGGCAGCTGTTCGCCGAGCTCGGCGCCGGACCGCTCGCGCTCGCCCGCGCCCAGCGCGCGCAGACCGCCCGGCTGCTCATCGAGACGACCGGACTGCCCATGGCGGAGATCGCCTTCGCTGCCGGGTTCTCCTCGATCCGCACCTTCAACGACACGGTGCGCGAGGTCTTCGCCCTCGCCCCCGGAGAGCTCCGGGCCCGCGCGCCCAGGGCGACCCGCACGGCGGCGCCCGGCGCCGCACCGTCCGGCGCCACCGGCGGTGTCCTCTCGCTGCGGCTCCCGTTCCGCGCACCCCTCAACCCCGACAATCTCTTCGGGCACCTGATCGCCACCGCCGTGCCCGGCATCGAGGAGTGGCGGGACGGGGCGTACCGCCGGACCCTGAGCCTCCCCTACGGGCACGGCACCGTCGCCCTCACCCCGCACCCCGGACACATCGGCTGCCGGCTCCGCCTCACCGACCTGCGCGACCTGACCATCGCCATCAGCCGCTGCCGCCGCATGCTCGACCTGGACGCCGATCCGGCCGCCGTGGACAGCCGGCTGCGGACCGACCCGCTGCTCGCGCCGCTCGTCGACAAGGCGCCGGGGCGGCGCGTGCCGCGCACCGTCGACGAGGCCGAGTTCGCCGTGCGTGCCGTCCTCGGCCAGCAGGTCTCCACGGCCGCCGCCCGCACCCACGCCGCGCGCCTCGTCACGGCGCACGGCCGTCCGGTCGAGGACCCCGAGGGCGGCCTCACCCACCTCTTCCCCACCCCGCAGGAGCTCGCCGACCTTGACCCCGACTCGCTCGCCCTGCCCCGCAGCCGCCGCTCCACCCTGACGAGCCTGGTACGGCACCTCGCCGACGGCAGCATCGGCCTCGGCGTGGAGAGCGACTGGGACGAGGCCCGCGCCCGGCTCACCGAACTGCCCGGCTTCGGCCCCTGGACGGTCGAGGTCATCGCCATGCGGGCGCTCGGCGACCCCGACGCGTTCCTCCCCTCCGACCTCGGCATCCGCCGTGCGGCGCGGGACCTCGGCCTGCCCCACACCCCCGCCGCGCTCACCGCGCGCGCCGCGGCCTGGCGGCCCTGGCGGGCCTACGCGGTCCAGTACCTGTGGGCCACCGACGACCACCCGATCAACTCGATCCCCGCGTAAGGGACTACACCCATGGAACGCACGGAGCACATGGAACACACGGAGCACATGGACCGCCTGCACACCCTCATCGACAGCCCCTACGGGCCGCTCACCCTCGTCGCCACCGGCGGCGTGCTCAGCGGCCTCTACATGACCGAGCAGCGGCACCGCCCGCCCGAGGAGACCTTCGGCGACCGCGACCCCGCGCCCTTCCGCGAGGCGATCAGCCAGCTGGAGGCCTACTTCAGCGGGGAGTTGACGGAGTTCGACGTGCCGCTGCGGCTCGACGGCACGCCGTTCCAGCGCACGGTCTGGCGCGCGCTCCAGCAGATCCCCTACGGCGAGACCCGTACGTACGGCGAACTCGCCGAAGCCCTCGGCAAACCCAACGCCTCACGCGCGGTCGGCCTCGCCAACGGCAAGAACCCGATCGGCGTCATCGTGCCCTGCCACCGCGTCATCGGCGCCAACGGCAGCCTGACGGGGTACGGCGGCGGGCTCGACCGCAAGCAGCGGCTGCTGGCCTTCGAGGGGGGATCGGTGAGCGCCGCCGCGGACGCGCTGTTCTGAGAGCCTGTCTTTGAACCCCCGGCGCCCGCGCGGGCGCCGGGTCAGCCGGCCCGGTACCCGTCCTCCAGCTCCGCCGGGCCGTCGCCCCGCGCCAGCACGTCGAGCGCGGCGGCGACCCTGCGCCCCAGCTCCTCGGGCAGATACTCCGCGAGCTCCGCGGGGGCGACCAGCCGCCAGGAGACCAGCTCCTCCTCCTGCAGCTTGATCGACTTCAGCTGCTCGGTGCCGAGTACGCCACCGTCGTACAGGTAGGCGATCAGCGGCGGCCGCGGCCGCACCGGGCCCGGCGGCACCCAGTCGACCGCGAGCAGCGGCCCCGGCGCCACGTCGAGCCCGATCTCCTCCAGCGTCTCTCTGCGCGCCCCCTGCCGCGGCGTCTCCCCGTCGTCCGACTCGACGGTCCCGCCCGGCAGCGCCCACCCCTCGCGGTAGTTGGGCTCGACGAGCAGCACCCGCCCCTCCGCGTCCCGGAAGAGCGTGGCGGCCCCGACGAGGACGCGGGGCAGGCCCGCGATGTACGTGGCGAAGTCCTGAAGGGTCATCCGGGAAGGGTAACCAAGGCGCTTCCGTCGGTCCCAGGGCCCAGGTCCGTCATGATCCACGCAACGAGGCCTGATCGATCATTTCCGTGCTCATGGCGCACCACTATCGAGCGATATCAGGGGATTTTCCGCCGGAGCACGCCGTCTCGCGCCCCGGTCGGCCATGGGCAGCGGGCCCTGTCTGCGGTTATGGTCGCAGCGGCGCGACTGCCTTGACGCGAGCAAGGCCCGGAAAGCAAGGGGAAACCAAGGTGGCGGACGCTGCAGGGACGGCGGGACACGATCAGCGGGCTCAGGCCCAGGCTCCGGCTCGGAATCAGGCCGAGCGCGGGCAAGCGCAGCGGGTCCTCATCGCCGCGGACAAGTTCAAGGGGTCGCTCACGGCCGTCCAGGTCGCCGAGCGGGTGACGGCCGGACTCCGTCGCGTCGCCCCCGGCACGGAGATCGAGGCGCTGCCGGTCGCCGACGGCGGCGACGGCACGGTCGCCGCGGCCGTCGCGGGCGGTTTCGAGCGCCGCGAGGTACGCGTCACGGGACCGCTCGGCAACGCGGTGACGGCGGCGTACGCGCTGAAGGACGGCACCGCCGTGGTGGAGATGGCCGAGGCCTCGGGCCTCCAGCTGCTCCCCGAAGGCGTCTTCGCGCCGCTCACGGCCACCACGTACGGCTCCGGGGAGCTGATCCGCGCCGCGCTCGACGCGGGGGCCCGCACCATCGTCTTCGGCGTCGGCGGCAGCGCCACGACCGACGGCGGGGCGGGCATGCTGGCCGCGCTCGGCGCGCGCTTCCTGGACGCCGACGGTGACCCGGTGGCGCCCGGCGGCGGCCCGCTCAAGGAACTGGCCACGGCCGACCTCTCCGGGCTCGACCCGCGCCTCGCGGACGTCGAGATCGTGCTCGCCAGCGATGTGGACAACCCGCTGACCGGGCCGAAGGGCGCGCCCGCGGTGTACGGGCCGCAGAAGGGCGCCTGCCCGGAGGACGTCGCCGCGCTGGACGCCGCGCTCGCCCACTTCGCCACGGTGCTGGAGAAGTCCATCGGCCCGAAGGCCGCCGAGTACGCCGAGGCGCCGGGCGCCGGCGCCGCGGGCGGCATCGGGTACGGCGCGCTGGTCGGGCTCGGAGCGGGCTTCCGTCCCGGCATCGACGTCATGCTCGACGTACTCGGCTTCGCACCCGCCCTGGCACGGGCCACGCTCGTCATCACCGGCGAGGGCTCCCTCGACGAGCAGACCCTCCACGGAAAGGCGCCCGCCGGGGTGGCCGCCGCGGCGCGTGCCGCGGGCGTCGAGGTCGTCGCGGTCTGCGGCCGCCTCGCGCTGCCCCCGGAGGCCCTCGGCAAGGCCGGCATCCGCCGCGCGTACGCCCTGACCGACATCGAGCCGGACGTGGCGCGGTGCATCGCCGAGGCGGGACCGATCCTGGAGACGCTGGCGGAAGGGCTGGGCCGGGACTACTTGGCGTAGGGCCTGGGCGGTTTCCGGTTCCTGGTTCCTGGGGTTCCGGGGGCGTCTGCCTGGTTCGGGGCCTTTGCGGGGTGCGGGTTGTGTTGGGTTGCTCGCGCAGTTCCCCGCGCCCCTGAGGGGGCGGGCGCCCCCCTACCCGGGTGTCAGCCTGTGCGCCTCCACCGCCAGCGCCACCTCGACCAGGTCCCGCGGTCTCGCCAGCGAGCGCGAGGTGAGCTGTTCCAGGCGGCGCAGGCGGTTGAAGACCGTGTTGCGGTGGCAGTAGAGGCGGCCGGCGGCCCGGCCCGCCGAGCCCTCGCAGTCCAGCCACGCGTCCAGCGTCTCCAGGAGCACCGCCCGGTCGGCCGGTTCTAGGGCGAGGACCTCGCCGAGCACGTCCGTCACCAGGCGCCCCGCCAGCTCCGGCTGGCTCACGACGAGGGCCGTCGGCATGCGGCGGTCCAGGCGGACGATGCCGGTCGAGCCGGGCGGGCAGGTGCGCAGCGCGAGTTCGGCGAGCCGCCGGGCGCGGCCGAGCTCCGCCAGGCCGCCGACCACGGGGCTGATCCCGCCGGGGCCGGGGCAGCGCCCGTCGAGCAGCCGGGCCAGCCCGTCGAGGCCGCCCACCTCGCCGCCGTTCTCGGCCGTGCCGAGCGCGACCACGCCGACCTCGCAGTCCGTCCGCATCCGCCAGATGAAGCGGAACCCGGCCCGCTGGATCTGCCGGTGGAACGCCTCGCGCCCGTCCCGCCGCTCCACGCGGAGCACCACCACCGCGTACGGGCCGTGCTCGGGCAGATCGAGCCCGGCCGCCGCGCGCGCCGCGAGCCCCGGCGCCGAACGGCCCTCCAGGAGCGCGTCGAGCAGCGCCTGCAACTGCTCGTCCGTGCGCCGGCGCAGCTCCAGCTCCGTCGCGCGGTACGCGTCGGACGCCACCGCGGCCTGCGCGTCCACCGCCGACCACACCATCGTCGCCGAGCGCATCAGGACCGCGAGCTTCTCCGGGTCCTTGCCGGCCGTCCCCTCCAGGAGTGAGTCCCACACCAGATAGCCCGCGTTGCGGTACGAGTGCACGACCAGGTCCAGCGGCAGGCCCTGCTGGGCCCGGCGCCGCCCGGCCTCCTCCGCGTACTCCAGGTCGCGGCGCGGCGAGGCCCGCGGGGCGGAGATCGCCTCGATGCCGATCCGCATGGCCTCCTCGGCCTCGCGCCACTGCACGTCGTACGGCAGCACGCTCCCGTACACCGGCGAGTGCTCACCAAGCTGCCGCAGATGTTCGTCGACCAGCTCGGGCAGGCGTGGCAGGAGGGCCGTGCACGCCTCCTTGAGGAGTTTCCAGTCGTGTCCGGTCCGAGGCCTGCGTCCGCTCTTTGTGGGTCCGGTCATCGTTCCCCCGTCGCCGCGCTCCAAGACGTCGTCGTCCGGAGGATGCCACTCGCCGGGCCACTCCGGCAGGCCCCTGACACGCGGTGTTGTGCGGATGCACAACCGGGGGACGCCGCCACTGGTCCCCCGCAGCGTTTCGTCCGCTGCCCGTGGACGGGCCGCTCCCGCGGTGCTGGGGTGAGCGCCACGCGACGGCGGACGGCCGGGCGGGACGAGAGGGCGATACGTGGCTGGATCCGATCTGAAGGGCGCCGGGAAGTCCGGGCCCGGTGCCCGCGGCGGGGGGCTCGTCGTGCGGGACGTGTCGGTGGGTTACGGCCCCGTGCGGGCCCTGCGCCGCGTCTCGCTCGACCTGCCGGAGGGCGCCGTCGTCGCCGTGCTCGGCGGCAACGGCGCGGGCAAGTCGACGCTGCTGCGCGCCGTCTCGCGCACCCTCTCCTTCCAGGGCGGGGCGCTGACCTCGGGAGACATCCACTTCGACGGGCGGCGCGTGGACGGCCTCGCGCCGGACCGGGTGGTGGCCGCCGGGATCTCCCAGGTCCCCGAGGGGAGGCAGGTCTTCGCCCGGATGTCCGTCACCGACAACCTGCGGGCCGGCGCGCTCGGCTCCACCGGTTCCCGCGCCGCCAAGGCGGACGCCCTGCGGCGCGTCCACGACCTCTTCCCCGTCCTCGCCGAGCGCGGCGCCCAGCGCGCCGGGCTCCTCTCCGGCGGCGAGCAGCAGATGCTCGCCGTGGGCAGGGCGCTGATGGCGTCCCCGCGCCTGCTCCTCCTGGACGAGCCGTCCCTGGGGCTCGCGCCGCTGATGGCCGCCCGCATCGCCGACACCATCCGGGAGATCAACGCGCAGGGCACCTCGGTACTCCTCGTCGAGCAGAACGCCGCCCTCGCGCTGCGGCTCGCCTCTAGGGCGTACGTCCTGGACGTCGGCGAGGTCGCCCTCGCGGGCCCCGCGGACGAGCTCGCCGCCTCCGACGAGGTGCGCCGCCGCTACCTGGGCGTGGTCGACGAGGACGCGGCGGCCGACGCCTCACAGGGCATGGGCGCGCTGCCGGTCCTGCCGCGCTGGGAGGACGAACGGTGACCGGAACGACCGTACCGCCGCTGGAAGTCCGGGACGTCACCGTCCGCTTCGCCGGCCTCACCGCACTCGACGCCGTCAGCTTCACCGTCCGCCCCGGCACCGTGCACGCCGTCATCGGACCCAACGGCGCGGGCAAGTCGACCTGCTTCAACGTCCTGTCCGGCGTCTACCGCGCCAGCGGCGGCAGCGTCCGCTTCGGGGAGCACGAGCTCACCGGCATGCGGCCGCACCAGATCGCCGGGCTCGGCGTCGCCCGCATCTTCCAGAACCTGGCCCTGCCGCCGCGCGCCACCGTCGCCGACAGCCTGCTGCTCGGCCGGCACCGGCTGACCCGCACCGGCTTCGTGGCCGCGGGACTGCGGCTGCCCTCGGCCGCCCGCGAGGAACGCAGGCACCGCGAACGCGTCCGCGAGATCGCCGCGTTCGTCGGCCTCGAACGCCAGCTCGACCTGCCCGCGGGCGCCCTGCCCTACGGACAGCAGAAACTCGCCGAGCTGGCCCGCGCCCTGTGCATGGAGCCGCGGCTGCTGCTCCTCGACGAGCCCGTCGCCGGCATGACCGCCGACGAACGGCGCCGCACCGCGGCCGTCATCGCGGGCGTCCGCGACAGCCTCGGCATCTCGATCGTCCTGGTGGAACACGACATGGGGGTGGTGATGCGGCTCGCGGACGCGGTGACCGTACTCGACTTCGGGCGCCGGATAGCCGACGGCGCCCCCGGCGACGTACAGAACGATCCAGCGGTCGTACGCGCCTATCTCGGCGAGGGCGACCGGACCGGTGAAGGGGAGACGCGACCGTGACCACCTTCACCGAACTCCTCCTCAACGGGGTCTCGATGGGCTCCGTCTACGCCCTCATCGCCCTCGGCTTCGTCGTCATCTTCCGCGCCACCGAGGTGGTGAACTTCGCCCACGCCTCGCTGCTCCTCGCGGGCGGCTACGTCACCGCGTCCCTCCACGACGACCTCGGCTTCTGGGCGGCGCTGCTCGTCGGCATCGCGGGCGCAGCGGTGGTCGGGGCGGCCGTCGAGTTCTTCGTCATGCGCCGCTACCGCGGCTCCGACCACAGCGTCCTCGCCATCGTCACCATCGGCGTCGACATCCTGCTCACCACCGAACTCACCCGCCGCCTCGGCACCGACGTCCTGCCGCTCGGCGACCCGTGGGGCGACGACGTGCTGACCGTCGGCTCGATCTCCCTCGCGCACACCCGCATCGCGGCGTTCGTCGCCGCGGCGCTGCTCATCACCGTCTTCCTCCTCGCCTTCCGCTACACGTCGTGGGGCGTGGCGATGCGGGCCGCCGCCGAGAGCCCGGAGACCGCCGCCCTGATGGGCGTACGGCTCGGCAGGGTGTCGCTCGGGGCGTGGGCGGTGGCGGGCGCGCTCGCCGCCGTGGCCGCGCTGTTCCTCACCGTCTTCCCGACGCCCGGCCTCGAACGCGCCACGTCCCTCGCGGCACTGAAGGCGTTCCCCGCGGCGATCCTCGGCGGCCTCGACTCCACCACGGGCGCCCTCGTCGGAGGCCTCGTCGTCGGCGTCACGGAGTCCCTCGCCACCGGCTACCAGAGCGAGCTCAGCTTCCTCGGCCGCGGCCTCGGCGACCTGGCGCCCTACCTCGTCATGACCGTCATCCTGCTGATGCGACCCGCCGGGCTGTTCGGCACGAAGGAGCTCGCCCGTGTCTGAGGTCACCGAGGCCGCCGCCCGCCCGGCTCCCTCCACCCCCGCCGTCCGCCGTACGCGGCTCCGACAGCCCCGCACCTACGTGTGGGCCGCCGCCGCGGTCCTCCTGCTCGCCGTGCCGTTCTACCTGGACCGCTTCTGGCTCCAGGCCGGCCTCTTCGCGATGGCCGCCGCCATCGGCGCCATCGGCATCAACCTCCTCACCGGCGCGACGGGCCAGCTCTCCATGGGCCACGCCTTCTTCCTCGCCATCGGGGCGTACGGCTACTGCGTCTTCGCCGGCGACGGAGGCGAAGGACTGACCGGGCTCGGCCTGCCCACCTGGCTCGCCGCGACCCTCGCGGTGGCCGTCGCCGGGCTCGCCGGCGGCCTCTTCAGCCCCATCGCGGGCCGCCTCAGCGGCGCCTACCTCGGCATCGCGACCCTCGCGCTGATCTTCATCGGGCAGCACGTGCTCTTCAACGCCCACGACCTCACGGGCGGCTCCAACGGACGCGACGTGCCGCCCCTGAACCTCTTCGGCATCACCTTCGACGAGAGCGAGGCCGTGATCGCGGCCGTGCCGTTCGGCGCCGCCGAGAAGCTCTGGTACGCCGGACTCGTCCTGCTGCTCGGCTGCGGGCTCTTCGCCCGCGGCGTGCTGCGCGGCCGCCCCGGACGCGCCATGAACGCGATCCGCGACCACCGCGTCGCCGCGGGCGTGATCGGCGTGCCGGTGGCCCGCTACCGCGCCGGGGTCTTCGTCCTGTCGTCGATGTACGCGGGCCTCGCGGGGGTGCTGCTCGCCCTGGTCTTCCAGCGCACCGTGCCGGACTACTTCGGCATGACGCTCTCCCTGGAGTACCTCGCGATGATCGTCATCGGCGGCCTCGGCTCGGTCGCGGGGGCGGTGGCGGGCGCCGCACTCGTCTCCCTGCTGCCCCAGCTGCTCACCCGCTACAGCGACGCGCTGCCCCTCGTCTCGGCGCCCGGCACCGGCGGGATCTCACCGGGTGAGGCGTCCCGATATCTGTACGGCGCCGCCGTCGTTGCGGTGGTGCTCTTCCTGCCCGGCGGCCTGGTGAGGATCGCCGCCCGGCGCAGCAAGCCAAGACCAGGCACTCCAGGGGAGGAAGCATGAAGACACTCAAGGCACCAAGGACACTGACCAGGGCCACAGCGGCCGCCACAGCGGTCGCCGCGCTGCTCGCGCTGACCGCGTGCAGTTCAAAGGCGAAGGACGACGGAGAGAGTGACGAGAGCGCGGGAGGGGTGAAGACCGGCGACGGCGTGACGAGCGAGACCATCAACCTCGGCGTGCTCACCGACATGACCGGCGTCTACGCCACCCTCGGCAAGAGCGTCACGCAGGCCCAGCAGCTCTACGTCGACCAGGCCAACGCGGACGGCGGCATCTGCGGCCGCAAGCTGAAGCTGACCGTCCGCGACCACGGCTACGACCCGCAGAAGGCCGTCGCCGCCTATACCGAGCTGGAGCCGAAGGTCCTCGGCTTCGCCCAGTTCATCGGCTCCCCGTTCGTCGCCGCCGTCAAGCAGCGCATCGACGGCAGCAAAGCCCTTGTGCTGCCGCAGGCCTGGTCGGCGAACCTGCTCGGCAGCCCCTACGTGCGCGTGATCGGCTCCACGTACGACCTGGAGACGATCAACGCCATCGACTTCCTGATGAAGGAGAAGGGCCTCAAGAAGGGCGACAAGCTGGGCCACGTCTACTTCGAGGGCGACTACGGAGAGAGCGCCCTCAAGGGCTCGAAGCACATGGCGGAGGACGCGGGCCTCACCGTCGTCGAGCAGAAGATCAAGCCGACGGACAACGACATGACGGCCCAGGTCTCCGCCCTGAAGAAGGCGGGCGTCAAGGGCGTCGTCATCAGCGCGGGGCCCCGCCAGGCCGCCTCGCTGGTCGGCGTCGCGGCGGCGGGCCGCTTCGACGTCCCCGTCATCGGCAACAACTCGGCGTTCGCCCCGCAGCTCCTCGCCACCCAGTCGGGCCCGGCCCTCATGAAGAACTACTACGTGGCCTCGCCCACCCTGCCCATCGGCGCGGACACATCGGCGGCGAAGAAGCTCGTCGCCGACTACAAGAAGGCCCATCCCAAGGACTCCCTGGACAACGGCGTCGTCGCGGGCTGGACGGCCGCGTCGGTCTTCGGCGAGGCCCTGAAGAAGGCGTGCGGGGACAAGGACCTCACGCGCGAGGGCGTGGACAAGGCCCTCCTCACGCTGGACAACTTCGACTCCGGCTTCGGCGTCACCCAGAACTTCACCGACCCGAAGGCACCCTCTTCCAAGGAGAGCGTCATCCTCCAGCCGGACAAGAAGGCGACGGGCGGCATGAAGGTGGTGCGCCAGCCGGGCGCGGCCAAGGCGGCGGAGAGCTACACCGCCGGGGGCTGAGGATCTCCACGGCAAGCAAAGGGGGCCTGAACCGTCCGGTTCAGGCCCCCTGGGCTACGTACAAGCGTTACGGCAGCTGCGCGGCCCGCGCCTCACGCCGGTTGCCCCGGAAGTTGTTCACCCTCCGAGCCGTGGCGAAGAGCGGAATCACAGCCCCGAGGACGAGCTGCAGAGCACAGCCGGTCTGCAGGAGCAGCTGGCCGCCCGGCGCGTCGAACGCCCAGGCCGCGAGGAGCCCCATGGCCGCGACGATCCACGAGAGCATGGCCACCGCGAGGGGGCCCCGCGGCTTCGGGTACTCGACCCGGCTGACCATGAGCCAGGCCGTGCCGATGATCGCGAGGAGCGTCGCCACGAAGGGCAGCTCCAGGAGCACGATCGAGACGACCGTGAGCGCTCCGAAGGGCGACGGCATGCCCTGGAAGGTGCCGTCCTTCACGGTCACGCACGAGAACCGCGCAAGCCGCAGCACCACCGCCAACAGCACGACGATCGCGCCGACGGCCGCCACCCGCTGGTGGGCGTCGTCGGCGACCATGCCGTAGACGAGGACGAAGTACGCCGGCGCCAGACCGAAGCTGATCAGGTCCGACAGGTTGTCCAGCTCCGCGCCCATCGGCGAGGACCGCAGCTTTCGCGCCACGAGCCCGTCGAAGAGGTCGAAGACGGCCGCGCAGAGCATCAGGATCACGGCGGTCGCGGCGGAGTGCCGCGCCATGCCGCTCTCGGTGCTGCCCTGCACGTACGGGATGAGGATGCCGGTGGTGGTGAAGTACACCGCCATGAACCCGCACGTGGCGTTGCCGAGCGTGAGGGTGTCCGCTATCGAGAGGCGCAGTGAGAGGGGCATCTCCTCGTCCGCCTCGTCCTGCACCGCCTCGGGCACCCAGCCCGCTTGTGTTTCAGGATCAACCACGGTCAATGCGAGTCACCCCAGCCACGGTCTTCTGACCGACCTCGACGTCCACCTCGACACCCTCGGGGAGGTAGATGTCGACGCGCGAGCCGAAGCGGATCAGGCCGATCCGCTCGCCCTGCTCCACCTTCGACCCCTGCGGCACGTACGGCACGATGCGCCGCGCGACCGCGCCCGCGATCTGGATCATCTCGATGTCGCCGAGCTCGGTGTCGAAGTGCCAGACAACGCGCTCGTTGTTCTCGCTCTCCTTGTTGAACGCCGGGACGAACCCGCCGGGGATGTGCTCCACGGACGTCACCGTGCCCGCCAGGGGCGCGCGGTTGACGTGGACGTTCAGGGGGCTCATGAAGATGGCGACGCGGGTCCGCCCGTCCTTCCACGGCATGATGCTCTGCACCACGCCGTCGGCGGGGGAGATGACCCGGCCCTGAGCGATCTCACGCTCGGGGTCGCGGAAGAACCACAGCATGCCCGCCGCGAGCGCGGTGGCGGGTACGGCGACGGCCGCGGCGCCCTTGGAGCGGCGCGCGCGGACGAGGCTGAGTGCGGCGGTTGCGACGGTCGGCAGGAGCCACGGCGATGCTCCGCGAGCAAGGCGTCCCTGGAGAATGCCGTCGCGTGGTGCAGAGGTTTGGCTGTGGGGCATGGATGACCTTCGTAGCGGATGATGCCGCGCAGTGAACGGGGGACGGCGGCTTTTTCCGGATGTTATCGGTTGCGAGCCACAACTGGGCAAGCCAGGAAGCCGAGTCCGCGGCCGAAGAGTGCTGACAGGGTGTGATCTTCTTCTCGGCGAAAGTGGCCCAAACCGGGCATCTAGCCCTGGAATCGATACTCTTCGAGTAGCCGTCGGCCAATGATCATTTTCTGGATCTCGGCGGTACCTTCACCGATGAGCAGCATCGGAGCCTCGCGGTAGAGACGCTCGATCTCGTACTCCTTCGAGAAGCCGTAGCCACCGTGAATCCGGAACGCGTCCTCCACGACTTCTTTGCAGTACTCGGAGGCGAGGTACTTCGCCATCCCTGCTTCGAGGTCGTTTCGTTCCCCGGAGTCCTTTTTACGCGCTGCGTTCACCATCATCGCATGGGCGGCCTCGACCTTGGTAGCCATCTCGGCCAGCTTGAACTGAATCGCCTGGTGCTGGGCGATCGCCTTGCCGAAAGTGTGACGTTGCTGGGCATACGAGACGCCGAGCTCGAATGCACGCTGAGCGACGCCGCAGCCACGCGCCGCGACATTGACGCGGCCGACCTCGACACCGTCCATCATTTGGTAAAACCCTCGACCCGTGACCCCGCCCAGCACGCGATTGGCCGGAATTCGCAGGTCGTCCATGATGAGTTCGGTCGTGTCGACGCCCTTGTAACCCATCTTGTCGATCTTGCCGGGGATGGTGAGGCCCGGGCGGACCTCGCCGAAACCGGGCTCCTTCTCGACAAGGAACGTGGTCATCGACTTGTGGGGCGCCGTACCCTCGGGGTGTCCTTCGTCACTCCGGCACAGGACGGCCACCAAAGTGGACGTGCCGCCGTTCGTCAACCACATCTTCTGGCCGTTGAGGACATACTCGTCGCCGTCCTTCACGCCCTTCGACGTGATGGCCGACACATCGGAGCCGAGCCCCGGCTCCGACATGGAGAACGCGCCCCGCACCTCGCCGGCCGCCATGCGCGGCAGGAAGGTGTCCTTCTGCTCCTGCGTGCCGTGCTGCTTGAGCATGTAGGCGACGATGAAGTGGGTGTTGATGATGCCGGAGACCGACATCCAGCCGCGCGCGATCTCCTCGACGCACAGCGCGTACGTGAGCAGCGACTCGCCCAGGCCGCCGTACTCCTCCGGGATCATGAGCCCGAAGAGCCCCAACTCCTTGAGGCCGTCGACGATCTGCTGCGGATACTCGTCGCGGTGCTCGAGCTGGGTCGCGACAGGAATGATCTCCTTGTCGACGAAGTCCCGGACGGTGGACAGGATCTCCCGCTGGATGTCGGTGAGACCGGCGGTCTGCGCGAGTCGGCTCATGGCGTCACTTCTCCGTGCTCTTTGAAGGGGCGTTCAGCTCCGGGCGGCCGGGCTGCTCCCCGCCGCGCTCCTTGATGTACGTCTCGGTGGGCACCATCACCTTGCGGCGGAACACGCAGACGAGCGTGCCGTCCTGCTTGTAGCCCTTGGTCTCGACGTACACGATCCCGCGGTCGCTCTTCGACTTCGAGGGCGTCTTGTCGAGCACCGTCGTCTCGCCGTAGATGGTGTCGCCGTGGAAGGTCGGCGCCACGTGCTTCAGCGACTCGACCTCCAGGTTGGCGATCGCCTTGCCGGAGACGTCCGGCACGGACATGCCGAGGAGCAGCGAGTAGATGTAGTTGCCCACGACGACGTTCTTCCCGAAGTCCGTCGTCTTCTCCGCATAGTTCGCGTCCATGTGGAGGGGGTGGTGGTTCATGGTGAGCAGACAGAAGAGGTGGTCGTCGTACTCGGTGACCGTCTTTCCGGGCCAGTGCTTGTACACGGCGCCGACTTCGAACTCTTCGTAGGTGCGGCCGAACTGCATGATGTCCTACGCCTCCGGGGCCTCGAACTTGGACGTGCGGGTCATCCCGGCCGCACGGCCCTTCCCGGAGATGACGAGCGCCATCTTCCGGCTCGCCTCGTCGATCATCTCGTCGCCGAGCATCGCCGAGCCCTTCTTGCCGCCCGCCTCGGACGTGTAGTACTCGTACGCGTCCAGGATCAGCTCGGCGTGGTCGAAGTCCTCCTGGGAGGGCGAGAAGACCTCGTTGGCGGCCTCCACCTGGCCCGGGTGCAGGACCCACTTGCCGTCGAAGCCGAGCGCGGCGGCGCGGTTCGCGACCTCGCGGTAGCCGTCGACGTTCTTGATCTGGAGGTAGGGGCCGTCGATGGCCTGGAGGTTGTTGGCGCGGGCGGCCATCAGGATCTTCATCAGGATGAAGTGGTAGGCGTCCGCCGGGTAGCCGGGCGGCTGCTCGCCCACGACCAGGGACTTCATGTTGATCGATGCCATGAAGTCGGCCGGGCCGAAGATGATGGTCTCGACGCGCTGGGAGGCCTCGGCGATCGCGTTGACGTTGTTGAGGCCCTGCGCGTTCTCGATCTGCGCCTCGATGCCGATCTTGCCGACCTCGAAGCCCATCGTCTTCTCGATCTGGGTGAGGAGCAGGTCGAGCGCGACGATCTGGTCGGCCGTCTGCACCTTCGGCAGCATGATGCAGTCGAGGTTCTGGCCCGCGCCCTCGACGACCGTGACGACATCGCGGTACGTCCACTCGGTCGTCCAGTCGTTGACGCGCACGACCCGCGTCTTGCCCGTCCAGTCGCCCTCGTTGAGGAACTTCACGATGGTGTGCCGGGCCTCCGGCTTGGCGAGCGGCGCGCAGGCGTCCTCCAGGTCGAGGAAGACCTGGTCGGCGGGGAGGCCCTGGGCCTTCTCCAGGAAGCGGGGGTTGCTTCCCGGCACCGCGAGACAGGAGCGGCGCGGGCGCAGGCGGTTGATGGGCGCGGTGGGCGCGGTCATGCGGGGACCTCCAGAGGGTCGAGGTGGTTCGCTTTCCGGATCTCGTCGACGATACGGCCGATGATCTCGGTGATGCCGAAGTCCTTGGGGGTGAAGACGGCGGCCACACCCGCCGCCTTCAGGTCCTCGGCGTCGCTGTTGGGGATGATGCCGCCGGCGATGACGGGGATGTCGGGGGCGCCGGCCTCACGGAGCCGCACGAGGACGTCCGGCACGAGCTCCGCGTGCGAGCCGGAGAGGATCGAGAGTCCGACCGCGTGCACGTCCTCGGCGAGGGCCGCGTCGACGATCTGCTCGGGCGTGAGGCGGATGCCCTGGTAGACCACTTCGAAGCCGGCGTCCCGCGCGCGGACCGCGATCTGCTCGGCGCCGTTGGAGTGCCCGTCGAGGCCGGGCTTGCCGACGAGGAAGCGGAGCCGGCCGCCGCCGAGGTCCTCGGCCGTCCGCGCGACCTTCTCGCGGACGAGGGCGAGCGGCGTGCCCTCCTCCGCCGTGACGGCCACCGGAGCGCTGGAGACGCCCGTAGGGGCCCGGAACTCCCCGAAGACCTCCCGCAGGGCCCCCGCCCATTCCCCGGTCGTCACACCGGCGCGTGCGCACTCCAGGGTGGCCTCCATCAGGTTGCCCGTCCCGGCGGCCACCTCCTTGAGCCGCTGGAGGGCCTTGCAGGGGCGCGGGTGGTTGAACGGCGGCTGGTAGCGGGTGTCCCGCCAGTGCTTCAGGGCGCTCACGACGCGCGCCTCGACCGCCGGGTCGACCGTCATGATCGCCGCGTCCAGGTCCGAGGTGAGGGGGCTCGGCTCCGTGGACTCGTACGAGTTCACGCCGACGATCTTCTCCTGGCCCGACTCGATGCGGGCCCTGCGCTCGGCGTGCGAGGAGACGAGCTGCGACTTGAGGTAGCCGGACTCGACGGCGGCCATCGCGCCGCCCATCTTCTCGATGCGGTCCATCTCGGCGAGGGACTCGTCGACGAGCGAGGCGACCTTGGCCTCGATGACGTGCGAGCCCTCGAAGATGTCCTCGTACTCCAGGAGGTCGCTCTCGTGCGCGAGGACCTGCTGGATGCGCAGCGACCACTGCTGGTCCCAGGGCCGGGGCAGGCCAAGGGCCTCGTTCCAGGCGGGCAGCTGCACGGCACGCGCGCGTGCGTCCTTCGACAGCGTCACGGCCAGCATCTCCAGGACGATGCGCTGGACGTTGTTCTCCGGCTGGGCCTCGGTCAGGCCCAGGGAGTTGACCTGCACGCCGTAGCGGAACCGGCGGTGTTTCGGGTTCTCGATGCCGTAACGCTCGCGCGTGACCTGATCCCAGATCCGCCCGAACGCCCGCATCTTGCACATCTCCTCGATGAAGCGGACACCCGCGTTCACGAAGAAGGAGATGCGGGCCACGACGTCCCCGAACTTCTCCTCGGGAACCTGCCCCGAGTCGCGTACGGCATCGAGAACCGCGATGGCGGTGGACATCGCGTACGCGATCTCCTGGACCGGTGTGGCCCCCGCCTCCTGGAGGTGGTAGCTGCAGATGTTGATGGGGTTCCACTTGGGGATGTGGGCCACCGTGTACGTGATCATGTCGGTGGTCAGACGCAGCGAGGGAACCGGCGGGAAGACGTGCGTCCCGCGCGAGAGGTACTCCTTGACGATGTCGTTCTGCGTCGTCCCCTGGAGCTGGGTGATGTCCGCACCCTGCTCCTCCGCGACCACCTGGTAGAGCGCCAGGAGCCACATGGCGGTGGCATTGATCGTCATCGAGGTGTTCATCTGCTCCAGGGGAATGTCCTGGAACAGCCGCCGCATGTCACCGAGGTGCGAGACCGGCACGCCGACCCGGCCGACCTCGCCGCGGGCGAGGATGTGGTCGGGGTCGTAGCCCGTCTGCGTGGGCAGGTCGAAGGCGACCGAGAGACCCGTCTGCCCCTTGGCGAGGTTGCGGCGGTACAACTCGTTGGACGCTTCCGCCGTGGAGTGACCGGCGTACGTCCGCATGAGCCACGGCCGGTCCTTCTGGCGCTCTGTCATGTTCCGCTGCTCCTCAGTGCGTTCAGACGTTGCGGAAACGGTTGATCGCGTCGATGTGCTTCGCCCGCAGCTCCGGGTCGCGCACGCCCAGGCCCTCCTCGGGCGCGAGGGCGAGGACGCCGACCTTGCCCTGGTGGAGGTTGCGGTGGACGTCGTAGGCGGCCTGGCCGGTGTCCTCCAGGCGGTACGTCCTGGAGAGCGTCGGGTGGATCTTGCCCTTGGAGATCAGGCGGTTGGCCTCCCACGCCTCGCGGTAGTTGGCGAAGTGCGAGCCGATGATGCGCTTCAGGGACATCCACAGGTAGCGGTTGTCGTACTCGTGCATGTAGCCCGAGGTCGAGGCGCAGGTGGTGATGGTGCCGCCCTTGCGGGTGACGTAGACGCTGGCGCCGAAGGTCTCGCGGCCGGGGTGTTCGAAGACGATGTCGATGTCCTCCCCGCCGGTGAGCTCGCGGATGCGCTTGCCGAAGCGCTTCCACTCCTTCGGGTCCTGGGTGCGCTCGTCCTTCCAGAACTTGTAGCCCTCGGCGTTGCGGTCGATGATCGCGTCGGCGCCCATGGCGCGGCAGATCTCCGCCTTCTGGGGGCTGGAGACGACGCAGATCGGGTTGGCGCCGCCGGCGAGCGCGAACTGCGTGGCGTACGACCCGAGTCCGCCGCTCGCGCCCCAGATCAGGACGTTGTCGCCCTGCTTCATGCCGGCGCCGTTGCGGGACACCAGCTGGCGGTAGGCGGTGGAGTTCACCAGGCCGGGCGAGGCGGCCTCCTCCCAGCTGAGGTGGCCGGGCTTCGGCATCAGCTGGTTGGACTTGACGAGCGCGATCTCGGCGAGGCCGCCGAAGTTGGTCTCGAAGCCCCAGATGCGCTGCTCGGGGTCGAGCATCGTGTCGTTGTGCCCGTCGGAGGACTCCAGCTCGACACTGAGGCAGTGCGCGACGACCTCGTCGCCCGGGTTCCAGGCGTTCACGCCGGGGCCGGTGCGCAGCACGACGCCCGCCAGGTCGGAGCCGATGATGTGGTACGGCAGGTCGTGGCGCTTGGTGAGCTCGCTGAGCCTGCCGTACCGCTCCAGGAAGTTGAAGGTGGACACCGGTTCGAAGATCGAGGTCCACACGGAGTTGTAGTTGACCGAGGAGGCCATGACGGCCACCAGGGCCTCACCGGGGCCGAGTTCGGGGATCGGCACGTCGTCCAGATGGAGCGACTTGCGAGGGTCCTTGTCGCGGGTCTCGAGGCCCGCGAACATCTCCGTCTCGTCCTTGTGCACGGTGATCGCGCGGTACGAGTCGGGCAGGGGGAGAGCGGCGAAGTCGGCGGACGTGACCGCGGCGGTGCCGCTCGCGGTCGCGGTCTGGGCCTGAATCGCGTCCAGGATTTCCTTCACGGTTTTGCCTCCGGCGAAGAAGCGTCTGAGGGGAACGCTCTTGAGGATTGCGTCGGGTGCTGAAGTTGCGGTGGAGGGTGTGCCGTCGGTTCGGCGAAGGGGTGGTGCTCGGCGACGCCTTGGTGAGGCGTGGGAGGTGCCTGTGACGCAGGCGCCCGGGCGCACAGACCGTGGCCTGAGGGGACAGCCGACGTACGGATGATCTCTGCACGCCGGCCGCCCGGACAACATCAACGTATGGCACCGCGTGCCAGTCGGCAAGACACTGGGTGCCAGAACTTTTTGACCGATGATCGATCAGTGCAGGTCAGAGGGGGTGGCGGCATGGCGAAGGGGGCGCTACCGACCGGTAGCGCCCCCTCAAAAGCCCAGGACGAAATAGCTCAAACGGTGCCTACGAACGCTCGCGCAGCGCCTTCTCGATGGTGCGCATGACCTCGTCCAGCGGCGCGTCCGTGCGTGCCACCGTGACCAGGACCTCACCCTGCGCGGACGCCGTCGCGGGGGACGGGGCGGGCAGGGTGTCGCGGCCCGCGCCGATCCCCGTGCCGAAGGTGCGGCGGACGATCGCGAAGGCGTGGTCCAGCTGCGTCTCCACGTCGCCCTGGCCGCCGGCCCGCAGCCAGCGCCGCAGCACGTGGTTGTGGGCGGTGACCACCGCGGAGGCGGCGACCTCGGCGAGCAGCGGGTCGTCGTTGCCGTCGTGGTGCGCGTGCTCGTCGAAGTGGCCCAGGAGATAGCGCGTGAAGAGCCGCTCGTAACGGGCCACCGAGGCGATCTCGCGCTCCCGCAGCGTGGGCACCTCACGGGTGAGGCGGTAACGCTCCACGGAGACCGCGGGCGACGCCGCGTACATCTTCATGACTTCCTTGATACCCCGGCACACCGTGTCCAGCGGGTGCTCGTGCGGCGGCGCCGCGTTCAGCACCGCCTCCGCGCGGATCAGGGTGTCGTCGTGGTCAGGGAAGATCGCCTCTTCCTTGGAGCGGAAGTGCCGGAAGAAGGTCCGGCGGGCGACTCCGGCCTGCGCGGCGATCTCGTCGACCGTCGTCGCCTCGTACCCCTTGGACGCGAAGAGCTCCATGGCCGCGGCCGCCAGCTCCCTGCGCATCTTGAGCCGCTGGGCGGCGGCACGGTTGCCCGCGGCGCTCTCGGGAGCGTCGGGGCTGGTGTTGCGTGAGGACTTGGCGGCCTTGGACATGCCACGAACGTACTGCATATGCGCGCCGCAGTGCTCCTGAGGGACGAGGCCGCGCTCCTGGGGGACGGGGCTGCCCGAGGGTTCGAGCAGCCCGCCCCAGTCCGTCCGTTCGCCCGGACGGCCCGCCGCCGGCTCAGCGCCGGGCATATTCGCGGAAGCCACGACCCGTCTTGCGGCCGAGGCAGCCCGCGGCCACCAGGTGCTCGAGCAGCGGCGCCGGGGCGAGCCCCGGGTCGCGGAACTCGTGGTGCAGGACCTTCTCGATGGCCAGCGAGACGTCCAGGCCCACGACGTCCAGGAGCTCGAAGGGGCCCATGGGGTAGCCGCCGCCCAGCTTCATCGCGGCGTCGATGTCGTCCAGCGAGGCGTAGTGCTCCTCGACCATCTTGATCGCGTTGTTGAGGTACGGGAACAGCAGCGCGTTCACGATGAAGCCCGCCCGGTCCCCGCAGTCCACCGGGTGCTTGCGGATCCTGGCGCAGACCTCGCGGACCGTGGCGCACACGTCGTCCGCGGTCACCACCGTGCGGACCACCTCGACCAGCTTCATCGCCGGCGCCGGGTTGAAGAAGTGCATGCCGACCACGTCGTGCGGCCGCGAGGTGGCGCGGGCGCAGGCGACGACCGGCAGCGACGACGTCGTGGTGGCCAGGATCGCGCCCGGCTTGCACACCTTGTCGAGCGTCGCGAAGAGCTGCCGCTTGATGTCCAGGTCCTCGGCGACGGCCTCCAGGGCCAGGTCGACGTCGGCGAACGCCTCGTACGACCCGGCGGGCGTGATCCGCTCCAGCGCCTGCGCGGCGGCCTCGGCCGTCATCCTGCCCTTGTCGACGGAGCGCGAAAGGGACTTGCCGATACGCGACTTGGCGGCCTCGGCCTTCTCGTCCGTGCGCGCGGCGAGCACCACGTCGAAACCGGCCTTGGCGAAGACCTCCGCGATGCCGGACGCCATCGTCCCGGAACCCGCGACACCGACCGAGCGGACCTCGCGCCCCCGCGCCCGCTCCTCGCTCTCCGACGGGGTCAGCGCGTCACGCACCACCTCGTCGCTGCCCGGCCCGGCGTACGTGTAGAAGCCGCGGCCCGCCTTGCGCCCGGTCAGCCCCGCCTCGCTGAGCTGCTTCAGGATCGGCGCGGGGGCGTGCAGGCGGTCCTGCGACTCGGCGTACATGGCGTCCAGGACCGTGCGCGCGGTGTCCACGCCGATCAGGTCGAGCAGCGCGAGCGGCCCCATCGGCAGGCCGCAGCCGAGCCGCATCGCGGCGTCGATGTCCTCGCGGGAGGCGTACTTCGACTCGTACATCGCGGCGGCCTGGTTGAGGTAGCCGAAGAGCAGCCCGTCGGCGACGAAACCGGGCCGGTCGCCGACCGCCACGGGCTCCTTGCCCAGCGCGTACGCCAGCTCGGTGACCGCGGTGACGGCGGCGGGCGAGGTCAGCACGGACGAGACGACCTCGACGAGCTTCATCGCGGGCGCCGGGTTGAAGAAGTGCAGCCCCAACACCCGCTCGGGGCACGCCGATTCGGCGGCCAGGCGGGTCACGGACAGCGCGTTGGTGCCGGTCGCGACGATCGTCTCCGGACGCACGACGGCGTCGAGCTCGCGGAAGACCTGCTGCTTGATCTCGTACGACTCCGGGACGACCTCGATGACCAGATCCGCGTCGGCGGCGGCCCGCAGGTCGGTGAAGGTGCGGAAGCGGGAGAGGACGCCGCGGCGCTCTTCCTCGGTGAGGCGCCCCCGGTGCACGGCGCGCGCCGTCGAGGCCTCCAGTGACTCGACGGCCCGGGTGGCCGCCGCCTGGCTGATGTCGATGCCGATGACCTCGCGGCCCGCCCGGGCCAGGACCTCGGTGATGCCGGTGCCCATCGTGCCGAGACCGATGACGGCGACGGTGTTCAAGGGAGCGTCCATGCGTGGACTCCAGGAAGAGAGTGACGACTGAGGGGCGCGCGGGTACGGCGACGGGCCGCACGGCGAGCGGGGGAGTGGTGTGTGTCGTGCCGGGCGGCGCGAAGGGCACGCCCGGTGAGGAAGCCGACCGGCTCTGTCCCGGAGCCACGTCGTACTGAGGTACGTGAAGTACCGAACCGACTTGCACTCGCCGTGGCTGCGTCACCAGGCCACGACGAGGAAAGGAACTGCTACGGGGAGTGTGCCCCGCTCACATGAGACTAACCGGCGAGTAACGAGCGCGCCAGCCCGCGATGTTCCCCGATGTCTGTGATCTACATCGCGACTGCTGGGTAAGGCTTAGGCTCGCGACCATGGATGAGGAGTTGCGGACGGTGACGGAACGCTTACGGGTCGAGGCGGGTGGTTCGAAGGAGTACGAGCGGCTGGTCGCCACCGACGACCTCGATGAGCTCGCCGAGGCGCTCGTCTCCCCGGGGCAGCCGCTGTGGGCCAGGGAGTTGGTGGCGGTCAGACTCGGCGTCGCCGGTGACCGCCGGGCCTTCGAGTCGCTCGTCCTGCTCCTCAACCACCGGGACCCGCCGCGGTGCGCCGCCGCGGCCCACGCCCTGGCCCGCCTCGGCGACCCGCGCACGGCACGCGCGGCGGCCGCCCTGGCGACCAACGAGCTCCGCGTCGCGTACGCCCTGTACCCGGTCCGCCTCCTCACGGAGCTGCGCGCCCCGGAGTCGGCGCCCGCGCTGATCACCACGCTCCAGCGCAGACTGGCGCCGCACGATCCGTACGGCAAGATCGCGCTCGCCTGCGTGGAGGGGCTCGGGGCACTGGGTGACGCCCGGGCCAGACCGGTCCTGCTGGCCGCCCGCGGCCACCCGCGCCTCGCGGCGGCGGCGTCGGCGGCGCTGGCCCGGCTCCCGGAAGAGTGAGGACTCAGGGGAGAGGGCGGCTGTAGCGGATCTCGGGTACGGGTGTGCCGTCCAGCTCCTGGGGATCGCGGGCGCCGTCCGGTGTGAACCCGGCCCGCTCGTAGAAGCGGCGGGCGCGGGCGTTTCCCTCCAGGACCCAGAGGCGCATCCGTCCGTGGCCGGCCGCGGCGCAGCGGGCCGCGCATTCCTGGAGCAGCGCGCGGCCCACGCCCGTGGAGTACTGCTCCGGGTGCGCGTACAGCGCGTACAACTCGCTCTCGCCCGGCGGCAGATCGCCGTCGCGTGCCGGGCCGGAACAGGCCCAGCCGACGATCCGCCCGCCCCGCACGGCGACCAGGTCCACCGAGCCCGTCCGGCCCCGCGCCAGCCGCTCGCGGAGCTGCGCCGCGCTCTCCTCGACGCTGAGCGCGTCCAGGTGCGGCTGGGGCATCAGCCCCGCGTACGCCGACTGCCAGCCGAGGACGCGGAGTTCGGCGACGTCATCGCAGTCGGCCTCGCCCATCTCCCGTATTCGCAGGTCCGTATCCCGTATCCGCACGTCCGCATCGCGTGTTCGCACGCCGCCGCCTACTCCGCCACCACCGCGAACGCCTCTATCTCCATCAGGAACTCCGGGCGGACCAGCGACGCCACCTGCACCGCCGAGGACGCGGGGAGCCGCTCGGGGTCGAGGAACGCGTCCCGCGCGGACCGCACGGCGGGCATGTGCGCCATGTCCGTCACGAAGTACGTCAGCTTCACGACGTCGTCGAAGGTCGCGCCCGCCGCCGCGAGGCAGCGCCGCAGGTTCTCGAAGACCTGCCGGGCCTGCGCCGCCGCGTCGCCCTCGCCGACGAGCTCGCCGTCCTCGTCCAGGGCCAACTGGCCGGAGACCGCCACGAAGCGGCCCGTTCCCATGACGACGTGCGTGTACGCGGTGGCGGGGGCGACGCCCTCGGGGGCGCTGATGCGGGTCAGTCGGCTCATGACCCCATCGTGGACCACGGGTGTGACAACGCCCGGCGCGGGAGGGCGTCCCGCGGCTCCGGTTCGGGCGTCGCCTCGCACACCGCGTCGGCCTCGCCGCCGCCCGCCGGCACCGCACCGCTCGTCAGATAGGCCGCCAAGTGTCGGTCGAGGCAGGGATTTCCGCGCAGGGCGACACCGTGGTTGCCGCCGCCCCGCTCGACCACCAGGCGGGAGCCGAGCAGCTTGCGGTGCAGGTGGGCGGCGCCGTCGTACGGGGTGGCGGGGTCGTCGGTGGCCTGGAACAGCAGGACGGGCGGCAGCCCGGAGTTCGCGACGTCGGGCGGGGTCAGGTGGTGCGTCGGCCAGAACGCGCACGGCGCATTGTACCAGGCATTGTTCCAGGTGGAGAACGGTGCCTTCGCGTGTACCCGGTCGTTGTCGGCGCGCCACGTCCGCCAGTCGCGCGGCCACTGCGCGTCCCGGCACTGCACGGCCGCGTAGACGCTGTAACTGTTCTCGCCCGCGGCGTCGACGGCGCCGATGTCCTCGTACGCCGCGACGAGACGCTCGGCGTCCCCGTCGTTCACGTACGCCGCGAACGCCTTCGCCAGCAGCGGCCAGTAGCCGTTGTAGTAGCCGCCCGGAATGAAGGTGTCCTCCAGCTCGGCGGCGCCCACCTTCCCGCCCGCGGGCTTCTCGGCGACCGCGTCCCGCATCGCGTGCCACGCGGCCTCGACCTTCCGGGGGTCCTTGCCGAGGCCGTACGTAGCGTCGTGCCGGGCGATCCACGCCATCAGTGCCTTGTGGCGGGTGTCGAAGGCTTGGTCCTGGCGGAGGTTGTTGGCGTACCAGACGCCCGTCGGGTCGACGAGGGAGTCGAGCGCCATGCGGCGCACCCGGTGCGGATAGAGCTTTCCGTAGAGGGCGCCCAGGTAACTGCCGTACGAGTAGCCGAAGAAATTGATCCGGTCCGCGCCGAGGGCCGCGCGGATGGCGTCCATGTCCTGGACCGCGCTCACCGAGTCGATGAAGGGCAGGATGTCGCCGTACTTCGTAGAGCACGCCCGCGCGAACGCCTCCGCCCGCCGCAGGTTGGCCCGCTCCAGTTCCGGCGTGGCCGGGACGGAGGCGGGCCGCACGGGGGAGAAGTGCCCCGGGCGGCAGTTGAGCGCGGGCCTGCTGCGGCCCACGCCGCGCGGGTCGAAGCCGATGACGTCGTACTGGGCGGCCACTTCCTCGGGCAGTGCCTCGGCGACGAATCCCGCCATGGTCAGTCCGCTGCCGCCCGGACCGCCGGGGTTCACCAGGAGCGGCCCCTGGGAGTCCGCCGCGGTGTGCGGGACGCGGGACAGGGCGAGGGTGATCTGCCGGCCGTCGGGCTGTTGATGGTCGAGCGGGACCTTCAGCGACGCGCACTGGAGCGTCGGATGGTCCTCGATGGCGCACGACTTCCACGCGAGAGGGGCGTGCCGCCGGGCGTGGGCGGCGTACGGGGCGCCGGGATCGGTCGGGGCGCTCGACGCGGGCGGTACCGCGGTGACGGTCCCGGCCACCGCGGCGGCGACTGCGCAGAGTACGGCGGCACGCTTCTTCATCCGGCCTCCCGGGGCGGTGGCTCAGGGCCCCGCAGGCCGTGACCCTTCGCGCATCTTCCCGGAAGGCCGCGCCGGAGAGAGCCGTCGCGTTGGGAGACAACCCGAAAGGGGCAAGCGGTTCACAGAAGCGTGAGCTGGGTGGGCCCGGCCGCGGGCGCGGGCTCGTCGGGGACGGGGATCCGTCGCCGCGCACCCGCGCGCGTGGGGCCGATGCCGAACTCCTCGGCCAGCTCGTGCACGTGCCGGGTGACGCGGCGCTGGTACCACTTCGGGGCGTAGGCGCCTTCCGCGTACAACCGCTCGTACCGCCGCACCAGATGCGGGTGGTGCCGTCCGAGCCAGGCCATGAACCATTCGCGCGCCCCCGGGCGCAGATGCAGCACCAGGGGCGTCACGGACGTCGCGCCCGACGCGGCGATGGCCCGCACGGTGGCGCGCAGCTGGTCGGGATGGTCGCCGAGGAAGGGGATGACGGGCGCCATCAGGACTCCGCAGTCGATGCCGTGCTCGGTCAAGGTGCGGATGACATCGAGGCGCCTCTCCGGAGCGGGCGTGCCCGGCTCGACGGTGCGCCACAGTTCCTCGTCGATGAACCCCACGGACATGGAGATCCCCACCTCGGTCACCGCGGCGGCCTGCCGCAGCAGATCGAGGTCGCGCAGGATCAGTGTGCCCTTCGTCAGGATCGAGAAGGGGTTGCCGCGGTCGCGCAGCGCCTCGATGATCCCCGGCATCAGGCGGTAGCGGCCCTCCGCGCGCTGGTAGCAGTCCACGTTGGTGCCCATGGCGATGTGCTCGCCGTGCCAGCGCGGCGAGGCGAGCCGGCTCCGCAGCAGTTCGGCGGCGTTGACCTTGACGACGATCTGGCTGTCGAAGCCGAGGCCGGTGTCCAGGTCCAGGTAGCTGTGCGTCTTGCGTGCGAAACAGTAGACGCACGCGTGCGTGCACCCCCGGTAGGGGTTGACCGTCCATTCGAACGGCATCCGGGATGCCCCCGGCACCCGGTTCACGATCGACCTGGCCCGGATCTCGTGGAACGTGATTCCCCTGAACTCAGGGGTGTCGAAGGTCCGCGTGGTGACCGCGTCCGCGCCGAACAGCGCGGCGTCCGCGGTGCCCCGGCGCGGCCCGTCGGAGAGGTTCTCCCAGCGCATGACGCCTCCTCGGTAGCACTGACCACACAATAGAACACTTGTTCCCTTGATCGTGCGAGTGGAGCTCGACAGCCCCGGGAGGGGCCTGCTTGGTAGGGTCATGTCAGGCGCGACACGCGCGCGACGGAACGCGACCGGGGAGGTTGATGAATATGGCCCGCCAGACGCTTCATCAGCATGCCCTCGTCCGGGTCGCGCGAGCCTGACGCAACAGAGTCCGCCGCGAGCGGCCCGGTCGTCCGAACGAACGACTGGAGTGTCGCGTGTCTTCTCTTCCTGCTCTCCCCCTCGCCGGTTCCGACCTGGTCACCGAGCGCCTCGTCCTGCGGGACTGGTCCATCGGGGAACTCGCCGCCGTCGTCCGCGACGAGCGGCTCGCCCACTGGGCGGAGGACTTCCCCGCTGACGGCGACCGCGTCATCGCGGGCTTCGTCGCCGAACAGGCCGGCCCGTCCGGCGTACCCGGCGCGTACGGCCACCGGCTGATCGTCGAACGCGGAAGCGGTGCGGTCGTCGGTTCCATCAGCCTGCTCTGGCCGCCGAGCGAGGGCGCCGTGGAGCTCGGCTATGGCGTGGTGCCTTCGCGGAGGGGCCACGGTTACGCCCCCGAGGCCGTCAGCGCCCTCGTGACGGCCGCCCTGGCCCTGCCGGAGGTCACCTCGGTCCACGCCGACGTCGACCTGGCCAACCCGGCTTCCGTACGCGTCTTGGAGAAGGCCGGGCTGCACCGCCGGAGCGACGACGGGACGGTGGCCCGCTTCGCCGCCACCGCTGCCACCACGGTGAATGAGCCGACCCGGCGGTAACCAGTAGGGCCCCACTGCGCCGGGGCGGCGGCGGGGCAGGGCGGCGCGCGATGCATGATCGAAGACATGCTCGCCGAGTCCCTGTCCGTCGCCGCCCTGGCCGTCGTCCTTGTCTGCGCCGTCGTCCGCCCCTTCCGCTGGCCCGAGGCCGCCTTCGCCGTGCCCGCCGCCGGTGTCGTCGTCGCGGCCGGCGCGATCCCGCTCGCCGACGTGCGGGACGAGGCCGCGCGGCTCGGCCCCGTGATCGGCTTCCTCGCGGGCGTCCTCGTCCTCGCCAAGCTCTGCGCCGACGAAGGGCTCTTCCGCGCCTGCGGCAGCTGGATGGCGCGCCGGGCCGCAGGCCGGCCCCGCAGACTGCTCGCCGCCGTCTTCGGGCTCGCCTCGCTGATCACCGCGACCCTGAGCCTGGACGCCACCGTGGTCCTGCTCACACCGGTCGTCTTCGCCACCGCCGCCCGCATGGGCGCACGCCCCGCGCCGCACGTCTACGCCAGCGCCCACCTCTCCAACACGGCGTCCCTCCTGCTGCCCGTCTCGAACCTCACCAACCTCCTGGCGTTCACCGCGACGGGGCTGAGCTTCACGCGCTTCGCGCTGCTCATGACGCTGCCCTGGCTGGTCGCCATCGCGGTCGAGTACGCCGTCTTCCGGCGCTTCTTCGCCGCCGACCTCGACGCCCCCGTGGAGGGCACCGACGCCGCGGAGCCGCCGCGCATGCCGCGGTTCGCGCTGGTGACCGTCGCGGCCACGCTCGCCGGGTTCGCCGTGGCCTCCGGCGTCGGCGTCGACCCCGCCTGGTCCGCGGCGGCCGGGGCGGCCGTCCTCGCGGTGCGGGCCCTCGCACGCCGGCGTACGACACCGGTGGCGGTCCTGCGCTCCGTCCAGCTGCCGTTCCTGGCCTTCGTCCTCGCGCTCGGCATCGTCGTCAGGGCCGTCGTCGACAACGGCCTCGGCGACGCCCTCGGACGGGTGCTGCCGGACGGCACGACCCTGCCCGCGCTGCTCGGCACCGCCGCCGTCGCCGCGCTGCTCGCCAACCTGATCAATAACCTGCCGGCCGTCCTCGCCCTGGTCCCGCTCGCCGCACCGGCCGGACCCGGCGCCGTCCTCGCCGTACTCATCGGCGTGAACGTCGGACCCAACCTCAGCTACGCCGGATCCCTCGCCACACTCCTCTGGCGCCGCATCGCCCACCAGCACCAACACGACGTCGGCCTCGGCCGGTTCACCCGCCTCGGGCTGCTCACCACCCCCGCCGCCCTGGCCCTGTCGACCCTCGCACTGTGGCTCTCGCTCCGGCTCCTGCCGGGCTGAGCGAACTGCTTGTGAGGGCCCCGATTTGGGAGCCCGGCGCACCGGGTGGTTGGCTTTCCGCGGAGTCCCCGAGAAACAAGTGCTGGAGGAAGTGCAATGGCGCAGGTCGAGGCAGTCACGGAGCGGATCATCACGGCGAAGCCGGACGACGTCTTCGACGTGCTGGCCGACTACAGCGGCACGCGGCAGAAGCTCCTTTCGGAGCACTTCAGCGAGTACGAGGTGCGCGAGGGCGGCGACGGCGAGGGCACCCTCGTCCACTGGAAGCTGCAGGCCACCAGCAAGCGGATCCGCGACTGCCTCCTCGAGGTCAGCGAGCCGACCGACGGCGAACTGGTCGAGAAGGACCGCAACTCCTCCATGGTCACGACCTGGACGGTGACGCCGGCCGGCGAGGGCAAGTCCCGCGTCGTCGTCTCCACGGTGTGGAACGGCGCGGGCGGCATCGGCGGCTTCTTCGAGAAGACCTTCGCGCCCAAGGGCCTGGGGCGGATCTACGACGCCGTGCTCGCCAACCTCGCCACCGAGGTCGAGAAGTAGTCCGAAGCAGTCAACTCCCGCGTAGCCCATCAGGGTTGTCGTCACACTCACCGTTTCGAGTGGTTTTCCGCTCGCCCCCGTTGTACGCCGTAGGGCTCCGACCGGCGCTTACGTCCGCCAGGCCCCACATGAGCGTGACTCGTCGCGCTTGCTCGTAGTTGTCGCGTAATGCGAGAAATGCGTCGCAGGCGCGACGAGGGGAGCAGGACGTGGGTGGGACGACGCTGGTGAAGGCCGCGGCGCAGGACGAGCGGGACGGACGGCACCGCGACGAGGTGGCCAACGGACCCTCGACGCACGATGATCAGGGCCCGGGACAGGCGCAGCCGCCACCAGCGGCCCCCGAACCGGCAGCGGCGGCGCACGGGCTCAGCCCGAGCCGCGTCCGCATGGTCTTCGTCGGCCTGATGCTCGCGCTGCTGCTCGCCGCGCTGGAGCAGATGATCGTCGCCACCGCGCTCCCGAAGATCGTCGGTGAGCTGCACGGCCTCGACAAGATGTCCTGGGCGATCACCGCCTACCTGCTGACCTCCACCATCGGCCTGCCCATCTACGGCAAGCTCGGCGACCTCTTCGGACGCAAGGGCGTCTTCCAGTTCGCGATCGTCATCTTCGTCATCGGCTCGGCGCTCGCCGGCTGGTCGCGGACGATGGACCAGCTCATCGCCTTCCGCGCGATCCAGGGCGTCGGCGCGGGCGGCCTGATGATCGGCGTACAGGCCATCATCGCGGACATCGTGCCGCCCCGGCAGCGCGGCCGCTACATGGGCCTCATCGGCGCCGTGTTCGGCCTCGCCTCGGTCGCCGGCCCGCTGCTCGGCGGCTTCTTCACCGACCACGCCTCCTGGCGCTGGTGCTTCTACTTCAACGTGCCCTTCGGCCTCGTCACCCTCCTCGTCGTCACGCTCGTCCTGAAGCTGCCCAAGCCCACCGGCAGGGCCCGGCTCGACGTGCTCGGCGCCCTCCTGCTCGCCGCCGCCTCCACCTGCCTCGTGCTGCTCACCAGCTGGGGCGGCACCGAGTACGCGTGGGGCGACCGGGTGATCCTCGGGCTCGGCGCCGGTGCGGTGGTGGCGAGCCTGCTCTTCCTCGTCGCCGAGAAGTTCGCGGCAGAACCGATCATTCCGTTGCGCCTGTTCCGTGATCCGGTCTTCAACATCACGGGTCTTGTAGGCGTCGTCATCGGAATCGCCCTCTTCGGAGCGGCCAGTTATCTGCCGACCTTCCTGCAGATGGTCGACGGCGCGAGCGCCACCGAGTCCGGCCTCCTCATGCTGCCGATGATGGGCGGCATCGTCGCCGCGTCGATCATCTCCGGCCAGCTCATCAGCCACACCGGGCGCTATAAGATCTATCCGATCGTCGGCGGCGCGCTCTCCGTAGCCGGCATGTGGCTGCTCTCGCGGCTCGAGGAGGACACCTCCCGGCTGGAGTACAGCATCTGGATGGCCGTGCTCGGCGCGGGCATCGGCCTGGTCATGCCGGTCCTCGTCCTCGCCGTGCAGAACGCGGTCCGCCCCGCCGACCTGGGCACCGCCACCAGCGCCAACAACTACTTCCGGCAGATCGGCGGCAGCGTGGGAGCCGCGATCTTCGGCACCCTCTTCGCCGACCGGCTCGCCGACGCGCTCCGGGACCGGCTCCCCGCCGGGTCGGGCAAGGCCGTGCCCGCCGCCGAGTCCATCACCCCGCAGCTCGTCCACGCGCTGCCCGCGCCGCTGCGCGACGGCTACATCCAGGCCTACGCCGACGCGATGCCGCGGATCTTCCTCTACCTGGTGCCGGTGCTCGTCCTCGGCATGCTGCTCGCCTTCTTCCTCAAGGAGACCCCTCTCTTGTCCACCACCGCTTCCCACGACGTGCCCGCCGCCGAGCCCCTGGCCGTGCCCCGGGCCCGTACGACGACGTACGCCGCCGGGGTCCCGGTCTGCGGCACCGTGCAGCACCCCGACGGCACCGTGGTGCCCCGCGCGGCCCTCACCCTCATCGACGTGGCCGGACAGCAGATCGGGCGCGGCGCGAGCGGCGAGGACGGGCGGTACGCGCTGAGCACCCCGGGCTCCGGGTCGTTCGTGCTGATCGCGGCCGCCGGCGGGCACCAGCCGCAGGCCGTCACCGTCACCGTCGGGGAGTGGCCCGTCGAGCTCGACGTCGTCCTCGGCGGGGCGGGCCGGCTCGCGGGGTGCGTGGTGACCGCCGACGGAACGCCCGTCAGGGACGCGGCCGTCACCCTCACCGACGTCCGCGGCGAGGTCGTCGCGACCACGCGCAGCGGGCGCGAAGGCGGCTACGTCATCACGGAGCTGGTGGCGGGCGAGTACACGCTCGCCACCAGCGCCCCCGCGTTCCGCCCCGCCGCCCTGCCCGTCTCCGTGCAGGCCTCCCGCGAGACCCGGCAGGACGTGGAGCTCGCGGGCGGGGCCGTGCTGCGGGGCACCGTGCGGGCCGGCGGCGGGCGGCCCGTCGAGGACGCGCGCGTGACGCTGCTCGACGCGGCCGGGAACGTCGTCGACACCCTGACCACCGGAGCGGACGGCTCCTTCCGCTTCGTCGACCTGTCGTCGGGCGAATACACCGTGATCGCGGCGGGTTACCCGCCGGTCGCCACGGTCCTCCAGGTCGCCGGCGGCGGCCGCACCGAGCGGGACCTGCAGCTCGGCCACGAGGACTGAGCGGCGCCGGTCCCGCGGACCGGACGGCGTACGGCCGAGGGGGCGTGCGCCGGTGCCCCGGTCGCGCGGCCAATTCCCGTATTGCCCCGCACGGCAACCTGCCGCAGCCGTACGGTGGTTGGTGGCGGCGCAGAATCTTGCGCTGCCGCGGGAAGGAGCATGGGCCATGGAACGAGGCACTCCGGGCGAGCCGCTGACGCAGAGTGCCGCGTCCGGCCGCATCCCCCTGGCCGTGGTCGTCGTCGACGGTGCCGGGCTCGTCTCGCACTGGAGCATCGGTGCGCGCCGTCTCTTCGGGTACGGCAAGGAGGACGCCGTCGGCCGTCCCGCGGGCGATCTGCTCCCGGTGCACGGCGCCATACCGGAGGACCGCGGGTCCTTCGGCGCCTTCGACGGACTCGGCCCCGACCTGGAGACCTCCCTCGACGGGCGCATCTCCTACCCCGCCGCCGGGCGTGCGCGGCTGACCGGCTCCGGTCGGGGACCGGGCGGCGCCCACGGCCGGGTCGACGTGCTGTGGTGGGCGTACCCCCTGGTGGGCCCGGGGCCCGAGCGGCTCCTGGTGCTCGCCGCCGACGCCACGCGACTGGCCGTGACCGACGAACAGGCCGCCGGGCAGGGCGCCGAACAGGGTGGCGGCCGAGGCGAGCGGGACGAACAGGTCGAGCGGATCGCGCCGGGCTTCGCGCTGCACACGGACTTCCCCGGCGCCGACGAACTCGCCGCCCGGCTCCCCGAGATCCTGCCCAGCATGAGCGTGGACGAAAGCGCCCGCATCGTCGCCCAGATCCTCGAACTCGGCTATCCCGTCCTGGAGTTCAGCAGGCACGACCGGGTGCCCGTCACCCCGGACTGGGGCGTCGCCCGCCGGATCGAGCGCAAGGAACGCAGGGAGCGCGCCGCGCGGGCGGCCGCCGGCGGACTGCCGCAGGCTCCGGACACGGTGGACGACGAGGGCGAGGACCTCGAGTACGCCGCGGTCCGCGAGCACCTCGAATTCCTCAACGAGGTCAGCGGGCGGATCGGCTCCTCGCTCGACCTGTCCCGGACGATCATCGAGGTGAGCAGGGCGGTCGTGCCGCGCTTCACGGACGTGGCGGGCACCTACCTGCGCGAGCAGGTCGTCGCGGGCGAGGGCTTCCCCGAGGGGCCGCCGGACGAGACCACCATGTGGCACCGGGTCGCGGTGGAGCACACCGACGAGCCGGGCCGCTGGGACGACGTGGTGCCGGTCGGCGAGTCCATGCCGTTCCCCGCGCACACGCCGTTCTTCCAGTGCATGACCTCCGGCGACCCGGTGCTCGTGCCCCGCATCACCGAGGAGATGGGCAACGCCATCGCCTCCCAGTTCGAGAAGCGCGACATCCGCCCGCTGATCAACCACCGCTCGATGCTCGTCGTACCGCTCAAGGCGCGCAACGTGGTCCTCGGCTTCATGATCCTGCTCCGCCACCGGGAGCGGCCCGTCTTCAACGACATGGACCGCGTCACCGGCGCCGAACTGGCCGCCCGCGCGGGCCTCGTGCTCGACAACGCCCGCATGTACACGTACCAGGAGAGCGTCGCCGACACCCTCCAGGACAGCATGCTGCCGCACATCCAGCCCCGGATGTCCGGCTGCGACATCGCCACCCGCTATCTGCCGGGCACGCTCCTCGGCCGGGTCGGCGGCGACTGGTTCGACTCCGTCAAACTGCCCGGGTCCAGGACCGCGCTCGTCGTCGGCGACGTGATGGGCCACGGCCTCAACTCCGCGGCCATGATGGGCCAGTTGCGCACGGCCGTGCAGACCATGGCCGCCCTCGACCTGCCGCCCGAGCAGCTCCTGCGCAACCTCGACGACCTCGCGCAGCGCCTCGGCGAGCACTACCTCGCGACGTGCCTGTACGCGGTCTACGACCCGATCGCGGGCGAGCTGCACCTCGCCAACGCCGGGCACATCCCGCCCGTCCTGGTCCGCGCCGCGGACGGCCGCAGCGAACTCCTCGAGCTGCCCACCGGAGCTCCCATCGGCGTCGGCGGTGTGCCCTTCGAATCGGTCCTGGTGCGGGTGGCGCCCGGCGACCGGCTGCTGATGTGCACCGACGGCCTCGTCGAGGTACGCGGCGAGGACATCGGCGTCGGCCTCGCCACGCTCACCGAGTCCGCCGCGCACCCCGCCGCCTCCATGGACGACGCCTGCGACACGATCATCCGCGCCCTCAACACGCGCGGCGGCCGCAAGGACGACGTGGCGCTCCTGATGGCCAGGCTCAATGGCATCTCGATGGAGAACGTCGCGCACTGGCGGCTCGCCGTCGACCCCGCCGAAGTGGGCAGGGCCCGTGAGATGGTGCGCACCCAGCTGCGGGCCTGGTCCCTCCAACCCCTCGTCGAAACGGCCGAGTTGCTCGTCAGCGAGCTCGTCACCAACGTCGTGCGCCACTCCCGCAGCAGCAGGATCGATCTGCGCCTCGTCCGCTCCGGAGTGCTGGTGTGCGAGATCGAGGACGACGACCACACCCTGCCGACGCTGCTCAGCGCGGGCCCCGGCGACGAGTTCGGGCGCGGTCTGCGCGTCGTCAGCTCGCTGGCGGGGGAGTGGGGCACGAGCCGCACCCGCGCGGGCAAGACCGTCTGGTGCGAACTGCCGCTGCCGCGACGCTAGTCAGCTATTCGACCGGGAAGCGGTGCGCGGGAGCTTGTCCGTGCGCCCCGGGCGCGATAGACCGATCTTGTCGTCGGCTTCGGCGGCTCTCGTCGCACCCCGGGGAGTACGGACATGAGCGTCACGAGCCGGTACAAGGAGGCGTGGGAGGGGTTCTGGCGGGAGGCGCCCGGCGAGTCCGGTGCGGTCTTCTGGGACGCCGAGCCCGCCCTCACCGCGGGCCTCCACCTCGCGCTGTTCGAGCCGCACATGACCGCCGCCGGCCTGCCCGTCGTCGACCTCGGCTGCGGCAACGGCACGCAGACCCGCTTCCTCGCCGACCGCTTCCCGCGCGTCCTCGGCGTCGACCTCTCGGCGGCCGCCCTCGACCACGCCCGGCGCGCGGACGCGGCCGGGCAGGTGGACTTCCGGCAGCTCGACGCGGGCGAGGAGAGCGAGGCGCGACAGCTGCATGCCGAGGTCGGCGATGTGAACGTGTACATGCGGGGTGTCCTGCACCAGTGCGAGCCCGCGGGGCGGCAGCCGCTCCTCGACGGCATCGCCACGCTGCTCGGCGAGCGCGGCCGCGCCTTCGTCGTCGAGCTGTCGGAGGCGGCGCACCCCGTGCTGATGGGGCTGGCGCGGAGTCCCGCGGGGCCGCCGCCGAAGCTGGCGCCGGTCTTCGCCCACGGGATCGCGCCCGCGGGGGTCGCCGACGCGGCGGTGGACGGGTACGTCGCGGCGGCCGGGCTCCGGATCGTCGCCGCGGGAGAGCTGCCGCTGGCGACGACGGAGTACACCGCGGACGGCACGCGCATCGAGCTGCCGTCGCGATGGCTGGTGCTCGCGCCCTCCTGACGTGACCCGACTTGATAGGCAAGTCACGGCTTGCGTATCTTCGGGTCGTGGAAGACGATGTGTTCAAGGCGCTGGCCGACCCCACCCGCCGGCGCGTCCTTGACGAGCTCGTGGAACGGGACGGGCAGACCCTGTTCGAGATATGCGCACGGCTGGCGATGAAGCACGGCCTGGGCCTGTCCCGCCAGGCGATCAGCCAGCACCTCGCCGTACTCGAAACCGCCGGCCTGATCCGCACGCGCCGCCAGGGCCGGTACAAGTACCACGACCTCGACACCGCACCCATCGAGCGCGTCATGAACCGATGGCTCAGGCCCGACGCACCGGAGAGCACCCCATGAGAATCAACCTGACCAGCGTATTCGTCGACGACCAGCTCAAGGCCCTGGCCTTCTACACCGACGTCCTGGGCTTTGTGGAGAAGTCCAAGGTCGCGATCGGCGACGACTGGTGGCTGACCGTGGTTTCGCCGGAGGACCCCGAAGGGACCGAGCTGCTGCTGGAACCCGACGGGCACCCCGCGGTGAAGCCGTACAAGGAGGCGCTGGTCGCGGACGGCATCCCGGCCACCGCCTTCACCGTGGACGACGTATCCGCGGAGTTCGAACGGCTGCGCGGACTCGGCGTCCACTTCACCCAGGAGCCCGTGCTGATGGACAAGGTCACCGTCGCCGTCCTGGACGACACCTGCGGCAACCTGATCCAGATCATGCACACGGAGTAGGACCGGGCCGGGGGCAGGCAGATCGTTTGGGCGGTCTCTCGTGGGCAACCCTGGACGCTGAGCGCGACCATGAGAGGGCGAGCGCGACACCACCGAGACCCCGAAGCGCGAGGTAGTCATGAGCGACCAGAACATGGCGGACGACGCCTACCAGCCCACCGGCGACAACGAGGAGCAGGAGGACGCGGCGCCGCTGGACCTCCAGGACGCCGTCGACGAGCGCACGTACGACGACATGCTCGACGAGGGCTACTCGCCGCCGGAGAAGCCGCTCGGCGTCACCAAGACCGGCACCACGGCGGCGGAGCAGCACGAGGGCGAGACGCTCGACGAGCGGCTGCGGCAGGAGGTCCCCGACACCGAGGTGCCCGACCCGGAGCGGCCCCGCGACACCATCGGCGACCTGCCGGACGGCGAGGGCGAGCCCATCGACCCGGAGGCCGGACAGGAGCGCGCGGGCCGCCTGGTCGCCCCGGACGAAGGCGCCCACCCGGACACCACCAAAGAGGTGGTCGCCAGGGACGAGGGCATCGACGGCGGCGCCGCGGGCGCGGAGGAGGCGGCCGTCCACGTCGTCCCCGACGAGGAGCTGCCCCCGTTGCCCCCGTCCTCCGCGGACCTGGACTGAGCCGCCCGAGCCCCAGGGCCCTTCATCGGACCGGGCCGGGCCGGCTCACGGCCGGGGATCGACCCGGCGCCACGGCGGCCGGGCGTCGGCCCCCTTGCGTCCCGCCACGGACGCGCACCGGTGGCACAGCCGCTGGACGCGGTCCGCCGCGCCGCCGGACTCCGGGATGGCGTCCGTCCACGGCAGGTGCGGGAAACGCGTGAGCCGGGAGCGGCTCAGGGAGAGCCCGCAGACCGTCTCGTTCCTGCCCGGCTCCCACGCGTGCGCCTCACCGGAGGGCAGCCGCTGCCGGCCGTCCTCCTCGTCGACCCACTGGCCCGAGGCCGCCACCGCGTACTTCTTCGACCGCACCATCGTGATCACCTCCGGCCATCCAGCGTAGGAGCGCGGTGCGCGCGAAGCGCGAGCCTGGCCGAAGCTGGACACAAGGCGATGAGCGATCCGTTCAACGAGCAGGAGGACTCCATGACCGTCTCCACCGCATCCGGCGCCGGAGTGGCCGTCGTCACGGGCGCGGACTCCGGCATCGGCCGGGCCACCGCCGTCCGGCTCGCAGCGGCCGGAATGGACGTCGGGATCACCTGGCACGCCGACGAGGAAGGCGCCGAGCGGACGGCGGAGGAAGTCGGCAGGCACGGCCGGCGCGCCGCAGTCGCCCAGATGGACCTGACCCGGCTGCCCGATGCCGCGCAGGTCGTCGACGACCTCGCCGAGCGCCTCGGCCGCATCGACGTCCTCGTCAACAACGCCGGCACGGGCACCGCCACCCCCTTCCTCGACCTCGACCACGCCGACGTCCAGCGCGTCGTCGACGTCGACCTCGTCGGCCCCTTCCTGTGCGGACAGCGCGCCGCGCGGCGCATGATCCGGCAGGGCGACGGGGGCCGCATCGTCAACGTGACCTCCGTGCACGAGCACCAGCCCCGCGTGGGCGCCGCCCCCTACTGCGCGGCCAAGGGCGGCCTCGGACTGCTGACCCAGGTCATGGCCCTGGAGCTCGCGGAGCACGGCATCACCGTCAACGCCGTCGCACCGGGCGAGATCGCCACGCCCATGACCGGGCAGGAGGACACCGACGTGCACAGCGAGCACCGCCCCGGCATCCCGCTCGGCAGGCCCGGCGACGCCCGCGAGATCGCCGCCGTCATCGCCTTCCTCGCCGGGCCCGACGCCTCGTACGTGACGGGCGCTTCCTGGGTCGCCGACGGCGGCATGGTGCGCATGGGCCCGCAGGCCGGCTCGCACCTCCGGAGCGACGAGTGGCGGCGCCCCTGAGGCGGCCCCGCGGGCCCGCCGCGTCCACGGCGCCCCGCACCACATGCCCCTCGGCCCGTGTCGAACCCGGTGCCCCGGGTACCGGTGCTGCCTGGGCAAGGGATCGTCGGAGACCACCGGGCCGCACGAGCGGTGCGCGGGCCGGTGTCCGGAAACGGAGCAGAAGGTGACGTCGAACGCAGAAGACACCACTCCCGACGCGCGGCGGCGGGTCACCGGGCCGTGCCCGCCGGGCGTGCAGCCCGGGGGATCCCCGCACGAGGCGCCCGCCGAAGAGCTGCCGCCCGACCTGCACCAGGCGATCCTGGAGGCGGCCAAGCAGGTCGCCGCCATCCTCAAGCGGCGCGACCACGACTTCGCCCTCGCCGGCAGCGTCGCCGTGTACGCGCACGGCGGGACCGGCAACCTCCAGCACGACGCCGACTTCTGCATCAAACCGGAGGACGCCGAAGCGGTCGCGGCCTCACTGGAGGAGGCCGGCCTCACGGTCTACGCGCCGCCCGAGGACTGGCTGCTCAAGGCCAAGTGCCTGGGCCAGGACATCGACCTCATCTTCGAACTCGCCAACCAGCCGGTCACCTCGGAGCTCCTCGGCCGCGCCGTACAGCTGCCGATGGACTCGGTGCACATGCCGGTCCTGTCGCCGACCGACCTGGTACGGGCCCTGCTCGCCGCGTTCTCCGAGCACCACTGCGACTTCGGCGCCGTGCTGCCGATCGCCCGGCAGCTGCGCGAGAAGGTCGACTGGGAGGCGCTGCGCGAGGAGTACGGGAACGTGCCGATGCCGGCCGCCTTCCTCTTTCTGCTGGAACGCCTGGAAGTCATCGCACCGCGAGGAGGAGACCGATGAACGACCACGCCCACGTCGAGTACCGCATCGCCCACCTGAAGGAACGGCTCGCCGCGGAGGAACTCGGTGAACTGGGCATCCGCGTCGAGCCCCGCGGCTCGTCCGTCGCGGTCATCGGGACCGTGCCCACGACCCACTGCCGCGAAGAGATGCATCGCACCGTCAACGAGGAACTGGCAGGTCTGACCGTCCACTTCGACGTCGTGGTGGCCGAGTCGGCAGCACCGGACCACCCGGAGGAAGTGTCATGATCCGCATCGCCGCCGTCGGGGACATCCACATGGGACTGGACAGCCGGGGAGTGCTCCGGCCCGCCTTCGAGACGCTCGACGACTGCGCGGACCTGCTGCTCCTCGCCGGGGACCTCACCCGCCACGGCACCCAGGAGGAAGCGGAGGTGGTCGCCCAGGAGGTGACCGGTCTGCCGGTGCCCGTCGTGGCCGTGCTCGGCAACCACGACCACCACGACGAACAGCCCGAGAAGGTCACCGCCGTGCTGCGCGACGCGGGCGTCCGCGTACTCGAAGGGCAGGGCACCGTCGTCGAGGTCGACGGGGCGCGCGTGGGCATCGCGGGCACCAAGGGGTTCGGCGGCGGGTTCGTCGGCCGCAGCGGCAGCGAGTTCGGCGAACCCCTGATGAAGGAGTTCATCCGCTACACCCGGCGCTGCGCCGACGGACTCCGCACCTCACTGGAGGAGCTGGCCGAGCAGGGCTGCGGCACACGGGTGGCGCTCACGCACTTCGCACCCGTGCCGGACACCCTCGCCGGGGAGCCCCTGGAGATCTACCCGTTCCTCGGCAGCTACCTGCTGGCGGAGGCGGTCGACGCGGCGGGCGCCGACCTGGCCGTCCACGGCCACGCGCACGCCGGCACCGAGCACGGCATGACCACCGGCGGTGTCCCGGTCCGCAACGTGGCGCAGCCCGTCATCCGCAAGGCGTTCAACGTCTACCACCTCCAGGACCACCGCACGGCGGAGCCGGCGACGGCCGCCCGCAACGGCTAGCTCCCGGGGGACCGGGGCCTGGGATCGGGGCCTGTCCTGCGGCCGTTCTCAGCCGGAGAGTTCGGCCCGCCACGAGCGCGGCCACTCTCCCGGCGGCGGTGGATCCCCCGCGATCCCGAGGTCCTGCCGCGCGCTCGTGTAGAAGGCGTCGCGCGCCGCACTCGTCAGCTGATGGGCCCTGGCCCACATCCGGTCGTCGACCGGCCCCTCCCGCACGAGCAGTTCCACGGTCCAGACCATCTCGTGCCAGCGCCGCGCCGCCGCGATGGTCGCCGCGTCGCCGACGAGCAGAACGGACTCCCATTCCGTCGCCCGGTGGGACTCCGCCTCGGCGAGGAGGGGCAGCCCCTCGGCCGGCTGCAACGGGTCGGCCACGTCCGCGAATCCGACGGCGGCGCCGATGCGCTGGGCGATGCGGAGCTGCGACTTGAGGGCGTTGCCGTAACGGCCGTACGTCTCGAAGCGTTTCTCGTCCCACCGCTCCTCCCGCTGCCGCGTCCACCGCCGCCGCTCCGTCAGGCTCTGCACGGCGTACGAGCCGAGCGTGCCGATCACCACGCCTATGAGAGCGGGCAGTTGGTCCACCAGCGTCACAGTGCCTCCCCGTGTGGTTTTCCGATGCCGCACGGTACCCACTCGGAGGTGTCACCCGTCGGGCGGATCCGTTCTCCGCGAAGGCCCGTCCCGGCGGGAGGCGAAGAGTAGATTTCGAGTACGGAAAGCTCAGTGATGGAGCACCAGGTGTCTGTGCAGGAGCTGCTACTCGGTCTGGAGCGGGCCGTCGAAGCCGGTGAGCACCGTGTGTGGGCGGTGCGGTGCGCGCATGCGCTGGGGTTGGGCGGGATCGCCGTCTCCCTGCGGTGGGGGGCGGAGCTGGTGTGGTTCAGCGACGATATCAGCGCGCGGTTGCAGGACGCGCAGTTCACCCTGGGTCAAGGGCCCGCGATTGCGGCGGACTTCGCCGAAGTGCCGTACCAGCTGGCCGACTTGAGCGCGGGTGAGGGTGAGGGCGGACGGTGGCCGCAGTTCGCCGCCGAGGCGCAGGCGCTCGGCGTGCGGGCGGTGTTCGTGTGGCCCGTGCGGACGGGGGCGGCACGGTTCGGGACGCTGACCGGCTATCGCGTGACACCCGGGCGGCTGACCGCCCGGCAGGCGGCGGACGGGCTGCGGGTGGCCGACGCGCTGACCGGCCGGCTGCTGGCCTGGCGGCCCGGCGCCGAGGCCCCCGCGGACGGGCCGGGGAGAGCGGGCGCGGTCGGCCTGCACTGGGCGGAGGTGCATCAGGCCACCGGCGTACTCAGCTACCGGCTCGGCGTGCCGCTGGAGGAGGCGCTGCTCCGGCTGCGGGCCCGCGCCTACGCCTCCGGCCTGCCCCTGATCGAGGCGGCCCGCGAGATCCTCCGGGACCTGCCGTCGTGAACGGGCGGGCGGAGTGGGCGAGTTCGGCTGCGCCGTCCCTCTCGCCGACGTGCCCGAGGTGTCCTCTGGGCTGCCGGATGAATCGATTCACGTTCAACTGACGCGCGGCTGCCGTGCGGGACGGCCAGACCGGGGCGGGGTCGAGGCGGGCGACCGTGGCAGGGTCGGGCGCGCTCCGGGGCGGCGCGTCTGCGGCGCGTCCGAGCGTCCGTCGCGGGCGGGCCGCGGCGGGAACGCACACGGACCATCGCGCTGCCCGCCCGCGCTGCGAGTCCGGACCCGCGATCCCTGAGAGCCTGTCTTTGAACCCCCGCCTGAGCCCCGGCGCCCGCCACGCCGATCGCACGCTTCCCCAAGCTCTCGGCTCCGCTCGGGCAGGGAAGGCCCCGATCCGCCGCTGCGCCCGCGCTCCGCGCGAACGCCGGGGGGTTCGAAGACAGGCCCCGACGCGGGAAGAGCTCGACGTACCGCTTCGCAAGGGCGCGCAGGTGCGGGGCGGGAGACCTCTGGGTACCTGGAACGGCGAGCGCCGAGCCCTGGTGCTCCCCCCTGCCCCTCGCGCGGCACGGCACTCCGTACGTACGTCTCCCCGAACTGCGTCGCCGGCGGCGCGGCGCACGCGTCACCGTGCCGGGGTCACCGTGCCGGGGCCGCCGGGCCGACGCGCGCTCCCCCTCCAGGGCGCCGCGCAGCCCCACGGCGCCCCTCACGCCTGGTACGGAACCACGGCGCGCAGCCCCCGACCACCGCCGCGCGCAGCGGACACCGCCCAGGCCGCCCCCGGCGAAGCGCTTCGACGAATTTCCTGTCCGAACCGTTGACGTACGAACGCCCCCTCCCTACGTTGGCCCGGAAAGCGCTTGCCTAAAACGATTCAACTCGCGTTCGAGGGGCTAACTGTGCCTGTACATGGGGAACTTGACCGACGTCGCCTGCTCAAGCTCGCCGGCGGCTCGCTGGCTGCCGCCGGCCTGACGGCGGCGGGCTGCGGCGCCGGTGACGGGTCCGGGAACGGCACGGTCACGCTCCGGTACGCGTGGTGGGGGTCGGACGACCGGGCCCAGCGGATCAACAGGACGATCGCGCTCTTCGAGAAGAAGCACCCGAAGATCAAGATCAAGACGGACTTCCAGCCCTACCTCGACTTCTGGAAGAAGTTCAACACCCAGGCGGCGGGCGGCAATCCACCCGACGTCTTCCAGAACGCGATCGGATTCCTGCGCAAGTACGACGAGCGCAACGTGCTGCTCGACCTGAAGGCGCAGGCGAAGGCGGGCAACCTGCGGCTCGACGGCTTCCGGGCCGGTCTGGAGAAGTTCGGCGAGGTCGACGGCAAGCTGCTCGGCGTGCCCGTCGGCAGCAACTCCATGGCCCTGGTGATCGACAAGCCGCTCTTCGCGAAGGCGGGCGTCACCCCGAAGATGGGCTGGACCTGGGACGACTTCCACACCGCGATGGAGAAGATCCGCGACAGGGGCGGGCGGCCGGGCGACAGCGGGCTCTACGGCGTCATGTACCTCTACGACCTCTACCTCCGCCAGCACGGCAAGGCCTTCTTCACCGAGGACGGCCTGGGCTTCACCGAGGCCGACCTGGAGGACTGGTGGGAGAGGGGGTACAAGGGCGTCAGGTCCGGTATCTACGCCGACCCGAAGAAGGCCGCCCAGGTCAAGCCCAAGTCCGCGGTCGCCGCCGAACTCGCGGCCGCCGAGTTCACCTGGGACAACTTCACCGTCCGCTACTCCGCCGAGGGCAAGAGCAGCTACGGCCTCGCCCCCATCCCGACGACCGACGGCAAGAAGACCGGCCAGTACCTCGGCTCCCTGATGCTCAGCGGCTCCAGGCGCACCAAGCACCCCAAGGAAGTCGCACAGTTCATCGACTTCATGGTGCACGACCCGGAGGTCGCCAGGATCATGGGGTACGACCGCGGGGTGCCGACGACGACGGCGCAGTACGAGGCGTACAAGCCGGCCCGGGAGAGCGACAAGACGATCGCGTCGGTGAACAAGGAGATCGCCGCGTACGAGGAGAGCCTCGTCGACGCCGGTGTCCTGGAGACCATCACCCCGCACCCGGCGGGCGCCGACGTCTGCGAGGCGGGCTTCCTGCGCATCGCCGAGGAACTCGCCCTGGGGAAGCGGTCGGTCGGCGAAGCGGTGGAGCAGTACTTCACCGAGTGCAAGACGGCCCTCGGTTCCCGATGAGCGCCGCCATGACCCCGGTCGACGCCGCGGCGACACCGCGCTCCGGTGCGAAGGACGCGGCGTCGCGAGGCGGCTCCGGCCCGGGTGGACGTCCCGGTGGCGGGGCCCGGCGCGGCCGGCGCGGCGAGAACCTCGCGGGTTACCTCTTCATGTCGCCCTGGATCGCCGGGTTCCTGCTGCTCACCGCAGGACCGATGGTCGCCTCGCTCTACTTCGCGTTCACCGACTACAACCTCTTCGACGCTCCCAAGTGGGTCGGCCTTGACAACTTCACCGAGATGTTCGGCGACCCCCGCTGGCGCAAGTCGGTCGAGGTTACCCTCTGGTACGTCGTCATCGGCACCCCGCTGAAGCTTGCCGCCGCGCTCGGAGTGGCGCTGCTGCTCAGCCAGAAGCGGCGCGGCCAGGCCTTCTACCGGGCCGCGTTCTACGCCCCCTCGCTGATCGGCGCCAGCGTGTCGGTCGCCGTCGTGTGGAAGGCGATCTTCTCGGACGACGCGATCGTCGACCGCACCCAGCGCGCCCTCTTCGGCGTGGACGTCGGCGGCTGGACCGGCGACCCCGACTGGATCATCTACAGCCTGGTGGCGCTCACCGTCTGGCAGTTCGGCGCGCCGATGGTCATCTTCCTGGCCGGCCTCAAACAGGTGCCGCGCGAACTGTACGAGGCGGCGGCGATGGACGGCGCGGGCAGCTGGCGCCGGTTCTGGAACATCACCCTGCCGATGATTTCCCCGGTGCTGTTCTTCAACGTCCTCCTGGAGACCATCCACTCCTTCCAGATCTTCGCCTCCGCGTACATCGTCGGCGGCGGCGCGGGCGGCAACGCCTGCGGTCCCGCGGACGGTTCGCTCGTCTACACCTGTTACCTCTACGTCCAGGGCTTCGAGAACAGCCGGATGGGCTTCGCCTCCGCCATGGCCTGGATGCTGCTGCTCGCCGTCGGCCTGGTGACGGCGGTCCTGTTCTGGTCCCAGAAGCGCTGGGTGCACTACGAGGAGGGGGCCCGATGAGTACGGTGCGTGTGACGGCCGGAGGCCGTGGCCGCGGGGTCGGTGCGCTCGCCTGGCACGCCGGCGCGCTCGCGGTGCTCGCCGTCGTCCTCTACCCCGTGGTGTGGCTGCTCGGCGGCTCGTTCAAACACAACGACCAGATCGTCGGCAGCCTGGACCTGTTCCCGACGGACCCGGTCGTCTCCAACTACACCGGCCTCGCCGACGGCCTCGCCGACATCTCCATCACCACGTTCTTCACCAACTCCCTGTTCCTGGCGGGCGGCTCGGTGGTGGGAGTGCTGGTCTCCTGCTCGCTCGCCGCCTACGCGTTCGCCCGGATCAGGTTCGCGGGCCGCAACCTGCTCTTCGCGCTGATGATCGGCACGCTGCTCCTGCCGTACCACGTCCTCCTCATCCCGCAGTACGTGCTGTTCCAGAAGCTCGGCCTCATCAACACCTACACGCCGCTGCTGCTCGGCAAGTACCTCGCCGTCGACGCCTTCTTCGTCTTCCTGATGGTGCAGTTCATGCGGAGCCTGCCGCGCGAACTCGACGAGGCGGCGCGGCTCGACGGCTGCGGTCACCTGCGGATCTACTGGTCGATCGTGCTGCCCCTGTGCAGGCCCGCGCTCATCACCAGCGCGATCTTCACCTTCATCAACGCGTGGAACGACTTCATGGGCCCGTTGATCTACCTCAACGACCCCTCGAAGTACACGGTCTCCCTCGGCCTGAAGATGTTCGTCGACCAGGAGGGCCTCGCCAACTACGGCGGCATGATCGCGATGTCGCTTGTGGCGCTGCTGCCGGTGCTCGCCTTCTTCCTGGCCTTCCAGCGGTATCTGATCGACGGCATGGCCACGTCGGGGCTGAAGTGACGGGTGCACGCGGCCGGCGGTTCGGGGTCTTCGCCGAGTGCCTGCTGACCGGGGTGTGGATCGCGGTCGCCGCGCTGCCCCTGGTGACGGCGCCCGCCGCCCTGGCCGCGGGCTCCGCCCACCTGCGGCGGCACCTCGCCCATGAGGCGGGCGGGTGGCGGGAGTTCGTGGCGGACTGGCGGGCCGCCGTCCGGCGGGGGTGGCTGGTGGGTCTTGCGGGGTGGGCCGCGCTCGCCCTGCTCTGGCTCGATCTCTCCGTCGTACGGTCCGGGGCGCTGCCCGGTGGGGCGGTCGTCGGGGTGGTGGGCGTGCTGGCGATGTTGCTTCTGGTCGTCGCGGGCGTGCGGGGTGCTGTGGCCTGGCGGCCCGGGGCGTCTTGGAGGGGGCTGCTGGTTGGCGCGGTGCGCCGTACGGTTCGCGACCCTGCGGGGTCGCTGGCGCTGGTCTGTGGGCTTGCCGTGGTGGCGGTGTCCGGGTGGTTCGCGGCGCCGCTTGTCGCTCCTGCGGTGGGGGTGCTTGTGGCAGCCGGCCTTGCGGTTGAACGCCGCGCTTGAGCGTCTGCCGGGCTGGTGACGGTTTGGCGGCTGCGGGCCGCATGTGGCTGGTCGCGCAGTTCCCCGCGCCCCTGAAGGGGCGCTCGGGTCGGGCTGTTGTCCGCAGGCCGTGTGTGGCTGGTCGCGCCCCGCGGCGGAGCCGCTCATGTCGGAGTCCCGCGCCCCTGAAGGGGCGCCCGGGTCGGGTTGTTGTCTGCGGGCCGCGTGTGGCTGGTCGCGCCCCGCGGCGGAGCCGCACATGTCAGAGCCCCGCGCCCCTAACGGGGCGCCCATGTCCTGTCAGCGTATTGGTACCGGTGAGGAAGTTAAGGGGTCGTATGCCGCCCGTAACCCGTAGGTCTCTGCTCAAGGCTGCCGCTACGGCAGGCGTCGCCGCCCAGGTCGGCTGGGTGCTCGGGCGGGGCGAGGCGCGGGCCGACGTGCCCGGCGCCGCGGGCCCCGACGCCCCCGCCGACATCCGCTGGCTGGAGGACGGCGGGCTCGGTGCCGCGCCCGGGTCCACCTTCGGGGTGCCTTGGCCCAAAGGTGTCCACGACGCCGACACTTCGTTCGCTCTCGCCACCGCCGACGGGACCGGCGTGCCCGTGCAGAGCTGGCCCACCGCGTACTGGCCCGACGGTTCGTTGAAGTGGACGGCGCACGCGGTCGGGCCCGGAGGAGCGGGTGCCGAGCGGTTCACGCTCTCGGCCGGGACCCCGGCGGCGTACGAGAAGAAGCTCACTGTCACTCGGACCGGCCGCAAGGTGACCGTCGACACCGGCGTCGTCACGGCGGTGATCGGCAGGGACGGCGAGCGGCTCGTGCAGTCGGTGACGCGCGGGGGCACGAAGATCGCCACCGACGGGCGTCTCGTGCTGCTGAGGCAGGGCGACGTCGACGACGGGGACAGCGGCCACGCCAAGTGGGAGCGGTTCGACGGCGAGATCGGCGAGGTGAAGGTCGAGCAGGACGGGCCGCTGCGGGCGGTCGTGCGGGTCGACGGCAGACATCGCAGGGGGAGCCGGAAGTGGCTGCCCTTCAGCGTCCGGCTGTACTTCTACGCGGGCGCCGACTCCTTCCGCATGGTGCACACCATCACCTACGACGGGGACCAGGAGAAGGACTTCATCCGCGGGCTCGGCGTGCGCTTCACCGTGCCGATGCGCGATGCCGCGTACGACCGGCACATCCGGATCGCGGGGGAGGGGAAGGGGTTCCTCACCGAGGCCGTGAAGGGGATCACCGGGCTGCGGCGCGACCCGGGCGCCGCCGTGCGCGCCGCGCAGGTCAAGGGCGAGAAGCTGCCGGACCCGGCGACCTGGGACCAGCGGGTCACGAGCAGGCTCCAGTACATACCGGCCTGGGGCGACTACACGCTCTCCCAGCTCTCCGCCGACGGCTTCACGCTGCGCAAACGCACCGAGGAGGGGCGCGGCTGGATCACCGCGGGCGGCGGCGGACGGGCCAACGGCTTCGGGTACGTCGGCGGGGTGAGCGGCGGACTTTCCTTCGGGCTGCGGGACTTCTGGGAGAAGCACCCTGCCCAGCTCGACATCCGGGGCGCCGCGAGCGGCACCGCCGAGGTCACCCTCTGGCTCTGGTCGCCCGAGGCGCCCCCGATGGACCTGCGCTTCTACCACGACGGCATGGACCAGGACACGTACCCCGAGCAGCTCGAAGGCCTCAACATCACCTACGAGGACTACGAACCCGGCTTCGGCACGCCCTACGGCATCGCCCGCACCAGCGAGCTGATGTTCTGGGCCAACGCCGCGACACCGTCCGCCGCCGAGCTCGTCGCCCAGTCCGCCGCGGTCCGCACGCCGCCGCAGCTCGTCGCCGCGCCCGAGCACCTGAGCAGGGCCAAGGTCTTCGGCGGGCTCTTCGCACCCGTCGACCGCTCCACACCGGCGAAGGCCGAGATCGAGGACCACCTCGACTTCCTCTTCACGTACTACAAGGACCAGGCCGAACAGCGCCGCTGGTACGGCTTCTGGGACTACGGCGACATCATGCACACCTACGACGAGGACCGGCACCAGTGGCGGTACGACGTCGGGGGCTACGCCTGGGACAACTCCGAGCTCTCGCCCGACCTCTGGCTCTGGTACGCCTACCTGCGCTCCGGCCGCGCCGACATCTTCCGCTTCGCGGAGGCCATGACCCGGCACACCGGCGAGGTCGACGCCTACCACCTCGGCGAGTGGGCCGGGCTCGGCACCCGGCACGGCGTGCAGCACTTCGCGGACAGCGCCAAACAGCAGCGCATCTCGACCGCGGTCTACCGGCGCCCCTACTACTTCCTCACCGCGGACGAGCGCGTCGGCGACCTGATGCACGCCCTCGTCGACTCCGACGAGACGTTCCTCGCCCTCGACCCGCTCCGCAAGATCCGCACCGAACCGTACGAACCGGACCGGCACGCCCTGTCCATCGGCTTCGGCACCGACTGGAGCGGCCTCGCGGGCGCGTGGCTCACCGAGTGGGAGCGCCGGGGCCCGAAGGCGGCGAAGGCGGAGGCGCGGCTGCGCTCCACCATGCGGACCATCGCCGCCCAGCCCAACGGCTTCGTGCAGGGCAGCGGCCTCTACGACCTGGACACGGGGGAGTTCGCCGTCGCCGCCGAGCCCGCGGTGAGCGTCTCGCACCTGTCCGCGATGTTCGGCCTCGTCGAGATGTGCGCCGAGCTGATCGACCTCATCGACCTGCCCGAGTTCAAAACGGCCTGGCTGGACTACTGCCGCTACTACAACGCCACCAAGGCCGAACAGAAGGAGCGGTACGGCAAGGACTTCGGCAGCCTGCTGCTGTTCCAGGGCCACTCCCGCCAGGACGCGTACGCCGCCGCCCAGCGGAAGGACACCGAGCTGGCCGCCCGGGCCTGGCGGAAGTTCCACGACAGCGACGGCTACACCCGCGCCATGAAGTGGGAACGGACCAGGATCGAGGGCCCCGCCACCCTCGAGCCGGGCCACGAACACCCCCGCGTCAGCACCAACGAAACGGCCCTGTTCGGCCTGGCCGCCATCCAGAACCTGGCCCTGATCGGCGACGAGCTCCCGAAGTAGCGTGGCCATGCCACTATCGGGAAGTACAACAAGCGAGGCAAAGTGAAGATCTTGGTCACCGTCTACAGGAAGGACTCCGACTCTCCTGAGCGGGAGTTGGATGTCTCGGGGATCGGCCTGGAGGCCGCAGCCGACGTGGTGGGCATCCCGGCCGACTCGCTCGTCGACGTGTACCCGCTCGGGGAGAGCCAGGCGGCCGCACTCGGCCGGCTCGCCGATGTGAGTCTCGACGACCTGGATTCCTACGAATATTTCCTGGAGACCGTCGAGGACTGACCCGTCGAGGGCTGACCTGCGACGGTCCGGGCGAAACGGCCTAGGCCGAGCCCCGTCGCACCAGTTCCGTGGGCAGGATCACCGCCGCCGGGTCCTCGCCGCCGATCTGGGCGAGGAGGACGCGGACCATCTCCGTGCTGATCCGGTCCCAGGGCTGGCGGATCGTGGTGAGTTCCGGGTGGGCGGCGAGGGCGGCGGAGGAGTCGTCGAAGCCGCCCACCGCGATGTCCTCGGGGACCCGGCGGCCCGCCCGCTGGAGTGCCGCGACGGCGCCCTGGGCCATCAGGTCGGAGGCGACGAACAGGGCGTCCATGTCCGGGGCGGCGCGCAGGAGTTGGGTCGCGCCCCGTTCGCCGCTGGAGCGGCTGTAGTCGCCGGAGAAGACGAGCCGGTCGTCGGCCTCGATGCCCGCCTCGGCGAGCATCTCGCGGTAGCCGGCGAGGCGTTCCGTGCCGCCGGGGGTGTCGAGGGGGCCCGTCACCATGCCGATCCTGCGGCGGCCGAGGGAGAGGAGGTGGTGGACCATGTCGCGGGCGCCGTCCCGGTCGTCGGCGGCGACGTACGCCACCTTCGAGGCCTGCCCGAGTGGCTTTCCGCAGGCCACGAGGGGTACGCCCGCCTCACGCAGCCGCGCCGCGACCGGGTCGCCGGAGTGGCTGGAGACGAGGAGCACGCCGTCGACGTGGCCCGCCGTGATGTACCGCGTTATGCGGCGCCGCTCGTCCTCCGTGCCCGCGATCATCAGGAGCAGCGGGATGTCGTGGGCGGCGAGGGCCTGGGTGCAGCCGCGCAGCAGTACGTTGAAGTTGGGGTCCTCGAAGAACCGCTCCTGCGGCTCGGTGAGCAGGAAGCCGACCGAGTCCGAGCGGCCCGTGATGAGCGAGCGGGCGTGCCGGTTGACGACGTAACCGGTCCTGCGGATCGCGGAGTCGACCGCTTCCCGGGCCGCCGGGCTGACGTAGTGACCGCCGTTGAGCACGCGCGAGACCGTGCCGCGGGAGACTCCGGCCTCGCGTGCCACGTCGTGGATGGTCGGCGCCTTGCGGCGCTGCTCCGGCTTGCTCATGGTCATGACTTTACGGCGCCCGACAGCAGGTCGAGGCTCCAGAAGCGCTGGACGACCAGGAACAATCCGATCAGCGGGACGACGGCGAGCAGGGCGCCGGTGATGACGAGGGTGTAGAGCGCCGGGGTGTTGGAGCCCTGTTCGAGGAGCGTGAACAGGCCGAGGGTGATGGGGAACTTCTCGTCGTCGCTGAGCATGATGTAGGGCAGCAGGAAGTTGTTCCAGACCGCGACGAACTGGAACAGGAACACCGTCACCAGGCCCGGCACCATCATCGGCAGCGCGATCCGCGTGAAGATCCGCCACTCGCCCGCGCCGTCCATCCGCCCGGCCTCGACGACGTCGCCGGGCACGGCCGCGGTGGCGTAGACGCGGGAGAGGTACACGCCGTACGGGGAGAGGATCAGCGGCAGCAGCACGGACGCGTAGGAATCGGTGAGGTCTGCCTTCGCCAGGAGCAGGTACTGGGGGACGGCCAGGATGACGGGCGGCATGAGGACGCCGGCCAGCAGGATGTTGAAGACGGTCTCGCGGCCGCGGAAGCGGTAGACGGCGAGGGCGTACCCGCCGAGGGCGGAGACGGCCGTGGAGAGCAGGGCGCCGAGGCCGGCGTAGAGGGCGGAGTTGGCCATCCACTGCCAGTAGACGCCGTCGCGGTAGGCGCTGAGGTCGGCGAGGTTCTCGGCGAAGCCGGTGCCGGGCAGGAACGTGAAGGTGGAGAAGAGCTCACTGCCCGACTTGGTCGACGCGATCACCACCCAGGCGACCGGCAGGAGGCAGTAGAGGGCGCCGAGCAGCAGGGCAGCGGTCGGGACGAGGGCGACGCGGCGGGGCCGGGGCGGGCCCTGCGCGGTGCCGGGGGTGGTGCCCGCGGCCGGGGCGGACTTGCGGCTCTCGGTGAGCTCATGGCTCTTGGCGGGCGCGAGAGAGGTCATCGTGCTTCCCCCTGCTTCGTACGGGAGTTGGCGGCGCGGAGGAAGCCGAAGGACAGGACGAGCGTGACGACCGCGATGAGTACGGCGGTGGCCGCCGCCGAGTGGATGTCGCCCTTGCCGAAGGCGTCCTGGTACACCTTCATCAGCGGACTCCACGTCGTCGGGACGGAGTTGGTGAGCGGCTTGAGCGTGGTCGGCTCGCTGAACACCTGGAGCGTCGCGATGATCGAGAAGAAGAAGGTGAGCACCAGCGAGGGCGCCACCATCGGGATCTTGATGCGCAGCGCGATCTGCAGCGGCGAGCAGCCGTCGAGCTTCGCCGCCTCGTACACCTCGGCGGGGATGGCCCGCAGCGACGTGTAGATGACGATCATGTTGAAGCCGGTGCCGCCCCAGACCGCGATGTTGGAGAGCGCGAGGTAGAGGGGGCCGCCGTCGAGGAGGTCGGGCTGCGGCAGGCCGAGCTTGTCGAGCACGTAGTAGAAGGGGCTGACGTCCGGCAGGTAGAGGAAGCCCCAGAGCAGCGCGGCGACGACGCCGGGCACGGCGTACGGCAGGAAGATCGCGAGCCGGGTGAAGGGCGTGAGCCGCACCCGCTCGCTGTCCAGCATCAGGGCGAAGAGCAGCGCGAGGCCCAGCATCACGGGGATGACGAGCGCGCCGTAACCGAGCACGCGCAGCGCGCCGTGCAGCAGCTCGGAGTCGGTGAACGCGGCGGTGTAGTTCTCCACGCCCGCCCACACCTCGCTCCGGGCGCCCTTGCCGAGGCCGAGGCCGGAGACCTCGACCTTGTGCAGGCTCAGCCAGAGCGCGTAGCCGATGGGCAGGGCGAAGAAGAGGGCGAAGAGCGCGGTGGCGGGGAGGAGGAAGAGGTACGGGGCGCTGCGCACCCCGCGCTTTCCCGTGCGGCGGTTCGGCGCAGGCACCGTGCGACGCGTCACGGCGCGACCTCGAAGCCCTGCTTCTTCAGGTCGGCGACCGTGTCGTCCCGCATGGCGCGCAGGGCCGCGCCGAAGTCCGACTTGTTCTTGGCGGCCGAGCCGAAGGCGTCCTTGAAGGTGGTGTAGGCGACGTTGACGTTCGGGCCCCAGGCGCCGGGCGCGGTGGTCTTCGCGATGGCGGCCGCCTTCTCGTAGAAGTCGGGCTGGTTCGGGAAGTACGCGGGGGCCGTCGCGAGGGCGCCGCCGGTCTGGGCGTCGGTGGCGGCGGGGTAGATGCCGCCTTCCTTCACGAGCGCGGCGAGGGCCTCCGGGTCGGTGTTGAGCCAGGTCGCGAACTTCGCCGCGGCCTCCTTGTGCTCGGAGTCCGTGGTGACGGCGGTGGAGGAGCCGCCCCAGCTGCCGGTCACGGCCTTGCCCTTGGCGTCCCACTGGGGGAGCGGGGCCATCGCCCACTTGCCCTTGGTGTCGGGCGCGGCGGTGGTGAGGGTGCCGGGCGCCCACACCGCGCTGACCCAGGCGATCTGCTTGCCGGTGTTGAGCGCCTTGTTCCAGGCGGGCGTGTACATCGGCTGGTTGTCGATGGCGCCCTCCTTGACGAGGCCGCCCCAGAAGCCCGCGACCTTGCGCGTCGCCGCGTCGTCGATGCCGACCTTCCACTTCTCGCCCTCGGTGGTCCACCAGCGGGCACCGGCCTGCTGGGCGAGCCCGGCGAAGAGGCCGGAGTCGTTGGCGGAGAACGTGGTGAGGTCCTTGTCCGGCGCCTTCTTCTTCAGCGCGCGGGCGGTGTCGGCGAACTCGTCCCAGGTCTTCGGGACCTTCAGCCCGTACTTCTTGAAGAGGTCCGCGCGGTAGTAGAACATCATCGGCCCGGCGTCCTGCGGGACCGCGTACACCGCGTCCGTGCCGAGCGTCGTCTGCTGCCAGATGCCCTTGGTGTACGCGGACTTCGCCTCGCCGACCTCGCTCGATATGTCCGCGAGCGCGTCGTTGCTGACGAGGGTCGGCAGCGCCTGGTACTCCGCCTGCACCAGGTCGGGCGCCTTGTGGGCCTTGTGCGCGGTGAGGATCTTGGTGACCAGGGTGTCGCCGGACGCCTGCTTCTTGACCGTGACGTCGATCCGGTCCTTCTTGCCGGGGCCCTTGTTCCAGAGGTCGACGACCTTGTCCATGCCGGGCGTCCAGCTCCAGTACGTCAGGGACACCGGGCCGTCCGACCCGGCTCCGTCGTCCGAAGAGCCGCAGGCGGTGAGCGCGGTGGCGCCGAGGGCGACGGTGACGGCGGCCGCGGCGAGGCGGCGTGGCGTGTTCTGCGGCATGGATCTTTCTCCCCTGAGCTGGGCCCCGCCTGCTGCGGTGGCTGCTGCCATGCGTCTGTGAGCCGGTGAAGGCGTCTGTGAGCGTTCACAGTAGAGAAACATCCAGGACACTTGTCAATGGTTGTTGCTGTGCGGTTATGTTGGCGCGACGCCGCTGAAAGCGTGTGTGCACGTTCCCAAATGATCGATCTACGGGAGAGATCCATGCCGGACCACGCCCCCAAGGGCCTCACCCGCCTCGCCTTCGGCGGGGACTACAACCCGGAGCAGTGGCCGGAATCCGACTGGCAGGACGACGTCCGGCTGATGCGCGAGGCCGGCGTCACGATGGTGAGCGTCGGGATCTTCTCCTGGGCGCTGCTCGAACCCGCTCCCGGCGCCCACGACTTCGGCTGGCTCGACCGGCTCCTCGGCCTGCTCCACGAGAACGGCATCCGCGCCGACCTCGGCACGCCCACCGTGGCGCCACCCGCCTGGTTCTACCGCGCCCACCCCGACGCGCTGCCCGTCACCGCCGACGGCGTGCGGTACGAGTTCGGCTCACGCGGCGCCATCTGCCACAGCAACCCCGCCTACCGCGAGGCCGCCGCGGACATCACCACCCGGCTCGCCACCCGGTACGCCGACCACCCGGCGCTCGCCCTGTGGCACGTCCACAACGAGTACGGCGTGCCCGTCTCCGCGTGCTACTGCGACGGCTGCGCCGCCCACTTCCGCCGCTGGCTCGAGACGACGTACGAGACGGTCGACGCCGTCAACGAAGCCTGGGGCGCGGCCTTCTGGGGCCAGCGCTACGGCAGCCTCGACGAGATCAACCCGCCGCGTACGACGCCCACCGTCGGCAACCCGGCGCAGGCCCTCGACTACCGCCGCTTCGCCGACGCGACGATGCGCGAGAACTTCGTCCGCGAGCGCGACATCCTGCACCGCCTCGCCCCCGGCATCCCCGTCACCACCAACTTCATGACGGCCCTCAGCCAGTGCGACTCCGTCGACTACTGGGCGTGGGGCCGCGAGGTCGACCTGGTCTCCAACGACCACTACCTGATCACCGACGGACGCCGTACGCACGTCAACCTCGCCATGGCCGCAGACCTGACACGGTCCGTCGCGGGCGGCGCGCCCTGGCTGCTCATGGAGCACGCCGCGGGCGGCGTCAACTGGCAGCCCCGCAACCCCGCGAAGGCGCCGGGCGAGATGGCGCGCAACTCACTGAGCCACGTGGCGCGCGGCTCCGACGGCGCCATGTTCTTCCAGTGGCGGCAGTCACGGCGGGGCGCGGAGAAGTTCCACTCGGCGATGCTCCCGCACGCCGGCACGGAGTCGCGACTGTGGCGGGAGGTCGTGCAACTCGGTGCCGACATCGAGTCGTTGACTCCGGTGCGGGACACCCGCACCGTCGCCGACGCCGCCGTCCTCTGGGACTGGCACTCCTGGTGGGCGCAGGCCCTGGAGTGGCGGCCGAGCGAGGACCACGACGCGCGCGAGCGCGCCGACAGCTTCTACGAGGCGCTCTACGACCGGCACCTGACGGTCGACTTCGCCCACCCCGAAGACGACTTGTCGGCCTATCCCCTTGTCGTCGTGCCCGCGCTCTACCTCGCCACCGAGGCCGCCGCGCGCAACCTCCGCGAGTACGTCGAGAACGGCGGCACCCTCGTCGTCTCCTACTTCTCCGGCATCGTCGACGAACACGACGCCGTGCACCCCGGCCCCTACCCCGGCGCCCTGCGCGACGTACTCGGCCTGACCGTCGAGGAGTTCTCGCCGCTGCTCGCTGGGGAGACGGTGCGGATCACCGGGCCCGACGGCGCCCGGCTCACCGGCGACGTGTGGACGGAGATCGTGGTGCCGCGCGGCGCCGAGACGGTCTGGACGTACGAGGACGGGCTCGCCGCGGGACGCCCGGCCGTCACCCGGCACCGGCTCGGCGAGGGCACCGCCTGGTACGTCTCCACGCGGCTCGGCGCCCGCGAGCTGGACGCGATCCTCGGCACGGCGGGCGACGACGCGGGGATCGCGCCGCGCGCCGAACTCCCGCGCGACGTCGAGGTGGTGCGCCGCACCGGAGCCTCCGGGAACTTCCTCTTCGTCATCAACCACACGGACGCCGATGTGAAGGTGCCGCTGGAGTCCCACGGCACGGAGCTGCTCACCGGCGAACGTGCGGCGGGCCGCCTCGCCGTGCCGGCGGGGGGCGTGCGTGTGGTGAACCTGGACGCCTGAGGCCTGATGCCTGATGCCTGACGCCTGACGCCTGACGCCTGGCGTCACACCGACTCCGGTCGTGGTCCGTGGGGGACTGCCGGCCGGACGCGGGGGGGGCGGGGGCCGCCCCCCCCCCCCCCCCCCCCCCCCAATTACCCACCCACGCACACCACTAAACCCCACAAACCCAAACGCAAATGGACAAACAACAATGCCGCCAAAAA
>NZ_JBJDPY010000028.1:0-64231 GCF_044903205.1 Streptomyces sp. NPDC029674
GCGGGACCCGACCGTCCCGGCCAACTCATTCTCGTAGCGCATCACTTGGTGGTGGACGGGGTGTCCTGGCGGGTGCTGGTGCCGGATCTGCGGGCCGCGTGTGAGGCGGTGGCGGAGGGGCGTGCGCCGAAGCTGGAGCCGGTGGGGACCTCGTTCCGCCGCTGGTCGGAACTGTTGACCGCGCAAGCGATCGAGGAGAGCCGGGTCGCGGAGCTCGACTCCTGGCTCGCGGTGCTGGGCGAGGGGCAACAGCCCCTCGGCGAGCGCGCGGTCGACCCCCGCATCGACACCGCCAGGACCCTGCACCAGCAGACCTGGGTGGTGCCGCCCGAGCAGGCCGGCGCACTGCTGGGCCGGACGCCGGACGCCTTCCACTGCGGCGTCGACGACATCCTGCTGGCGACCCTCACCGGGGCGATCGCGCTCTGCAAGCCGGAGAGGGCGGCCGGGCTGCTGGTAGATGTCGAGGGGCACGGCCGTGAGCTGATCGGCGACGTGGACCTGTCGCGCACGGTCGGCTGGTTCACCAGTGCGCACCCGGTGCGGACGGACCCCAGTGGGATCGATCTGGCGCAGGCCGTGGCGGGCGGTCCAGCGGCGGGCGCGCTGCTGAAGACGGTCAAGGAACAGCTGCGCGCGATACCAGGCGACGGCCTCGGATACGAGCTGCTGCGCCACCTCAACCCGGAGACCGGCCCCCTGCTCCGCGCCCGCCCCGCCCCCGAAATCGGCTTCAACTACATGGGCCGCTTCGCCGCAGGGGTGCCAGGCGACCCCGAAAATACGTCCGGCGCCTGGCAGTTGAGTGGCACGACCCCCATCGGCGGCACCGTCGCCCCCGACTTGCCCCTGCCGCACGCCCTGGAGGCGAACGCCACCGTGCGGGGCACGGCCGACGGGCCCGAGCTCGAGCTCCGTCTCAGCTGGCCGAGCGGAGTGCTGGCGCGGGAGGAGGCCGAGCGGTTCGGGCGGGCCTGGGTGGCGATGCTGGGCGGGCTCGCCGCGCACGTCACCGCCGGTCCGGCCGTGGGCGGGCATACACCCTCCGACTTCCCTCTCCTCGGTGCCGCCCTGACGCAGGCCGACGTCGACAGGGTGGAGGCGGCTGTGCCGGGGCCGGCCGACGTATGGCCGCTGTCGCCGTTGCAGGAAGGCATGCTGTTCCACGCCACGTACGACGGGGAAGGCCCCGACGCGTATCAGAGCCAGCGCGTGCTCGCGGTCGACGGCCCGTTGGACGCGCGGCGGTTGCGGGCGGCCTGGGAAGCGCTGATCGCCCGGCACGACGCGTTGCGGGCCGGCTTCCACCGCCTGGCCTCCGGCGAGGCCGTACAGGTCGTGGCTCGAAGCGTCGAACTGCCTTGGCGCGAGGTTGATTTGACGGCTCTCGACCGGACCGAAGCGCTCGCCGAAGCGGAGCGGCTCGCCGGGAACGAGGCGGCGGAACGGCTGGACCTGACGGCCGCGCCACTGCTGCGGCTGCTGCTGATCCGCCTCGGCGCGGAACAGCACCGGCTCGTCGTCACCAGCCACCACATCGTGGCCGACGGCTGGTCGACGCCGGTCATGCTCAACGAGGTGGCGGCGGCCTACGCGGCCCACGAGCCCCGCACGGCCGACGGCACCGCTCCCGTGCCGGGCCGCACCGCCTCGTACGGGGACTACCTGGCCTGGCTGGAGGTGCAGGACAAGGAGGCGGCGCGGGCGGCCTGGCGGGCGGAGCTGGCCGGGGCCGACGCGCCGACGCTCGTGGCCCCGGCGGACCTCGGCGGCGGCCTCGTCCTGTCGGAGGAATGCTCGGTGCGGCTGTCCGAGGAGGCGACGCGGGCCATCAACGGCCTGGCACGTTCCCAGGGGCTGACCGTCAACACCGTCATGCAGGGCGCGTGGGCGCTGGTCCTCGCACGGCTCGCCCGGCGCACGGACGTCGTGTTCGGCACGACGGTGGCGGGGCGGCCGCCGGAGATCCCCGGCATCGAGTCGATGATCGGTTTGTTCATCAACACCTTGCCGGTGCGGGTACGTCTCGACGCCGGGCAGCCGGTCCGCACCCTGCTCTCCCAACTGCAAGAGCGGCAAGCAGCACTGATGCCCCATCAGCACACAGGGCTCGCCGAGATCCAGGCGCTCGGCGGACCCGGCGCGGTCTTCGACACGATGCTGATGATCGAGAACTACCCGCGCAACACCTCCCGGCTCTCGGGCCCCGACCAGGCCGACCACGCCCCGGGGCAGGCTTCCGCCCCGGTCACGCTGACCCAGCTCAGCAGCCAGGCGGGCACCCACTACCCCCTGGCCATCGGCGTCGTCCCGGACGACCGCATCGAGATCCGGGTGACGTACCGGCCGGACGTGGTCGAGGGGCAGCGGGCCCTCCAGGTGGGCCGACAACTGATGCGCGTGCTCGAACAGTTCGCCGCCGACCCGGCGCTACGGGTGAGCGACATCGACGTACTGGAGACGGCCGAGCGCACCGCGGTCGTGGAGCGGTGGAACGACACCGGCCACCCCGTCCCCACCGGGACGCTGGGGGAGCTGTTCGACGCACAGGTGCGCCGCTCTCCGGACGCGCCGGCCGTCATCGGCGCCTACCGGCAGCAGTGGTCGTACGCCGAACTCGGCCGGGCCGCCGACCGCGTGGCCTCCGAGCTGAGGGCACGCGGCGTCCGCCGCGGGCACCTCGTCGGCGTGGTCATGGAACGCTCCATGGACGTGGTCGCGGTGTTGCTGGGCGTGGCCCGCGCCGGAGCGGCGTTCGTGCCGGTCGATCCGGCGTACCCGGCGGAGCGGATCGCGCACGTGCTCGCCGACGCGGACCCCGCGCTCGTCGTGTGCACGACCACGACCGAGCCGGTGCTTCCCAAGGGCGACGCCACCCGTTGGGTGTTCGATGCCCCGGCGTCCGCGTCCGCCGTCTCCGCCGCGTCCACGCGGAACGCGACCCGGCCGACAGGGTCGTCGGCGTGCGACATGGAGGACCCCGCGGTGGAGGACCCCGCGTACGTGATCTACACGTCCGGTTCGACCGGCGAGCCCAAGGGCGTGGTCGTCACACACGGCGGTATCGGCAACCTCGCCACCGGCCAGATCGAACGCTTCGCCGTACGACCGGACTCCCGCGTCCTGCAACTGGCCTCATGGAGCTTCGACGCCGCGGTCTCCGAAATGTGCATGGCCCTGTTGTCCGGCGCGGCGCTTGTGGTGGTCGACGGTGAAAGGCTGCCGCCGCACGGCAGGCTTGAGGAGGTCGCCGCCGAGTTCGGCGTCACGCACATGACCGTGCCCCCTTCGGTCCTCGGGACCGTGGACGCGCTGCCGGACTGCGTCGAAACGCTGGTGGTGGCCGGCGAGGAGTGCCCCTCCTGGCTGGCGCGGCGCTGGTCGGACCGCCGCCTCGTCAACGCCTACGGCCCCACCGAGGTGACCGTCTGCGCGGCGATGAGCGAACCCCTGCGGCCGACGGCGGGGGAGGGCCACCCGGTGCCGGTCGGCCGCCCCTTGACCAACACCCGTGCGTACGTGCTCGACGACTTCCTGAAACCGGTGGCCCCGGGAACCGTGGGCGAGCTGTACGTCGAGGGGCCCGGCCTTGCGCGCGGCTACTTGGGGCGGCCGGGCTTGTCGGCGGAACGCTTCGTGGCGTGTCCGTTCGGTGCGGTTGGGCGGCGCATGTACCGCACCGGCGATCTCGTCCGGTGGTCCGGCGAGGGTGAGCTGCTGTTCGTGGGGCGTGCGGACGAGCAGGTGAAGGTGCGTGGGTTCCGGGTGGAGCTGGGTGAGGTGGAGGCGGCGCTCGCCGCGCATCCTGGCGTGCGGCAGGCGGCGGTGATTGCCCGCGAGGACCGCCCTGGCGAGAGGCGCCTGGTCGGTTATGTCGTGTCCGATGGCCCGGGAGGTGTCGACTCGGCGGTGTTGCGGGCGTATGTGGCGGGGCGGTTGCCGGAGTACATGGTGCCGGTGGCGGTGGTGGTTCTGGAGGCCTTGCCGTTGACGGTGAACGGGAAGGTGGATCGGGCTGCTCTGCCTGCTCCGGATTTCGCTGAGCGTGTGTCGGGACGTGAGCCGCGTACGGAGACCGAGCGGGTCTTGTGCGCTCTGTTCGCCGAGGTGTTGGGGTTGGAGCGGGTCGGGGCGGAGGACGGGTTCTTCGAGCTGGGCGGCGACTCGATCAGCTCCATGCAGCTGGCCTCGCGGGCGCGTCAGGCGGGCCTCGTCATCACGCCCCGCCAGGTGTTCGAGGAGAAGACCGCGGAACGGCTGGCGCTCGTCGTCGCAACGGGAAACCGCGAGGTCGCGGTGGCCGATGTCGGCGTGGGCGAGCTGCCCTGGACGCCGGTCATGCGGGCGCTCGGCGACCACGTCACCAGCGCGGGCTTCGCGCAGTGGGTGGCGCTGACCACGCCGCCCGGGCTGAGCGCGGGCGTCCTGGCGACGGGCCTGGGCGCCGTACTCGACACGCACGACATGCTGCGGGCCCGCACCGTCCCGGGCGAGGCGAAGCTGATCGTCGCCGAGCCGGGGGCGCTCGACGTCGCGGGATTGATCACCCGCGTGGATGCGTCGGGCACGCGCGTGGAGGGGTCGAGCACGCGCGCGGAGGGGTCGGGCACGCGCGTGGATGGGTCGGGCACGCGGGTGGAGGGGTCGAGCACGCGCGTGGATGCGTCGGGCACCGGCGCGGATGGGTTGGACGCCCGCGTGGACGCCTCGGGCACGCGTGTGGATGGGTCGGGCACCCGCGTGGATGTGTCGGGCACCGGCGTGGATAGGTCGGACACCCGGGTAGACGTGTCGGACCCCGGCGCGGATGGGTCGGGCACCCGCGTGGATGTGTCGGGCACCGGCGTGGATAGGTCGGACACCCGGGTAGACGTGTCGGGCACCGGCGCGGATGGGTTGGACGCCCGCGTGGATGCCTCGGGCACGCGCGTGGATAGGTCGGGCACCCGCGTGCACGTATCGGGCATCAACGCGGACAGGACAGACACCCGCGTAGACGCGTCGGACCCCGGCGCGGATGGGTTGGGCGCCGGCGTGGATGCGTCGGGCGTCAACGGGGACAGGTCGGGCTCCCGCCCGGACACGCCGGGCGTCGGCCCGGACACTCCGGGCGTCGGCCCGGACGGCCCGGACCTGGGCGAGCTGGCCAGGGAGGCGGCGAACCGGCTCGACCCCGCGGCCGGTGTGATGGTGCGGGCGGTATGGGTCGACGCGGGGCCCGGCAACCCCGGGCAACTCATTCTCGTCGCCCACCACTTGGTGACGGACGGCGTCTCCTGGCGCGTCCTGGTCCCGGACCTGCGGACCGCGTGCGAGGCGGCGGCCGAGGGGCGGACGCCCCGGCTCGACCCGGTGGGAACCTCGTTCCGCCGCTGGTCGGAGCTGCTGACCTCGCAAGCGACCGACGAGCGCCGGGTAGCCGAGCTTGCGGACTGGCTGACGCTGCTGGGCGAGACCGAACAGCTCCTCGGCGCACGCCCCTTGAGCCCGGACCTCGACACAGCCCGGACCGCGCGCCGCCGCAGCTGGGTGGTGCCGCCGGAACAGGCCGACGTGCTGCTGAGCCGGACGTCGGCCGCCTTCCACTGCGGCGTCGACGACGTCCTGCTCGCGACCCTCACCGGGGCGATCGCGCACTGCAAGCCGGAGACGGCGGCCGGACTCCTGATGGAGGTCGAGGGGCACGGCCGTGAACCGATCGGCGACGTGGACCTGTCGCGCACCGTCGGCTGGTTCACCAGCGGGCACCCCGTACGGACGGACCCGGCCGGTATCGCTCTGGACCAGGTCCTCAAGGGTGGTCCAGCGGCCGGTGCGCTGCTGAAGGCAGTCAAGGAGCAGGTGCGCGCGATACCGGGCGACGGCCTCGGCTACGAGCTGCTGCGCCACCTCAACCCGGAGACCGGCCCCCTGCTCCGCGCCCGCCCCGCCCCCGAGATCGGCTTCAACTACATGGGTCGCTTCGCCGCAGGAGCCCCAGCGAAGAAGCCCGAAAAGCCCACGGCCGCCTGGCAGTTGACCGGCGACACCGCCATCGGCGGCACGGTCTCCCCCGACATGCCCTTGCGGCACGCCCTCGACGCCGGGGCCGCGGTACGCGACACCCCGGACGGCCCGGAGCTGACGATCACGCTGAGCTGGGCGGGCGAGCTGCTGCCCGAGGCGGAGGCCGAGCGGATCGGGCGGGCCTGGGCGGCGATGCTGGACGGTCTGGCGGCGCACACCGCCGCCGACCCCGACGCGGGCGGGCACACGCCGTCCGACTTCCCCCTCGTCGGCAGCGCCCTGACGCAGGGCGATGTGGAGGAGCTGGCGGTCGCGGTGCCGGGGCTGACCGACGTATGGCCGCTGTCGCCGTTGCAGGAAGGCATGCTGTTCCACGCCACGTACGACGAGGACGGCCCCGACGTCTACGAAGGCCAGCGGGCCATGGCGTTGGAAGGGCCGCTGGACGCGGCGCGGCTGCGCGACGCGTGGCAGATCGTGCTGCGCCGGCACCCGACCCTGCGCGCGAGCTTCCACCGCCTGGCCTCCGGCCGGGCCGCGCAAGCCGTGGCGCGAGACGTCGAACTCCCCTGGCGGACGGCTGACTTGTCGGATCTCACGCAGGCCGAGGCGCTCGCCGAGACCGAGCGCCTCGCCGCGAGCGAACGGGCCGACAGGATCGATGTCACCAAGGCGCCGCTGATGCGGCTGCTCCTGATCCGCCTCGGCGACGACCGCCACCACCTCGTCATCACCAGCCACCACATCATCATGGACGGCTGGTCCCTGCCCGTCCTGATCGGCGACCTGTCCGCCGCCTACGAGGCCCTGGCGGCGGGCGGCGACGAACGGGACCTCCCGGCGGTGACGTCCTACCGCGAGTACCTGGCATGGCTCGACCGCCAGGACAAGGAGGAGGCGCGGCAGGCCTGGCGCACCGAGCTGGCGGGCCTCGACGAGCCGACACTCGTCGTGCCGGCGGACTCGGTGCGGGTGCCGGTCGTGCCCGACCGGGTGCGTTTCGCGTTCCCCGAGGAGCTGTCGCGGGGCGTCGCCGCGCTGGCCCGCGACCGCGGACTGACGGTGAACACCGTCATGCAGGGCGCGTGGGCGCTGCTGCTCGCACGCCTCGCCGGGCGCGCCGATGTCGTATTCGGCGCCACCGTGGCGGGGCGGCCCACCGACCTGCCGGGCGCGGAATCGGCGATCGGCCTCTTCATCAACACCCTCCCGGTGCGGGTCGGCCTCGACGCCCGGCAGCCGGCCGCCGAAATGCTCGCAGGCCTCCAGGAACGCCAGGTCGCCCTGATGGCCCACCAACACGTGGGCCTCTCCGATATACGCCAACTCGCCGGACCGGGCGCCGACTTCGACACCCTCGTGGTGTACGAGAACTATCCGCACCCGCCCGCGAGGGACGACACGTCCCCGGAGTCCCTCACCATCCGCCCCGCGGGCATGCCGCAGGACATGGGCCACTACCCGCTGACCTTCGTCGTCTCGCCGGGCGAACGCATGCGGGGCGACTTCGTCTTCCGGCCCGACGTGTGCGACCGCGCCCGCGCCGAGGGCATGGTCGCCTCGCTGGTGCGCGTCCTCGAGCAACTGGTCGCGGACCCGTCGGTTCCCGTCGGCCGGATCGATGTGGCCGACACCGCCGTACGGGACCGGGTCGTGCGCGAGTGGAGCACCACGGGACCGCCCGCGGCCGCCGCGCCGCTTCCGGAGCTGTTCGCCCGGCAGGCGGCGGCGACACCGGACGCGGTGGCGCTGACCTCCGGCAGCAAACGGCAGTTCAGCTACGCGGGGTTGGGTGCTGAGGCGGGGCGTCTCGCCCGGTACCTGATGGGCGTGGGAGTGGGGCCCGAGGTGCGGGTGGCCGTGGTGGGGGAGCGGTCCGTTTCCTTGCTGGTCTCGCTGCTCGCGGTGTCGTCGGCGGGCGGGGTGTTCGTTCCGGTGGACGCGGGATATCCGGCGGAGCGGGTCACGTATGTGCTCCGTGACGCGGATCCGTCGGTGGTGGTGTGCACGTCGGCCTCGCGGGGCGCGGTGCCCGACGGCTTCGCGGGGCGGGTCGTGGTGGTCGACGACCCGGTGGTGGCGGACGCGATCGAGCGGCTCCCGGCAGGTCCCGTCCGGGACGTGGAGAGGTCGGCGCCGTTGACGGCCGCCCATGCCGCGTACGTCATCTACACCTCGGGGTCCACCGGCGCGCCCAAGGGCGTCGTCGTCACCCACGCGGGTCTTGAGAACCTCGCGCGGGCCCAGATCGACCGCTTCGGCGTGCGGCCGGGCTCGCGCGTGCTGCAGTTCGCCTCGCTGAGCTTCGACGCCGCCGTCTCGGAGCTGTGCATGGCGCTGCTCTCGGGCGGGACGCTGATCGTCGCCGCCGCGGACGAACTGCCGCCGCGGGTGTCGCTGGACGCGGCCCTGCGCGAGACGCACGCGACCCATGTGACGGTGCCGCCGAGCGTACTGGCGGCCGAGGACGCCCTGCCCGACGGCCTGGAGACGCTGGTCGTCGCCGGGGAGGCGTGCCCGCCGGGGCTGGTGGACCGGTGGTCGTCCGGGCGGCGCATGGTCAACGCGTACGGTCCGACCGAGACGACGGTCTGCGCGGCGATGAGCGAGCCGCTGACACCCGGCGGCGACGTCGTCCCCATCGGACGCCCGATGACCGGCGTCCAGGCCTACGTCCTGGACGAGTTCCTGCTGCCCGTGCCGCCGGGGATGACCGGCGAGCTGTACGTGACCGGCGCGGGACTCGCCCGCGGCTATCTGGCCCGCGCGGGGCTGTCGGCGGGGCGGTTCGTGGCGTGCCCGTTCGGCTCGGGGGAGCGGATGTACCGCACGGGCGACCTGGCCCGGTGGACCGACCAGGGCGAACTGCACTTCGCGGGCCGCGCCGACGAACAGGTCAAGGTCCGCGGCCACCGGATCGAGCCGGGGGAGATCGAGTCGGTCCTCGCAGCGCACCCGGACATCACGCAGGCCGTCGTCGTCGCACGCCGCGACGGCCCCGACGACGCCCACCGTCTGGTGGCGTACGTCGTCACGGACGGCGAGCGGCTCGCCGACAGCCCCGAGGCCCCCGATAACCCCGGGCTCTCCGGGCTCCCCGCATACGTACGCGACCGGCTGCCCGAGTACATGGTGCCGACGGCGTTCGTCCCCCTGGAGCGGCTGCCGCTCACCCTCAACGGGAAGGTGGACCGGGCCGCCCTGCCGGCGCCCGACTTCACCGGGCGGGTCACCGGCCGCGCGCCGCGGACGGCGACCGAGCGGACCCTGTGCGGGCTGTACGCCGAGGTGCTCGGCCTGGACCGGGTCGGCGTCGACGACAGCTTCTTCGAGCTGGGCGGCGACTCGATCATGTCGATGCAGCTGGCGTCGCGGGCGCGCAGGGCGGGGCTGACCCTCACCTCACGGCAGGTCTTCGAGGAGAAGACCCCCGAACGCCTCGCGCAGGTGACGGTGGCCGCCGAACCGGAGACCCCGTCCGACGACATCGGCGTCGGTGAGGTGCCCTGGACGCCCGTGATGCACGCGCTGGGCGAGCGGGCGACGAGCCCCGCGTTCGCGCAGTGGGTGGTGGTCGGCGCCCCCGCCGGCCTCGGCCTCGACGTCCTTTCGACGGGCCTCGCCGCCGTCCTGGACACGCACGACATGCTGCGCGCCCGGACCGTTCCCGGCGAGCCGAAGCTGGTCGTGGGGGAGCGGGGGTCGGTCGACGCGGCGGCCCTGGTGTCACGCGTCGACGCGACGGCCGTCGCCGAGGGGGCGGTGAGTGCCACTTCCACCGCCGAATCCCTGGACGCAGCCGCCGCCCGGGCCGCGCGGGAAGCGGCGCGGCAGCTCGATCCGTCCGCCGGGGTGCTGGCCCGCGCGGTGTGGGCCGACGCAGGGCCGGGACGTACCGGCCGGATCGTGCTGGTGGTGCACCATCTCGTCGTGGACGGCGTGTCGTGGCGCGTTCTCGTGCCCGACCTGCGCGCCGCGTGCGAAGCGGCGGCCGCGGGCCGCACGCCGCAACTGGAGCCCGTCGGCACGTCGTTCCGCCGCTGGGCGGAGCTGCTGACCGCGGAGGCGGCCGACGAACGACGCATCGCGGAGGCCGATGCCTGGCTCGCCCTGCTCGGCAAGGGGCAACAAGCCGTCGCCGACCGGGCGTTGGACCCGGCCGTCGACACCGTACGTACCCTGCGCCACCGCTCATGGACCGTGCCGCCCGAGCATGCGGCCACCCTCGTGGGCCGCACGCCGGCCGCCTTCCACTGCGGCGTCGACGACGTGCTCCTCGCCACCCTCGCCGGCGCGGTCGGGCAGTGGCGGCCGGAGACGGCTTCCGGGCTGCTGGTCGACATCGAGAGCCACGGTCGCCAACCCCTCGGCGGCGTCGACCTGTTGCGGACGGTGGGCTGGTTCACCGGTGTGCACCCCGTGCGGCTCGAGGTGACCGGCACCGACCTGGACGCCGCTAGGGCTGGGGGGCCCGCTGCCGGTACGTTGGTGAAGGCCGTGAAGGAGCAGGCCAGGGCGGTGCCCGGCGACGGACTCGGCCATGAACTGCTGCGCCGGCTCAACCCCGGGACGCGGCCCGTGTTCGAGGCCGCGCCGGCCGCGCAGATCGGCTTCAACTACCTGGGCCGGTTCGCCGCGGGCGGCGGCCGCACCGCGGGGCCGCCCGGCCCGTGGGAGATGGCCGGCGAGACCGCGATCGGCGGCTCCGTCGACCCGGACATGCCCGCCACCCACGCACTGGACGCGGCCGCCGTGGTCAGGGACACCGCCGACGGACCCGCACTGACGATCACCCTGAGCTGGGCGAGCCGGCTGCTGGAGGAGGCCGACGCCGAACAGCTCGGCGAGGCCTGGCTGGCGATGCTGGCCGGCCTGGCGGCCCACACCGACGAGCCCACGGCAGGCGGACACACCCCGTCCGATTTCCACCTCCTCAACCTCGCACAACACCAGATCGAGGAACTCGAAGCCGGATTCGCCGGCGAGAAGCCCCGGCCCACAGCCACAAGCCGTTATGAGGAGACAGAGCGATGACGACCCGATCCCGATCCCTCGTCGAGGACGTGTGGCCCCTCTCGCCGCTGCAGGAGGGGATGCTCTTCCACGCCTCCTACGACGACCGGGGCCCGGACGTCTACACCGTGCAGTCGGCGCTGGACGTCTCAGGACCCGTGGACACGGATCGGCTGCGGGCGTCGTGGGAGGCGCTGCTGGCCCGGCACGCCGCGCTGCGGGCCTGCTTCCGGCCGGTGACCGGCGCCCGCATGGTGCAGGTCATCCCGCGCGAGGTCGCGCTGCCCTGGCACGAGGCGGACGTCAGCGGCCTCGTGGAGCCCGAGGCGCTCGCCGAGATCGACCGCCTCGCGGCCCGCGAACGCGCCCAGCGCTTCGACCTCGCCGTCCCTCCGCTGCTGCGGCTCCTGCTCGTGCGACTCGGCGACCGACGCCACCGGCTCGTCATGACGTTCCATCACATCCTGCTCGACGGCTGGTCGATGCCGGTTCTCCTGAACGAGCTCTCCCAGGTGTACGAGGCGGGCGGCGACGCCTCCGTGCTCGGGCGCGTGGCACCCTACGGCGAGTACGTGGCGTGGCTCGGCCGCCAGGACAAGGACGCCGCCCGCGCCGCCTGGCGCGCGGAGCTCGCGGACGCCGACGGGTCGACGCTCGTCGCGCCGAAGGACCCGGGCCGCGCCCCGGTGCTCCCCGACCACGTGCTCACCGACCTGCCGCAAGAACTGACCGCCGGACTCGTCGAGTTGGCGCGTGGCCGTGGTCTGACGGTGAACACTGTCGTACAGGGGGCGTGGGCGCTGGTCCTCGCCCGCCTCGCCGGGCGCACCGACGTCGTCTTCGGCGCGACCGTCGCGGGCCGCCCGGCCGAACTGCCGGGCGTGGAGTCGATGGTCGGCCTGTTCATCAACACCCTTCCGGTACGCGTACGCCTCGACGGGGCGCAGCCCATGGCCGAACTCCTCGAGCGGCTCCAGCAGGCCCAGTCCGGCCTGATCGCGCACCAGCACGTCGGGCTCGCCGAGGTGCAGAAGCTCGCGGGGCCCGCCGCGGTCTTCGATACGCTCGTCCTCTACGAGAACTACCCGCTGCCGCCCGCGGGCCCCGAGCCCGGCCCCGACGCCGTGACCATCAGGCCCTCGGGAGCCTCCCGCGACGCCTCGCACTACCCGCTCACCCTCGTCGCCGTCCCGGGCGGCGACCGGATGCGCTTCAAACTGGACTACCGGCCCGACCTGTTCGACCGGGCCGCCGCGGAATCCGTCGTGCGGCGGTTCGTACGCGTACTGGAGCAGGTCGTGGCCGACCCTTCGGTCCGCGTCAGCGACATCGACGTACTGGAACAGGCCGAGCGGACCTCGGTGGTCGAGCGCCGGAACGCGACCGGACGCCCGCTGTCGGCCGGCTCCGTCATCGAGGCGTTCGAGGGGCGGGCCCGCAGGGCGCCGGACGCGACAGCCGTGCGGTGCGGCGAAGAAACCCTGACCTATGGCGAGTTGGAGGAGCGGGCCAACCGGCTCGCCCACCACCTGGTCCGGCTGGGCGTCGGCCGTGAACACCGCGTGGGACTCTGCCTGCCGCGCGGCACCGACATGATCGTGGCGGAGCTCGCCGTGTGGAAGGCGGGCGGCGCCTTCGTCCCGCTCGACCCCGACCACCCGGCCGACCGGCTCGGCTACATGATCACCGACAGCGGCGCCGACGTCGTCCTGGCCACCGGCACCGCCGTCGCCGGGGTGCCCGTGGGCGCCGCCCGGGTCGTCCTCCTCGACGATCCGGAGACCGCGCGGGCCGTCGCGGCGGAGCCCGCCGCGCCGCCCGACGTGCGGGTCGGCACCGACCAACTCGCGTACGTCATCTACACATCGGGGTCGACGGGCCGCCCCAAGGGCGTCGCCCTCGCCCACCGCGGGCTGCTGAACCTGGCCGAGGCGATGCGGCCCGCGCTGGACCTGCGCGACGGCGTCGTGATGCTGCAGTTCGCGTCCTTCAGCTTCGACGGAGCGGTTTTGGACGTGGCCGTCACCCTGGCGGCCGGCGGCACCCTCGCCATCGCCTCCGCGGAGGAGCGCACCGAGCCGGCGGCGCTCACGGACATGATCCGCACGGCCGGAGTCGAGGCCGCCAGTGTCGTGCCTTCGGTGCTGCGCACCCTGGACCCCGAGACGGTTCCGGGCGTACGGAACTGGGTCCTCGGCGGTGAGTGGCTGACCGCCGACCTCGCGAGCCGGTGGACGGCGCGGACACGGGTGTGGAACACGTACGGCCCCACCGAGGCCACCGTGATGGCGACCGTCGGCCGGGTCGACGAGGGCATCAAACCGGTGGACGCCCCGCCGGCCATCGGACGCCCGCTCGGCAACATGCGGACCTACGTCCTCGACGGCTTCCTGCGGCCGGTGCCGCCGGGCGTGACCGGCGAGCTGTACGTCGCGGGGCCCGGTGTCGCGCGCGGCTACGTGCGGCGCCCCGACCTGACGGCGGAACGCTTCGTGGCGTGCCCCTTCGGCGACGGCGGCCGGATGTACCGGACCGGGGACCTGGCCCGCTGGAGCGCCGACGGACAGCTGTCGTTCGCGGGGCGCGCGGACGAGCAGGTGAAGCTGCGCGGCTTCCGGATCGAGCCGGGCGAGGTCGAAGCCGTCCTGGCCGGACACGTGTCCGTGCGCGAGGTGGCGGTGATCGCCCGCGAGGACCTGCCGGGCGACAAACGCCTCGTCGCGTACGCCGTCCCCACCACGGACACCCTCGACACCGAAGCGCTGCGCGCCTTCGCCGCCACCCGGCTCCCCGCGTACATGGTCCCGGCGACCGTGGTCGCCCTCGACGCGCTGCCGCTCACCGTCAACGGCAAACTCGACCGCGCCGCGCTGCCCGCCCCCGAACTCGCCGTGCCCGGCGGCCGCGACCCGCGGACCCCGGCCGAGACCGTCCTCTGCGACCTGTTCGCCGAGGTGCTCGGCGTCGAACGGGCCGGTGCCGAGGACTCGTTCTTCGCGCTCGGCGGCGACTCGATCTCGTCGATGATGCTGGTCTCCGGCGCCCGGCGCGCGGGCCTCGCCATCACCGCCCGGCAGGTCTTCGAGCACCGCACCCCGGCGGCCCTCGCGCTGGTCGCCGTCCCGTACGACACCGCGAGCGCGGGCACGGCCGGCGACTCCGGCGTCGGCGAGGTGCCTTTGACGCCGGTGATGCGCGAACTGATCGACCGGGTCGGCGTCGACGCGCTGGGCGGCGTCGTCCAGTCCGCCGTCATCGAGGCCCCCGCGGGCCTGCGTACCGAGACCCTGGCCGACGCGGTGCGCGCGGTGGTCGACCACCACGACGCGCTGCGGGCCCGCCTGAAGACCGAACCGGAGCACCACCTCGTCGTGTCCGGACCCGGCACCGTGCCCGCCGGCTCGTTCGTCCGCCGCGTCGACGCGACCGGCACGGCCCCCGAGGAGCTGCCGCGGACGATCGCCGAGGAGACCAGGGCCGCCGTGGAGCGGCTCGACCCGAGGGCCGGCGTCATGCTGCAGGCGGTCTGGCTCGACCTGGGTCCGGACACCGCGGGGCGCCTCGTCCTGGTCGTGGACCACCTCGTGATGGACGCCGTGTCGTGGCGGATCCTGCTGCCCGACCTGGAGCAGGCGTGCGCCGCGACAGCCGCGGGCCGTGCGCCCGGACTGGAACCGGTGCCCACCTCGTTCCGGCACTGGGCGCGCGCCCTCGCGGCCCAGGCCACGGGCGCAGGGCGGACGGCCGAACTCGACGCGTGGACCCAGCTGCTCCAGGGACCGGACCCACAGCTCACCGCCGTACCCATGAACCCGGCGGTCGACCTCGCCGACACTGTGCGGCAGGTGTCGGTGACCGTCCCCGCCGCCGTCACGTCGGCGCTCCTGACCGGCGTACCCGAGGCGTTCCACGCGGGCGTCGACGACGTCCTCCTGACCGGGCTCGCCGCCGCCGTCGCGGAGTGGTGCGACGGCGGCACACCGGACGGCGGGTTCCTCGTGGACGTGGAGGGCCACGGCCGCGAGGCCCTGACCGGGGCCATGGACCTCTCGCGCACGGTCGGCTGGTTCACCGGCACCCACCCGGTACGGATCGACGTGGGGACGGCCGACGCCGAGGACCTCGAAGACATCCGCGACGGCGGTCCTGTCGCGGGCGACGCCGTCAAACGCGTCAAGGAACAGCTGCGCGCGGTGCCCGGCGACGGGCTCGGCCACGGCCTGCTGCGCCGGCTCAACCCGGACACCGCCGCCCGACTCGCGGCCCTGCCCGAGGCCCGCATCGGCTTCACCTACCTCGGCCGGATCCCCGGCACCGCGCCGGACGACTCCGGCGAGGCACCGGCGGGCGACCCCGCGGGCGGCCGCTTCCCCGTGGCGCACCCGCTGGAGGTCACCGGCGTGGTCCACGACACCGCGGGCGGCCCGCGCCTCACGCTGAGCCTGGCCTGGCCCGAGCGGCTGCTCGACGAGACGGCGGCAAGGACGCTGCTCGACGCCTGGGCGGCGATGCTCACCGGCCTCGCCACACACGTCGACGAGCCCACCGCCGGCGGCCACACCCCCTCCGACTTCCCGCTGGTCGCCCTCGGCCAGGCGCAGGTCGAGAAGCTGGAGACGGCGGCCCCGGATCTGGTGGACATCTGGCCGCTGTCACCGCTGCAGGAAGGCCTCCTCTTCCACGCCCTGTTCGACCGGCAGAGCACCGACGTGTACGTCGAGCAGATGATCGTGGGCCTGGAAGGACCGCTCGACACGGCACGCCTGCGCGCGTCCTGGCAGGCGCTCCTCGACCGGCACGCCAGCCTGCGGGTGGGTTTCCGCCAGGTGGCGGGCTCCGGTCAGTCCGTGCAGGTCGTCGCCGGCCGCGCGACCCTGCCGTGGCGCGAGGAGGACCTCCGCGGACTCGACGAGGAAGCGGCGTGGGAGGAGTCCGAGCGGATCGGCAGGGAGGAGCGGGCCAAGGGCTTCGACCTGGCGAAGCCGCCCTTGGTGAAGGTGCTCCTCGCCCGTACCGGTGAGGACCGCTACCGCATGATGGTGACGCTCCATCACATCGTGTTGGACGGCTGGTCGTTGCCGGTGCTGCGGCGCGAACTGTGGGCGTGCTACGAAGCCGGCGGCACCGCGGCGGGACTCCCGCCCGTGACGCCCTACCGCGACTACCTGGCCTGGCTGGCGCAGCAGGACAAGGAGGCGGCACAGGAAGCCTGGCGGGCGGAGCTGTCCGGCACGGACGAGCCGACGCAGGTCGTCCCGATGGCGCCGGGCGCCGTCGCGGGGACGGACCCGAACGCCACGTCCGGGGAGGTGTTCGCCGTGGCGGGCCCCGCGCTCGACCGCGCGCTCGGCGAGCTCGCCCGGGCCAGGGGCGTCACCCTGAACACGGTCGTCCAGACCGCCTGGGCCCTGGTGGTCGGCCAGCTGGCGGGACGCCAGGACGTGGTGTTCGGCGCCTCCGTGGCGGGCAGGCCCGCCGATCTGCCCGGCATGGAGAACATGCTCGGGCTGTTCATCAACACCGTCCCGGTACGCGTCCGGTTCGACCCGGCGACGACCGTCACCGACGTCCTCACGGACGTACAGGCCCGGCAGTCCGTCCTGATGGACCACCAGTACCTGAGCCTGGGCGACATCCAGCGCGTGGCAGGGCGCGGAGCGACGTTCGACACCCTCATGGCGTTCGAGAGCTTCCCCACCGGCATGGACGCGTCGACGGACGACGACGGGAGCACCCGCGAGCCGGGACCGGCCGGAGTGGAGCTCACCGAAGCGGGCATGCGCGAGTCCATCAACTACCCGCTCGGCCTCGTGGTGGACCCCCTCAACGGGCTGCGGATGCGGCTCACCTACCGCCCGGACGCCTTCGACGAGGAGGCGGCCCACGCTCTCCTCGACCGGCTGCTGCGGGCCCTGCACCAGATGGCCGCCGATCCTCAGGCCCCCGTCGGCAGGCTGCGGCTCTCCGACGCCGCCGAACGCACTCGCGTCCTGGAGGAGTGGAACACCACGGACGTCTCCCACCCGGAGACCTCCGTCCCCGAACTGTTCGCCGCGCGGGCGGAGTGTGCGCCCGGTGTGGTGGCGGTGCGGTGTGGTTCGGACGCCTTGTCGTACGGGGAGTTGGAGGCGCGGGCGAATCGGCTGGCTCGGTATTTGGTGGGGCTGGGGGTTGGCCCGGAGTCCAGGGTGGGTCTGTGTCTGCCGCGTGGTGTCGACATGGTGGTGGCGGAGCTGGCGGTGTGGAAGGCGGGCGGCGCGTTCGTTCCGCTGGACCCGGAGTATCCGGTGGACCGGCTGTCGTTCATGGTGGCCGACAGCGGTGCGGCCGTTGTACTGGGCGTCGAGGAGAGCCTGTCCGAGGTGACGGTCGGCGAGGCGCGCACGGTTCAGCTGGACGCCGCGGACATTGCGGAGGTTCTGGCGGCCGAGTCCGGCGAACCGCTGGGCGTAACCGCCGGACCGGATCGACTCGCCTACGTGATCTACACGTCGGGCTCCACGGGCCGCCCCAAAGGTGTGGCGGTCCCGCACGGTGGCGTGGCGAATCTCGCGGCGGCGATGCGTCCGGTGCTGGGCGTGGCCGAGGGCGTGACGGTGTTGCAGTTCGCGTCGTTCAGTTTCGACGCGGCGGTGCTGGATGTGGCGGTCACGCTGTCCGGTGGCGGCACGCTCGCCATCGCATCGGCGGAGGAGCGTGCGGAGCCCACCGCGCTCGCGGAGATGATCGAGTCGGCGGGGGTGAGCACGGCCAGCGTCGTACCCTCCCTGCTCACGATGCTCGACCCCGCCTCCACCTCCGGAGTGCGGAACTGGGTCCTCGGCGCCGAGCTGATGACCGCAGGCCTCGCGAGCCGCTGGACGGCACAGGCGAAGGTGTGGAACACCTACGGCCCCACCGAAGCCACCGTCATGGCCACCGCCGGGCCCGTCGACGAGGACATCAGGCCGCAGGACAAGCCACCGGCGATCGGACGGCCCCTCGACAACGTACGGACATACGTCCTGGACGGCTTCCTGCACCCGGTTCCGGCCGGCGCGACGGGCGAGCTGTACATCGCCGGGCCGGGCGTGGCCCGGGGGTACGTGGGCCGTCCCGATCTGACGGCGGAACGCTTCGTGGCGTGCCCCTTCGGGGACGGCGGGCGGATGTACCGGACCGGGGACCTGGCTCGCTGGACGGGCGACGGACAGCTGTCGTTCGTCGGGCGGGCGGACGAGCAGGTCAAGGTCCGCGGCTTCCGGGTCGAGCCGGGCGAGGTGGAGGCGGCGCTCGCCGCGCATCCCGAGGTGCGGCAGGCCGCGGTCATCGCCCGCGAGGACCGCCCCGGCGACAAACGCCTTGTCGGCTACATCGTGCCGGAGACCGAGGACCTGGAGATCCAGTCCGTCCACGACCACCTGGCGAAGGAGCTGCCCGAGTACATGCGGCCCGCCGCCGTGGTGGTCCTGGAGACACTGCCGCTCACCGGCAACGGCAAGGTCGACCGCGGCGCGCTGCCCCGGCCCGACTTCGCCGGACGCATCTCGGGCCGGGAGCCGGAGACTGAACTCGAAGCGACCCTGTGCGCACTGTTCGCCGAGGTCCTCGGCCTGGCACGGGTCGGCGTCGACAACAACTTCTTCGACCTGGGCGGCGACTCGGGCCTCGCGATGCGCCTCTCCGCGCGGATCCGCGAGGAGCTCGGCCTCGAACTGAGCATGCGGCGGTTCTTCGGCGAGTCCACGCCGCTGGGCGTGGCACGGATGCTGACCTCGAAGGAGCTGCCGGAGCTGCGGCCGGTCGACCACCCCGACGACATACCGCTCACCGCCGGCCAGTTGCGCGTCTGGCGGCTCGCCGAGGCCAACCCCGGCTCCGCCGCCCAGCGGACCTCGATCGCGCTGCGCCTGGGCGGCAGGCTCGACCGGGAGGCGTTGGAGTCGGCGCTGGGGGACGTCGCGGCACGGCACGACATCCTGCGGACGACGTTCGTCGGTACCGGGGACGACGTGTGCCAGCGGGTCCTGGCCGCCGAAGCCGAGAGCGCCCGCCCCGTCCTGCCCGTCACCTCCACGACCGAGGACGACCTGCCGCGTCTCCTCGCCGACCACGCGGGGCACGAGTTCGACCTCGCCGGGGAAACCCCCTGGACGGCCCGCCTGTTCGCGCTCGCGGAGACCGACCACGTACTGCTCCTCGTCGTCCACCGGATCGCCACCGACGACGCCTCGCTGATCGTCCTGGTCCGCGACCTGGCGGCCGCGTACGGCGCACGCAGGGAAGGCCGCGCACCCGAACGGGCACCGCTGCCCCTCCAGTTCGCCGACTACGCGCTCTGGGAGCAGGAGATGCTCCGCGACGAGGAGGACCGCGACAGCCTGATCGGCGAGCAGTTCGCCTACTGGAAGAAGGCCCTCGCCGACGCCGCCACCGAGCTGGAGCTGCCGGTCGACAGGCCGCGGCCGCAGCTTCCCGCGCACCGCGCCGACGAGGTGCCGCTGGCCCTCGACAGCGCCACGCACATCCGGCTCACCGAGATCGCCGAGGCCGACGGCGCGACGTTCTTCATGGTCGTGCAGGCCGCGCTCGCGCTGCTCCTCTCCGGGCTCGGCGCCGGCACCGACGTCACCCTCGGCACCGTGCTGCCGCGCCGGGACGAGGAAGGCGACCTGGACGGCCTCGTCGGCCCGTTCGCCGATCCGCTGGCCCTGCGCACGGACACCTCCGGCGACCCCACGTACCGCGAACTGCTGCGGCGCGCCCGGGACACCTACCAGCGCGCGGTCCAGAACCCCGACGTCCCCTTCGGCCGCCTCGTGGACGCCCTCGCGCTCCCCGAGGCGGGCCATCACCCCGTGTTCCAGGGGGTCCTCGAGATCCTCGGCGACTCCGCCGAGATGTGGGAATCTCCGGAGCTGCCGGGCCTGCGCACCACCCGGCTGCCCGTCGGCACACCGGCGGGCGAGGTCGACCTCGTGGTCGCCCTCACCGAACGGCACGGCTCCGACAGCGGCCCGAACGGCGTCGACGGCGCGATCCGCTACGCCACCGAACTGTTCGACCGCGCCACCGCCACCGCTCTCGCCCAGCGGCTCACCCGCGTCCTCCAGCAGGTCGCGGACGACCCCGAACTGCGGCTGAGCCGGGTGGAACTCCTCCTCGACGAGGCGGAGCGCCGCCAGGTGCTGGAGACCCGCGACGCCACGGCGGCGCAGGTCCCGGACGGAACCGTCGTCGAGCTGCTCGCCGAACAGGCGGCGCTGGCCCCCGACGCCGTCGCCGTCATGGACCACGACGGTCTGCTCACGCACGGGGCGCTGGACGCCGCGTCCGGCCGGCTCGCCCGGCGCCTCGCCGAGCGCGGCATCGGCGCGGAGGACGTCGTCGTCCTGGCGCTGCCGCCCACCACCGGCCTCGTCGTCGCGCTGCTCGGCGTGCTCAGGTCCGGTGCCGCCTGCCTGATCGCCGACCCGAACCGGCCCATGGAGGACGTCGCCTCGTGCCTGCGGCAGGTCACACCCGCCGCGCTGGTCTGCGCGACGGCCATGGCGCCGCTGCTCGGCGACGGCGTGACGGTGCCCGTCCTGCTGCTCGACGACCCGAGGCTCGCCGCTCCCAACGGCGCCTCCCCGGAGACCGGTTCACCGCTCGCGCCGCCCCTGCCCAGGCAGGCGGCACTCGTGCTCGGCGCCGCGGCGGCGGACAGCGCCGACGGCACCGTCGCCGGCGCCGTCGTCGAGCACCGGACGCTCGTCGACCACGCGGTGCACCACCAGTACGCCGCGCCCGCGCACCACGGGGTGACACTCCTCGACGTACGGGCCCCGGTGTCCGCGCTCCTGACACCGCTGCTCTCCGCCCTGTGCGCGGGCGGCGGCGTCCGCCTCGGCGCACCCGGCGAGGACGCCGCCCCGACCGCCGGACCCGGCGGCGCGCAACACCTCGTCACGGCGCAGGAGTTGCTGCCGTCCGCGCTCGGAAAGGCGGCCGGGGAGGCGCCGTTCGCCGAGGTCACGGTGGTCGGCACCGGTGACCCCGCGGCCGTCGACGACACGCGGGCCTGGCTCGCGGACCACCCCAGGACCACCCTGGTCAGCGCCCACGGCGCCGCCGAGACCGGGGGCCCCTGGCTCGGCCACCGGACCGGACCCGGCGACTCCCTGCCCGACCTGGCACCCGCTGGCCGGCCCGTGCCCAACACCCGCGCCTTCGTCCTGGACGACTTCCTGCGGCCGGTCCCACCGGGCGCCACGGGAGACCTGTACGTCGCCGGGGCGTCCCTCGCCCGCGGCTACGCCGAGGCACCCGGACTGACCGGTGAACGGTTCGTCGCCTGCCCGTTCGGGACGGGCGGCGAACGGATGCTGCACACCGGGGAACGGGCGCGCCGGACCGCCGACGGCCTCCTCACCCTCCGCGGCAAGGGCCGCGACGCGACCCGGGCGGCCGCAGGACGGCGAGCGGGCGGCGACCACGGCGACCTGGAGATGCTGCTGCCGCTGCGCCCCAAGGGCAGCCTGCCGCCGCTGTTCTGCATGCACACCGGTACGGGACTGAGCTGGGCGTACGCGGCCCTGCTGCGGCATCTGCCGCAGGACCGGCCCGTGTACGGCGTGCAGGCCCGCGGCCTCGCCGCACCGGAACCGCTGCCGCAGAGCCTGGCCGAGATGGCGGCCGACTACGCGGAACAGATCAGGACCGTGCAGCCCACCGGCCCCTACCATCTGCTCGGCTGGTCCCTCGGCGGCCTCATCGCCCAGGCCGTCGCCACCCGCCTGGAGGAACAGGGAGAACAGGTGCAGCTCCTCGCCGTGATCGACGGCTACCCCGAAGGGTTCGGCGGAGCCCAGTACAGCAACGTCGAACCCGAGACGGGCGGCCAGGACGACACGTCCGCGCCGCGGGCGAGCGACCTCGGACTGCCGCCCGACGAAAGCATCGGCCAGGACATGGACGAGGGGCTCAGGGCCAACATGCGGCAGGTCATCGACAACGTGGGACGGCTCACCCCGCGCCACACGCCCCGCCGCTTCCAGGGCGACCTGCTGCTCTTCGTCGCGGTCGAGGACCGGCCCGCGGACACCCCGGCGGCCGTCTCCGGCGAGAGCTGGCGGCCCTACGTCGCAGGCGACATCGAATCCCACGAAGTCGCCGCCAGCCACTACACGATGCTGCAGCCCGCGCCCTCGGCACAGATCGGCGCAGTCGTCGCGGACAAACTCCGGGCCGCGACCGACACCGTCACCGGAAAGGAGTGAGGAGAAAAGAATTACCGGGCGGGATCGCAACACCGGATCGCGGCACCCCGGGAACCGTGAATTGCTCCGCATTTCACAGGGCGAAAGGGACCCTGAATGTCGAAGGCAGTGAGCACCTCCGCGCACACCCGCAGGAACGGGATGGAACCCGTGCCCGAACTGACGGAACTGAGCGCCCGCACACCACTCGTCGAACTGGACACCGGCGGGCGCACCCCGGCCCGCCACTGGCTCGCCACCGGCTACGACGAGGTGCGGGCGGTCCTCGGCGACGACAGGTTCAGCATGCTGCCGCTCGACGACGGCAGGGGCGGCGGGAAACCACAGATCGAGGTCGGCAACCTGCGCCAGTACGACCCGCCCGAGCACACCCGGCTGCGCAAGATGCTCACCCCCGAGTTCACCCTCCGGCGCATCCGCAGGCTGGAACCCTTCATCGAGGAGATCGTGGCGCACTGCCTCGACGCGCTGGAGGGCGCGGGACAACCCGCCGACCTCGTACGGCACTTCGCCTGGCCCATCCCCGGCCTGGTCGGCTGCGCACTGCTCGGCGTGCCCCGCGACGACGCGGCCGAACTCGCCCGCAACCTCAACATCAGCAGGACCGGCACCGGCTTCGGCCGGCACACCAGCCGCGAGGAACGGGAGCGGCAGCGGGCGGCCGTCAACGCGTACATGGTCTACATGGGCAGGCTCGTCCGGCAGAAGCGCCGCGACCCCGGTGACGACCTGCTGGGCATGGTGATCGGCCGGCACGGCGCGGAGCTCACCGACGAGGAACTGACGGGCATGGCCGCCGCCATCATGGGCTCAGGCCTTGAGGACATCGGCGGCATGCTCGGCCTCGGCCCGCTGGCCCTGCTCGACCACCCCGACCAGCTCGCCCTGCTCCGGGAAAGGCCGGAGCTGATCGGCTCGGCGGTGGAGGAACTCATCCGCCACGTCTCGTCCGTGCAGAACGCCACGCCCCGCACCGCCCTGGTCGACGTGACCGTCGGCGGGCACCTGATCCGGGCCGGCGAGTCCGTGATCTGTTCCCTGCTCGCCGTGAGCCGCACCCCGGTGGACGGAGTGCCGCAGGACACCCTCGACATCACCCGCGACAACTCCGGACACCTCGCCTTCGGGCACGGCGTCCACCACTGCCTGGGCGCGGTGCTGGCCCGGGTCGAGCTGCGCATCGCGATCGCGGCCCTGTTCCACCGGTTCCCGAAGCTGAGCGTCGCGGTACCCGCGGAGGAAATCCGCTTCCGCACCTGGACCCCCAACTACGGAATAGACGAACTCCTCGTCCGCTGGTGAGCGCGGCCCCTTGGACACTTGGACATCCTTGACGGGTGTGCGGGGCGAAATTCAGACTCGTAAGAAAGGGCGAAAGGATTCCGAGAATGCCCAAGCCATTGGACGAAACCGAACAGTCGCCGCTCGTCGAGATGACCCCGCCGGGAACGATGGAACGCGCCTGGCTCGCCACCGGATACGACGAAGTGCGGGCGGTGCTCGGCGACACCGAACGGTTCACCACGCTGCCGCCCGCCGACACCGTCGAGGACTCCCGGCGCCTCGTCCAGCCCGGCAACCTGCTGCACTACGACCCGCCCGAGCACACCCGGCTGCGGAAGATGCTCACCGGCGAGTTCACACTGCGGCGGGTGCGCGCCCTGGAACCCCTCGTCGAGGGCATCGTGACGGAGCGTCTGGACGCCATGGAGGGCGCCGAGCAGCCGATCGACCTCGTACCGCACTTCGTGTGGCCCACCACCAGCCTCATCGGCTGCACGCTGCTCGGCATACCCCGCGACGACCAGGCCGAACTGGCCCGCCACCTCGACACCAACCGCATCGACAACCCCGACCGGGACCAGCGGGACGCGGCGGGCAACTCGTATCTGATCTACCTGAGCAAGTTCACCGCGCGCAAGCGCCGCGACCCCGGCGAGGACCTGCTCGGCCGGCTCATCCAACGGCACGGCGGCGACCTCTCGCCCGCCGAACTGACCGGCACCGCCGCGACGCTCCTCGCCTCCTTCATCCAGAACGTGGGCGGCACGCTGGGCCTCGGCATCCTCGCCCTCCTGGAGAACCCGGACCAGCTCGCCCTGCTCAAGAAGCACCCGGAGTACATCGACCACGCCGTGGAGGAGCTGATCCGCAGCGTGTCGATCATCTCGCACGCCTCGCCCCGCACCGCCCTGGAGGACGTCACCCTCGCGGGCAAGACCGTCAAGGCGGGGGAGTCCATCGCCTGTTCGCTGCTCGGCGCCAACAACACCGCCTCGCCCGGGGAGCCGCAGGAACCCATCGACATCACCCGCGACAACAGCCGCCACATGGCGTTCGGGCACGGCATCCACTACTGCCTCGGCGCACCGCTGACCAGGATGGAGCTGCGCATCGCCATCGCCGAACTGCTGCGCAGGTTCCCCGAGGTGCGGCTCGCCGTGCCCCGCGACGAACTCCGCTTCACGTCCAAGGCCGTGGAGACGCTGCCGGTGGCCTGGTAAGGGGCGACATGCCGCACGAGACCGCACCCGTACCGCTGCACACCCGACGCACCCGCTTCGACCCGGCCGACGACCTGCGCCGCCTCGCCGCCGACGGGCCCGTCACCCGCGTCAGCCTGGCCCCCGGCGCCGGCGGCGAACCCCTGTGGCTGGTCACCGGCCACGAAGAGGTGCGCCGGGTCCTCGGCGACCACGTCCGGTTCTCCACCCGCCGCCGCTTCGGCTCGCACGCACCGGCCGGCGACGACGACCGGCGGCCCGACGAGGGCATCGGGCTCCTCATGGACTACGACCCGCCCGAGCACACCCGGCTGCGGAAGATGCTGACCCCGGAGTTCACGGTCCGGCGGATGCGCAGACTCCAGCCGCGCATCGAGGCCATCGTCGCCGAGCGCCTCGACGCCATGGAACGCGCCGGACAACCCGCCGACCTGGCCGAGCTGTTCGCGTCGGCGATCCCGGGACCGGTCCTGTGCGAACTGATCGGCGTGCCCCGCGACGACCGCGACGACTTCCTGCGCCGCTGCCACGCCCACCTGGCCACCGACGGCGGGCGCCAGGAGCGCACGGCCGCCGGATCGGCGTTCACCCGCTACCTCGCCGCACTCGTGGCCCGGCAGCGCAGAAACCCCGACGACGGCTTCCTCGGCATGCTGGTGCGCGACCACGGAACCGAGTTCACCGACAAGGAACTGCGGGGCATCTGCATCCTGCTGATGCTCGCGGGACTCGACAACATCTCCGGCATGCTCGGCCTCGGCGCCCTCGCGCTCCTGGAGAACCCCGGCCAGCTCGCCCTGGTGCGCGACGACCCGGCGGCACTGGACCGCGCCGTCGAGGAGCTGCTCCGCTACCTGTCCGTGCCGCATGCGCCGACGCCCCGCACCGCGGTCGAGGACGTCACGCTCGGCGGCAGGCTGATCAGGGCCGGCGACACCGTCGTCTGCTCGATCCCGCTGGCCAACCGCGACCCGGCGCTGACCGACGGGCCCGACCGGCTCGACCTGACCCGGGAACCCGTGCCGCACGTCGCGTTCGGACACGGCATCCACCACTGCATCGGTGCCGCACTGGCCCGGATGGAGCTGCGCACCGCCTACGCGGCGCTGCTGCGGCGCTTCCCGGACCTGCGGCTCGCGGTGCCCACGCGGGACGTCGAGTTCCGCATCCGGTCGACCGCGTACGGCGTGGAGCGGCTGCCGGTCACCTGGTGACACCGGGGCGACCCGGCGAGAGGGGGGACGAGAGATGGAGGTGCGCGTCGATCGCGGCAGGTGCGCGGGTTCCGGCCTGTGCATGAGCTACGTACCCGCTGTGTTCGACCAGTCGGAGGACGACGGGAAGGTGCTGCTCAAAGCGGCACGGCCCGCACCGGGTGCGGCCGCCGCGGTACGCGGCGCGGCCGCGAGGTGTCCGGCCGGCGCGATCACGCTGAGCGGTCAGGGAGCTCAATCACAGAGTGGGGTGGGGAAATGACGCAGGATCCCGTACGCGACGTCGTCATCGTCGGCGGGGGCACGGCGGGCTGGATGACCGCCGCGTACCTGACGGCGGCCTTCGGCGACCGGGTGAAGATCACGCTGGTGGAGTCGGCGGACGTCGGCACCATCGGCGTCGGCGAGGCCACGTTCAGCGACATCAGGCACTTCTTCGAGTTCCTGGGCCTGGCCGAGCGGGACTGGATGCCCGCCTGCAACGCCACGTACAAACTCGCGGTCCGCTTCGAGAACTGGCGCGAGCCGGGGCACCACTTCTACCACCCCTTCGAGCAGCTCAGGTCGGTCAAGGGCTTCCCGCTCACCGACTGGTGGCTGCGCCACCCCACCACCGACCGGTTCGACGTGGACTGCTTCGTGATGGCCTCGGTGATCGACGCCGACCGCAGCCCCCGCTACCTCGACAACCGCCTCCTGGAACAGGACTTCGTCGAGGGCGAGGCGCCGCCGAACACGATCGCCGAGTACCAGGGCGCCCAGTTCCCGTACGCCTACCACTTCGAGGCGCACCTGCTGGCCAAGTACCTCACCAAGTACGCCACACAGCGCGGGGTGCGGCACATCGTCGACAACGTCGTGGACGTCGGCCAGGACGAGCGCGGCTGGCTCACCCACGTACGGACCGCCGAGCACGGCCTGCTCGAAGGTGACCTCTTCGTCGACTGCACGGGCTTCCGCGGGCTGCTCCTGAACAAGGCGCTCGAGGAACCGTTCGTGCCCTACCAGGACACCCTGCCCAACGACAGCGCGGTCGCCCTCCAGGTCCCCATGGACATGGACAAGGACCCGATCCGCCCCTGCACGACGGCCACCGCCCAGGACGCGGGGTGGATCTGGACCATTCCGCTGATCAGCCGGATCGGCACCGGATACGTCTACGCGCGCGACTACATCGAGCCCGAGGAGGCCGAGCGCACGCTGCGCGAGTTCGTCGGCCCCGCCGCGGCCGACGTGCCCGCCAACCACATCCGGATGCGGATCGGCCGCAGCCGCCGCTCCTGGGTCAACAACTGCGTGGCCATCGGCCTGTCCAGCGGCTTCGTCGAACCCCTGGAGTCGACCGGGATCTTCTTCATCCACTACGCGATCGAGCAGCTGGTCAAGTACTACCCGGCCGCCGACTGGGACCGTTCGCTCCGCGAGCAGTACAACAGCGCGCTGACCCATGTCATGGACGGCGTACGCGAGTTCCTCGTCCTGCACTACCGCGGCGCGAAGCGGGCCGACAACCAGTACTGGCGGGACACCAAGACCCGGGCCGTGCCCGACGCGCTGGCCGAGCGCCTCGAACTGTGGGAGAGCAAGGTCCCCGACATCGGCACGGTCTACCCCCGCTACCACGGTCTGCCGCCCTACTCCTACAACTGCATCCTGCTCGGCACCGGCGGCATCCCCGTCAAGGCGTCACCCGCCCTCGACCTGGTCGACGAGAAGGAGGCACTCGCCGAGTTCCAGGCGATCAAGGACAAGGCGCGGTCGCTGGTGCGCACCCTGCCGACGCAGAACGAGTACTTCAAACGCATGCGCGACGGGGTGTGAGCGAGGCACATGGACACAGAGTTCCGCGACATGATGGCGTCGTTCCCGACCGGTGTGTCGGTCGTGACGGCCCGGGACGACAGCGCGGAGCCCCGGGGGATGACGTGCTCGTCGCTGTGCAGCCTCAGCGTGAACCCGCCGAGGCTCCTGACGTGCCTGCGCAGCGGCAGCCCGACACTGGGCGCGGTCCTCGCCAGCGGCGCGTTCGCCGTCAACCTGCTGCACGGCGAGGCCGACTGGGTCGCCGCGCTCTTCGCCTCGGGCGCGCCCGACCGGTTCGAGCGCGTCGCCTGGCGGCCGGCCGGACGCACGCGCAGCCCCGCCCTGATCGAGGCCGCGCACGCCGTCGCGGAGTGCACCGTCGAGCGCACCCACCCCTCCGGCGACCATGTGATCGTCGTCGGGGCGGTGCGGTCCGTCGAGCGCTTCCGCCACACGAGCGCCCTGCTCTACGGCTTCCGCCGGTACAGCGAACTCTCCCCGGGGGTACCGGCCGTGGCCGGTGAACGGGGCGCCGGGTCCGAACGTGGGAGGTGAACGGGGTGCACAGCGCCGTGATCCCCGCGAGCGCCGACACAGTGCTCGCCGCCGCCCCCGTACCGCCGATCGCGGCGCACTCCCTGCTGATCTTCCTGCTGCAGGTCGGCGTGCTGCTGCTGGCCGCCATCATGCTCGGCAGGCTGGCGGCCCGCTGCGGGCTCCCCGCGATCGTGGGGGAGCTGGGCGCGGGCGTCGTCCTCGGACCCTCCCTCTTCGGCTGGGTGGCGCCGGGCGCCGCCGGCTGGCTCCTGCCGTCGGATCCGGGCCAGGTCCACCTCCTCGACGCGGTCGGCCAGCTCGCGGTGCTCCTCCTCGTCGGCCTCACCGGCATCGAGATGGACCTGCGGATGATCCGGCGCCGCGGCGGCACGGCGCTGCGCGTCAGCCTCGCCGGACTCCTCGTGCCGCTCGCCCTCGGGGTGGGCCTCGGCTACCCGCTGGCGCGGATGCTCGGCATCGGCGCGTCCGACCGGCAGATGTTCGCGCTCTTCCTGGGCGTGGCGATGTGCGTCAGCGCCATCCCCGTCATCGCCAAGACGCTCATGGACATGGACCTCATCCACCGCGACGTGGGCCAGCTGACCCTGGCCGCCGGGATGATCGACGACACCTTCGGCTGGCTGCTGCTCTCCGTGGTCTCCGCGATGACCGTCGGCGGACTGACCGCCGGAGTGTTCGCCGAGGCCATCGGCTCGCTCCTGCTGGTCCTCCTGATCGCGCTGCTGGCCGGCCGCCCGCTCGTCCGCAGAGCCCTGCGGCTGTGCAACGGATCCGACGAGCGGACGGTCTCCGCGGCCGCCGCGATGATCCTGCTCGCGGCGGCCGGCACCCAGGCGCTGGGTCTCGAAGCGGTCTTCGGGGCGTACCTCTGCGGCATGCTCATCGGCTCCAGCGGGGAGTTCGACCGGACCCGCACGGCATCGCTGCGCATGGTCGTCCTCGCCGTCCTCGCCCCCGTCTTCTTCGCGACCGCGGGCCTCCGCATCGACCTGCGGGCACTGCGCCACCCGCCCGTGCTCGCGGCCGCCTTGACAGTCCTCGCCATCGCGATCCTCGGAAAGTTCGCGGGCGCCTACATCGGGGCCCGGCTCAGCAGGCTGAGCCGCTGGGAGGCGCTCGCGCTGGGCGCCGGCATGAACGCGCGCGGCGTCATCGAGGTGATCGTCGCGATGGTCGGCCTGCGCCTCGGCATCCTCGACACCAGGACGTACACGATCATCGTGCTGGTCGCGGTGGTCACCTCCGTCATGGCGCCGCCGCTGCTCAAGGCGGCCATGAAACGGGTGGACTGCACGAAGGAGGAGGAACGCAGGCGCGCGGCGTCGCACGGCGCTCCGGTACGCGGGAGTCCGGCGCGGACGGAGACCTGACCTGCGGAAACAGGCACGGCCGCGCGCCCTCGGCGTGCGGCCGTGCCGGCCTGCCCCGGCGCGGGGTCCGCCACCCATGACGGCACTGTGCGGACGCCCCGCTCTGTGTCCGCCGTGTGACCGCCCGCCGCGTAGAAGTTGGGTCCATGTTCACCACACAGAAGCGAGCATTCGCACGCAAGCGAGCCATCGCCCCCGCTCTCGTCACCGCATCCGTCCTCGCCACCGGAGCCTTCCTCACGGGATGCTCGGGCGGCGACTCCACCGCCGCCTCCTCGGAGAAGGATTCGTCCGCCTCCCCGACCAGCCCGTTCGACCAGGGCCTCGCGTACTCCAAGTGCATGCGCGAGAACGGGGCGGCCGACTACCCCGATCCGCAGCAGGACACGGGCGGCGTCAGGCTCACCCCCGGAGACGGGGTCGACCTGAACTCGGAGTCGTACAAAAAGGCCGAGGAGGCCTGCCGGGACAAGGCCCCGCAGGGCCTCGGCGGCGGGGGAGGGGGCGCCGCCCTCGACTCGAAGAAGGTCTCGGCCTGGGCCAAGTGCCTGCGCGAGAAGGGACTGCCCAAGTTCCCCGACCCGGAGATCGAGGGCAGCAACATGAAGATCGACATCAACGGCACCGGCATCACCCCGGGCGGCCCGGAGTTCACCAAGGCCATGGGCGCCTGCCAGAGCAAGTACCCCGGCGGCGGCATGATGATGAACAACGGTCAAGGGGGAGGCGTCCCCCAGTGACCAGCCGCGACGAGACCGAAGCACCGCCCGCGCCCGGCGAGCCGTCCGGCGCGCTGGAACGCCACGGCGCCGGCGAGGTGTCGACGGAACGGGCCGGCGGCGCCGCGCTCGACACGACCGAAGCGCCGGACACCGCCTCCGAACTGGAGACCGTCTCCAGCGACGAACCGGCCTCCGTCGCGGACGGGGACGAGGGGGAGCCGGCCCCCGGCACCGGCCGCAGGCGCCGCCCGCTGCGTACCTCGCTGGTCGTGCTCGCCGCGATCACCGTGACCGCGGCGGCCGGCGTCGCCGCCACCGGCACCATCGGCGGCGACGGCGGCGACTCGGCGGGCTCCGCGCCCGCGGGGCCGCCGGCCACCGCGAAGGTCGAGCGCACGACGCTGACCGACACCGAGAGCGTCGACGGCAACCTCGGCTACGGCGACGCGACCACCGTGCAGGCCCCGGCCTCGCCGTCCGGCACGGGCGACGGCCAGTCCTCGCAGGGTGACCAGTCCGGGCAGTCGGGGCAGTCCGGCCAGGAAGGCGCCTCCGGCGGCAGTGCCGGCGACGGCATCGTCACCTGGGTGCCCGAGGAGGGCGCCGTCGTCGAGCGCGGCGAGACCGTCTACCGAGTCGACCAGCAGCGCGTCCCGCTCCTGTACGGCTCGTTCCCCCTCTACCGGACGTTGCAGTCGGGCAGCGAGGGCGACGACGTCGAGATGCTGGAGAAGAACCTCCGCGCCCTCGGCCACAAGGGCTTCACCGTCGACGAGACGTACGACTCCGCCACGGCCGAGGCCGTGCGGGACTGGCAGGACGACCTGAACCGCGAGGAGACCGGCACCGTGTCGGCCAAGGACGCCGTGGTCGCCTCCGGCGCCCGGCGCGTCGCGGACGTGAAGGCCTCGCCGGGCGCCGCCCTGAGCGGCAGCGTCCTCTCCTGGACCGGCACCGAGCGGATCGTCAGCGTCGACCTCGACGTGCAGTTCGAGGACCTCGTCGAGAAGGGCACCAAGGCCACCGTCCAACTCCCTGACAACAACACGGTCGAGGCAGAGGTGACGGACATCGGAACGCCGTCCACCGCCCAGAGCGACGATTCCGCGAGCGGCTCCGGCGACGCCGGTTCCGGCGAGTCCGACGACAAGGCCACGCTGCCCGTCGAGCTGACGGTGAAGGACCAGAAGGGCCTCGGCCGCTACCAGGCCGCCGCCGTCGAGGTCACGCTGAAGGCGGAGTCCCGCAAGGACGTCCTCGTCGTCCCGGTGGCCGCCCTGGTGGCCCAGCGCGGCGGAGGGTACGCCGTGGAGGTCGTCACCGCCGACGGCACCGAGTACCGCCCGGTCAAGCTCGGCATGTTCGCCGACAGCAAGGTCGAGGTGTCCGGAGAGGGCATCAAGGAAGGCACCGTCGTGGGGGTCCCCAAGTGACCCTGCCAATCCGCGGGACCGACCGGCCGGTGGTCGAACTGACCGGGGTCTCCAAGACGTACGAGGACGTCGCCGCCCTGCGCGGCGCGGACCTGGTCATCCGGCGCGGTGAACTCCTCGCCATCGTCGGCCCCTCGGGGTCGGGCAAGTCCACGATGCTCAACATCATGGGCACTCTGGACCGCCCCTCGTCCGGGCAGGTGCGCATCGACGGACACGACGTGGCCGGCCTGACCGACCGCGAACTGTCCGCGCTGCGGGCCGACACCATCGGCTTCGTCTTCCAGCAGTTCCACCTGGCGTTCGGCGTACCGGCGCTGGACAGCGTGGCCGACGGACTGCTGTACAGCGGCAGGCCGCGCGGCGAGCGCCGCCGCCTCGCCGAGCGCGCGCTGCGCCGGGTCGGCCTCGGCCACCGGCTCTACCACGAGCCGCACCAGCTGTCCGGCGGCGAGAAGCAGCGCGTGGCCATCGCCCGCGCGGTGCTCGGCGACCCGCCGCTGCTGCTCGCCGACGAGCCGACCGGCGCGCTGGACTCGCGGTCCGGAGCGGTCGTCATCGAGCTCCTCCACGAGCTGCACGAGGCCGGGACGACCGTGGTCGTCATCACCCACGACCGGGACATCGCCGCGAACCTGCCCCGCGAGGTGCGCCTCAAGGACGGCCGTATCGAGCACGACTCGGTGGGCGCCGCCCACGGCAGCTCCTCCTCCCTCGTGCCCCTGGAGGCCGTGCGATGACCGAGATCAAGGAGCTGGAGCGGGCCACCGCCGCCGAACCCGCGCGGCGGCCCCGGCCGGCCCGGATGAGCCCGGCCGACGTGCTGCGGGTCGGCGGCTCCGGCCTGCGCTCCCGCCCCATGCGGGTCTTCCTCTCGGCGCTCGGCATCGCCATCGGCATCGCCGCGATGGTGGGCGTCGTCGGCATCTCCACCTCCTCCACCGAGGACCTCAACCGCAGGCTGCAGGCCCTGGGCACCAACCTCCTGACCGTCACCCCCGGGCAGAACTTCAGCGGCGGCGAGGCCCATCTGCCCGTCGAATCGGTCGACATGATCGCCAACATGGACGACGTCGAGTCGGTCTCCGCCCTCGGCAAGACCGACGCCAAGGTCTACCGCAGCGACCACACGCCCAAGGAGGAGACCGGCGGCCTCAACGTCTCGGCGGCCAGGACGGACCTGCCGAAGTCGGTCGGCGCCGAGATCGTCGACGGCCGCTGGCTCAACGCCGCCAACAGCCGCTACCCGTCCGTCGTCCTCGGCCCGAAGGCCGCCGAGCAACTCGGCGTGCACCGGGCGGGGGAGGACGTCAAGGTCTGGCTCGGCGACCGCTGGTTCACCGTCGTCGGCCTGCTCGCGCCCAACGAACTCGTGCCCTCGCTCGACTCGTCGGCCCTCGTGGGCTGGACCGCGGCGGAGCGGGAGCTGGGCTTCGACGGCTCCCCGACCACCATCTTCACGCGGGCCGAGGAGTCGGCCGTCAACGACGTACAGGCCGTGCTCGGCGCCACCACCAACCCCGAGAGCCCCAACGAGGCCAACGTCTCGCGCCCCTCGGACGCGCTGGCCGCCAAGGAAGCCACCGACGACACCCTCAGCGGACTGCTGCTCGGCCTCGGCGGAGTGGCCCTGCTCGTGGGCGGCGTCGGAGTCGCCAACACCATGGTCATCTCCGTCCTGGAACGCCGCTCCGAGATCGGCCTGCGCCGCTCGCTCGGCGCCACCCGGGGCCAGATCCGCACCCAGTTCCTGGCCGAGGCGCTGCTCCTGTCCGCGCTCGGCGGCCTCGGCGGCGTCCTGCTCGGCATCGCCGTCACCGGGGGCTACTCCGCCTACCAGGGCTGGCCGTCCGTCGTGCCGGTCTGGGCGATGGCGGGCGGCGTCGGCGCCACGCTGGTCATCGGCGGCCTCGCGGGGTTCTACCCGGCCGTACGCGCGGCCCGGCTGCCCCCGACGGAGGCACTGGCGACCACGTGAGCGCTTGAGTTCGCCCCGAGAGCCCTCGCGGCGCGACCGCGAGGGCCGCTGGGACCGCGGTGCTTCCGCTGGAACCATCCCCCGTGCCACGGGGGCACCGCGCCCGTCCGCGCCGCCTCCGGGCCGATCCCGGACCGCGACGCGGGCGGGACCCGAGAGCCGGGACGCGGACCCCTATGCGTTGCCGGCCGGCGTCAGGCCCGCCACCCGCGCCAGCCGCCGGAACGAGTCGAGCAGGGCCACGCGGTCGTACGTACTGGTCGTCACAAGCACCTCCTGCGCGGCGCTCTCCTTGATCACCTGCTCCAGCGCGTCCGCGACCTGTTCCTCCGTGCCGTGCACCTGGCCGCTCAGCCCCGACTCGTAGAAGCCGCGTTCCTTCTCCGTCATGGTCAGGGACTCCACCCGCTCGGCCGGCGGCAGCGGCGGGAACGTGCCGTGCGTGCGGGAGTACGCCATCGACCAGGCCTCCGGCACCAGCAGCCGACGGGCCGCCTCCTCGCTCTCCGCGACCGCGACGTTGCCGGAGATCATGACGTACGGCTCGGCCAGCCACGGCGAGGGCCGGAACCCGGCGCGGTACCGCTCGACGCCGCGCAGCATCTTCTCGCGGCCCCGCAGGTCCCCGATGACCAGCGGCAGGCCCGCCTCGGCGGCGATGGCCGCGCCCTCGCCGATCGCCAGGACGTACGGCGGGACGGTCAGGCCCTCGGCGGGGCGGGCCCGCACCCCCGTGCCCGACGTGCCGCGGAACCAGTCGAGCAGTTCCGCGAGCCGGCCCGCGAAGTCCTCGGCGTCGTGCTTGTCGCGCCCCAGCGCCCTGCGCACCCCGTCGGTGAAGCCGACCGACCGGCCGACTCCCATGTCGATCCGGCCGGGGAAGAGCGATTCGAGCACGCCGAACTGCTCGGCGACGACGAGCGGCTGATGGTTCGGCAGCATCACGCCGCCCGTGCCGACCCGGATGGTGCGGGTGGCCGCGGCGACGGCGGCCGCGAGGACCGTGGGCGCCGACCCCGCGACACCGGGCACTCCGTGGTGTTCGGAGACCCAGAACCTGTAGTAACCGAGAGCTTCCAGGTCCTGGGCGAGGCGCACGGTGTCGCGCAGCGCCTCGGGACCGTCGTGCCCCTCACGGGTCCGCGAACGGTCGAGGACGGAGAACCGGACTGCTTCCACACGAGACCCCTTCACCTGGCGGCGTGGCCGGAATCCAACCTTGACCGCGTCTGGCCAAAGTCTATGGTCTGGACTAATCGGCAGCCGCGAACCCCCGCGTCCCGAGAGCACTTCACGCCGCACCCCCCCATGAAGCACCGCACGTGAAGGAGTACGCATGGACAAGAAGCGGAAGACAGCCGCGGTGATCGGCGCCTGCCTGGCGCCCGTCCTCGCCCTCACCTTGCCGACCGGTTCGGCCAGTGCGCACGGCTACGTCAACGCCCCCGCGAGCCGCCAGGCGCAGTGCGCCGCACGCACGGTGCCCTGCGGCGACATCAAGTACGAACCGCAGAGCGTCGAGGGCCCCAAGGGCCTGCGCAGCTGCAGCGGCGGCAACGCCCGGTTCGCCGAGCTGGACAACGACAGCAAGGGCTGGAAGGTCAGCGACGTCAGCAGGACACAGACCTTCACCTGGACGTTCACCGCCCGGCACCGCACCGCGAACTACGAGTACTTCGTCGACGGCACCAAGGTCGCCACCATCGACGGCGGCAACCAGCAGCCGCCGGCGACCGTCTCGCACCAGGTCAACCTCGGCAACTTCACCGGCAGGCACAAGGTCCTCGCGGTATGGAACATCGGCGACACGTCGAACGCCTTCTACGCGTGCATCGACGTCAACATCCGCTGACCTTGGGCACACGCTCTAGAGCCCCGTCGCCGAGCGCGGCGGCCAGGCGCGCGGGGCGAGGATGCCGAGGACGTAGGCGCGGGCGACGAGGGCCGGGCGCGTCGCCGCGCCGAGGAGGTGCCGCAGCCGGCTGAGGTGGTAGTCGACCGTCTGCCGGGACAGCTTCAGCGAGGTCGCGATGTCGCCGTTGCTGCTGCCCTCCGCCAGCAGGGAGAGGATGCGGATCTGCGCGGCCGTCAGCGACGGATGGGCCTCGTGGGCGAGGCTCTGGTGGGTCACGACGGCCCAGACGTACCGGGCCCGCGCGGCGGAGTGGCCGATCGTCGTCAGATGGAGCTGCGCGCGGCGCTGCAACCCCCGGGAGTCCACGAGCACCGCCGTGGTCTCCACCCGTCTGGTGCGGCGGGCTATCAGGCCGTTCCAGCGGCGGCGCAGCAGATCGAGATCGGGCTCCGGGGCGAGCAGGGTGTGCGCGCGACGGCCGACCAGGTCGTGCAGGGCAAGCCGGAACAGTTCGGCGGCCGCGGCGCTCGCCTCGACCACGCGCCCGTTCGCCGAGAGCAGCGCGCAGGGGAGACCGCTGTGGTCGCGCAGGGCTTGCAGGTTCTCCTCCGCCTCCTGCCACTGCACCGTGACGCGCAGCTGGTCCGTGACGTCCACGTAGATCCCGGCGACGCAGGTCCGCGCGTTCTCCCGGACGGGGAAGCGGTGCCCCACCGCCCGGCCCGCGCTGCCGTCCTGGCGCCGGTAGCCGAGGGTGTGGCGCACCGGTGCGCCCCGGCTGAGGACCTCCTGGTCGAGGGCGCGGAACCGGCCGGCCTCGGCGGGCGCGTCCAGGTCCTCGATGTACTTGCCGATGACGTCCTCCGGGACGGTGCCGTACAGGTGCGCGTAGGCGTGGTTGGCCCACAGGTAGCGCCCGTCGCTGTCCCGTATGAAAGCGGCGGCCGGGGCGAGGTCGACCAGGTCCGCGAAGCTGTGGGCCCGGCTCTCGCTCGGGGTCGGTGCCTCGAGGCTCGAATCATCCACAGCGGTCTCCATCCGTATCCGACTGACCGACGCCCGGTCACTCAGGCATTTGCCTGAGTCGTGGGCGCCCATCGAGGCGTCACGGGCGTCTGGGGTTTGGTCCCCTTGAGTGAGCGGGTGAACACGCCCCGCCACGTGGACCGGGTGATTCCCACGCCCTTGTCCCGCAACGCGCACGGATACGGCGATCCGTGGCAACCGACACGAATGGAGACGAACTTCAGTGAGCAAGGTGCTGTTAGTGCATGCCAAGGGTGGTCCGCCCCTCGGTCACGTCCTCTCCCGGACGGCCGCGAAGGCGGAAGTGCACCTGCTGGCGCTCAGCGCTCTTCCTCCCGCCGTGGCAGGCTCCGCCCACAGACTGTGCGCCTCGGTCGTGACGCCCGCCGACGCGCACCACCCCGACCTCGTCACCCTGATCGCCTCGCGGGCCGAGGCCGTCGGCGCGGACGCCGTGCTGACCTTCTCCGAGTACGCGGTGGTGGCCGTCGCCGAGGCGTGCGAGGCGCTCGGCCTCGCGGGGGCGGGCGGCGCCGCCGCGCTCGCCCGCGACAAACGGCTGATGCGCCACACCTGGCGCCAACATGGCCTGCCACAGCCCGAGTTCCGGCCCGTCGGCACCGAGGCGGACCTGCACGCGGCGGCCCGCACCCTGCCGGGGCCGCTGCTGCTCAAGGCGGCCTGGAGCGCCGGATCCACCGCGCACCAGATCATCCGCTCCCCGCACGAGGCGCCGGCCGCCTGGGCCCGCTCCCGCGACGTGATGGCCGAGTCGGCGCAGCTGGGCTACGCGGAGCTGCACGTCGCCGAGGCCGACGCGCACTACGTGGTCGAGCAGATCGTCACCGGCACCGCGGCGGACTGGTTCGACGAGCCCGGCTGGGGCGACTACGTCAGCGTCGAGGGCGTCGTCGCGGACGGAACCTTCCACCCGGTCTGCCTCAGCGGCCGGATGCCCACGGTCGAGCCGTTCACCGAACGCGCCAGCATCACCCCCGCCCTGCTCGACCAGGACGCGCAGGACCGGGTCGTGGACCTGGCCCGGCGCGCGGTCGACGCCCTCGGCCTGCGCGACTGCGGCACCCACACCGAGATCAAACTCGGTGCCGGCGGCGACATGTGGCTCATCGAGACGGCCGCCCGGTTCGGCGGCGCGATGACCGTCCCGCAGATCGAGGAAGTCTTCGGACTCGACCTCGTCGGCATGCTCGTCGACCACCTCCTCGGGCGCCCGGTCGACTGGCCCGATCAGGCCCTCACCCCCGCGCAGGCGCGCGGCGCGGCGGGCTCCCTCGTCGTCCTCGCGGTGGACGGCAGCGGCCGGGCCTGGCCGGACCGCAGGGTCTGGGACTTCCCCACCGTCACGGCGGACACACCCCTCAGCCGGGGCAGCAACCTGTCGGTGGTCGCGGAGAGTTCACTACCCGACGGCCACCTCGTGCCGGTGTACGACCCGGCCGCGGGCGCCAACACCATGGCGGCCCTGTGCCTGCTCTCCGCCACCGACGCGCGGACCGTGCTCCGCGACTTCGAGACCCTGGTGGCCGCCCTGCCCCGGATCCTGCCCGCCGCCCAGCCCTCCCTCATACGGCCCGAGGAGGTCACGGCATGACCACCCAACTGCTCACCGGCGCCGCCCGCCCGGCCACGGACCGCACGGTCGTCGGCGAGAACCTCTCCCTGCCCCTCTTCCGCACCCTCTCCGGAGTCCTGGCGGGCCACCCGTACCTCAAAGTCGTCGTCGACCGCACCGAGAACACCTGGCACCTGCTCGACACCGCCGCACACCCCTTCCACGTCGACTACATCGCCACCCGCGTCCTCGGCATGGACCTCACCGCGCTCGACGCGGACCTCGACGCCTTCAACGCCTCCGTCTACATGGACCCCGGACGCCGCTTCCTGCTCGGCGTGCTCTCCCTGCACACCGACGAGGAGGCCGACGGCCGCGAACGCACCTTCCTCGTCCTGGAGACGACCGAGGCCGACACCATGCACGGCGAACTCCTCCAGTTCTTCTACGAGTTCGTGCGCACCCGGGTCGACGGCAGGCTGCCGCTGCTCCTCAAGCCCGCCAACCACGGGCAGGAGGAGGAGCTGGCGGCGATCAGCGAACTGCGCGTGCCGCGCATCCTCAGCCACGAGCTCTTCGGCACCCGGGCCCGGACACCCCTCAACCCCGGCGAGGCCACCGGGCGGCTGCGGTTCTTCCGCACCCACGAGGAGTACGCGGCGGCCGAGGCCGGGCTCGGCTGGGCGGACATCGTGGCCATGCCGTGCCTGCCGGACGACGTGCCGAGGGTGGCCGGCTTCCTCAACACCGCGCCGATCACCCCGCTCTCCCACACCAACGTCCTCGCCTCCGGCTGGGGCATCCCCAACGCGATCGTGCGCGACCTGGAACAGCTCGTCGAGAAGGACGGCCTGGACGGCGCGTGGGTCCGCTACCGGGTCCGCGAGGACGAGATATCCCTCGAACGCCTCGACCACGAACCCGCCCTGCGCGCCCCGGCCTGGCACCAGCAGCGCATCCGCCTGGAACCGCCCCTGCTCGCGGACGTTCCCGTACTGGCCCTGCACCGGCTGCGCAGCGCCGACCGCGACCGGTACGGCACCAAGGCAGCCAACCTCGGCGAGCTGCACCACGTGCTCGACAGTAGGACGGCCGACCTGACCGCCTTCTACGGGCGTCCCCGCCCGCCACGAGAGCACCTCTACGGGCACCTCGCGGCCCGCCTCGGCCTGACTGACCACTCCGAGGCCGAACTCCGCTCCGCCGCGGCCGAGTTCGTGTCCCGCACGGTCGGCGCCCCGAACGGCGTCGCGCTCCCCTTCGCCCTCCAGCAGCACTTCCTCGCCTCCTCGCCCGCCCTCCAACAGGGCATCGGCAAGCTCAAGATGGCTCTCGAACTCGACGCCACCGACGTCCTGGACTCGCTCTGCCTGCAACTGCAGCAGCTGATCCGGAACACTCCCGTCCCCGAGTCGGTCACCCGCCGGATCAGCCAGGCCTTCCTCCCCGCCCCCGCCGGCTCGCGCGGCCGCCTGGTGGTGCGCTCCTCGTCCAACGCCGAGGACCTCCCCGGCTTCTCCGCGGCGGGCGTCTACGACTCCGTCACCACCGTCCACGGCACCGGCGAACTCCTGGACGCCGTACGCCAGGTGTGGGCCTCCCTGCTCTCGCCCCGCAGCGTCCGCCTCCGCCACCAGGTCGGCATCTCCCTGGACGACACCTACATGGGCGTCATCGTCCAGGAGTACGTGCCCGCCTCTCTCGGCGGCGTCCTGGTGACCTGCAATCCGACCCGCCGCGAGGACTTCCGCAACGTCTACCTCAACTGTTCCCCCGGCTCCCCGGAACAGGTGGTCGACGGTTCGGTCCTGCCGCAGCAGTACCTGTACAACACCGTGGAGGGCGGCGGCCGGACCGTCGCCCTGGGCTCCTGGGGCGACGGACTCTCCGCCGCCACCCGCGCCCGGCTCGCCGACCTGTCCCTGACCGGGCGGCTCCTGCAGTCCCACTTCAGCGGGTCCGACGTGGACAGGCCGCTGGACATCGAGTGGCTGATGACCGACCGGGGCGACTTCCGGCTGGTCCAGATCCGCCCCTACGCACTGTGAGGGCGGCCTGGGGGAATGCGGCCCCTGGAAAGGCGGCAGCCGCCGGCCTCACCGGCACCGCCCGCCGGATCATCCGCCTCAACTACGGCTTCCAGCTGCTGTTCAACCTGCTGTGGTGGATGCCCGTCTTCTACGCCTACCAGAAGGAGGCCGGGCTCTCGGACGGCCAGATCTTCGGCATCCAGAGCATCTACTACGTGGCCTTCTGCCTGTTCGAGATCCCGACCGGCCTGATCGCCGACCGGATCGGCACCCGCAACTGTCTGCGGGCCGGCGCGGTCGTCATGACGGCGGCGAACCTGGCCCCGGTGTTCAGCGCCTCCTACACCGGCTTCCTCGTCCACTTCCTGGCCATCGCCGCGGGCCGTTCCCTCACCTCGGGCGCGGCCAGCGCCTACCTGTACGACGGCCTGCGCGCCGAGAAGTGCGACGAGCACTACCTGAGGGCGGAGGGCACCGCACGGGCCCTCGGCCTGGTGGCGAAGGTCGTGTGCTGGCCGCTGGTCGGGCCCCTGATGGCCGTGGCGCACCCGACCCCGTACGTGCTCAGCGCCGCCAGCGCGGCCGGCTCCCTCGCCTGCGCGGTGGCACTGCCGCGCCTGGCGGGGGCGACCGGCGGCACGGGGCAGAGGGAGGGCGGGAGAGGCGCGTTCCTGCGGGACGCGGGCACCGCACTCCGCATCGTCGCCTCCTCGCGGTGGCTGGCCCTGGTGATGGTGCAGGGCGTGGCGATCTTCACGCTGTCCCGCATCTGCCAGGTCAACCTCTTCCAGCCGATCCTCCTCGACCACGGCATCGCGGAGGCCTCGCACGGCGGTGTGATGGCGGCGATGACGGTGGCGGAGGCGGTGGCCTCGGCCCGCCCGCAATGGCTGGGCCGCCGCCTCCCACCGGTCGCGTGGGTCTCGGTCCTCAGCCTCGCCCTCGCGGGCAGCCTGGCGGCCATGACGCTCGGCGGGCCGTGGGCCGTCGTCGCGCTGCTGTGCCTGTTCGCCGCCGCGACCGGCTTCGCGTACCCCGTCCAGCGCAAGCTGGTGAACGACGCGGTGCCCGCGCACGCCCCGCGCGCCACGCTGCTCTCGGTCGAGAGCATCGTGGACCGCGCGGTGTGCGCACTGGCCGCGATCGCCGCGGGCGCGTACCTCGCCGCCGGGCGCCTGGACGCCCTGCTGTGGCACAGCGCGCTGGCCACGGCGGTGCTGCTCGGCGTCTTCCAACTGCTCCTGCGCAGCGGGCTCGTCAAGCGGGAGAGTGCCGGGCCCCGAGAAGCTCCACGAGCCCAACAGGCAGAAACACGGGCCGGTGCGGGCGCCCGACCTGATACGGCACGAAGCCGACCGCGGAAGCGGCTCTGACCTCCTCGGCCGTCTCCGCCTCGTAGACGACCCGACAGCCGTCCGAGCCGGCCTTCGCCCGCTGCCAGAGGGCGGGGGCCGGTTTGCGCTCCGCCTCGGTGCGCGGGGTGAGGATCCGGTCGCCGAAGTCCTTCCACGCGAAGGGCACGGACCCCCGCCACGTGGCGTCGACCTCCCGCTTCAGCCTGGCGGCACGCTCGGCGTCGGTCGCGCCCCAGGCGGACGGCACATTGGTGATCAGGCCGACCGGGATGTGCCGTTCGCGCAGAGCCCGCAGGTAGGAGGCGGCACCGGCCCGGTAGCTGGTGGCGCCACCGTCCTCGGAGGTGTGCACAAGGGTCTCGCCCAGATCGAAGTAGACGACGGGACAGCCCTGTTCACGCGCGTCGGCCACGGCCGGAGCGCAGAGCACGGTCGACACCAGGGCCGCGCTCAGCGCGATGCCCGCCCGCACACGGCCCTTGGAAGCAGATCTCTTCATACATCGTCTTCTACGCTGTCGACGTGACGAAAGACAAGAGACCCCTGGCCGTGTTCGACCTCGACGGCACCCTCGCGGACACCGGGCACCGGCAGCGGTACCTGGAGCGCAAGCCCCGCGACTGGGACGCGTTCTTCGCCGCGGCGCCGCAGGATCCCCCGCTTGCACCCGGCGTCGAACTGGCCCTCGCGAGCGCGCGGGACTGCGAGGTCGTCTACCTCACCGGGCGCCCCGAGCGCTGCCGCGCGGACACGGAGGAGTGGCTGGCCCGCCACGGCCTCCCGGCCGGCCGCATCTGGATGCGCCGCAACAACGACCGCCGCCCCGCCCGCCACACCAAGCTGCAAGTCCTCCACGACATCGCCCGCACCCGCGAGATCCGCGTCCTGGTCGACGACGACGACCTGGTCTGCGAAGCAGCAGAACAAGCCGGCTACCCCGTCCACAGAGTCACCTGGGCAACAACCCCACCCCCCCTAAAAGAAGCCCAGGAACGAGACGGCCGCACCTGACGGACACCCGGGGGGCGCCCCACCAGGGACGCGGGAAACGGCACGACCAACCACAAGAGACCCGCACCGAACGATGCACCGAAAGGCATGGTCAGGGGCGCGGGGAACTGCGCAAAACCCACGACGCGCCCGCAGCAAACGACGCACGGGACGGCCCGCTCAGGGGCGCGGGGAACTGCGCGAAACCCACAACGCACCCGCAGCAAACGACGCACGGGAAGCCGCGCTCAGGGGCGCGGGGAACTGCGCGAAACCCACGATGCGCCCGCACCGAACAACGCACGGGAAGCCACGCCCAGGGGCGCGAGGAACTGCGCGAGCAACCACAACGCACCCGCACCGGACACCGCACCCCCACCCGCCCCGCGCAGCGCCTACGCCTCGTCGCCATCCTCCAGCCGGAACCCCACCTTCAGCCCCACCTGATAGTGCTGGATCTCCCCGTCCTCGATGTGGCCCCGCACCTGCGTGACCTCGAACCAGTCCAGCGACCGGAGCGTCTGCGCGGCGCGCGCGACCCCGTTGCGGATCGCCTGGTCGACGCCCTCGTGGGACGTGCCGACGATCTCGGTGACACGGTAGGTGTGGTTCGACATGAGGTATTTCCTCCGGGCCGTCGGGGGTGCAGTCGTACGACCGGTGTCGTACGACTCCGTGCAGTACCGTCACTCCACCGTGCCCCAACCCGCCCAGTAGCGCGAGACGGCAAACACGATGACCGCAAAACGGCACGCAAGATGACCTCTGCCCCTTGACCGGCGCATTGGTACGGACCAAACTCCAGCCAGTAACCCGTTCGAGCCACGCAGCCATGCAGCCACGGAGCCGCACAGCCACGTGCTCATCCCCCCGCGTCGGGCTGACCTTCCCTGTCCGCAGGCAGAAAGTGACCCACGTGAACCCGCACCGCCGCGCCACCGTGTCCCTGGCGCTCACCCTCTCCTCCGCCGTCCTGCTCGCCGGATGCGGCGTGCTCCCCGGTGGTGACGACAGCAGGACCGTCACGGTCTGGCTGATGAGGGGCAGCGCGTCGCCCGAGTTCGTGGAGCGCTTCACGGAGGACTTCGAGAAGGAGCACGACGGCATCGACCTGGACATCCGCGTCCAGGAATGGACCGGCATCGGCGCCAAGGTGAAGAAGGCGCTGAAGGAGGAGGGCGCCGAGGGGCCCGAGGTCATCGAGGTCGGCAACACCCAGGTGGCGCAGTACGTCGACGAGGGCGGCCTGTACGACCTCACCCTGGAGTCCGCACGCGACCTCGGCATGGACGACTGGCTGCCCGGCCTCGCCGAGCCGGGCCGCTACCGAGGCGCCCAGTACGGCATCCCCTGGTACGCCGCGAACCGCGTCGTCATCTACAACGAGGACCTGTTCGCGCAGGCGGGCATCACGAAGCCGCCCCGCACCCGCGAGGAGTGGATCACGGTCACCGAGAAGCTCAACGCCGGTGGCAACCAGGGCATCTACCTCGCGGGACAGGACTGGTACACCCTCGCAGGATTCATCTGGGACGAGGGCGGCGACCTCGCCAAGGAGACCAAGGAGTCGTCCGGCGACTGGCGCGGCGCCCTGCACACGCCCGCGGCGCTGCGCGGCATGGAGTTCTACCAGCGGCTGCAGGCGCTCGGCGAGGGCCCGCGCGACGCCGACGAGGAGCATCCGTCGCAGGCCGGCGTCTTCGCGGGCGGCGACGTCGCCCAGCTCGTCGCGGTGCCCGGCACGGCCCGCGCCATCGAGGAGAAGAACCCCGAACTGAAGGGCAAGATCGGCTACTTCCCGATCCCCGGCAAGAAGGCGGGCAAGCCCGGCGCGGTCTTCACCGGCGGCTCCGACCTCGTCGTGCCCGAGCACAGCGACGACCACAAGGGCGCGGTCGAGGTGATCGAGGCGCTGGCGGGCAAGAAGTGGCAGACCGAGCTGGCGCGGACCATGAACTACGTGCCCAACAAGGCGAAGCTGGCCCCCGCCGTCACCGGTGAGGAGGGGGTCGCGGCGATGGCCGTCGGCGCCGCGAACGGCCGGGCGACGCCCAACTCGCCGCGCTGGGCGGCCGTCGAGGCGGACAACCCCATCAAGGGCTACATGACGAAGGTCCTGACGGGCGGCGACCCGGCGACCGAGGCGCGCGAGGCGTCGCGCCGGATCACCGAGACGCTGGACGTCGGCGGCCTGTGACGGGTGCCCGGCCCCGCCGCAGGGGGGCGGGGCCGGGCACCCGTCGGCACGGCCCTACGCCACCGTGCTCAGCGACAGTGCGAACCGCGCCCTCTCGTCCGTCCACCAGTGCGTCAGTTCAAGCCCTGAGGCGGCGAGTTCGGTGCGTACGCCGTCCGCGCGGAACTTCGCCGAGATCTCCGTGCGGAGCTCCTCGCCCGCGGCGAAGTCGACCGCCAGGTCCAGCGCGTGGATCTTCACTGTCTGGTCGGCCGTGGAGCGCAGCCGCATCTCGATCCACTCGCGCTCGCGGTCCCAGACGGCGACGTGCTCGAAGGCGTCCGGATCGAAGTCGCCGGCCAGCTCACGGTTGATGACCGTCAGGACGTTCTTGTTGAACGCGGCCGTCACGCCCGTCCCGTCGTCGTACGCCGAGACGAGCACCGACTCGTCCTTGACGAGGTCCGTGCCGAGGAGCAGCGCGTCGCCGGGGGCGAGGAGGTCGTGCACCGAGGACAGGAACGCGGCGCGTTCGGCGGGCAGCAGGTTGCCGATCGTGCCGCCGAGGAACGCGACCAGGCGCGGACCGGGTGTGCCGGGCAGTGCGAGGCCGCGGGTGAAGTCGGCGATCAGGGCGTGCACGTCGAGTGCGGGCCGCTGGGCGAGCAGGGTGTTCGCGGCGCCGGTCAGCGCGCTCTCGCTGACGTCGACGGGGACGTAGGTGTGCAGGTCCGCGAGGGCGTCGATCAGGTGGCGGGTCTTCTCCGAGGAGCCGGAGCCCAGCTCGATGAGCGTGCGTGCCCCGGTGATCTCGGCGATCAGTGCCGAGCGGTCGACGAGGATCTCGCGCTCGGCACGGGTGGGGTAGTACTCGGGCAGGGTGGTGATCTCCTCGAAGAGGGCGCTGCCGCGCGCGTCGTAGAACCACTTGGGCGGCAGGGTCTTCGGGGTGCGGGTGAGGCCGTGCAGGACGTCGGCGCGCAGCGCGGCGTCGGTGGCGTCCTCGGGCAGGGTGCGGGTCAGCAGGAACGGGCTCACGCAGGGGGCTCCTTGAGCGGGGTCAGCAGTACGTCGGTGCGGCTGGCGGCGAGCAGGGTGCGGTCGGGCACCTCGCGCCAGTGCGGGTCGTCGTCGTAGGGCTCGGAGGCCACGACGGTGCGGCGGCCGGGCTCCGCGAGGTACCAGAGCGTGTCGCCCCAGGCGGTCGCGGTGATCGTGTCGCCGTTGGTGAGCAGGAGGTTGAGGCGCGACCCGGGGGCGGCCTCGGCGACGTCCAGGACGGTGTCGGCGAGGGCCTGTCCCTCTTCGTCGCCGTGCCGCAGCCGGTGCAGGACGAGCGCCCACACCAGCGCGGAGTCGCAGCGCGCCTCCATCGAGAGCAGCTCCTCGGGCGGCAGGGCCGCGGTGAGCGGCGCGAGGGAGCGGGGCCAGCCGGTGACCGCGCCGTTGTGGCTGAACAGCCACGGCCCGGAGGCGAACGGCGCCGCCGCGGCCTCCCCGTCCGCGCCCGCCAGGGTCGCGTCGCGCACCGCGCCGAGCAGCGCGACGGAGCGCACCACGCGGGCCAGATCGGCGAACGACGCGTCGCCCCAGATCGGCCCGGAGCGGCGGTATCGGGCGGGCGCGGGGTCCCCGTCGGCGTACCAGCCCACGCCGAAACCGTCGGCGTTGACGGTTCCGTAGCGCTGCATCCGGGGCGTCCACGACTGCCGGAACAGGCTGTGCGCGGGCGTCACGAGGACACTTCCCAGCGGCTCCGGCGGGCCCAGGTAAGCGAGGTGACGGCACATCAGGCGGGACCCGGGGCGGGCGAGGCCTCGGCGGGACCGGCGTCGCGCGCCGTGCGGAACCCGGCGAATATCTGCCGCCGCACCGGATGGTCCCAGTTGCGGAACGTGCCGCGGCAGGCCACCGCGTCGACGGAGAAGGCGCCGCCGCGCAGCACCTTGTAGTCACCGCCGAAGAACACGTCCGAGTACTCGCGGTAGGGGAAGGCGGCGAAGCCGGGGTAGGGGAGGAAGTCACCGGCCGTCCACTCCCACACATCGCCGATCAGCTGGCGCACGCCGTACGCCGATTCGCCCGCCGGATAGCTTCCGGCGGGGGCGGGCCGCAGATGCCGCTGCCCCAGGTTGGCCCGCTCGGGCGTGGGGTCCGCGTCGCCCCACGGATAGCGCATCGAACGGTCGGCCACCGGGTCGTGCCGGGCCGCCTTCTCCCACTCCACCTCGCTGGGCAGGCGCCGGCCCGCCCAGCGCGCGTAGGCGTCCGCCTCGTACCAGCTGACGTGCAGCACCGGCTCGTCGGCGGGGACCGGTTCGACCGTCCCGAAGTGCCGCCGCAGCCACTGGCCGCCCTCGCGCCGCCAGAACAGCGGCGCCCGCAGCCCGTGCCGCTGGACCATCGCCCAGCCGGCCGGGTCCCACCAGCGCATCCTCTCGTAGCCGCCGTCCTCGATGAACCGCTGGTAGGCGGCGTTCGTCACCGGAGTCGTGTCGATGTAGAACGGCGGGACGAGGCGGCGGTGCGCCGGGCGTTCGTTGTCGAGGGCCCACGGCTCGGTGGAGGTGCCCATCGTGAACGGGCCACCGGGCACGAGGACTTCGTCGGGACCGGTGAAGGGCTCCCCGGCGGGCGGCGCGGGCGCGGTGAGAGCGGTCGGGCCCGACCGCAGCTGATGGGTGATCAGCATCGTCTCGTCGTGCTGCTGCTCGTGCTGCGCGATCATCCCGAAGGCGAAGCCCGCGTCGGTGAGCGGCGTGCCGTGGAACGGCGTCTTCTCCAGCACGTCAAGGGCGCGGCCCCGCACCTCGGCCGCGTACCCGCGGGCCTCGGCGGGTGCAAGCAGCGGAAGTCTCGGCCGCTCGGCGCGGGGATGCTCGAAGGCGTCGTAGAGCGGGTCGATCTCGGGCCGCATGGCGTCACGGCCGGCGACCGCGCGCAGCAGCCACTGCTCCTCCTGGTTGCCTATGTGCGCGAGGTCCCAGACCAGCGGCGACATCAACGGCGAGTGCTGCGCGGTGAGTTCGGTGTCCTCCACGCAGCTGGTGAGGAGCGTCGTACGGTCCCGGGCGGCCAGGAGCGCGGCGAGCGCGCGCTCCCGGAGGGCTTCCGGGTCGGTGGTGGTGCCTGTCATCGGCGGGAGTCCTTCCCAGGTGTGTCAAGGGGGCGACGGCCGGCGCGCAGGGCGTCCAGCAGGTCGTCGGCCGGGCAGCGGCCGCGCGCGACGTACTGCGCGGCGTACGTCGCCACGGCGTCCCGCACGGACGCGGGCACCCCGAGCCGGGGCAGCGCGTCGACGGCGGCGGCGAAGCAGGCGACGGCGGCCTCGCGCAGCTCGGGGTCGGCCGGGCCGTGGCGCGCCGCGTCCAGCCAGAGCGGGCTGTGCGGCGCGGCGGGCGAGCCCGGCGGCCCGGACCGCTCGGCCAGCGGCTTGACGGCGCGGTAGGCGGTCTCGGCCGCCTCCGGGTCGTCGAACAGCGCGCTCGTCACGGCGAGCGGCACGATCCAGCCGTCCTCGCCGGGCTGCGCGTCGACCATCCGCAGCTCCAGGTGGCCGCGCGGGCGGACCGGCGGGAACAGCGTGGTCAGGTGGTAGGCGAGATCCTCACGGGTGGGTCTGCGCGGCGCGCCGGTGCGGGCCCACGCGCGGAAACTCAGCCCCTCCGGCACGCTCCAGGGGCCGTCGCCCGGCTCTCTCCGCACACACATGACCGGTGCGTCCAGGGCGTGCCGGGTCCAGGCCTCGCGCGGCTCCACGTCGAGTGGCGGGGCCGCGGACCTGCCGGGCTCGATGCCCGCCCACACGGCCTGCCGGGTCGACCGCCAGCCGGTGGGCCGGCCGTCCTGCAGCGGCGAGTTGGCGAACGCGGCGACCAGGACGGGGCCAAGGAGGTGCGCGAGGCGCCAGCGCCGCGCGTAGCCGAGCGGGCCCGGCTCCTCGTGGCCGGCGTCGAGACAGATCTGCACGGACGCCGTCGAGCACATCATGCGGCGGCCGGCCGGGCCCCCGCGGTCGAGACAGGACTCGAGCGCGTCGTAACGGGGCTCGCGCAGGACGCGCGTCGGCGGACGCCACGGGTCGGCGCCGACCCCGCTGAGCGTGAGGTGGTGGGTGTGTAACACGTCGCGTACGACGGTGAGATCGGCCTGCATGGCCGAGATGCACTCCGTCAGCGATGCGGCGGGCAGCGAGCTGAGCTCCAGCTGACCGCCGGGTTCGACGGTGACGGACGAGTGCAGGGGCAGGGCCCGCAGTGCGGCGTAGGCCGCTTCGCGGCGGGCGGCGGACACGGGCAGGTGAGGCGCTCCCGGCTCGTGGACGAGCCATTCCAGCTCGACGCCGGTGGTGCGGGGCGGCCCGGTCTTGAAGCAGATGCCGCGGACCAGCGCCTCCACTTCGGCTTCCGACACCGTGTCGCGCGCCTTCGTGTGGCGCGCGGTGCGGTGCTTCGTACAGTCTCCCTCAGGCATGCGGGGATCCTTCCTTCCGATGCTGCTCGTCACACCCAAAACCTTCACGGGCGTTCGCACAAGAGTGCCCCACAGGCCGTTCCCGTGCCGCACTTCACCGCCCCTTGCGGCGAGTTGGAGTGTCCATGACCATAGGCTGCATGTCGCAGCAGACGGGCACTTCCCGGCGTACCGTCCTGGCCGCGGCGGCGGCCGCCACCACGGCCGGAGCCGTCGCCCTGCAGACGGGTCCCGCCACCGCGCATGACGGCGGGGGCCTCACGGCTCAGGAGCCGCCGCGCGAGCTGCGCGCGATACTGCGGGAGATCGACCACCGGCGCATCGAGGCGACGGTCCGGCGGCTCGCCGCGTTCGGGACCCGGCACACGCTGTCCTCGCAGGACGACCCCGTGCGCGGCATCGGCGCCGCCCGCGACTGGATCCTCGCCGAGCTGCGGCGCCACGCCCGGGCCTCGGGCGGACGGATGACCGTCGAGCTCCAGTCGTACGTCCAGGAACCCGGCCCCCGCATCCCCACCCCGACCCGGATCACCAACGTCGTGGCCACCCTGCGCGGTTCGACGTCCCCCGACCGCCTGTACGTCGTCTCCGGGCACTACGACTCGCGCGCCAGTGACGTCATGGACTTCACGAGCGACGCGCCCGGAGCCGACGACGACGCCTCCGGGGTCGCAGTCGTCATGGAGCTCGCGCGCGTCATGGCGACCCGGCGCGTCGGCGCGACGCTCGTGTTCGCCGCCGTCGCGGGCGAGGAACAGGGACTGTTCGGAGCGGCGCACATGGCAGAGCAGTTCAAGCAGCGCAAGGCCGACGTCCAGGCGATGTTCACCAATGACATCGTCGGCAGCTCCACCGCCGACGACGGCACCCGCGACCCGCGGACGATCCGCCTCTTCGCGGAGGGCGTCCCCTCGTCCGAAACGCCGGAGGAGGCCGCCGTCAGACGTTCGGTGGGCGGCGAGAACGACTCACCGGCCCGCCAGCTCGCCCGCTTCGTCAAGGAGGTGGCCTCGAACGACGCGACCGGGATGCGGGTGCGCGTCGTCCATCGCCGCGACCGCTACCTGCGCGGCGGAGACCACATCCCCTTCCTCGAACGCGCCTACCCCGCAGCCCGGTTCACCGAGCCCGCCGAGGACTACGCCCACCAGCACCAGGACGTCCGCGTGGTGGACGGCAAGCAGTACGGGGACCTGCCGGAGTTCTGCGACTTCCCGTTCGTCGCGCGCGTCGCCCGCGTCAACGCCGCCGCCCTCTGGAGCCTCGCCCAGGCCCCGGGCACCCCGCGCGGCGCGAAGATCCTCACCGCCGCGCTGACCAACGAGACCGAGCTGGTGTGGGAGCGCGGCACCGAGGCCGATCTCGCCGGGTACGAAGTCGTGTGGCGCGAGACGACCGACACCGACTGGACCCATGCGACCGACGTCGGCGACGCCACCCGTCACACCGTCGACCTGTCCAAGGACAACGTCTTCTTCGGCGTCCGCGCGGTCGGCCGCTCCGGCCTGCGCAGCCCCGTGGCGTTCCCCGCACCGCAGCGCTGAGGCGCCGCGAGAGCGGCCAGGGCCGCGTGGGACGGGGTGTCCTGTTCGGCCGCGTACATGACCAGGCACTGGTCGCCCCCGTCGGGCAGGCGCAGCGTCTCGCGGCGCAGGGTCAGCTCACCGGCCGTCGGATGGCGCAGCCGCTCGACGCCGTGGGCGTGCTCGCCCACGTGGTGCTCGGCCCACAGGGCGCGGAACTCCTCGCTGCGCACCGACAGCTCGCCGAGCAGGTCGCACAGCCGGTCGTCGCAGGCATGCCGACCCAGATCCGTGCGCAGGGCCGCGACGGTGCCTCGCGCCGTCTCCTCCCACGCCTCCCGGTCCGGATACAGGCCGCGCACGGCCGGGTCGAGGAAGACCAGCCAGGCCGCGTTGCGCTGCCCGGGCGGCAGCGCGTCGAAGTCGGTGAACAGCGCCCGGGCCGCCCGGTTGGAGGCCAGGATGTCCAGCCTGCGTCCCAGCACGTACGCGGGCACCACCTCGCCGAGCGCCGTGAGCAGCACCCGCACGCCCGCCCTGACCGGCTGCGGGTCGGGGGGCGTCGAGGCCGGGTGGCGCAGGGCGCGGACGAGGTGGCCCAGATGCGCGCGCTCGGCCCCGTCCAGGCGCAGGGCTCGGGCGACGGCGTCCAGGACGTTGTCGGAGACGTTGTGGGTGCGGCCCTGTTCGAGCCGTACGTAGTAGTCGACGCTCACCCCCGCCAGGTCCGCCAGCTCCTCCCGGCGCAGGCCGGGCACGCGTCGGCGGCCGCCGAACGGACGTACGCCGAGGTCCTCCGGCCGCAGTCGGGCGCGGCGGGAGCGGAGAAACGCGGAGAGCTCGGTGCGGAAGTCCATGGATCAAGTGTCCTTCACAAGGTGGTTCTGCCAGACCCAGGGTCGAGCCGAGCCCTGGGTGGGCACGCGGAACTCCCGCAGAGTCGGTACCGCGAGCCGGCACGGCCCGCGGACACACCTGAGCGGGAGACCACCATGACCATCACCACCGAGCAGCAGACCACCTCCACCGAGCGGCAGACCAGCCCCCTCACGGGCCGGGTGGCCGTCGTGACCGGAGCCTCCAGCGGCATCGGCGAGGCCACCGCGCGCGAATTGGCCGCGCAGGGCGCGCACGTCGCCCTGCTGGCCCGGCGCGCAGACCGCCTGGAAGAGCACGTGGCCCGCATCGAGGCGGCCGGCGGCACCGCCCTCGCCCTGCCGGCCGACGTGACCGACCCCGCCTCGCTCACCGCGGCCGCCGCCCGCATCCACGCCCGCCTCGGCCGCGTCGACCTCGTCGTCAACAACGCCGGACTCGCCCTGCCCGATCTCCTGGACGGGTCCGCGGGCACCAACTGGCAGCGGATGATCGACGTCAACGTCACCGGCGCGTTCGCCGTCGTGGAGACGTTCGTCCCGGACCTGCTCGCGGCGGCGGCCGAGCGGGGCCACGCGGACCTGGTCAACATCTCCTCAGCGGCCGCCCAGACCGTCCTGCCCGGCTTCGCCGGGTACGCCGCCTCCAAGGCCGCCTTCAGCCACCTCTCCCGCAATCTGCGGGCCCGGCTCAGCCCCGCCGACGTACGCGTGACGAACATTGAACCCGGCACCATCGACACCGAGCTGCGCGACCACATCGACGACCCGGCCATCAGCGCCGCCGTCCAGGAGGCCGTGGGCTCCATCGAGGGCATCCCCTCCGGCGGCGACGTCGCCGAGGTCATCGCCTTCGCCGTCGGGCGCCCGCGGCACGTCAACCTGCCCCAGATCTCCCTGCTGCCCACACGGGAAGCGTAGTCAGGAGACCGGAGCCGGGACCGGCGCCGGCCACTTCTCGTGCCACCGCTGGTCCGCCTCCAGCTGCGCCGCCAGGGAGATGAGGAGCGGCTCGCTGCCCGCGGGGCCGAGGAGCTGCGCGCCGACGGGCAGACCGCCCGGGGTGCGGCCCGCGGGAACGTTGACGCCCGGCCAGCCGAGGACGTTCCACGGCCACGCGTAGGGGCAGGCGGCGATCATCGCCCGGTCGGTGCGCCAGCCGCTCATCGTGGCGAGCGTGCCGAGGCGCGGCGGGGGAGTGGCCGTCGTCGGCGCGAGGACCACGTCGTACGCCGAGAAGACGGCGCCCACCCGGCGGTGCAGCGCCGCCTCCGAGCGGCGGGCGAGACGCAGCGGCGCGCCCTGCAACAGGCGCCCCATGCGGGCCGCTTCGCGCGTGCGCCGGTCGAGGAGAGAGGCGTCAGGCACCTGCCGCGCCCACTCCGCGATGCCCGCCGTGGCGCGCGGCACGAACGCGAGACCGATCTGTCCGTACCGCGGATCCGCCTCCGCCACGTCGTGGCCGAGCGCGGCGAGCCGGTCCGCGAGCGCCACCACCCGGTCCCGCACCACCGGGTGCAGGCGTTTGGGCGTCGCCGTGAACGGCATCCGCAGCGACAGGGCGATCCGCAGCCGCCCCGGATCGCGGGTCGCGGCCTCCGCGGCCCGTATGGCGGGCGGCCGGTGCAGATCCTTCTCGTGGCTGCCGCTCGCCGCGTCGAGGAGCAGCGCGGCGTCCGCGACCGTCCTGGCGAGCGGACCGTTGACGGTGATGCCGTGGAAGGCTTCCGGCCACGGCCACGTCGAGATGCGTCCGCGCTGCGGCTTGATCCCGACCAGATGGGTCCAGGCGGCGGGGATCCGCACCGAGCCCGCGCCGTCCGAGCCCAGCGCCGCGGGGACGAGGCCCGCCGCGACCGCGGCCGCCGAGCCGCCCGACGAACCCCCGGGCGTGTGGCCCGTGTGCCACGGATTGCGGGTGTCCCCGAAACCGGGGCCCTCCGTGAACGGCCACTGCCCCAGCTCGCACGTGTTGGTCTTGCCGACGATCACGGCTCCGGCCGCGCGCAGCCGACGTACGGCCTCCGAGTCCGCCGCCCTCGGCGGGAAGTCGCCCCGGCACCCGAACGCGGTCGGCTCGCCCGCGATGTCCATGTCGTCCTTCACGGCCAGCGGCACCCCAAGCAGCGGCCGCTCCGAAGCGGCCCCGCCCACCGCGCCGCCCGCCGCCAGCTCCCGGTCGGCGGCGTCCGCCTCGGCCAGCGCGGCCTCGGCCCGCACCCGCTTGAAGGCGTTGAGCACAGGCTGCGACGCCTCGATCCTGGCCAGCGTCCGCTCGGTCAGCGCACGCGAGGACACCTCTCCCGCGGCCAGCGCGCGGGCGGTGCGCGCCAGACCTTCGGCACGGTCGACAGTCATGTGGGGGGCACCTTCGCTCGACGACGGATGCCCGAACGCTAACCGGCGAGTAGCCCAACGCGGAACGAGGCAGGGGGTGTTAGGCGCCCAGCGGCCGTCTGCGAGGATGCCCGTGTCATGGTGCAGATACCGAAGCAGCAGCCCACGCAGCGCTCCGTACCGACGAGCGCCGACGTCGCCCGCCTGGCGGGGGTCTCCCGCGCGACCGTCTCGTACGTCCTCAACAACACCAGCGCCGTCCGCATCAGCGAACCCACGCGCCGCCGCGTCCACGCCGCGGCCAGGGAGCTCGGCTACGTCCCGCACGCGGCCGCCCGCAGTCTCCGCGCCGGACACAGCCGCATGGTCCTCATGCCCACGTCGGAGATCCCGATGGGCCCGCTCCTCAGCCGGTTCTTCAACGAACTCCAGTGGGCGCTCAGCCGGTTCGACTACACCGTCGTGCAGTACGCCAGCCTCGGCCTGACCGGCGAGGACGCCGCACGCGCCTGGGCCGAACTGCGCCCCGTGGCCGTCCTGGCCCCCGACGCTTCCGCACTCAACCCGCGCGGTGTCACGGTCCTGAAGCGGTCCGGCGCCAAGGCCGTCTTCACGCTCGGGCCGCACCGCGTCGAGGGCGCCCACGCCCTGCTCATGGACGGCCGCCGGGTCGGCGAGGCGGCGGCCCTGCACTTCCTCGCCCGGGGACGGCGCAGCATCGGCGTCGTCGTGCCCGCGGAGGAGGGCCTGGAGCACTTCTCGCGGCCCCGCGTCGAAGGGGCCCGGCAGGCCGTCGAGCGCGCCCGCACCGCAGGCGCCTCGGTCACCGAGCTGTCCCTCGCCTACGACGAGGAGTCCGCGGCCCGGCTCGCGGTGCGCTGCCGCACCCTCGGCATCGACGCCGTCTTCGCCTACAACGACGAATACGCGATGCTCCTGATGCGCGCCTTGCAGGACGAGGGCATCGCCATACCGGACGAGACCGCCGTGCTCGGCTCGGACGACCTCATGCTCGGCAGGCTCCTGAGGCCCAGGCTCAGCACCGTCCGCATCGAGCTGCCGTCGGGCCGCGGCCTCGCCGAACTCGTCGACCGAGTCGTGCGCGACCCCGGCACCGAACCCGAGGTGCACGACGTGCTCGGGGCCGACGTCGTGCACCGCGAGTCCAGCTGACGGCTACCGCCCCTGCGGTTGCCCGTCCCGCTCTCCGCTCACTGCTCCTGCTGCTTGGCCTGCTCCTCGGCGACCTGCCGGCGCACGTCGTCCATGTCCAGGTTCCTGGCCTGGCCGATGACGTCGGTCAGGGCGGCCTCGGGCAGCGCGCCCGGCTGGGCGAACACCGCCACCTGATCGCGGACGATCATCAGCGTCGGAATGGACTGGATGTCGAAGGCCTGCGCCAGCTCGGGCTGGGCCTCCGTGTCGACCTTGGCGAAGACCAGGTCGGGATTGGCCTCGGCGGCCCGCTCGTAGACGGGGGCGAACTGCTTGCACGGCCCGCACCAGTCAGCCCAGAAATCGATCAGAACGAATCCGTTGTCCGTGACCGTCTGGTCGAAGTTCTCCTTGGTGAGCTCCACTGTCGCGCTGCTCATGGTGTTCCCTACTTCCTGCTGTCGGGCGTAGCCGCTGTGCACAACGGCCGATGGTGCGAACGTATTCCGCCCGGCGCATGCGCGGACGGTGCCGTGCGTACATGGGCGTGTTCCGCGCGCGTACCCGTGTGGCCACGGCGCACACCTGCCGACAGACTGTCCTCATGACGGATGCCATCACGTACGACGTAGTAGTCATCGGAGCAGGTCCCGTGGGGGAGAACGTGGCGGACCGGGCCCGCGCCGCCGGCCTCGGCGCCGCGATCGTGGAGAGCGAACTGGTCGGGGGTGAATGCTCCTACTGGGCGTGCATGCCCAGCAAGGCCCTGCTGCGCCCCGTGATCGCCCGCGCCGACGCCCGCCGCGTCCCGGGCCTCCGCCAGTCCGTGCAGGGCCCCCTGGACGCGACCGCCGTCCTCGCCCACCGTGACGACTACACCTCGCACTGGAAGGACGACGGCCAGGTCGGCTGGCTGGACGGCATCGGAGTCGACCTCTACCGGGGCCACGGCCGCCTCGCGGGCCCCCGCAAGGTGACGGTCACCGGCACGGACGGCACGGAGCACACGCTCCAGGCCCGCCACGCCGTCGCCGTCTGCACCGGCACCCGTGCGGCCCTGCCCGACCTGCCGGGCCTCGCCGAGATCAAACCCTGGACGAGCCGTGAGGCCACCGCCGCCGACCACGTGCCCGGCCGCCTCCTGGTCGTGGGCGGTGGCGTCGTCGCCGTCGAGATGGCCACCGCGTGGCAGGCGCTCGGATCGAGGGTGACGGTGCTGGTGCGGGGCGGCGGCCTGCTGCCGCGCATGGAGCCGTTCGCGGGCGAGCTGGTGCAGGAGGCGCTCACGGAGGCGGGCGCCGAGGTTCGCTCCGGTGTCTCGGTCACCGCCGTCAAGCGCGAGAACGGCACGGTGACCGCCACCCTGGACGACGGCTCCACGCTCCAGGCCGACGAGATTCTCTTCGCCACCGGCCGCGCCCCCCGCACGGACGACATCGGCCTGGAAACCGTAGGCCTGGAGCCCGGCTCCTGGCTGCCCGTCGACGAGAGCCTGCGCGTGGAGGGCAGCGACTGGCTGTACGCGGTCGGCGACGCCAACCACCGCGCGCTCCTCACCCACCAGGGCAAGTACCAGGCCCGCATCGCGGGCGCCGCCATCGCCGCCCGCGCCCAGGGCGTCCCGCTCCTGGAAACCGACCGCTGGGGCGCCCACTCCGCCACCGCCGACCACGCCGCCGTCCCGCAGGTCGTCTTCACCGACCCCGAGGCGGCCTCCGCGGGCCTCACCCTCGCGGAAGCGGAATCCGCGGGCCACCGCGTCCGGGCCGTCGACTACGACATGTCGGGCGTCGCGGGCGCAGGCCTCTACGCCGACGGCTACCGCGGCCGCGCCCGCATGGTCGTCGACCTGGACCGCGAGATCCTCCTCGGCGTCACGTTCGTCGGCCCCGGAGTCGGCGAGCTCATCCACTCGGCGACGATGGCGGTCGCGGGCGAGATCCCCCTGAACCGGCTGTGGCACGCGGTCCCCGCGTATCCGACGATCAGCGAGGTGTGGCTGCGGCTCCTGGAGACGTACCGGGGCTGAGCCCTGCCGCTCCGGTCGCGGACGGTCCTATGATCGTCACTCCGCGTACGAGGGGGGCAGGGCATGGCGGGAGGCTGGTCGGCGTCACGGCGGGCGCAGGAGGCGCGGCGCCAAGAGCGGCTGCTGCGCGAACAGTGGCAGGCCGCCCGCAGTCAGGCACACCGGTGGGAGGCGGCGAGCGAGGGCGAACGCCGCGTCGCCGCCCAGCTGTTGGTGCTGACGGAGCGCGGCTGGCGGCTGCTGGTGGACCGCCGCTGGCCCGGCACGCGCACCGCCAACGTGGACATGCTGCTGGTGGGGCCCGGCGGTGTCTTCGTCATCGACGTCAAGAACTGGCGCTCCGCCCCGGAGACCGCGGACGGCAGGCTGAGAGCCGGAGGCGAGCCGCGCGACGAGCACGCCGCCAGACTCCTGGCCGTCACCAAGGCCGCCGAAGGCGCGGTGGCGTCGCTCGGCATGTCCCCCGTGGCGGTCCAGCCGCTCATGGTCTTCGCGGGCAGGCGGCTCGACGCCGAACTCGGCAGGATACGGCTCCTCGGCGAGCACGAGGTCGGGCCCGCACTGCTCGCGGAGCGCCACCGGCTCCGCACCGAGTCGGTCCGCGCCATCGCCGACCACCTGGAACGCGTCTTCCCGCACTACGAGGGATCGACGGTCGGCCGGTCGCCCTCCACCACCCCGGCACCACCCCGACAGGCCGAGCCCGACGGCCTCTTCGACCTCGAAGGGCTGCGGGACGCGGCGCTGGAGGGGGCGTTGCACGCCCCGATCGAGCAGTGGATGACCTTCCTCCACCCCGACCAGATCGCCCTGGTCCGCCGCAACTGGACGGGCCCCGCCCGCATCAGCGGTCCCGCCGGCACCGGCAAGACGGTCGTCGGCCTGCACCGCGCGGCCCACCTCGCCCGCCGCACCGGCGGCCGGATCCTGTACGTCACCTTCGCCAACAACCTGCCCCGGGTGCAGGCCACCTTCCTCAAGAGCATGTCCCCGGCGGTCGCGGACCGGGTGGACTTCCGCAGCCTGCACTCCTGGGCGCAGGAGTTCCTGCAGGAGCGCGGCGTACCGGTGCGCCTGCACAAGGACAAGGCCGAGACCGCTTTCAGCCTCGCCTGGAAGCACGTCGGACGCGACAGCAGGCTGGCGGAGATCGACCCGGCGCCCACCTACTGGCGGGACGAGATCCACCACGTCATCAAGGGCCGCTCCATCACCACCTTCGAGGAGTACGCCGTCGTGCCCCGGCGCCGCCGCAGGGCGATCCTTCGCCGACCGCACCGGCAGGCGGTGTGGGATCTCTACGAGGCGTACGAGTCGCTGCGCACCGAGCGGGGCGTGCACGACTTCAACGACGTCCTCTCCCTCGCGCTGGCGGAGGCGGCACGGCCCACCAGCCCTCGCCGGTACGCGGCCGTGATCGTGGACGAGGTCCAGGACCTCACCCTCGTCGGAGTGCGTCTCCTGCACGCGCTGGTCGGCGACGCCCCCAACGGCCTTCTCCTCGTCGGCGACGGGCAACAGGCCGTCTACCCGGGAGGTTTCCGCCTCACCGACGCGGACATCGACATCCGCGGCGACCGCGGACAGGTGCTGCGCACCAACTACCGCAACAGCAAGCAGATCCTCGACACCGCACTCGCGGTCGTCGCCGACGACGCCTTCGACGACATCGACGGCCTGCGCACACCGGGCCGCAGGGACGTCGACCTCACCTACCACGACGGCCAGGTCGTACGCGTCACGGAACCCACCGTCGCCGACCACGACCGGGCGCTGCTGGACGCCCTCGGCGCCCTGACCGCCGCCGAACGGGCCGACGCCGCGGTGCTGTGCCCCTCGAAGCGGGCCATCGACCACTATCAGCGCCTGCTCGCCCGCGCGAACATCGCGGTCTGCCCGCTGGAGCACTACGACGGCCGGCCGGTGGAGGCGGTCAAACTCGGCACGTACCGCAGGGCCAAGGGCCTGGAGTTCAAGCGCGTGTACCTGCCCCAGCACGGGGCCGACGCCTCCGGCACCACGGACGCGCCCGAAACGGCCCGGGAGCACGCGGAACTCACACGCAGCCAGCTCTTCGTGGCGATGACGCGGGCGCGTGACGTGCTGTGGCTCGGAAGTGTCAGCCGGTAGGCACACGGGCGTGTGTGCGGTGCGTATCGTGCAGCGGTTGGCACTCGTGCGCAAACGGAGGATCGTGAGGAAGAGAAGGTGACTCGGGGGTCGGTCCCGAGGAGGAACAGATGCGTCGGGTAATGCGTCGGGTACCCGCGGTGGTACTCGGCACGATCGCCGTCCTGGCGGCCGGTGCCACCGGGCCGCAGGTCGCGGGCGCCGCCTCGCCGGAGACCGCGATCAGCCTGTCCGGTGCGGACCGCCACTTGGACGGCCCGCACCTTCCCCTCGAGCCCGGTATCGGGTCCACGCTCTCCCTCACGGGGATCAGCGGCGGTGAGCGGCTCGACGTCACCGCCGTGAAGGTCGTGGACCCGGCGCGCACCACGAACGAGTTCCTGGCGCCCGACCCCGGCAACCGCTACGTCGCCGTGCAGTTCCGGCTGGAGAACACGGGCACGGCGCCGTACAAGGATTCCCCCACCAATGGCGCGGCGCTGGTTGACACGGACGGCCAGCGCTTCGACGCCGAGCTGGTCGCCGAGACGAATGCCGGTGCGTCCTTCCCCGCGATCGTGTCCATCTCGCCCGACGACACCGCTCTCGGATTCATCACCTTCGAGCTGCCGACCGACGCCCGGCCCGAGCAACTGCAGTTCTCCATGAACAGTGGTTTCTCCGACGACGTCGGTGAGTGGTCCCTGACGAAGTCACCGAAGGCGGAGAGCTGAGGCGGAGAGCTGGAGAGCTGAGGGCGGGACATCTCAGGCGCTCACATACACGTCCTCCACATACCGTCCCTCGGCGACCAGCTCCCGCCACCACGCCTCCGCCTCCGAGGCGTCACCGCCCGCGTGCTTCGTGCGCAGGTGCTGGAAGGCCTCGCGGACACCGGGTGCCATGCGGGCGCCGTCGCCGCAGACGTAGACACGGGCGCCGGACTCCAGGAGGTCCCAGAGCTCGTCGGCCTCGGCCGCGATCCGGTGCTGGACGAAGAGGAGGTCGTTCTCGGGAGCCTTGGAGTACGTCGGCCGCATGGACACCGCCCCCGCGTGTTCCGCGGCTTCGAGTTCCGCGCGGTGCAGGTAGTCGACGTCCGGGTGGTCGCAGCCGAAGTAGCAGAGGGCGGGCGCGAGCCGGGCGCCGCTCCGCAGGAGTTCCAGGCGGTCGGCGATGGCTCCCCGGAACGGGGCGAGACCCGTGCCCGCGCCGACCATGATGACCGGGGTCGCCGCGTCGGCGGGGATCCGGAAGGCGTCGCGGCAGGGCTGCACGCGCGCGTGGAGCGTGTCGCCGGGCCGCAGGCCGTGCAGGTACGACGAACCGGTGCCGCGGAACGTCCCGCGGCCGGAGCGGTCCGGTGCCGACAGGAGCGAGACCATCAGGTCGGCATGGCCCGGCGCGGCGGCGGGTGAGGACGAGATCGAGTAGTGGCGGGGCCGCACCGGCGGCAGCAGTTCGAGCAGGACGGCCCAGGGGAGCCGGCCGCACAGCGCCGGATGGTCGTCGATCAGGTCGAGGACGCCGCCCTGCCGCGCGGCCAACGCCCCGGGATCAGCGGCCAGTTGTTTCAGAGAGGCTCGCTCCGGCGGGCACGGGTTGTGCTCGGCGAGCAGGGCGACCTGCGCGGCGGTCGGCGCGTCCCGCAACTCGACGTAACGGCCGAGGAGTTCACGGACGGCGACGGGCCGGTCGAGCGGCAGGGTCGACCGGCCGGGCCGGTGCGCCCGGATGTTGAGGACGGCGTCCGGGTCGACGCCGAACAGTGACGCCGCGCGCTCCACCAGGTCGGGGTCGTTGACCGGCAGCACGGACAGGTGGTCGGCGGTGCGGTAGGTCACCCCGTCAGGAAGCGCCACGCGCAGGAACCGCTTCGGGCGGGCGAGCGGGTGGGACGGGTCGGCGAGGTCGGCGGTCTCCGTCACGGTCATCGGCACCGTGCCGTGCCGGGCGTCCAGCGCGTCCAGCGGTTCACCGGATACCTCCACGACGTCGTAGACCCTGACCGGAGCCGTGGCGTCGGCGGCGGCCCCCACGCTCTCCGGGTCCCCGTACTCCCGCAGCAGGGCGTGCCGGAGCGCCGCGGTGAAACGCCGTACCGATCCGGCGAGGTCCCCGGAGGCGTCGGCCTCGGCGCGCGCCAGGAGGCGGCTCCCGCCCGACGCCGCGAGACGGTCGTCGATGAGGGTCGGCACCCGCTGGTACGTCGCCGCCCAGTTGCGGTCGCCGACACCGAGGACCGCGTAGCGCACGCCGTCGGCGGCGTCCGGCGCAGCCCTGGTCAGCCAGGAGACGAACTCGCCCGCGTCGTCGGTGGGCCGGCCGTTGTAGGAGGCGGCGACGATCACCACGGGGGAGCCGGCGGGCAGCGCGTCGGCGGCTTCGTCGAGCGGCGCGACGCGCACGTCGAAGCCCAGGCCGGTGGCCATCTCGCCGAGCTGTTCGGCGTACTCGCGGCACGTGCCGAAGTTGGAGCCGTGCAGCAGCGTGAGGGCGGTGCCGGGCAGGGCCCGGGCGGGCAGGCCGCTCTCGCCCTCCGTACCGGTGGGCCCGGACCCGGCTCCGGATGCTCCGCCGACCGTGGTCCACCCGGCGGCGGCCGACCGGTTGCGTGCGCGGTCCTCGGGCGTGCGCGGAACCAGCGTCATGGTGAAGCCGTCGGGCTTCAGGGTGAGGGTCTCCTTGACCTTCAGGCGGTAGTCGGCGTGGTCGACGAACCGGTACCGGTGCACCAGCATGCCGAGCAGCATGGTCGCCTCGTGCAGCGCGAACTGCCGCCCGATGCAGGCCCGTTCACCCGTTCCGAACGGCTTGTACGCGTGCGGGGAGCGGGCCGCCTCCACCTCGGGGGCGAACCGCTCGGGGTCGAACTCCTCGACGTTGTCGCCCCAGACCGGGTCCCGGTGCAGCATCGGGGTGAGCACCACCACGTACTGGCCCGCCTTGACCGGATGGCGCCCGCCGATGACGGTGTCGGCGCGGGCCCGGCGCTGGAACGCGGGAGCGGTGGGCCACAGCCGGAGCGCCTCGTTGAGGACCTGTCGTACGTAACGCAGCCTGCCCACGTCCTCGTACGTCGGCTCGGGGTCGGGATCGTCGCCCCACAGAGCGTCGACCTCGGCCTGCGCGAGGTGCAGGACCGCCGGGTTCTTCAGGAGGTAGTGAAGGGCGAAGGAGAGGGTGCCGGAGGTCGTCTCGTGTCCGGCGATCAGGAACGTGATGACCTGGTTGCGGATGTTCGCCTCGTCCAGGGTCTCCCCGCTCTCCGGGTGCGGCGAGTTGAGCATCAGACCGAGCAGGTCGTCGGCGGAGGTGTCGCCCGACGCCTTGCGGGCCTCGATCACCTCGTCGACGACGCGGGCGAGGAAGGCGGCGTCGGCCTCGAACGCCGCGTCGTCGGCGGCGTAGTCGCCCGCGGGGTCCCGCGTCAGCTTCGCCTGACTGTGCGCCAGGCCCCGTACGAGTGCCTGCACGAAGGGGTGCGGATCGGTGCGGCCGAACGACTCGAAGTCGTAGCCGAAGCCGGACAGGCCGATGGTGTCCAGCGTCATCCTGGTCATGTCCTCGGAGACCTCCACCGGCGTGGACCCGGCCGCGCCCGGCGCGCACCGGGCGTCCCAGGAGGCGATGAGGCGCCGGGCCACGCGCAGCATGTGCGGGTGGTACGTCCGCATCGAGTTCATGGCGAAGGCGGGCAGCAGGATGTCGTGCGCCTTGGCCCAGTTGGGCTCCTCGTCGTACGCCGTGAACAGGCCGTCACCGGCGATCCCGCGGACGTTCTCCAGGGCCGGTCCGACGCCCTTGGCGAACCGCGTCTCGTCGGACAGTTCCTCGACCAGCTCCAGCGAGCTGACCCAGACGGTCTCGCGCCCGTGGTACCGGCGGACGTAGAAGGGACCGTGCCGCCGCGCGAGCTCCACGGACTGCTGGACCGGCGTGCTGGTCGGCCCGGCCGCCGTCACGTCGACGGTGGGCAGTACGAGGTCCGGATGGTCCCGGAGACCGCAGATCTCGACGGGGTGTTCTTCGCTCATCGGGCAGTGCCTCTTCCCATGTACGCGGGGGAGTTGAGCGCCCGGAAAGCGGGGCGCCACGTCCACGGTGGCCTCCCCCGGACGGCACCCCCGCGCGAGAACTACATAATCTTGTAGGGGTCTTTTCCGCCCCGCCGCTTGCGCGCCGAGCGACGAAGTGTGCGGCGGCCGAGGCCACCGACAAGACGAAGAGGGGTGTGCAGGAGGTGGAGCGAGTGCGGGCGGCGAAGCCGGAAGGCGGGGCGAAGCCGGTAGGCGGGGCGAAGCCGAAAAGCGGGGCGAAGCCGGAAAGCGCGGCGCGGGAGGCGGACGCGGCGGTCTGGCGCGGCCGCTTCCTCACCCTGCTGGACCGTTCCCCCGTACCGACCGCCATCGCCAGCACGGGCGGACTCGTCTCCGTCGCCAACCCCGCCTTCGCCACGGCGCTGGGCCTCCAGCCGGGCCGGCTGGCGAACAAGCTCCTGCTCGACCTGCTCACCCCCACCAACAGGCAGCAGCTCCGCAAACTCGACGAGGCCATGCGCTCCGGCCGCAGGTCCCGCTACCCGGTCGAAGTGAGCTGGACGGCACGGGGAACGGCCCGCCACGGGCAGGTCACCGTCGAACCCGTCACCGACCCGCTGGCGGACACACCGCCCCTGCTCGTGACGCTGCGCGTCGCGGAGGAGCGGGCGGAGACCCCGGGCAACGACGCGGCGGCCGGCGCCGACGGCGCGGGGGAGGAGCTCGCCCACCCGGCCCTGAGCGCGCAGGAGGCCCGCATCCTGCGTCTCGTCGCGGGCGGGGGGGGGGGCGCGGGGGGGGGGGGGGGGGGGGGGGGGGGGGGGGGGGGGGGCGGGGATCAACA